>NZ_JBFUHE010000008.1:0-352786 GCF_056402535.1 Mucilaginibacter sp. P4_A11
AGGATGAACTATTTTTCATCGGTAAAGTGCACTTTTCGTTTTTCCCGGGCAAACTTATCGGCATTATAGCTGTCAGATTGTCCCCTGGGTATGGAGAGTGAAGCCCAGTTTTCATTGCATAGCATCTTGCCTAAAAAAACTATCTGGCCAACGTGGTAGGGATAATGGGCTAACTGGCGGTTAATAGCTTCCATAACGGTATGGCCCTGGTTGCGGATATAGATGATCTTATCCAGGTCATCGGTGGTCAGTTTATCCAATGTATCAAAAAGGCATTTCCATCCCTGTTCCCAGGTATCTAAAACTATTTGGTGGGTAGGGGTAGAAGGGGTAAATTCAGCTTCGCGGTTACGGGTAGGCTTTTCGCCATCTGTAGTAAAAATATCAGTCCACCTGGAAATCATATTGCCCGACATATGATTCACGATCATGGCAACACTGTTTGATTCTGGGTTATATTGCCAGTATAGTTGCTCATCGCTAAGCTGCCCGAATGTTTTTTCACCAAGAGATTTGTAATAGGCAAATTGCTTTTTTACGCTGGTCAAATAATCGTTTTCCATAAGTTTGAGCTTAAAGCAGAATGCACAAAGCTTAAAGCGGGTAGCTTTATTATCAATGTTATTGATTGTATTCTGTGAAATTAATCAATGGATTCTATATAAATAGACAGGAAATCTAATCTCCGATCTCCAACCTCTAATTATTTCTTCTTCAATTCCCTGATTTCGGTTTTTAACACCTGTAGCTGTTGCTGGGTTTGGCGGTTTTCGAGATAGAAATATATCGCAAAGCCCAAAAAGATCTTCCCTAACACAAACACGCCGGCAAATACCCAGCGCCATGATTTATGCAGGCGCATATGGTTCGATTCGGATTCGATAGATATGAATTGCTCGGGAGGAGTCGTTTTTTCATAGCCGTTATGCCCGTGGTCTGTCCTGAACTTAACAGGCTGGGTATAGGTTTCCCTGCGGATAAGATCATCAATCTCGTCTTCAATCTTGTCCCAGGTGCCTGGAGGAGGGGCAAGGGCCATACCTGCTGCAATTTTTTCCATGTCTATTTCCAGCTGTTTCAAGGCCTCATCTACCTCGGGATATTTGACCTTCATATACATCAGCTCCTTCACTTCGTCGTCGGTAGCTGCGCCCATTACAAAAACTTCAAGAATGCCGCTATCAATGTACTCTTTCATCGTTCCTCCCGTTCCTGATAATATTGAAACATTCCTTTAATGTTTTTCTTATTTCGTCTTCCGTTTTACTTAGTTCTTTTGCAATGTGCGATGTTGTTTTGCATTGATAATAAGCACCGAGAAAAACCTGCTGCTGCAGTGGTGTCATCTGGGCGATGTATCTATTATTTACCCAAGGCATATTTTGCCCGGCTTTCCTGTCGGTTTCATTATCGAGTGGAACAAAAAAATCAGCCAGTTTTCGACGCGCTATTATTTGCAGTCGGCAAAGTACATTTACCCCGGCTTTTGAAAGTTCATCTATTTCGTTAGGTACTTCGTTAAAAACAGCCGCGAGGTACTGTTCAGCTACCTGTTTATTTTGCACCACCTCAAAAATATAGCCCAAAAGCTTTGCCGCGTAACTGTTATAAAGGCTCCGTAAAGCCTCCGACTCGCTCCGGGCCAAGGGTGCAGATGTTTGTAACTGCGGATTCAAATTAGGGTCAATTAAAGAATATTATAATTTCAGTATTCAACCAAATATATATAAATTATGTTACAAGTTAAATGGAAATTGTGCAAAAAGTGTGAAAATGAGGTTGGTATTTCACACTCCTGAAAGTTGTATATGCTTGTAGACTAATTTTTTAAGATCCGGTCCAGATGTAACATGCCGAAATATTTGGTGTCTTATTGCTTAAAATCACAGCAACTCATTTATGCAATTAACGGATACTTTGCCAACTGAAAATAATATTAACTCTTCAGCTACATCGAAGTTGTTTTACATCGATAATTTAAAAGTCGCGCTTACAATTTTGGTGGTGCTACACCATGCTTTTATTACTTATGGCGCACCCGGAGGCTGGTATTTTACCGATAAAACCACTCATGAGGGAGCAGTTATCCCCATGACACTGTTTGTGGCGGTCAATCAGTCATTTTTTATGGGATTCTTCTTTTTTATTTCGGCCTATTTTGCGGCGTCATCATTACAAAAAAAGGGGGCTGCACGTTTTATTTCCGAGAGGTTAAAACGTTTAGGAATCCCATTGTTATTTTATTCATTTATTCTGTCGCCGGTGTTGAGCTATATCGTTTACCGTTTTGCTGAAGGGCACCAGGTCACTTACCTGCAATACCTGGGCGGTTTTGACGGATGGATTGATTTTGGGGTGCTTTGGTTTGTGGCGGCATTGTTGCTATTCAGCTTGATCTTTGTGTTGATTAGGTCAATGGTAAAACTTCCAATGCCGAGATCCGGAAAAGCACCATCAGCCTTTGTGATTATATTATTTGCAGCTGGATTGGGAATAACTACCTATATCGTACGGATAGTTTTCCCGGTAGGCTGGGTGCTTAAGCCTGTTGGTTTTCAGCTGGGGCATTTTCCTCAATACATCGCTATGTTTTGCGCCGGAATAATGGCATCTCGGAATAACTGGCTTAACAGGTTTAGTTTAAAAACGGGTAAGCTGTTTGCCTGGCTGGCAGGTTTCATGATCTTGGTGGTATTTCCGGTAATCTTTTTTGTAAAAGAAATTACTCATAGCGCTGTTGAAACCTTTAGCGGACAAGGGTATTGGCAATCATTAATGTACGCTTGCTGGGAGCAATTTACGGGTATTTTTATCATGACGGCGTTACTGATCATTGCAAAACATAAATGGGCGGGAAAGGCCTCAATAGGGAAAAGTATGTCGCGGGCTGCATTTGGAGTGTATATTTTTCATCCGCTGGTGCTGATCTCGCTTTCGGTAATCGCTATAGGTTGGCCCATGGATCCCGGTTATAAATTATTGATTGTTGGCCCGCTGGCTGTAGCAGGTAGTTTTTTATTATCGTTGGTCCTGGTGAAGGTACCGGGAGTAAATAAAATTATTTGATCCGAAATAGAACATTGCGTGTACATAAACGGACGTTTTAAAAAGTTTAATTCTGGTTAATGTATTGATTGTTAATTGTTTAAAACAATGGCACGATATGCGTGTATAATAAGATAAAGGGTGAGATTTAACCTGATTTAGTTGATCGATAGCTTTGAGATGTTGTCGACATTGCGTTCCGGGGTGAGATACGGAACGCATTTTTGTTTTTGTAGCTAAAATGAGGAGGGGGTAATAAATCCAAATGTCATTTCGAAACGAGTTACGAGTGAGAAATCTTACACGCGCAGCAGATTACTTAGTAGGGCGTATAAGATTTCTCTTTCGCCCTAATACTCACTCCCATCTCCGCTCTATCGAAATGACATCTTTATGGAAAACGTTCTACGAAAAGTAGTTACTTAAAATAAATAGGAATAAGCTTCTTAAGCAACTACTGCTTCATTTTCAAACTGTCAGCCTTCGCTTTTTCTTTCTTCTTGAAAAAACCTCTCAGGAAAAAGTTATGCTGCACGGCCTCCAGATCATCATTTAATTTAATAGATGCTGCCTGCAAGTTGTTAATGGCCGACTGTGTTTGCACTGCCGCTTTGGGATCATTTAATAATACGCCCAGGGCATTATCGGTAGTGTTGAGCTTATTGCTTGCTTTTGTAAGGTTGTTAGTAAGTGTTGAAGCGTTTGTTGCGGTTTGCTGCAACTGGGTTACTGCTTGTTTAATTTGAGCAAAGGTTGCGGTATCAGTCAGCATTTTATCGGCAAGGCCGCCTTTGGTATTTATTTTACGACTAAACTGATTAAGCTGAACTGCCATTAATGCGGCACTTTGAGTGGTAGCCTGAAGATTACGCATTGCGCCGCGCAGTTGTATGGCCATGGTACTATCGGCCAATAAAGCACCCACTGTACCTTTGCCCTGGAGTATGTTATGACTTAATGATTTAAAATCGTTAGTAATAGCCAGCAGGTTTTGGTTATTATCCTGCAGGGTTTTAAGCATATCATCGGTTGATAGCATTTTTTCTGATTGCAGAACATCCCCGTCTTCTATTACGGGAGCTTGTGCGGTACCGCCTTCAATAACGATAAGCTTATTACCTATTAAGCCATCCGACCCGATTTTGGCTTTTGCATTGCGGCGGATGTATTGCTGGGTGGCTTCGTCAACATTCATGTATACCTGAACCTCTGATGGCCCGATGAATTTGATACTGCTGATAGTTCCTACCTTAACGCCCGAAAACCAAATGGCGTTACCTTTCTTTAAACCGGCAACATCGGTAAACACCGCGCTTAGTTTTATATTTTTAACAAAGGCCTTTTGCTGACCGCCCAGGGTAAATACCCCCAATATAAATAATACGAGGCCAAGTGCAAGGAATATGCCTACTATGATCGATTTTCTGTTTTCTGCTGGATCCATGATAATGGTATATCTTATCTAAGTGTTGTTATTGTATAAAGTTGTAATCGTAAAAAGGTTTCACCCGGCTGTCGTTGGTGTTAAATACCTCTTCGAAAGTACCGGTGCGCTGAAACTGCCCGTCTAAGAGCATAGCAATCCTGTCGCCGGTTTGTTTGGCGCAGGTAAGGTCATGTGTTATAATGATGGATGATGTATTATAACGCTGCTGTACCTCGTTGATCAGGTCATTGATCTCAATACAGGTTATCGGGTCAAGACCGGCCGTAGGTTCATCATACAGCATAACCTCGGGGTTCAGGATCAGCGTGCGTGCAATGCCGATCCGCTTGCGCTGACCGCCCGAAAGTTCAGATGGCATCTGGTTAATGGTTTGTGAAAGACCAACAGCGTCAAGTACAGTTTCAACTGCAGTATTGATCTCTCCGCGGGTTAGGTTACGTTTGTTACGTACCAGCGGAAACTCCAGGTTTTTGCGCACGGTCATACTATCGTACAATGCACTGTTCTGGAATGAAAACCCTATCCTGATACGTAGCTTCTGTAGTTCATCTTCGGTAATGTGAGCTATATCCTGTCCAAATACTTTTACTATGCCTTCGTCTGCCTTAAGCAGACCCGATATGATCTTGATCAGTACAGATTTGCCCGTACCCGAACGGCCAAGTACAACAAGGTTTTCGCCCTGGTAAAGGTCAAGGTCAATACCGCGGAGCACGGCGTAATCCTGGAACGCTTTTTTTAAGCCCCTGATGCTGATAACCGGGTTGTTATGATCTGCCTGTACTGCTGCCTTTTTCATATCTCAATTAATTAGCGGAACCAGCCGGTTATCTGTACAATAATTACTTCCTCAATAAATACCAGGAACATGGCCGTAATAACCGCGCCGTTTGCTGCTTTACCCACACCCTCGGTGCCTTTATTTGAATTATAGCCCTGATAACAACCTACAATACCAATAGTAAAACCAAACACAATTGATTTGATGAGCGATGCCACAAAATCGGTAAAAGTTAAGGGTTCAAAAACTTCCTGTATAAAGGTTGTCCAGGTTGTGCCTTCGTTTTGGGTAACGTTCAAGTAACCGCCAAATAAGGCCACAAAGCCTGTATATGTTGATAAAATTGGAATTGTAAGCGTAGTTGCCAGTACACGGGTACATACCAGGTATTTAAAAGGTTTAGTGCCGGAAACTTCCATCGCATCTATTTGCTCGGTTACCCTCATAGAGCCTAATTCGGCACCAATACTTGAGCCTACTTTTCCCGAAGCGATGAGTGCGGTAACCAATGGGGCAAGTGCACGCATAATGGCTATGGATACCAGCGACGGCAGCCATGACTCGGCTCCAAATTGTGATAGGGATGGCCTTGATTGTTTGGTAAATATTACCCCCACAATAAAACCTGTAACCGATATTAGCGTAAATGAACGCACGCCTACTTCGTAGCACTGGCGTACAACCTCTTTAAGTTCAAAAGGCGGTACAAAGGCCTCTTTAAAAAAACGGAGGATAAACTGGTTTATCCGGTAAAGCGATAAAAAAAAGTCACTCAGACTTTGTTTAAGCTTTGCGAATCTTGTATTTGTATGCTTGTTTAAGCTTTGCGTATTGTCCATTCAATAGGTACTTGTATTAATATACGGTTACTTCTACAAAACCTGCCGGAGTTTGTTTGCCATAATCGTTTTATTTCATTCAGATACTTTTTGGTAACTTTTTAAATCGTTTTAAAAACATTTTGTTTGATTAGTAAAATGAAATAAAAGTATTATGTATCAGTGCTTTATTGTGCTGTTTATGACAGTAATTTAGATGTTTTTGTTAATTTAAAACTAAATAATGTAAAAAAAGTATTATATCTTACCTCTGTATTAAAAGTACATTTGATAATAAACCAATTATAAGTGCTGTAGCAAAACACCGGCCAAAATCCTCACCGGTATTAAGCGGGCAAATTATCAAATACTTGTTAATGGCAGATTAAATTACGGCTAATTAAATCCTTTTGACCATTTGGGTTAAATGTTTAAACCTATTAGTCTGCAAACCTAAAAGTTAAAATTTATATAGCGTAATACAGCCCCTAAAATATAGTTAATGAAGTGTAAAATTTTGATATGTTGCCTTATTATGCTGTATATGCCGGCATTTTTAAGCGCGCAATCAAACCCATTTCAGTTTTCAAGGCTTGATATAAACAATGGATTATCACATAACCAGGTAAACTGTGTTTATAAGGATGATAAAGGTTTTATGTGGTTTGGCACCCTATCCGGGCTTAACAAGTATGATGGCTATAATATCAAAACCTTTAAACATGCCAGTAACGATACTACTACCTTAGATGACGACTATATTGTTAGCATAACCCCCGGCCCGGAAAATAAGCTATGGATCGAAACCCGCATGGGCTTTAATATTTATGATCCTGCTACCGAAAAGTTTACCCGAAACTACAAAGATTTCCTGTTTAAAATAAAGCTGTATGATCCCTACATAGCTGCTATTAAGAGTGACCGGTTTGGTGATTTTTGGTTTTTGCACCACAATAAAAACCAGGGTATTTATAAATACGATCCTAAGACAACCCGGCTTATTAATTTGGTGCATAAGGATCATGACGGCAGTTCCATTTTTTCCAACATGGTTACCGATCTTGCTGTCGATTCGAAAAAAGGGATCTGGCTGGTGTCCAATACCGGGGTTTTAGAAAGGCTTGATCCTATTACTTACAAGGTTAACTACCGTAAAGCTTTGGGTGAGCTGCCTCCCGGCCTTAGCTCATCCTACAAAATATATATCGACAGACAAGATGATATCTGGGTATTTGTACCAAGCTACTCATCGGGCGTGTTTTATCTCAATATGCAAAAAGGCATCTTTAAACATATTGGAAAAGGTCCGGCCGGCATTGGCCTGAATACTGACGTGGTTTCTGACCTGGCAGAGGATGATCAAAACAGGATGTGGATAGCTACAGATCATGGCGGCATAAACCTGCTTGATAAGCAAACCTTCAGCTTAAGTTATATGCTTAACCGCGAGGATGATAGTAAAACCGTAGGGCAAAACAGCGTAACCTGCGTTTACAGAGATTACTCTGGCATTGTATGGTGTGGTACTTACAAAAGAGGGCTCAGTTATTACCATCCAAGCATTATCAAATTTGCGGGGTATACCCACCACCTCAGCGATCCAAACAGTTTGCCTTTTAGTGATGTAAATAATTTTGCCGAAGATAAGCTGGGCAACATCTGGATAGGAACCAACGGCGGAGGGCTTATTTACTGGAACCGTAAAACAGGCGGTTTTAAGCAATACCTGCATAATGCTAATGATAAAAATAGTCTAACCAATAATGTGGTAGTCTGCCTGTTTATTGACCATGAACAAAAGCTATGGATAGGTACTTATTATGGTGGCCTGGATTGTTATGATGGCAAAAGCTTTAAGCACTACAAGCATAATGATGGTGATGTAAACAGCATTTCTGAGGACAGGGTTTGTTCTATCATGGAAGACAGCGACCAGAACCTTTGGGTTGGTACCCTGTCGGCCGGCTTAAATAAGCTCGATAAAAACCGGCAGGTAGTGGCAAGCTATAAATTTGACGGCGATATTAGCAAAAATACTATTCATTCAAACTATATAAGTGCCTTGCTCGAAGACAGGCATAAAAATATATGGATAGTAACCGCCTATGGCGTTGATGTGCTCATGCGGAAGGATAACAAGTTTACCCATTACCTGCATGATGATAAAGATCCTAACAGCCTGGTAAATAATAACACAAATAACATTTTGCAGGATAGTAAAGGATTAATCTGGATCAGCACCCGCGAAGGGCTCAACGTTTTTAACCCGGATACTAAAAACTTTACCGCTCTTACCAAACAGGATGGCCTGCCCGATAATACCACAATAGATATTAGGGAAGATGAAAGTCGCAATATTTGGGTAAGCACGCCAAACGGGTTGTCAAATATTATTGTAGACCGAAGCAAGGCCCAACTCCAGTTTCATTTCATAAACTATAACGAAGCTGATGGTTTACAGGGACGCGAGTTCGCCGAAAACTCATCAGTAAAAACCCGCGAGGGGGAATTGATTTTTGGAGGAGGTAACGGTTTTAATATTTTTAAACCATCGGCCCTGAATTTTAATAAAGGAAGTTCGTCCCTGCTCTTTACCGATTTTCAATTGTTTGATAAAAGCCTTGATGTAGGCGAAAAGGTTAACGGAAGGGTAATATTGCCTGAGTCGATTTCCCAGCTTAAAGAAATAGTACTTAACTACGATCAGAATGTGTTCTCAATTGAATTTGCTGCGCTTACCTTCTTTAATCCGGATAAGGTAAAGCTGCAATATGCTATGGAGGGTTTTTATGATGGCTGGATCTCGGTTGATAACAAGCTTCGCAAGGCCACTTACAACCTTGAACCTGGCGATTATACCTTCAAAGTGCGGGCAACCAACAACGAGTTTTGGAACGGAAAAGAGATAGCCCTGCACATCAGGATCCTCCCGCCGTTCTGGAAAACTACCTGGGCTTATGTAGTTTATGCGTTGCTGTTTATTGGCGGATTGTTTTATTTCAGGCAGCGGGGCATTCAGAAATTAAAAGTGCAGTTCTCTATCGAAAAAGAACGGGAGGAGGCCCAGCGCATGCACGAGCTTGATTTGATGAAGATCAAATTCTTCACTAATATAAGCCATGAGTTCCGTACGCCGCTATCGCTTATCATGGCCCCGGTTGATAAGATCCTGAAGCAGGTGAGCGAGCCGGAAACGCGGCGTCAGCTTACCATGATCACCCGTAATGCCAAACGTCTGCTGAATCTGGTTAACCAGCTGATGGATTTCAGGAAAATGGAATACCAGGAGCTTAAATTGTATAAACGATCAGGAAATATCATTGCTTTTATTAAAGATCTGTCATGGTCGTTCACCGACATAGCCGACCAAAAGCACATCAGGTTTGTTTTTGATACTGATAAGGATGAGTTTGTTACCAGTTTTGATCATGATAAAATTGAGCGCATCCTGTTTAACCTGCTTTCAAATGCTTACAAGTTTACACATGAAGGAGGCCAGGTAAGCGTACTCCTTAACCTGAAGCGTAGCAACGAAGCTGATGATTACCTGTTGGAGATAAGGGTGGTGGATACAGGCATAGGGATCCCTGTTGAAAAAAGAGACCGGATCTTTGAACCGTTTTTTCAGCATGATATTCCGGGTTCCATGTTAAATCAGGGCAGCGGGATTGGGCTTTCCATTACCAGGGAGTTTGTGAAGCTGCACAACGGCGAGATCTTTGTTGAGAGCGAGCATAACCAGGGAAGTTGCTTTACGGTAATATTGCCCTTGCAAAGGGTTGATGAAACGCTGTTTACTGATACCGATTATCACTTGCAGCATAACAGCGACTTTTTGATGGACGCCGAAGCTGCAAAGCCAAATCAGCCTAAAGAGTCGCGAGATATCAAAAAGCCAACGGTGTTATTGGTGGAAGACAACGAGGATTTCAGGTTTTACATTAAAGATAACCTGAAAGATGCCTTTAATATCATTGAAGCAGAAAATGGTAAAAAGGGCTGGCAAAAAGCTTTGGCCCAGCATCCTAACCTGGTAGTAAGCGATATCAGCATGCCCGAAATGAATGGGATCGATCTGTGCCGCAAGATCAAGGGGGATTCGCGTACGTCACATATTCCGGTGATATTACTTACAGCTCAAACAGGAGAGGAGCAGCAGATCAAGGGCCTGGAAACCGGTGCCACCGATTACATGACCAAGCCTTTCAATTTTGAGATTCTGCATTCTAAAATAAAGAACATCCTCAGTCAGCAGGAAAAAATGCGTAAAACCTACCAGAAACAGGTAGATGTTGCACCTACCGAACTACAGGTAGATTCGCCGGAAGAATTGTTTATCAAAAAAGTATTGCTGCTGATAGATGCCAATATCTCCAACCCTAATTTTTCTGTCGAGGAGTTGAGCAGCGAGATGTTTGTAAGCCGGTATACACTCTATAAAAAGATCCTGCAAATGACCGGTAAAACCCCTAATGAGCTTGTGCGTTCTATGCGCCTCAAGCGCGCTGCACAATTGCTTGAAACAGGTCACCTTACTATATCTCAGATTTGCCACAAAGTGGGCTTCAAGAGCCAGAAATACTTTGTACGCACCTTTAAAGCCGAGTTTAACAGCATTCCATCAAAGTACCAGGAAGCTATGAACCAGGAGTGACCGTTGATTTTTCTCTTGATTACGCTGATTTTTTCTGAACCGGGATTAAACGGATTTTCTGGATTAATGGATTTCACTGCCGCGGGTTTAGCGATAGCGTAACCCCTGGTGTAACATCACTAAAGCTTCCAGCTTTAGTTAAGGCTCTTTTGCTTTGTCGTCGCTTTTACTGGTCGAAGTTTAGCGATAGCGTAACTTCGTCCTAAAATAAGGCAAGCATTCTGCTTGCGGAGGCTGTAATGTTCGTTCACTTTACAGGTTGTAATAACTAAGGAAAGGCAAGTTTGTATTGAAGTTAAGCTGAAAGCTTAACATATTTTAGGACGAAGTTACGCTATCGCTAAACTTCGACCAGTGGCAGAAATGGCGGAATCTTCCCTATTTCAAAATCATCTTCTTTATCTCCGGATAAATCGCTTCAGGTGATACTATTATAGCACCGAAATATCATTATAAATCATATCAATAGGTGCACATTTGTAACTATTGTAGCCTTTTTATGACAATTTTTTATATTAAATTATTGATAATTAGTTGTTTATGTGTAGTTGACATTTGTGCCCCTATTTATCCACAATCGGGCTGTTTGTTGCATATAATTTTACCATCGTTATAATCAATATTAACCACAATCATTTGCTGAGGCAAGGGTTGATATAAACCTAATAAGTAACAAACCAATTTATTAACAGGATAATCCGTCAATATTAATTGATGAAACGGAGATGTCATCGCGAGGGATAGATAAATTATTTCCGGTAGATAAGGCATCAGGCAAGGGAGGGAACGGTATTATCCAGTCTTTATAATTAAGAGCTTAAAATCTAAATAAATCAATATTAACTAACAATCAATTATGGGAAAAATTCTACGAATAGCCTTCCTGTTCTCCTTAATGTTTATGTGCGTCCGGGGGATGGCACAAAGCCAGGGAACGGTGGTGCAGGGAACGGTATCAGACGAAAAAGGCGTTACCCTGCCAGGCGTTACAATTGCCGTTAAAGATAGTAAGACAACTGTTATTACCGATGTTGACGGTAAATTCAGGCTAACCTTACCAGCCAACGCCAAAATGCTTGTTTTTACCTTTATAGGTGCAGAGAAACAAGAGGTAGTCATAGGCAACAAAACAACATTTACTATCACCCTTAAATCAACAACTACTGCGCTTACCGATGTTAATGTGGTTGCTATTGGGTATGGCTCACAAAGGCGGCAGGATGTTAACGGTGCTATATCATCAGTAAAAGCTTCTGATATAGCCAACATTCCGCAGCCAAGTATTGATCAGCTGTTGCAGGGTAAAGCTGCCGGTTTAACCATCACCCAAAACTCGGGTGCTCCGGGTAGTTCAACCTCGGTTAGGGTGCGTGGTGTTACCTCGTTAAGTTTATCAAACGAGCCTTTGTATGTGATTGACGGTGTTCCTATTTCAGGCGATGCCACCAATAAATCAACCAGTGGTCGTTCGCCGCAACTTACATCCAATAATGACGAAAACGCGGTAAGCCCACTGGCGCTGATCAACCCGAGCGATATCGAATCTATCGATGTGCTGAAGGATGCATCGGCAACGGCAATTTATGGTAGCCGTGCATCAAACGGTGTAATCATCATTACCACCAAGCGCGGTAAAAATGGTAGCGCTCGTGTGGGTTATGATGGTTATTTTGGTTACCAGGAGCAGGGTAAGTTTTTAAAAATGATGAACCTGCAGCAATACGCCGCATTGCAAAATGCTCTTGCTGATGTAATTGGTGTTCAAAAACGCGGTGAGTTTGCCGATCCGAGCCTGTTGGGTAACGGAACTAACTGGCAGCATGAAATTTTCAGAAATGCGCCGATGCAAAGCCACCAGGTATCCATTTCAGGAGGTAAAGAAGGTACGGATTATTATATTTCGGGTGGCTATTTAAGGCAATTAGGTACAATTTTAGGCAACGATTTTACGCGTTATACCATCCGCACTAATATTAATTCGCAGGTGAAGGATTGGCTCAAGGTGGGTACTACCATATCCGGCAGCCGCTCTAATCAAAATGTGTCAATTGGTGATAATAATGGGGTTATTTACGGTGCTTTGTTAAGCGCGCCGGATCAATCTGTACGTAATGCAGATGGATCGTTTTCCGGTCCGCTGCCGCAGGCCAATCAACAAGGTGGGCAAATTAACCCGGTAGCTCAGGCTTTAAGTATTTACAATAACCTGGTACGAAGCAATTTTAACGGCGGCGTTTATGCCGAAATGAAGTTTACCCGCGATCTGTCATTAAGAAGCCAGTTAAACGGCGATTTCAACTGGTCGAATGCTAAGGTTTTTCAGCCATCGTACAATTACGGGCCGCTATTTGTTAACCCAACCGCAAAACTTAACGAATACATTGCTAATACCGTTTACTGGGGCTGGCAGGAGTACTTAAACTATAACCACACCTTTGGTAAAAAGCATAATGTGACAGGTTTGTTAGGTTATGAGGTTAACGAATCAACCTGGGGCGGTGTTGATGCCGGTGTTCAGAATTTTTTAGGTAATGATCTTAAAACACTGAACCTGGGCGATGCTAAAACCGCCACTAATGGTGAGTATAAAGACGGTCAGGCACTTGAGTCGCAATTTGCCCGGGCTATCTATACTTACAATAACAGGTATAGCATCACTGCTACCATCCGCCGTGATAAGTCATCAAAATTTGCCGAAGGTCACCAGGTGGGTTATTTTCCATCGTTTGCGGTGTCATGGCGTTTATCTGAAGAGCCTTTCCTTGCCGGTATAAAAACTGTTGCCGATAATGTTAAACTTAGGGTAGGTTATGGCCAGGTTGGTAACCAGGCGGTGCCTAACTATTTGTATGGCTCGGCTTTAAATTCATTAACTACAGGTTTGGGTACCGGCTTTACCATTGACAAGGTGGCAAATCCTAACCTCACCTGGGAAACAGCTATCCAAACCGATATCGGTATCGATTTTTCTTTGTTCGGCAGGATTGAAGCCAGCGTTGACTACTTCGATAAAACATCAAAAAATTTCCTGTTCCAGGCATCGTTACCGGCATTCCTGTTAGGTCAAAGTGCAGAATATTCGGGTACAGGTGTAATTGCACCGCCTTATGTTAACGGTGGTAAATTGTATAACCGCGGCTTTGAGTTCACCATCAATTCAAGAAACATCGCCACAACAAATTTCAGGTGGAACACTACGCTGATCTTCTCAAAGTATAAAAACAAGGTTGTATCGCTTGCCAATGGTGTGCCATTCATCAACAGAAGTGTTGGCGTAAGCTTCCTGTCGTTACCGGTTACCCGTACTGTAGCAGGCGGACCTGTGGGTGAGTTTTATGGCTACGAAGTTCAGGGTATTTTCAAAACTGCCGATCAGCTGCGTAATGCGCCTGTCCAGTTTGGCCGTGCAGTGGCTAATAACTCAGCAGGTACCTGGCTGGGCGATATTCAATACAAGGATTTAAACCATGATGGCAAAATTGACGAATCGGATCAAACCAGCTTGGGTAGTGGTAATCCTAAGTTCACTTACGGTATCACCAACTCGTTCAGCTATAAATCTTTTGATCTGTCTTTCTTCCTTAACGGATCATATGGCGCTAAGATCTTTAATGTGCTTAACTATTCTATCAGCGGATTATCCGGTCTTTATCAAAACCAGCTGGCTTCAGTAGGTAATTTCTGGACACCTCAAAATCCTAATTCAAATATCCCGGCCCCACGCGGCGGTGATAATCCTAATCTGAAAAACTCCGACAGGTTTATCGAAAGCGGATCATTCCTGAGGGTGCAAAATGTGAGTTTGGGCTATAACCTGCCATTAACATGGATCAGGCACATCAAGCTTAACCGCCTTAAGGTTTATGTAAGCGGGCAAAACCTGTATGTGTTTACACCATACAAGGGCCTCGATCCGGAAATTGGATCAATAAACCAGGATGCGTTTTTAAATGGTGTCGATATCGGCAGGTATCCTTCACCACGTACCATCACATTTGGAGTTAACGCTGAATTTTAATTTTTGGATATACCTGATATGAAAAGATATATAAAATATTTATTAGGGCTAACGGTTGTAACAGGTGTTACAGCAAGTAGCTGTAAAAAGGACTTCTTTAATCGTCCGCCTCAAAGTGCCATCACTTTGGATAATTACTATAAAACTAACGACCAGGTGGTTGCCAGTACAAATGATTTGTACAGTGCGGTATGGTTTGGCTGGTGTGGTAAAGCCGGCTGGTCAATAACCGAGCTGATGGGCGGCAATGGTCGTACCTACTCATCGGATGTGGTGAACTTTGAGAATTTCTCGGTAACCGATGCCAACTTTGAGCTGGGCGGTGCATGGAACTCGTTGTACATTGTAGTGGCCCAGGCCAACGCTTTGATCAATAATTTGCCTGTAAAAGTAGGGGCAGGTGTTGATAAGGCTGTGATAAACAATGCTCTTGGTGAGGCGCACCTGTTCCGCGCTTTAGCTTACTTTCATTTGGTAAGGGCATGGGGGCCGGTTCCGATTATTGAGAATAGTTTGGATTATGTATCAAACTACCAGATCAATACCAATCCTATCCCCGATGTTTACAAATTTATTGTTAACGATTTGAAGTTTGCTGAGGATAACATTACTAAAATGGGGCCGCGGAGCGGTAAATCATCAGGCCGTGTGTCAAGCGGATCGGCATCAGCATTACTTGCCAAAGTTTACCTGTATATGCAGGATTATCAAAACTCACTTGCCGAAGCCAACAAGGTGATCAGCAGCGGCGAGTTTAAATTATACGGTGTTGATGTAGCCGGTAAAACCTTTGCCGATTTGTATTTGACAGCTAATAACAATAACGAAGAGTCAATTATTCAGTTACAATGGTCGGCCACGGGCGGTTACGGAAAAGGTAACCCGCAGCAGGCTTCCTTTGCTTACAATTCAGTAATAACCGGTACGGGCGATGGTTATGGTGTATTAGCACCAACATTTGACCTGCAGGATATGTATGAATCGGGCGATTTGCGCCGAAAAGCTACTATTATGCTTCCGGGCGATCATTATCCTGAAATAAACCAGGCCACAGGCGGTTACACCTTACCCGATAATGCCAGCTCGCAAGGCACGCATGCCCAGGTTAAAAAATATGTAGTTGGTACCCCTGCAGATAACGGAGGTTTGGGCGCGGCACAATCTGCCGCGAACAATACCTACATGATGCGTTACGCCGAAGTTTTCCTGGTCAAGGCCGAAGCCATCATGGCCGGTGCTAAAACAAGCAGCGATCCGGAAGCTTTGGCAGCCATTAATAAAATCCGTAACAGGGCAGGTTTAGGTAACCTAACCACTATTAAACGTGGATACTACCTGGCAAACCCTGCGCTTAAACTGGCAGGAGCACCGGCTAATACACCCAAAGAGCTTTACCGTGACGATATACTGGACGAAAGAAGACGCGAATTTGCTTTTGAAAATGATTTCTGGTTTGACCTGGGCCGATTGGATGGTTATAACGTAACCACCCATCCGATAGCCGTTAGCATTATCAAAAACCAGGACAGAGGAACATCTGATAACAGCACACCGCCGCAGCGCTACGGTAACGAATATAATTCAATAGTTAGCGATGCCAATTTCAGGCTACCGTACCCAGCTACCGAAGTAGCATCAAATCCTAAATTAAAAGACGCACCGGTACCTTATGTATTTAAATAATCAAACCATGAAAAAGATATTTCAACAATCCAAATCATTTTACTGGATGCTATCGGTTTTGATGGTGTTTGGTATGGCTTCGTGCCGTAAATATAATGACAGGGGTACCGGCGGTACTGGCGCCCCTAAAATTACCCGGGTAAGGTATATCAGTAAAACAGATACTATTAAAAATGTATCGCACCCGGTAAACCTCGATTCGGCCAACGTTTATGATGATATCAAGCAGGTTAAGTACGATTCGACAGTAACCCAGGGCCGTTTGAATACGCAGTACGCTATTGTTGGTGAAAACCTGCTGAATACCACGCATGTATATTTTAATGGGACTGAAGTGTATTTTAACGCGGCTTTGGTAACAGATAAAATTATTATTGTTAGTATAGGTTCAGACGTGCCTTTTGGCCCAAGCCAATCAAACAAGTTAACAGTTGTCACCACGCAGGGTAAGGTTGATTATAATTTCAGCATAGCACAGCCGCCTCCGGCAATTACCTCCTTTGTGCCGCTTGCAGCAGGCGCGGGTGATATCGTAACCATAACAGGTAGTGTATTTAATGATGTTATCAGTGTTAAGTTTGATGATACCCCTGCCGAAATTGTAGGCACGCCAACAACTACCGAAATAAAAGTTAAAGTACCAGTGGGGGTGGTTCAAGCTTTTATATATGTTACTACGGCTGGCGGCACAACTAAATCGGTAGCTTCATTTGGCTTTAAATATTTAATTTATGGCGATGACCTTACGCTGTACTGGGGCGGTAACGGCGGGGGCTATGACGGCTACGGCAGTACCCGGGATTATGCCAGCACAGCTCATGTAAAACGTGGCACACACGCTATTGCCGTTAATGTTGATAATGGTTATGGCGCATTGCAAATAGGTTATGGTGGCGCTACTTTAAATGTCGCTACATCGGGTTTGAAATCTATAAAAGTATCTATCTATGGCGGTACAAACTTCAAAACCGGCGATAGGGTACAGCTTGTTGTAAATGGCAATTACCCGGGGGCCGTGCCGCTTACTATTGTCCCTGGTGCCTATACGGATTTTACTATTCCGTTAAGCAGTTTGGGCAATCCGACAACGATATCTGAAATCACTTTTCAAACCTTAGGAGTTGGGGCACCTGCCACCTTCTATGTTGACGATCTTGGGTTTATCTAAATTTTATCGGGTCGCTGCCGTGCAAACGACGGCGACCCTGACTTTAAAATTTAACAGCATGAAAATTTATAGCTTAATAACCTGTATGGTACTATTGCTGCTGGCAGGCAAAGTACAGGCCCAAAAGAACCTGATAACCAACGGCGGTTTTGAAGACGAAATGTACGGCTGGAATGATGCCGGGGTTAAGCTTACCCCCTGGGATGTGAAAACCGGCAAAAGTAGTTGTGCTATTATTACTACTAACGCTGCAAGCTGGCTTGGTATTGATCAGTTGGTTACTATACCTAAAAAAGCAGGCAAACTTGAATTTAGCGCATGGCTTAAAACAATCAACGTGATAAAAGGGAAAGACGACTGGAATGGCGCGGTTTTCAGCGTTGAGTTTTTGGATAAAGCGGATAAAAAGACTGGCGACGGGGTGAACATAGTTACACTAACCGGCGATCATCCCTGGGAGTTGGCTTCAAAGGAGGTCTTGATACCTGCCGGCGCAGTGCGCTTTAAATTGCTTTTGGCAATGGGTAACGCTACAGGCACATTTTTAATTGATGATGTTGCCGTGAAGGCGATAATGAGCGATGGGGTAACAAAAAATTAATAATAAATTGTGTAAACGTTATTTTGTTGATATAAAAAGGTTAAATTAGTATCATCAATTAGCAAACTTTATTAGTGGGATTTTATGATGACAAGTAATGTAATGCGAGAGATAACTCCGCTAACGCCAAGTGATTGTTTTACTATTTTTTCGAGGGTGAAAAAGAAATTTGACTTTCCGCTCCATTATCATGACGAGTATGAGCTCAATTTAATTATCAATGCCAAGGGGGCCAAAAGGGTGGTGGGTGGCCACATTGAGGTTATTGAAGAAGTGGAGCTGGCGCTGGTTGGTCCTAATTTATATCACGCCTGGTTTACGCACCAATGCCAGAGCGAAGATATAACCGAGGTTACTATTCAGTTTCATAAGGATCTGTTTGATGAGAAATTTCTGAAACGCAATCAGTTAAGTTTTGTGAAGAGTATGCTGGAGCGTTCGCAAAGAGGGATTTCCTTTTCGCCGGAAACGATTTATGCCCTTAAGGACAGGATAACGATGCTGGATAAAAAGAGCGGTTTTGATTCTGTACTGGAGCTTTTGTCTATCCTGCATGATTTGTCAATTTCCCGTAACATGAAAATGTTGTCGGATCCGAGCTTTACCAACGAGAAGTTTTATTACAACAGTCGCCGTATTGAGAAAGTGTTTGAGCATATGAATGTTAACTATAATAAGCAAATTACCCTTGCCGAAGTAGCTAAAATTGCCAATATGCCCGAAGCTTCATTTAGCAGGTTTATCAAAAAACGCACGGGTAAAACCTTTATCGATAGCTTGAATGAGATCAGGCTTGGGCATGCTTCCAGGATGCTTATCGATTCAACTACTACCGTGGCCGAAATTGCTTACAAATGCGGGTTTAATAATATCTCCAACTTCAACAGGATCTTTAAGCGTAAAAAGATGTGTATCCCTAAAGAGTTTAGAGAAACCTATACCGGAAACCGTGTATTTATTTAACTGCGCTGGCAGTTAAAACTTTATTAGCCTGTTGATAAAGTTAAATATAAGGTTAAAAAAGTATTATAAAATTGCTGATAATAAATTCATTTTTGATTAATGCCAATTAGGATCAGAATTTTCAAAATTTAAGAATTTTCAGAATGCTTAAGCACATCCCTATCAGCCTTTATGTACTGGAATATTTTAATTCTGTTAATTCAAAAATTCTATAAATTCTGATTCAGACAAGATGAAGTTACACTTACTTGATGTTGCCATTATAGTTTTATACCTGCTGAGCACCATTTTTATTGGTTTGTGGTACCGTAAAAAGGCCCGCGAAAACAAGGAGAGCTATATGCTGGGCGGCAAATCTTTACCCTGGTATAAGCTGGGTTTAAGCGATGCCTCCGATATGTTTGACATCAGCGGCACTATGTGGATGGTAAGCCTCTGCTTTGTTTATGGCATGAAAAGCATCTGGATCCCATGGCTTTGGCCGGTTTTCAACCAGGTGTTTTTAATGATGTACCTGTCGCGCTGGCTTCGCCGGTCAAACGCGGCTACCGGTGCCGAATGGCTGGCAACACGCTTCGGTAAAACCGGGCCGGGGGTAACAGGCTCAAATGTGGTGGTTATCGCTTTTGCGCTGTTAAGTTGTTTTGGCTTTCTGGCTTACGGATTTATAGGTTTAGGTAAGTTCATTGAAATATTTATTCCCTGGGATTTGGTTAAGGCTTACGTGCCTTTCAGCGTAGCACCTCAGTATGTGCCGCATGTGTACGGGATCATATTTACGCTGTTCGCCATGTTTTACTCTATTATAGGCGGGATGCACAGTATTGTGCTGGGCGATATGATCAAATACGGCATTATGACAGTGGCCTGCGTATGGATCAGCTTTATTGCTGCCGGGAAATTACAGGGAAACCACCTCAATGTACCTGATGGCTGGTACAGCCCTTTCTTCGGTAAAAACCTCGGCCTCAGCTGGACGGGGATCATCAGCGAAGTAAACAGTAAGATCAAGTCAGACGGTTACTCGCTGTTCGGTTTGTTTTTCATGATGATGACTTTTAAAGGTTTCTTCTCGGCGGTAGCCGGACCGGCGCCTAATTATGATATGCAAAAGATCCTCTCCACCCGCTCGCCCGAGGAGGCCAGCAAAATGAGCGGCTTTGTAAATATCATCTTGCTGCCTATCCGCTATGCACTTATTATAAGTTTAACCATACTCGGCGTTCTTTTTTATCACCAAATGGATTTGAAAGATGCCAAAGGTGTTATCGATTTTGAACGCATTCTGCCGGCTGTTATCAATAACTTTTTGCCGGTTGGTTTGGTAGGCTTGCTGCTGGCTGGTTTGCTTGGGGCTTTCATGAGCACCTTTAGTGGAACCATGAATGCGGCGCAGGCTTACATTGTGAATGATATCTACCTTAAATACATCAACCCAAAGGCATCAACCCAAAAAATCATTACTGCCAATTACCTGGTAGGCGTTTTTGTGGTGGCGGTAGGCGTGATATTGGGCTTTTTTGTAAAAGATGTGAATAGTGTGCTGCAATGGATAGTATCGGCACTTTATGGCGGTTATATAGCCAGCAACGTACTTAAATGGCATTGGTGGCGCTTTAATGCCAACGGTTTTTTTTACGGGATGCTTTCGGGGATCTTATCAGCAATGATCTTCTCGCTTATTATCCCTTCGGTTGAGTTGTTGTACTGGTTTCCGGTGTTGTTTGCTATTTCGCTGGCAGGATCGGTTATTGGTTCGTACGCTACAGCGCCAACAGACATGGGCGTGTTGCGGTCGTTTTATACAACGGTGAGGCCCTGGGGTTTTTGGGGACCTGTAAAGGCAATTGTTATGGAGGGCGATCCGTCATTTGTGCCCAACAAAAACTTTAAGCTAAACATGTTCAATGTGGTAATCGGCACCATTACACAATGCAGCCTTACCATACTGCCCATGTACCTGATACTGGCACAAAAAACATCCCTCATAGTTACCATAGCCATACTGGTGGTCACTATTACTATACTGAAGAAAACCTGGTGGGACAAACTAAAAGATTATTGATAAAAGATATATATGACGCAGGAATTTAACCAAAGGCTCATTCAGTTACAGGCCGAACAAGCGCAATTAATTAACCGGGAAAACGAGGTTGAGGAAACAGGCAACGGTATTTTTAGCCGGTTTAAATACCCTGTGCTTACAGCGGCTCATACTCCGCTTGAGTGGCGGTACGATCTTGACGCCAAAACCAATCCCCACTTGATGGAGCGCTTTGGTATCAATGCTGTTTTTAACGCCGGAGCCATAAAATTTAATGGCAAATACCTCATGGTGGCACGCGTTGAAGGGGCCGACCGTAAATCATTTTTTGCGGTGGCCGAGAGTGCCGATGGTATCAATGGTTTTAGATTCTGGGATTACCCGATCGAATTGCCTCAAACCCATGAGCCCGACACTAATGTGTATGATATGCGCCTTACCCAGCATGAAGATGGCTGGATCTATGGTTTGTTTTGCACCGAGCGTCGCGATCCGGAAGCGCCGTCGCATGATCAGTCAATGGCGATAGCAGCCTGTGGTATTGCCCGTACAAAAGATTTGGTTAAATGGGAGCGCCTGCCCGATCTGAAAACCAATTCGCCCCAGCAGCGTAACGTGGTATTGCATCCCGAGTTTGTTGATGGTAAGTATGCCTTGTATACCCGTCCGCAGGATGGTTTTATCAGCGCAGGTACCGGTGGCGGCATAGGTTTTGGTTTGTGTGATACTATGGAGAATGCTGTGGTTGATCAGGAAACCATCATCCACAATAAAAACTACCATACCGTTTACGAAGCTAAGAACGGCCAGGGCCCGGCACCAATTAAAACGGAAAAAGGCTGGCTGCACCTTGCGCATGGTGTGCGCAATACAGCTGCAGGTTTACGCTATGTGTTGTATATGTTCATGACGGATACAAATGATCTTACCAAAGTGCTGTATCAGCCGGCCGGCTACTTTTTGGCCCCGGTAGGCGAGGAGCGGATAGGCGATGTATCAAACGTAGTGTTCTGCAACGGCTGGATAGCCGACGAGGATGGTACTGTGTATGTTTATTATGCATCCTCAGATACCCGTATGCATGTGGCCACCACCACCATTGATAAACTGATTGATTATGCCATGAACACGCCGGAAGATGGTTTGCGTTCGGCTTCATCGGTGCAGGTAGTGTATAATATTATTGATAAAAATAAAGGGTTAGGTCAGCTACAGGAAGCCAGCGCCTGAAGACTTAGACTCTAATTATATATAATTCTTCATCTTTCAAAGGAGGGGTAGGTGCGATTCTCCTTTTGAGAGGGGTGGAGGGGTGTGTTCTTTTCACGCGACGAGACACAGGCTAAATACCTAACTATTTACTAAACAATCTAAAACCATACACCGATAGCAGCGGATTAAAACCTGCGTGCCACTTATCCTAAAGGAAATGTGGAGGTGGTGTGCCTGTAAACTATGACAAATAACACGCTTCACTCATCAAACGCTATTTCAAAAGATCAGCTCGCTACACTCAGCAACGAGCTAACAGACGAGTTGAAAAACATACTCAACTATTGGCTCAACCACACAGTTGATGAAGTTAACGGCGGTTTTTGGGGTAAGATAGATAACGGGAACCAGGTTACTCCCGATGCCGCGAAAGGTTCCGTGTTAAACGCACGGATCCTATGGAGTTTTTCGGCTGCGTATAATCAAAACCCTGATGAGGCTTATTTGCAGGCAGCAACCCGGGCATATGATTATATGAAGGTCTGTTTTGTTGACGATGAGTTTGGTGGTGTGTATTGGTCGGTTAGTTATAAGGGCGATAAGCTTGACACCAAAAAGCAGGTATATGCCAATGCTTTTACCATATATGCATTAAGTGAATATTATTTGGCCTCAAAACTGGAAACAGTAAAAGAGGAAGCCATCGGCCTGTATCGCCTTTTGGTTGATAAAAGTTACGATCAGGATAAAACAGGTTACTTCGAAGCCTTTACCCGCGACTGGCAGCCGCTCGGCGATCTGCGGCTGAGCGCCAAGGATGCCAACGAAAAAAAGACAATGAATACCCACCTGCATGTACTTGAAGCTTATACCAACCTGTACCGTATCTGGCCTGATGGTGAGCTTAAACAGCAGATAGAGATCCTGATCAATAACTTCTTTGATTATTTTATTGATGCTGAAACCGGGCACCTCGTGCTGTTTTTTGATGAGGACTGGAACCGCAGGTCGGACACGGTATCATACGGGCACGATATTGAGGCTACCTGGCTCTTGCTGGAAGCTGCCGAAATTATTGGCAATCAGGAAATGATTGCAAAGATCAACAGCATTTGCATCGCGATAGCAGAAGCAACTATACATGGTTTAGATACTGATGATGGCCTGTGGTATGAATATGAACCAGCTGGCAATCATCTCACTAAAGAAAAACATTGGTGGGTGCAGGCCGAGGCAATAGTTGGTTTTTACAACGCCTGGCAGATAAACGGCAATGATAAATATCTTCAGTTAGCACTTAATAACTGGGCTTTTATAAAAGATAAAATACTGGACAAACAAAACGGCGAATGGTTTTGGGGCATCAGGGCTGATGGCAGCATAATGCCTGGCGAAGATAAAGCAGGGCTATGGAAATGCCCCTACCACAACAGCCGTGCATGTATTGAAATTATTAATCGGATAAAAATATTGAAATGAAATTATTAAAAACACTCATAGCGGTACTGCCGCTCGCCCTCCTGATCACGGGGGCATGTAAAAAGGGCAGCAAACCCGCGCCGGATCCAACGCCTGTTGTCGTTGACCCTGGTAATGGTGGCGCAACAGGCCCAATCACGGCACCAACGGATCCTTCAGTGGCGGCAACACAGGGCTTTTTCCTTGACGACTGGCAGGGGAAGACTTTCAGCAAGCCGGCAACTGTTGATGCTGCTAAACCAACAGCCAGCACATCTATAACTGTTACGGCAGATTTTAGCCAGGTAGTATCAAAAGTATCCAAATACATGTTTGGTAATAACATTAATCCTTTTACCGGGCAATACACGGATGCGGGTACAGTGACCAATATTACTAACCTGTCACCAAATATCATTCGTGCGCCGGGCGGGAGTTTGTCTGATATTTACTTCTGGGATTTAGCTGCTTATGGTAAACCTGCCGATGTACCTGATCATCCCCTTAAACCCGATGGCTCGGTTGATACCCAAACAGGTTACTGGAGTGGTAACGTAAATGATAGCTGGTCGTTAAGTTTAAGCAATTATTACAGCCTGCTGCAAAAAACAAATACTACCGGTATCATCACCGTAAATTACGCCTATGCCCGGTACGGCACCAGCAATGATCCGGTGGCTACTGCCGCGCACCTGGCCGCGCAATGGGTACGTTACGATAAAGGCAAAACCAAATATTGGGAAGTTGGCAACGAGTGCTATGGCAACTGGGAGGCTTGTTACCGCATCGACGTAAGCAAGAATAAAGACGGTCAGCCGGCAATAATTACCGGCGATCTGTATGGTAAGCATTTTAAGGTTTTTGCCGATTCGATGCGTAAAGCGGCCGCTGATATCGGGGCAATCATAAAAATTGGCGCTGTGCTGCATGAAAGTGTCGATAATTCAAATCCCACTATTGTAGCTAACTGGAATCCTGGTGCATTAGGGCAGATAGGTGACAAGGCCGACTTTTTTATAGTGCATAATTACTATACTAATTACAATGAAAATTCAAACGCGCTGACTGTCCTCGAAACTGCTCCGGCATCGTCAAAAACAATGATGGATTATGTTAAGGGAGCCATACAAACAGCTGGTGTGTCCCAAAAGCCAATCGCACTTACCGAATGGAATATATTTTCATCGGGTTCAAAGCAGCAGATCTCAAACATTGCGGGGGTACACGCCGTAATGGTTTTGGGCGAAATTATTAAAGATCAATATGGCCAGGCCAGCAGGTGGGATCTGGCAAATAGCTGGGATACTAATCATCCGGGTGACGATCATGGTTTGTTCAGTATCGGTCAACCAGATGCACCTGATTTTACCCCAAGGCCAGCATTTTATTACCTGTATTATTTTCAGAAGTATTTTGGCGACAGGATGATCAGTTCGTCTGTTAGCGGAAGTGCGGATATTGTGAGTTACGCTTCATCCTTCAATTCGGGCGAAGCAAGTGTAGTATTAGTTAACAAAAGCACAACCGACCAGGTAGTGAGCATCAACTTTAAAAACTATTACACTGGTAGCAATTACTATTACTACACCCTTAAGGGCGGCGCCGATAACGGTGAGTTTTCAAGTAAAGTGTTGGTGAATGGCAATGGGCCGGCAATAGCCTACGGCGGCCCGTCTAATTATAAAGCTATCGCGGCGAGTTCAACCGGTACCAGCGGAGGGATCAAAGTAAGTGTGCCGGCAAGGGGAGTGGTATTTTTGGTGGTAGATAAGAAATAAGACATATGAATATGGCTTATGTTTAGTTTTGAAAGCATTAATTTGGATGTTGCACAGGGGATCAAGTTTCAGAACCCAGACTTACGAAGTTTTTAAAACTTCGTAAGTCTTCTTCGGCTTTGCCTGCGTAATAACACAGATACATCATTTAAAAGAACAGTCATCATGAGCAATGCTTTTAAAGCAATTATCATTTTAAACCTGCTGATCAATAGTTCAACTGCTGTGGCTCAACTATTTGAGCCAGCCGATAAAAAAGCTACTGCCGAAACCCGGCAGCTTTTTTACAGCATGCAGCGCCTGCTAAACGTGGGCGTGATATTTGGCCATCATGATGACCTGGCTTATGGCGTGGGCTGGCGTAATGAACCCGGCCGGTCAGATGTAAAAAGCGTTACCGGATCATACCCTGCCATGTACGGCTGGGACTTGGCCAAAATTGAGCATGACAGCATTCATGATATTAACGCTATCCCTTTTAGTCAGCAAAAACAGTTTGTTAAGGATGTTTATGCCCGCGGCGGTATCAATACCTTTTGCTGGCATATGGATAATCCGGCCAATGGCAAAACCGCCTGGGATACCACACAGCATACCGCAAAAGAGCTTATCCCAGGTGGAACGTTCCACGATGTATATGTTGCTTACCTTGATAGGGCTGCCAATTATTTAGCTGATATGAAAGGGCAGGAGGGAGAGGCTATTCCCATAGTGTTCCGGCCTTTTCATGAGCTTACCGGCAACTGGTTTTGGTGGTGTAAAAACACCAGTACGCCCGATGAGTTTAAAGATCTGTGGCGTTTTACTATTGATTACCTGCGGGATAAAAAGAAGCTGCATAACCTGCTCATCGTATATTCGGCGGCTGATTTTGAATCGGAAGATGAGTTTCTGGAACGATATCCCGGTGATGCTTACGCCGATTTTATCGGCTTTGATAATTACTGTACAAAAAGCGTTGATCGTTTTCAAACTAAATTGGATGAACGCCTTACCATTGTTGACGCCATCGCAGCAAAACATCATAAAATATCATGCCTGCCCGAAACCGGATACGAAGGTATCCCCATGGCCGATTGGTGGACGAAGGTATTACTTCAAACGCTCGCTAAACACCGGGTATCGTATGTAATGGCCTGGCGAAACGGAAATGAGCATCATTATTACGTACCCTATCCCGGCCAAATCAGTGCGGATGATTTTATGAAGTTTTATAACAGCCCGCAAACCATTTTCCAAAACCGCATAACGCCTTTGGGTATTTATGGTAAACCGAATTGGAGATTTTAGTTTTTATGGTTCATGGATGATAGTTCATGGTTCATAGTAAGGGCGGATGACAGATGCATTTGGCTTTAGCTTTGAGCCTTCTGCTTTCGGCTCAAAACAGCCACTCCCGCTATCCCCGCCAGGAGCGAAGCTAACAATATCCCATACTTGGCCTGGTCGATCATTTCGGCGCTATCAAAAGCTAATGCAGATATAAATAATGACATGGTGAAACCTACGCCTGCAAGCAAGGCTACGCCGGTCATCTGTCTCCAGGTTGAACCGGCAGGTAATTGGGCCCCAAACTTTACCATGAGCCAGGTAAAGAGCAATACACCGGTAAACTTTCCGGCAAGTAAGCCTACGGTTACACCCAAACTCACAGGGTTAACCAGCGATGTGAAAAAGTCATGACCTATCACGATCCCGGCATTGGCCAAAGCAAAAAGCGGCATAATGATAAAAGCAACCCAGGGGTGCAGGGCATGTTCAATTTTTTGCAGCGGTGTTTCGGCGTCGAGACTTAGTTTTTTTATTTTATCAATAATGTGATGCTGTTCCGGTGTTACAAGCGTGCTGTTGTTGGGTTGCTCGTTTTCAAAATCGGCAAGATATTGCTTTACCGATTGGGCATAACCTGCCTCGCTGATGCGGGTACGGGCCGGAATAGTAAAAGCCACGAGTACCCCGGCAATAGTTGCATGTACACCCGAAAGTAAAAAGGCTATCCAAACAGCAAAGCCTATTATCAGGTAAAATGCCGTGCTCCTGATCCCTATTTTATTGCCGATGAGCAGTAACACCAATAACCAAACCCCAACGGTAAGCGGCATCAATGCTATGTGACTGCTATAAAATAGGGCAATGACCAATACCGCGCCAAGGTCATCGGCTACAGCCAGTGCCGACAGGAAAACTTTTACTGATGATGGAATATGTTTACTGGCCATAGATAATAGCGCCAGTGCAAAGGCAATATCTGTAGCCATAGGAATGCCCCAGCCATGGGCAGAGGGTTGACCTGTATTGAAGAGAAAAAAGATCAAAGCCGGTACCAGCATTCCGCCTAAAGCGGCAAACATAGGGAGCGATGCTTTTTTTATAGACGATAATTCGCCGGCCATAAACTCGCGTTTTAACTCGAGGCCGATCACGAAGAAAAATAGCGCCATGAGGCCATCATTGATCCAAAGGTGCAAGGGATGATTTAAAACATATTTATCAAAACCAATTGATAATTTGAGGTCCCAAAGTTCATGGTAGCTATGCTGAAAGGGTGAGTTTACCCAGATGATGGCGATAACCACACTGATAAAAAGTACTATGCCGCCGGTATGTTCATGGTTTATGAATTTGCTTACCGGTTGTGTGATCTTATCAATAGGGTAGCTTTGTTTCATAGTTCCCTAAATTAGAGAATAAAGTTTTATTTTTTGCTGAGATTGCATTGCGATTACCTTCTTACTAAAACAAAACTGAACCATAAAACATTTATCAATGAAACCATAAGTCATGAACAACTATCAGCAAAAATGGATAAGCACATTGAAAAACGCTCACATACATGGTTGGGAGATCAAGCCGCAGGGTGAAGATATTTTTGTGGAAATGCCCCATGTTACCGATCTCAAACTGATCAGGGATAATTTGCCCGAGACGCTGGCGCTGATGGCTTTGGATATTAATTTACCGAAGGAAAGGCTGAAGTTTATTTTTCACAACGGGTATGAGCGGTTTGAATACCTGCTTAATCCTGCTGCCGGGGATCTGGAAGGGGAGGGCTAAAATCAACCGTTGTTGTTTCGGCCGCCAATTCTTCTTTGTCATCATCCGAATCAATTTTGGCCAGGGTTGATACCACTACTACCGAAACGCCCATACAAGCTATCAAGATAAACGAGGCCCTCAGGGTAGCTATTCCTGCAATAAAACCAATAACCGGCGGGCCAATCAAAAAGCCCATAAAACCTATGGTTGATACTGCTGCCAAAGCAACACCTGGCGACATTGTTTTTGATTTGCCAGCCGCGCTATACACCATTGGCACAACCGATGACACACCTGCGCCTACCAGTAAAAAGCCTGCCATGGCTGTATAAACATAAGGGAAGGCAACAGCTATCAGCAAGCCTGTGGCGGTTAATGAGCCGCTAACTTGTAAAGTGCGTTTTAAACCAAATTTGTGTGCAAACCAGTCGGCAATAAAGCGGCCGCCTGCCATGGTGAACATGAAGGTTGTAAAGCCAATGCCCACCAATGCTTCAGGGGCAAGTACCACCTTTTTAAAGTAGATCACGCTCCAGTCAAACATCGCACCTTCGCAAATCATGGAACAAAAAGCGATAATACCTAATTTGATCAATGATTTGTCGGGCATTACAAATACGGGCCCCGTATCTGTTACTTTATCATCTTTAAGGTATCGGGCGGCAACAACCACACCAATTGCTATTACGACCAGCATTAACGAAAAATGATGGAATGGAATAACGCCGTTGGCTATCATGAACGTACCTATGCCAGCGCCTGTAAAGCCAGCCAGGCTCCAAAGGCCATGAAAAAATGCCATGATGGGTCTTTGATAAAGCTGCTCCGTAGCTACCGCCTGAGTATTCACCGCTATATTTACGGAGTTGCTTGCAAATCCGAAGCATAGCAGGCATATAATAAGCTGAAAAGTATTTTGCGCGAGGCCCAGGCTTACCAGTGCGACGGCGTAAACCAGCAAGGCAGCTATAACCAGTTTTTTACTTCCTATCTTGGTAATGATCCAGCCTGAAAAGGGTAGGGAGCACATCAGGCCGACAGGTAAAGCAAATAAAACCGCCCCCAACCCGGCGTCTGACAGGCCTAAAGTTTGCTGAACTGTAGCAATACGTGATGCCCAGCTTGAAAAACTTAATCCCGCCAAAAAAAACATAGCGCCCACGGCAATGCGGAGCGTTAACTTATTTATGCTTTCTTTTTTTTGCGGGATAGTGTTCATGTTAAAGTATTTTCATAGTGTCTAAATGACACTATGATTAATTCCTACAAATATAAAGCAATTAATTTTATATCACAGCAATGCTAAATCGTTTTTTACTTTCAGGTGAAATGAGGTTTGAAAAAGAAGCCCCGACTCGTTTTTAATTACAAATCAGGGCTTTATGTTTTGAGGATTTATTGTTTCAGGTTAAATGATCCTTGTACGTTTCGATGAATTTTCTCGGTAGAGAATTCCTTCATATCCGCCTGGAATGTTCCCTGCATGGTTCCCAGGAAACCGCTGGTTGAAAATTGTGTAACTTTTACTTTTCCTAAGCCGGGTATAAGTACCAGTTCGCCAATATCTAATTTTTCTAATGCGAACGTTCCTGTTGATTTACCGTTAAAGTCAAGGTTCATATCATAATCACCCATACCGGTAATATATACGTCCCCGTCTAAAGCACTGCTGTGATCAAGAATAGCCGCAAAAGAATTCGTTTTGTCTGTATAGGTTGTCCCGTCTATTTTGAATATAATTGTACCAACGGGTCCGATAGGTAACCCATCACCGGTTATGTTAGTTGCCGCCGGATCGGTGCCTGTTCCGGTACCCGTTCCAGTTCCGGTGCCGGTACCCGTTCCTGTCCCGGTACCCGTTCCGGTGCCGGTACCCGTTCCTGTCCCGGTACCCGTTCCGGTGCCGGTACCCGTTCCTGTCCCGGTACCCGTTCCTGTCCCGGTACCCGTTCCTGTCCCGGTACCCGTTCCTGTCCCGGTACCCGTTCCTGTGCCAGTCCCATTACCGGTCCCTGTACCAGTTCCTGTAGTAGGAGTTACATCAATTGCTTTAGTTTCTTTTTCAGGGCCAAGAGGGGGATCGAGCTTACAACTGCTTACCGAAGCTGTTACTAAGAACAGCATAAATACTTTATAGTAGATTTTCTTCATGTACAAAGGGCGTGATAGTTTATGGTTTTAATGATTTAAATATAAGTATTTTAGCCCTTTGTACGTGTATGTGAAATTATTTGATACAGATAATGTTAAGAAAAGTTTACAAAATTTCCAATTATTTACAATCCCCGTCGGGGCTGCACGATTCGCCTTCAATAATATCAAATGCCGGTTTAGGATTTTCCTGCTGCCAGCCGGCAAATGCTTTCGCCAGGGTATCTTTAAACACCGGCACTTCCTGTGCCCCCGATACGGCGTATTTGCGGTTTATTACAAAAAAAGGAACGCCACGTACGCCTAAATGCTGAGCTTCGGCAATATCGTGTTTTACATCGTCGGCGTAAGCGTCGCTTTCAAGTACTTCCTTAATTTCATCAGCGTCCAGGCCTATTGCTGTACCCAGTTCAATGAGTGTTTGAGTGTCATCAATATTGCGGCCTTCAGTAAAATATGCCCGGAATAAGGCCTCTTCGGCAGCATCCCCCAGCTCATTTTTTTTTGCTAAGTGGGCTAACCTGTGCGCGTTAAAGCTATTTGCTACAACCGATTTACTGAAATTATAAGTAAGCCCTGCTTGTGCTGCCATTTGGGTAACATGGTCATTCAATTGTTCGGCATGTTCAAGTGTCCATCCTTTTATATCAGCCAGGTATTGGTTAATGCTGATATCAGGGTTTGTCTTAAGATCAGGGTTTAGCTGGAAGCTTTTCCATTCAATTTCAATTTGTTCTTTACTTTCAAATTCGCCCAGTGCTTCCTCAAACCTGCGTTTACCTATATAACAAAACGGGCACATCACATCCGACCATATTTCTACTTTCATCATTCGTTTTTAAATGTTTAAACAAATTTAATGCATACGGATTACTATCCCCGTAAGGGCAAAGTAAAATTAAAAGACAGTTTACAGGAATCTCTCACTTTTTTCTTCGGTGATAATTTTTTGTAATTGTAATTTTTTATAAATTAGGAAATTATAAACCGATTATAAACTTATTGAGATTACAGCCCAATGCTGGAGATTTACAGAAAAGCATGAGATGGAACAGTGCTAAAATATTCTGGATAGGTATCATTTTGCTGGTGGTACCCGGTCTTATTCATGCTTACCTGCTAATGCCATTTCCCGGCAGTCAGGACCTTAATGCCATAACCGTTTGCTATTATCTCGAAAAGGTGATCTTGCCTTTGCGGCTGATAGGGCTGCTGTTCATTGTCTGGTACCTGTTTAAATTCTACAATAAAAATACTTTTAGACAAAAGGCTGTTAAGGCAGTCGTTTTTGTACTTTGTATAGGCAGCTTTTACATAACCGATTACATGTACAAAGCCGAAACTATGTTTAAAGAAACCGCAAAAGCTGTTTTTGCCAATGGACTAAAAAACAGGGTGCCTTTAAATTATTTGGTGGTTGGTGTTGTGAATGATGGTGTGGCCAAGGCTTATCCGCTTATATACCTGGGCTATCATCATAAACTGCAGGATGACGTGGGCAACAAACCTGTGTTGGTTACCTATTGCACCATGTGCCGTACAGGCCGGGTTTATAGCCCTATTATTAACGGTGTAAGGCAAAACTTCAGGCTGGTAGGAGCAAGGCACTATAACGCTATAATTGAGGACGAAAGCACTAAAACATGGTGGTACCAGGCAACCGGCAATGCTGCTGTTGGCGAGCTGAAAGGGCAACAGTTAGCAGAACTGCCATATGAGCAATTAACTCTTGCTGCCTGGTTACAGAAACATCCTGAAACCCTCATTTTACAACCGGATAGATTATATACTACCGATTATGCTGATTTGAAGAACTATGACCGCGTACAGGCTGTTGATCGTGACAGTACGGTAAAAAACAAAGATTCCCTGATGCGCAAAAGTTGGGTAATAGGTGTGATCATAAACGGAAAGGCCAAAGCTTACGACTGGCGTCATATGTATGCCAAGCGTTTGCTTAATGATGAACTGAACAAAAGTTCGCTGCTCATTGCTATCGAAAAGGATAGTCTCAGTTACCACGCCTGGAATGCATCAGTAAGCGGTAAAACCCTCCATTTTAAACTGAACGATAAAGGAATGCTTACCGACGAGGAAACAGCTTCTGTTTGGGATTGGGATGGTTTATGCCTAACCGGTTTGCAAAAAGGACAACACCTTGCTAAAATACAGGCCTACCAGGAATACTGGCATTCATGGAAACATTTTCATCCCGGAACTACGTTTTGGAAAGGCGATGAATCGCTGGAGCAAACAGCATCTATTTATCCGCCATTTTAACAGGCGGCTTTAAATAGCGGTTGCTATTTTGCTGATATCATCATCGTGAAGCAGGGCATCTTCAGAAACATTGGGGTAATATTTATTCAGGATCTTTTGAATTAGCTGGTAGCTTTCAACAGACTGGATAGGGGCCGAGGCCAGTTCGGTGATGGTGGAACCAATGAGTTTTAGCTTTTTTGCCTCATACTGATTTATCACGAAATCAGAAGTTTTTTTCTTACGACTTTGTTGTATAAGTTCATCAAGTTTCTTGATCTCTTCAACCAAGTCGATCATTTTTAATACTTCCACCTTTTTCATCAGCGCCAAAATTAATGAATTATTTGTAACAAGGGGTATAACGGGATATTTGTTGTGTTTGTTTGAGCGGGGAGGAGATATAAAAGCCTGCGCACATTTTAATTTGCGCAAAACAAAAAAAGCGTCATTGCGAGGTACGAAGCAATCCCTGGGTAGCAGAGCAGCTATGTACATCCGCCCTGTAAGTCGGGGATTGCTTCGTACCTCGCAATGACGTGAGTGAGAGGCTCAGAGGTAAGCGACCTTACTTCTTATCCTCCGTGGTATCCCTTTCAACCAAAGCCATACCGCATTTAGGGCAGGTGCCGGGTTTATCAAACGTAAGATCAGGGTGCATGGTGCAGGTATATTTACCTTTTTTCTTTACAGTAGCAGTACTGTCGGTTTTGTTGGTGCTCTTGACTGCGCTGTTGCAGGCGCCCAGCGCGAGGCTGGCTAAAACCAAAATGATAAAGCTTTTTTTCATTGATTATTTGTTTTTAATAAATGAGGCCAACCCGAACAGCGATACTACCAACACGCCTAAGGCGGCCAGCATGCTTACTATATCGCGGATATCTTTGCCCGCCCAGGTCATGCCAAAATATTTGTGTAAAAATATAAAAGAAAGCCCTTCGGCCCTGTCAATTCCTGCAACTTTTGTAGCCAGCTTTGATGAAGTAGTTTCAATATACCAATTGCTCCCGTCCGGATAACTTACCTTTTCAACAGGCAACCGTTTATTAATGAAACCGTATTCGTTATCAAATTGCTTTATCCGGCTAACTTTTACCCTGCCATAAAACTTATCCGGATCCTGGTGGGTATGGTAATAAGTACTTAAGAAGCGGGCATAGTCTTCGTCGCCATTAATTTGCTCTTTACCGGTTAGCGTATTGAAATAGGAGATCTGTTTCTTGTTGTCGGTTACCTGGTAATAGCTGTTACCATCAAAGCCAACTATTGCAATGCGATTGACGAGGCTATCGACAATAGGAAGCTGAAGGTTTGAGATAGCTAATTGCTTTCTGTCTGTTACGTTTCCATAATCAGGTTTAGGAGTTTCGGTGTTATGAAGTTTTACTGCAAGATGGAATGCTCCGCTGATCACAAACGTAAACATCACAAATGAAACAATGATGCCTATTTGCCTGTGATAACGATGAACTATACGTTTATGCTCGTCACCATTTTCTTTGCGCTTTTGAGTTATGGATTTAAACTTCTTCCACAATAAACCATAAACAGTTAAGCCGCTGATGAGGGCGAACAGCATTACCGTCATGATAATGAGTAACACTACATTACGGAAAGTATCGCCGCCAATATCAGCCAGGAACTGCCAGGTATGGAACTGCTCAAACAGCCAAAGGAAAGCTTTGCGGGTATTGTTGTTAAACGTACCCATGCGGCTCTGGCTGGTTTCAATGTAGATATCCATGCCATCGGGGCGGTCAAAACTGATCTTCCAAACGGGTAAAAGATGATTGATGGGCTGGTATTGCCCATCAAATGTTGTTTGGTAATCGATTTTTTTAATGTTGGAGGTTGAATCCTGCGTAAAATAACGGGCGAGATAAGTGGCGTAGAGCCTGTCGCCATCTTTTAACAGCACACCATCATTGGCCGAATAATAGTTATACACACTATCCTTATCCAGTACCTGGTAAAAGGTGTTATGGTTAAAGTTTACCAGCCCGAAGTTGCGGATTGCCGCGATATTATTTTTATCCAGCACCTGCTGAATGGTAAGTACGGGCTTCATCAGGTTTTGAGGCAAGGGCTTGAATACCTCTTCCGCAATCGACGGCCTGAACCAGTTGGACATGAACGGGTGCGAAAGCCCGCTCAATGTCCAGAATATCACCGGGATGAGGGATATTAAGCCCAGCACCCGGTGCCATTTATAAAATTTGCTTTTTACTGCTGCTGATGCCATGATCAATATTTTGAAAATGAATAACTGATGCCCAGGGTGTAGGTACGCGGTGGCGCGGCATTATAGGTATCGCCGTACTGGCTGCTGGTTACCGTGGTAGCATAAAGCTTGTTAGTTAAATTAAGCACGTTGAACCAGATGCCCGCACCTTTTAATACACTGCTTTTTACATCATAGCCTAAGCGCAGGTTATAAATATCATAGCCTGAATAAGTTTTGGTATTGGCAGGGTTGGTGTAGTATTGGTTGATGTGCTGCCACTCTGTTGCTAGCCTGAAACCGGGCAGGTATTGAGGCTTGTAAGTAAGCTCGGAATTGGCAATCCAGGCCGGTGCGTTGTTCATGCGTTTACCGTCGTACTTGGTTACCGTGTTGGTGCCGGTAGTGTAATTAGTGCTCACTTCGCTGTATTCAACATAAGTATGCCTTGCATTGGTACCGCTAAACCTGAAGGTAAGCTCTTTAACCGGGGCCAAAGTAAGCGAGTATTCAATACCGCGATGGCGCGTTGCACCGGCGTTTTGGTTTTGCGTTGTGTTATCAGGCAATAACTGGTTAATGATCTCATTGTGGCCTTCTAGATCAAATATACTCAGCTCAAAATATAATTTTTTGTTAAAAGCAGAGAACCAGCCGCCCGCTTCGTAATTATCAAAAGTGGCCTGTTTAAGTTGGGTGAGCTGGCGTGAGCTGTACAAGTCGCCGGTTTCCGGAGGTTGGAAACCTACGCTATAATTTGCATAAATACCCTTGTTATTGCCAAAATTATAGGTGATGCCCAGTTTAGGGGCGACAATGTTAAAGTTGTTGGTTTCCTGCTGCTTGTATTTGGTTTGGTCGGCTGGGATCTGATTATCGAAATCATAGTGCACCCTGTCATAACGTAAGCCGCCTACTATCCTTAATGCTTCAACCGGTTTGATCTCATACTGAACATAAGCCGCTGTATTGAACAGCTTGATCTTATAATTATCAATATACCTGCCGGTATTGTTAAAGCCTGTGTAATAGTTATTAGCTACATCCTTGGTGATATCAAGGTATTGGGCATAGTATGAACTCGGACTATCATCCATATAAACGCCACCAATTAACCTCGAATGCAGGAAATCAAAATCAACCCTGTGCTGCGCCAGCAAGCCATAGCTATTAAATTTCTGATCGTTCACCTGGCCGTTGCTGCTTTTGTAAACACCATTGACATCGCGAACGTCGGATATAAAATAGCTTGGCAATTGTGCGGTTGAATTGCCACGGAAGAAGAGCGTTACAAAGGTGCTGTTGTTATCATCCCACTGATGATCTAACCGGGTGCTTGCACGGAACGATTTTACCTTACGATAGGTAAAACGCTGATTGGCGCCATAGCTGCGGTCGTAAAAACGGGCGCTATCTAAACTGCCGGGAGTTTGCGTGTTAAGGTAGTTGTAGGCTGCCGAAGTAGTAAGCTTGGTTTTGGCGCTGAAATCATAAGTAGTTTTAAAATTGGCCGAGTACTTATCAAAATCAGAATAATCCTGCCAGCTATCGGTTTGGTGGGCTACATAGCCGCCTACGTACAAACCAAATTTGCCTTGTGTAAAGCCACCATCGGCATCCACGCGGCGGTAATGGTAATTATCGCCCTGAATAGAAACATTGCCCGCATAACCTGTAGGTGGCCCCTGGGTAATAAAGTTAACCGCGCCGCCAATTGAGTTACTACCATAAAGCGATGATGCAGGGCCTTTGATCACTTCTATATCCTTAACACCCGACATGTTGATCTCATACAGCGAGTTATGGTTAAAGATTCCCGTAGGACGAATAGGCACACCGTCTTCCATATACAAATAAAGCGCGTTATAAGTAATAGGCTGACGGATAGCCATCGTATGCTGCTCGTTACCCAGGTTCACCATGTACACACCCGCAACTTTATTAAGCAACTGGTATAGCGCGGTAGCCTTGGTGTCCTTAATTTGGGTAGAGTTGATTTTGCTGATGGCGATAGGGGCGTCCTGCCTGGCCTGGCCTTCGCGGCTGGCAGTTACTACCACGGGCTGCAGATCGACAGTGGAAGGCTCTAAAGCGACATCAAGCTTTTGGCCTTTTATGGCAGCTACTTCAATGATACGCGTGCTGTAACCAACCATGGCAAATTTAAGCCGGGTAATGCCCTGTACATTGATACTAAAATGCCCCTTGGAATTGGTCATGCCCAGTTTTGTGCTGTTTTGGACATCTGCATTGCAGATTGACGCGCCGGCTATGGCTTCGTGGGTATTAGCATCTGTTATTGTGCCCTGTATGGTTGTTTGGCCGTAAGCCAGTGTTTTAATAAGTATAAAAGTTATAAATAGAATTAGATATCGTTTCATTATATAGTATTGCGGGAGTTGCCTCCCGGTGTAAAAATGGGTAGAAGCATACTACATGTCATTGCGAGGAGGAACGACGAAGCAATCGCGAACTTTGCAAGCAGGCCTGCAGGTTTGCAACTGTGACGTCTTCTTTGCAAGGAGATGACTTGTTGATTTAAGGATTGGGAACGAAAGCAGCCCATGCAAATAGGCTCTACATACGTGCGATTGCCACGCTACGCTCGCAATGACATGGTTGTAGTTATATCGTAAGCATAACCATCCAATGCCATCAATCAAAAACCAATAAAAATGAAATGATTATCCTAACTGCGGAGGCTGGAATATCGTAGCCGGGCGATCTGCCGGTACGGTTGGGGTGTAGGGGGTTGAAATAACCTGCAACAGGCTGGAGTGGAATTTAACATCAGTTGTACTGATGACATACACCTCCTGAAAGAGGCTCTTTTGCGACTGCCTTTCGTCGCTGGCCTGCTTGTCCTCCGCCTGTTTGACCTTTTTCGCGAAGTAACATTTACCATCGCAATGCAGCCAGGGTTTGTTCCTGTTTTCGCAAAGCTTGGTGGCAATGTAATTCCTGTTCAGCTCAAAGCCCGCGAAAATGAAGAATCGCGAGAAATTGACCGTGATCAGCGAAAAGATGAGTAAATAGGCTGTAATACGTTGCAGCATGGCGCAAATGTACACCCTGTGCGCTTAATAAGCAATTTGTAAATTAAATAAACAGTTAAACGTGATAAATGGCTGCTTTATTTGTCGCGTTTTAGGGTAGCATGCATATGCTGGCCTTTGTAAACAAGGTTCATACCAATGGAATCTGCATAAACCTTACCTGTGTGGGGTGAGCTGCCTCCCGGCACCGGGATACTGAACGAAAAGTTGTCGCCATTGATCATACCATCAGTAATAGTGACATCGCCTTGCGGTGCATGGGCCGTGCCGGTAAGCTTGCCGCTATCTACCTTAAAAGTGTAACTTAAAGGGAAATGGTCATCGCCGGGAAGCTTTAATGAACCTATCCATTTGCCGTTAATATCGGCCATCGAAATAAAACTAAAAGCGGTAATGATAACAAACGCACTGATCGCCAGAAACTCTTTTTTCATTGTTGGTATAGTTTAAGCAGATGCCTATATGCCGTAATTTAAACTATATACAATTTTGTTACCTTTAAGTTTAATAAAAAAGCAAAAACCTTACCGAAGGGTAAGGTTTTTGCTTTTGGACTGTCATGCTGAGCCTGTCGAAGCATGGTGGGTGGGGCCTCTGCGCGCGAGTCTTCGACAGGCTCAGACTGACAGGCCTTTTATCAATTCTTTATTTCTTATCAACCGGTCTTTTCAATACCGAGCTGCTTTTTGAGCCATTGATATCCAGCTCAACACTGATTGAATCACCAAGGAATTTGCCTGTATGCGGGATTGTGATACCGCTGGTGGCTACTGTAAATGAAAAATCGGTGCCGTTGGTTTTACCTTCTTTGATATCAACATCGCCTTCCGGGGTTAAAGCTGTGCCGGTCAGTTTATCTCCGTCAACCTTAAAATTATATAACAATGGGTATTCCTGGCCGTCACTTGTAGTAAGTTTGCCAGCCCATTTGCCATTTAAATCAGCTACAGCTGCGAGGCACATCATAAAGCAGCTTACCAATAGGGTAGTAGTAAAAATCTTTTTTTTCATAAAATATTGATTTGGTTTATAAATATAAGAACCTTGATTTATAGGATGAAATGATTACATGATATTTTATGCGATTTAAATATCATGTAATCATTAAATCAGGAAGATCAAGGTTATTGTGCGCGTTTTAATGTAGTATGCGTTTTTGAGCCATTGGCCTCAATATCAACACCCACCGAATCACCATAAAATTTGCCTGTATGGGCAATGTGGATATCTTGGATACTTACGGTAAATTTAAAATCGTTGCCGGTTATTTTGCCGTCTTCAATTGGCATATCGCCTTTAGGAGTTTTTGCTGTGCCGGTTAGTTTATCGCCGTCGATCTGGAAATTATAAAGCAATGGGTAAACCTCGCCGGTTTCCATTTCAAGCTTACCTTCCCATTTTCCGGTAATTCCGGCAAGGGCTGCAAAGCAGGCCACAAAACAAAATGTTACAAGGGCTAAGGTTAAAAAAGTCTTTTTCATAGCGGTTGTTTTTCTACCAGTAAATGTATAATCGATATGAAACCAGAACGTAAACTGTACATTAAATTTACCATCGGTAGTGTTATCGGTTTATAAACAAAAACTGTACTATAACAGCCTGATGGTTAACTCAAAGGATGCTTTTTTACATTGAGTTGTATTTACGGGTGTTTTTTGAATGTTGTAATATAAATGTTAACAATACATTTCTAATTATTCAAAATCCTTGTACCTTTAAAACGCATATACTAACCGTGCGAAATCCTGTTTCGCTGTACATTTTAAACAACCTATATGATAAAAAAGATCTTTACTGCATTGCTTTTGCTGGGCGGCACTTACCTGGCCGCTTCGGCACAGGATGTTCAGCTTAACAAAGGCTGGAAATTTGCCGTTGGCGATTCTGCGCAATGGTCATCCCCAACTTTTAACGACCAAAATTGGCAAAATATTGATGTTGCCCATTCCTGGGAGCCCCAGGGACATCCTAATTACGATGGCTTCGGCTGGTACCGCCTCCATGTGGTGATCCCTTCATCACTTAAAGAAAAGGCATATTTAAAGGATAGTCTCCGGTTAAACCTGGCCAGTGTTGATGACAACGACGAAGTATACCTGAACGGAAAGCTTATCGCCAAATACGGCGGCCACAGCGGAACCATTAAGGATGGAAATTACGGGCCGCGTACTTATAATATTTCAGCTTCCGATCCGGCTATTTTATGGGATAAGGAAAATGTGCTTGCTATCCGCATTTATGATACAGGCGGCGACGGTGGTATTTATGGCGATAATTTTAGCATTGGCATGGCCGATGTAATGGATCATGTTACCGTAAATACCGATGGCGATTACAGTTTCCAGGAAAATAACAGTCTGGCAAAATCAATTAAACTGATCACTACCAATAAATACCAGTATCAGGGTACTTTGGCCTTTAAGGTTACCGACCCCGAAACAGGCGCGGTCATCTACGAAAAAACAAACCCCGCAAACTTCACTGTCGGCAAATCTTTCACTTATTCGTTCGTGATAGCCCGGTTAGCTAAAAAATCTTACACTATCGCCTATACCTTCACCGATCAAAAATCGGGTAAAGACATTGTTAAAACCGAGACTACGCCTTATATCCTTACCCCGTATCCATCGGCCAAGCCGAAAATTAATGGTGCCGATGTTTACGGCGCAAGACCGGGTAACCCTTTTCTTTATTTGATCCCGGCTACCGGTAAAAAGCCGCTTACCTACAAAGCAGATGGGTTGCCTGCAGGTTTAACACTTGATGCTAAAACAGGTATCATTACAGGCTCTGTTGGTCAAAAAGGTGATTACCCGGTAACGCTTACCGTTACCAATAGCTTAGGCAATAAAACCAAAACGCTTACCATTAGCATTGGTGATAAAATTGGCCTTACGCCGGCCCTTGGCTGGAACAGCTGGAACGCGTGGGGATTGAGTGTAAACGATGAAAAAGTAAAGATCTCGGCCAAAGAAATGTCGGAGAAATTGAGCGCTTACGGTTGGAACTATATCAATATAGATGATGGCTGGGAAGCTGAGAATCGTGCCGCTGATGGGGCTATTGTTGCTAACAGCAAGTTCCCGGATATGAAGGGGTTGACCGATTACGTGCATGGTCTTGGTCTGCATACGGGGATTTATTCATCGCCCGGCCCGCGTACCTGCGGCGGCTTTTTGGGCAGCTGGCAGCATGAAGACCAGGACGCCAAAACTTATGCCGACTGGGGTTTTGACTATTTGAAATACGACTGGTGTTCTTATTCGGAAGTTACCCCTCCGCATCCGGACCTACCGGCACTTAAGAAACCATACGAGTTAATGCGTTCATCTTTAAATAAAGTAAACCGCGACATTATGTTCAGCTTTTGCCAGTACGGCTGGGGCGATGTTTGGAAATGGGGTGCCGAAACTGGTGGCAACAGCTGGCGTACAACCGGCGATATCCAGGATACCTGGAGAAGCATGAGCGATATAGGCTTTGGTCAGGACCCGGCTTCGCCTTATGCTGGTCCGGGACATTTTAATGATCCGGATATGTTGGTTGTAGGTAAAGTAGGCTGGGGGCCAAGCCTGCATAACAGCCGTTTAACTTATGATGAGCAGTATACTCATATCAGCTTATGGAGTTTATTGTCTTCGCCGCTATTGATCGGCTGCGATATGGGACATTTGGACAGGTTTACACTGAGCTTGTTAACCAATGATGAAGTATTAGCTATTGACCAGGATGCTTTAGGTAAAGGCGCAAGACAGGCTTCTAAAACAGATGAACAGCAGATCTGGGTGAAAGAACTTAACAAAGGCGAAAAGGCCATAGGTTTCTTTAATACATCTGATAAATATCAAACCGTTAACCTGGATGCTAATGATAAACTATTAAAAGGCTTTGCCAAAGCCCGTGATGTTTGGGAGCAAAAATACCTGATAGCGGTTAACCACAAGTATACTTTCAAAATACCACCTCATGGCGTGAAGCTTATTAGGGTTATGTAAGAGATTTGGGTAAAAATAAATAAAAATCCGCGTCATTGCGAGGTACAAAGCAATCCCCGATTAGCAGGGCCGCCCTGTATAGTTTGGGATTATTAATACTTATAATTTGTTTTTTATAGGTATTAATGAGCTCCCTTCGGTCGGTTGTCTTCGTACCTCGCAATGACGTTTTTTGTTCATGTCTCATCAGGGGTCTTTCGCAGAGGACCCTGAGGTTCACTGCCTTTTCTGGGCATTGAGAACGGCGAATTTGCATGGCGTATACATCAGGGTCCTCTGCGAGAGACCCTGATGGGGCATTTTTAATGTAAGTGAATTTATATATGAAAAGGGCCTTTATCTAATGATAAAGGCCCTTTTTTTGTATGCTAAATTTTAATAAAAATTATTTCGGCACATCATAATGATATATCGGCGAAAAAACGCCCTCGCTTGTGGTGTAGTAACCTTTGCCATCTGGCTGAAAGCCTATTGCTTCGCCTTGTTTTTCAGCTTTGTAGGTAAGCTCCTGTGGTTTGCGTACCATGGTTTCCCATATAGGTTCATTGTGCTGGCGACGCCAGTAATAAACTTTGTCGTAGCTTTTCAGCAGGATTTGCTGTCCGTCTTTGGAGATGTCTCCGGCTGTGATCCATTTAAAAGGTTTAAAACCCGCGAAGAACAACTTGCAGCGCTTGGTTAATAAGGTTGTTGCATTGGCTTTGTATTTTAACGGCGTGGTGTAAACTGCAACGGTATCGCCCCTTTTGCTCACAATGATCAATTGTTTGTCTATTGGATCAATCATCATCGTTTCGGCATCTTTAGGGCCATCGGGGTATCTAAAATCTGTACGCACAGCTTCAGTATTAATATTAACTGGGTTGCCTTTAGCCCATGATTTCTTTTCGGCCATGCGATAAATTGTAATGTATGGCCTGTTTTGAGCATTATCGCCTATATCGCCAAGGTAAACGTAACTTTTACCTTTTTCAGGACCGGGACCTACATCAATATCTTCACAATCCTGTACGCCCAGTTTATGAGTGCTATCTCCTTTAAAGTAAATGGTTGATTTGAGCTTGCCCTCGGCGGTTATCGCAAAGAAGCGACTTGTGTCGCCGCTGTCGTTGTGTACGTAATAGGTATCAGGACTAATGGATGAGGCCGCAATGCCCGACGTTTCGTCCATTTCCTTATTATTGAGGGTGCCTGTGATATCCTGCTTGTCGAGCAACCTGTGCTTGGCAAAGGCCCCCATAAAAAGCAGGGATACTATTGGCAAAAGTATATTTAATTTTTTTGATCGACTCATTCTGTTTCTTGCAAACAATAACGCAAATTACGGGCATTAGTATGAAGTTGACATTAATTATTTGATTTTGTTACGACTATATGAAAATTGTATAACAAATAGAGTAGATAACACACAATATTCGTACCATGAAACGTTTATGCCGATTCAAATGCATGTAATAAAGCGTTTTGACGGTATATTTCGACCGGAGTACGATAGTCGGCCAGTTCAAGTTCCTGAACATATTTACAATTGCAGGGATGCCCGGGCTCAAAAAAAACAGGCATATCGTAACCTTGCTGCTGATAATAAGGAGTAATGAATGCTTTTACGGGCAGATCGTTTGCCGCAGAAACAATATCGGGCGTAAGTCTTTTTAAAGGCTTCAAAAGCAGTTTAATTTCGCATAGTTTAAAATTATCATACAGCGGGATCCAGCGCAATACATCATTAGTATTAACAGCTATAGCGTTGTATTTTACACCGGCAAGTGTACCGATATTGACCTCGCTATTATTTAAAAGACTGATGATCATAACTTGCTGACCAATATAACGGCTAAAAATAATGAGCTGATCGGCTACGCTTAGATATTTCATTTTGCTAATTTTATTAGCAAAATACGAAAATTATTTGCTGAGATGCAAGGGGGAATGTGAGAGATTTTTTTTTATGTCATTGCGGGCGTAGCGCGGCAATCGCACACAATACAGGGCGAATATGCTTCCGTGCGGTTGCCGCACTATTGCTCGCAATGACAATTAGCGGGTTACCGCAACAAAAAAGGGCCTTATTTCAGGCCCTTTCTCATTTTCTTATTTTTCAACTTCCGCAAGCTCCGTTTTTGTTGTCTCGGATTTGGTGAGGTCGATATCTGGTTTGGAGATGTCTGTTAACGCTACACGGCCGCGGTCTTTACGCAGGATGCGGTTAAACAAGGAGATCTCCCTGTCAAATAAAAACTGGAAGAATAACTTTGTCCATGATGTATGATAGTATAAAGTATCATAATATTCAGGGGCGGTTTTCCTGATCTCAGGAAGTTTGTTCCAAGGGATAGAAGGAAAATCATGGTGCTCATTATGAAAACCTACGTTAAAGGCTACCACGTTAAAGTTACCGTAGTAACTGTATGTTTCCTGTTCTTCAGTAACGGTAAGGTAATGTTCCTGGATCCAGCGTGCGCCAAGCGGGTGCAGGCCAACCGAAAATGAAAAGCTTAACAACAGAAAAGCTACGGCATGCCATCCCATGAAGTAAGCGATAGCGGTTGTAAATGCTGCCTGTAATAACCAGTTGGTCAGGATCCAGCCATCAAACGGGTGGATTTCCCTTAAACGTGATAAACGGAAAAGCTGAAATACAGGGAAAAACAATAACCAAAGTGCTTTACCAAAAAATGAATTACTGATTAGTTTAGCTTCCCAGCGGTTCGGCAAATCGGCATCAAGCTCATGTACACCCTGAAAAGAGTGGTGTTTGATATGATATTTTTCGAACGAAATAGCGCTTGGCAATATTTGCGGCAAATTGGCAAACATAGATGCCCAGCGGTTAGCGTTACGATTTTTAAACAGCAACTGGTGTGTGCATTCGTGGATCATTACAAACAGCGCGTGATCGGCGAAAGCTCCAAGCAAATAGGCTGCTCCAAAAACTATCCACCATGATTGATCACGTACAAACCAGGCTAAAACTACCTGGAAAGCTACTAAACCAACAATGGCCCAAATGGTTGCCGGGTTTTTGCCTATAAGCTTACGCAATTGCGGAAACTGCTTTAAGATTTTTTTTGTGCGGATGCGATGAGGTTCAGACTCCTGGGAATAAACAAAATCAGTCTTTTTTATCATATGATGTTAAAACGCTAAATATACTGATAACGTGCACAAAAGTTCATTTTTTTGTAAAAATTAATTAACTAAAACAAGAATATACAAAATCTTCATGATCAATTCATGTGAATTTTATATAAAGTTTACTTTAGTTTTGTTTGAAAACGAGCACTTTAAAAGTATTTGGAATGGTTTTACGGGTGCCGGCTTCGAACTGCGCTACACTTAAATAGATCTTGTGGGTTTTATTATCCAGCGCCATTGTCCTGGCTCTTTCGGCGGTTTTCAGGGATTGGACCACCTCATACTCGTCGGCCGATTTTTGTTTGATGATTGCGGTAACGCCATCGCCGCATGAGCAGAATATCAGTTTTGTTTCCGGGTCGTAAACTACAGCGTCAACGCCTGCGCCAATTGGCAGGGTAGCGGTTACCTTGCCGGTATTAATGTCAACAACACTCACGCCTTTATTTTCGCGGCAAACGGTAAATAAACGTTGATTAACGGCATCAAGCGCCAGGCCGGTTGGACCGCCGCAGGGTGCAAGCGGATAGTTTTTGATTACCTTAAGGCTTTTACTGTCGATGACGTTCAGACTGCTTTTATCTTCAAGATTATTATAGATCTTGCCTTTTCCATCTGAAACTGCAAATTCCGGGCCGCCGCCAAGAGCTACTGTACCAACCTGTTTAAGCGTTGCCGGGTTAATTACCGATGAGTTATCGCTTTCGCCGTTGAAGGTAAAAACACGATCGGAGTACGGATCATACATAATGGCATCCGGGCCATTGGCGCCCGTAAGGGCAATAGTTGTTATGGTTTTAAAAGTTTTCAAATCAAAAACCACTACGGCGTTTGCTTTTCCATCGCTAATGAAACCCCTGTTAAGTTTATTTACTATTGCTATGCCGTGAACGCCTTTCATGTTATCAATAACACCAACCGGTTTTTCTGTATCCAGGTTAATAACATTTACAGATGTGCTATGCGATACGTACAGGTTACGGTTTACCTTATCGATAGAAAGATAGTCATAACCGCCATCACCCGGAAGCGCGATTGTTTTATCGGCCACATAGGTTTGCGCGTTCAGTTTAAAAGGAGCTATACCTGCTATAAGCAAGGCTACGGCTAAGATTTGCTTTTTCATTTTTCGGGATTGTTTATTGCCATGAAATTAGGTCCCGAATCTGTAAAAATGCTGTGTTAACCGTTATGGCTTTCATTAATTTCGTTTAAGTGGGTGCTGAACCCTTTGCGGTACAATATACGGAGCATAGCGGGTAAAACAATAAGCAATAATGGCAATGCCGCTAAAAAACCACCAATAACTGCTATAGCTAATGGTTGGTGCAACTGAGCGCCTGCGCCTACACCTAAGGCAAGAGGCATTAGTGCTATAATTGCGCCTAATGCGGTCATTAGTTTGGGTCTTAAACGGGTACTTATGGCAAATGTTATAGCCTCATCAATGTTTTTATTTTCGTTTTCGATGGCGCTTTCTTTAAACTGCAGGAAGGTAAAAATAGCGTTTTCGCCAATGATGCCTACAATCATAATGAGCCCTGTGTAGCTGCCCACATTAAGCGGTGTACCGGTAATAAATAAAGCCAGGAAGCTGCCGCTGATGCCCAGAATGCCGATCAACAAAATAAGCAGCGCTATCCTGAACTGCCTGAACAGGAACAAGATTACCCCAAATACCAGCAAACAAGCTGTTACCAGGATGATAAGGAGCTCTTTAAATGATTGCTGCTGCTGGGCATAAGCACCTCCATATTCCACATGGTAGCCGGTAGGCAGGTTTACGTTATCATGTATGGTTTTTTGAATGGCTGTAATTACAGTACCCAGATCGCTGCCCTCCAGCCGGGCGCTGATCACGTTCATGCTTTGCAGATTTTCTCGGTTGATCTCGGCATCGCCTGGCCTCAGCTCAACAGAAGCAAGTTCTGTTATAGGAATGAGTTTGCCGTTAGGTATAAATACATGCAGGTTATGAATGTCATTCACGTTAAGCGAGCGGTTGCCGGGGTAAACCATGCGGATAGGAGATAGCTGCTCTTTTTCCAGTAAGCTACCTATCACATTACCTTCCAAAGCGGTTTGTACCTGCATTTGCAGATTTGCCGGGGTAATGCCGTACTGTGCCAGTTTGCTGTAATGCGGCTGGATACTTACAGAAGGCCCGGCAATGATAATACCCGGCAGTACATCGGCAGCACCTTTTACTTTTTCAACCAGCCCGGCAATCTGCCTCGACAGGCTTTGCAATGTTTGCTGATTATCGCCAAATACCTTAATCTCGATAGGTTCGGCCGATGTGGTCAGGTCGCCAAGCATATCGGTTATTACCTGTCCAAATTCAACTTCCAGCGCGGGCTGGGTTTCTTCAACTATTTTACGCAGATCGCTGATCACCTCTTCGGTGCTTTCAGTACGGTCTTTTTTAAGCTGGATGAGGTAATCGCCGCTGTTCGGCTCCGTAATAAAAAAGCCCATTTGTGTGCCAGTGCGACGTGAATAAGCGGTTACATCAGGATGTTTTACGATCAGCTTTTCTATTTGCTTCAACATGCGGTCGGTTTCTTCGAGCGAAGTTCCCGGGGGCGATTTATAGTCGAGCACAATGGCGCCTTCATCCATATCGGGCAGGAAGCCGGTTTCCAGCAAAGGGGGAACAATTACAATTACAGCTGCTAAAGCGGCTATAATAATAAGGCTTACATAAGGTCGCAGGATGAAGAAACTCACCCATTTTTGTTGCTTAACTGTGTGTACTTCTTCTTTTTTAGCCTTTGATGCCGCATTTAATTTAGGCTTAGGTGTAATAAGAAGGTAAATTACCGGCAGACCTATCCATGTTACAAAGAAAGAGGACAACAGGGTAATGATCATGGTATCGGTTAATACCTTGAAGTAAGCTCCCGCCACCCCCGTCATCAGCACAAAAGGAATAAAAATTACGATGGTGCTTATAGATGAACCTACCATGGCCGGGAAAAGATAATCAATGGCTTTCCGAACCAAATGACTGCTCAATTCATCAGGATGTTCTTCATGTACCCGGTGAATCTGTTCAACCACCACAATGGCATCGTCAATAATTAAACCTATAGATGCTGCTATAGCACCCAGGGTCATGATATTAAAGGTATAGCCCAGCCAGTATAATATAAGCAGCGTAAGCCCAAGCGTAACAGGGATAGTAATTAATATGGTGATGCTGGCTTTAAAAGATCTTAAAAAGATCACCGCCACAATAATGGCCAGCAGCAAACCTATCCAAAGACTGTCGCTTACGCTTTTTACCGAATCATTCACAAAATCGGCCTGGATGTAATATGGCCTTATAGTTACGCCCCGGGGCAGCAGTTTTTTTAGCGCGTCAACCTTATCGGCCATGTCATTACTAACCGATATGAGGTTAGCATTTGGTTGTTTTATTACAGCTATCAGCACCCCATCGTGCCCGTTGGCGTTAATGCGGGTATACTCAATACCTTCGTTAACCTGGATGCTCGCAAAATCCTTAAGCCGCACAATCCTTTTGCGGTTATTGCTAATCACCAGTTCTTCCAGCTGATCTTTTGCGTTGATAGTTGCATCGGTAACGGTAAGGTACATGCGCTTGTAATCAGACAGGTAACCCTCTGATTTTACAAAGTTGGTAGTAGCAAGCGTGTTACTAATAATATCAGGTGTAAGGCCCAGCGCGGTCATTTTTTGCTGATCAAGTGTGAGCCAGTATTCTTTCAATTTACCGCCGATCACCCTGATCTCTGATACCCCATCAACCTGCGAAAGAAAAGGCTTTACAGTGTAAGTTGCCAACTGCCTTAATTCGATAGGAGACAGGTTATGACTTTCCAGCGTATAACCACTTACCGGCAATATGGAAGGGTTCATTTTAGCTACGCTGATATTTACATCGGCAGGGAGGTCGTTTTTGATCTGGTCTATACTCGACTGGATGCGTTGCTGGCTCAGGTCGATATCAGCATTCCAGTTAAATAGTGCCGAAATTTCACAGCTCCCGCGACTTGTGGTGCTGCGTACCAGTTGCAGGTCGGGCACTTGCTTAATGGCATTCTCCAGCGGTTTGGTAACCGTTACCATCATTTTATTTACCGGCTGCAGGCCTTCGTCGGCAATGATCTTGATTTTAGGAAAAGTGATTTCCGGGAATAGGGAAGTTTGCAGTTTGGAATAGGCAAATAATCCGCCCATAATAAACAGGGCCAGCACCAGGCCTAATGGCTTGCGATGGGTTATAAAGTAGTTTTTGCGCTGGTTCATGATAAAGATATTTTGTTTTTACCTGCGTACGGTATGGCGATGAGTTGACTCACCCCGGCATCGCTTCGCTGGCCGACCCTCTCTTCGCCTGCGGCGGAAAGAGGGCTAAAAAAGAAAAAGGAGAATTTTGCTCCCCCTCTTTGCGAAGCAGAGAGGGGTGTCAGGCGAAGCCTTGACGGGGTGAGTTGATTATTCATCCTGCATTGATGGGCTATCTTCATCACTCTACAATTTTCACTTTAGCAGTATCAGCCAGTCCATAATTACCGGTGATCACTATTTTGTCATTTGCCGAAAATTTGGGCGTTAATATCTCCACCCTATCACCAGTTTCAATGCCTTTGGTTATATCGGTTTTTACCGCCGTTGTTGGATTGATCAACTTCATTACCCAAAATTCGGTTTGGGTTTCGTTGCTCAATACGGCCGATTTTGGCAGCGATACCGTATGTGGCCTTATTGATTTAATGATCCGTGCTTTGGCTACTAAATTTTCAGGAATAGGGTTGGCGCTGTTTACCTTAAGCACAATGCCCTGGGTTTGCGACAATGAATCGACAGCGGGCATTGATGAGCTCACCTGTGCAGTAAGCTTTTCGCCTCCGGGCAATACGAGTTGTACATTCTGGTTGTTTTTTACGTAGCCGCGTAACTCGTAAGGTAACTGCATTACAAAGGCAAAGCTTGCGCGGTCGCTGATCACGGCAAGCTGCTCGCCGTCCTGCACATAATCGCCCTGCTGATGGTTTAGTTGCGTAACATAGCCATTGCCGGCAGCCTTAATTTTATTGACACCCGAGAACTTGAAAGTAGTATCCAGTACATTGATGCTGTTGCCAATGCTTTGCGCTTCCTTGGTTTTTATGCTGAAGATAAATTCGCCTTTGCTTACATAGTGGCCGGGCAGAATGTTTACCTTTTGGATATAACCGTTGGCATTTGCCTTGACAATATTTTTTTGCTGAAAAACGGATATGGCGCTCAGGTCAATATAGTCAACCATGGCACTATCGGCAATGGTTGTTACGGTTACAGGTGTTTGAGCGGCAGAGCCCGCGTCGCCACCGGTATCATCCGCAGGTTGGGTATTGCCTTTACAGCTATATAGCAGTGTTAACAGGCCGGCAGCAAGGTATATGTGTTTGAATTTCATATTATTTGTTCCAGTAATTGAGCTGATTAATAAGTTGCAGCTTATTAATGTTGGTTTGTGTTTTAAGGTTTTTTATGGTAAGATAGTTGTTAATGGCCAGCACCAGGTCAGCTACTCGCACATCGCCGGTTTGTAATAGCTGGGTATCAACCTTTACCAAACTCTCGGTGTATTTCATTTGTTCATCTATCTGGGCTAACAGCTTTTCGGAACCATCTATCTGCTGGTTTAGCTGAGCGATCTGCTGGCGGTACTGCGTGTCAAAAAATGCCTTATAGCTGCGGCGGGTATCTTCTTCCAGCGAGAGCTTGCGATACTGGATCTTACGCTGGCCGCCATCATACAATGGCAGTGTGAAACTGAATCCAACACTGACGCCGAAATTTTTATAAGCCGGACCGCTCAGGAAATCAGAATTGTAACCGCCATCGGCCAGCAGATTGATCTTGGGTTTGTAGCTGAAATCAACCAATGCCCGGCTGTTCAAAAGCTTAAGACTGTCGGTTTTATACTGACTAAAGAATATGCTGTTGCTGATATCGGCACGAAAAGCTTTTTGAATACCAGGATCTTGCAGTTCAATATAACTGGTATCGGCAATGCCTGTTAAGTAATTAAGCGTGGTGTAATCGTTTCTATACTGGAGCCTGGCTTGCGACAAAGTTAGTTCCTGTTGTTTAAGGGTAACCAGAAAAGTAAGGTAATCGCTTTGACGGTAAACGTTGGTGCGGGTGAGCTTTTTGAGCAGCTCTTCCTCGCGGCTGAGCAGGCTGATCACTTCCTGGTTAAATTTTACCTGCTGCAGGCTGCCAAAAGCAGCAATGTATTGCGCGGTGACTGCCTTTTTTAAATCCTGCTCGGATATTTTAGCAGTGTTGAGCACCGATTGGGATTGCAGCTTCACAGCGTCGATCTGTGCGGCGATATTCTTTTTACTGTCGAGCGATTGGTTTATGCCCAGTAAGGCGTTGAGCGTATGCTCATTGGTAATGGCCGGGGCGTAGCCATAGCCGCCGGCAACCGGTGCATAAAGCCCGGCGCTGTTGGCGCTTACCTGGGGTTTGTACACCGCCCTGATACGGAGGCTATCCAACTGTCCCGAAGCCATCTGGTTTTGCAGGTCCTTTAACAGCGGACTGTTGCTTTTGGCAAGCTCCAAATAATGTTCAAGATTGTAGGTTTGTGCCTGTGTAGCAGCACTAAGCAGGCAAAATAAAAAGCCGCAAACCCATTTTATCCGGATGGTCAAAATAATATATGTTGTGTTAAATAATAGCTAAGCTACAGGATAATTCTGGAAAAATTTGGTAGGGGGGATGTAACAAATTTAAAAGTTAACGGTGAAAATATGATAAGGTGCCTCATAGCTGTAAACCAGCTGGTAACCCAAACTTTCGCAAATTTGTTTGGAGATAGTAAGCCCCAGGCCGCTGCCTTCAGATGTGGATGCTTTATGAAAGCGGGTGAAGATATTTTCAGGGTTGAGGGCTACTGGTTCGCCGGTATTTTTGATTGTTAAATTTTCAGCTGTGAGGTTGATGATGATCTCTCCGCCGGTGCGGTTATGCCGCACTGCATTGATGATAAGGTTATTTAATAATATCTCAATGAGATAATTGCTGGCTTCAATTTCCTTTTCGTTGAGCATTGAAGTAACCGTTATCTCCTTATCGCCAAAAATATCTTCCAATTGGTATAACAGCTCCTCTATGAGTTCCTGCAAATCCAGGTGCTGGCGGTCGTTCAATAATTTATTTTCGATCTTGACCAGCAATAACAGCGATTGATTAAGCCTGCTCAGGCGGGATACCGCGCTGTAAAGGTCATTCAGTAATTTGCTTTGATGTTCGCTGAAGTTTTCTGTTTGGATCAGGGTATCCAATTTGGAGTTGATGACGGCAATAGGGGTAAGCAACTCATGCGATGCATTTTCGGTAAAGGTTTTAAGATCTTTATAGTCCTTTTTTACCCTTTCGGCCATGGCAGTTACTTCGGCCTGGAGCTCGTTAAATTCATCGATAGTAGTATTGGGCGATGGCATTTCCCGGTTGTCGGTAACGTTAAATAGTTTTAACTCGCTTAGTATGCCGTAAAAAGGCTGCCAAAGCCTGCCCAATATGAGGCGGTTGGTAATTACCAGTACCAGCAGCAGCAATAAGATAACGCCAATGGTAATACCGAAGATAATCTGGATCAGATCTTCGGTTTCTACTTTGGATTCAACTATCAATATTTTGTAGTATCTGCCACCAACTGTTACCGAACTGATTAATCCCCTGCCAGATTCAGCCTCATCTTTTTCGCGGTAATAGGTAGTATTGAAAAACTCACGTTTAACAGAGTTTGGTTCGGCCGAAATGAAAGTGATCTGCTGGTCTTTTGATTCAAAAACCTGTGGGAGATGATGGTTGAGCTTTACGTAATCAAAAATCTCGTGCTCCTCAACCTCTAGCGAATTGTCTTTTTGATTGGTAAGGATCAGGCTGATAGCAAGGTAATAAATGGCGCCTGTTATCAGCATGATAACAATAGTAGCAATTAAGTTAACCCGGTTATACCTTTCTGAAAGCTTCATTTATTGATCGGCAAATTTGTAGCCCATACCGTAGGCGGCATAAATATAGTCCTTACCGCCGGCTTCCATTATTTTTTTGCGGATGTTTTTGATATGCGAGTAAATAAAGTCGAAGTTGTTGGCCAGGTCGATACCATCGCCCCATAAATGTTCGGCAATGGCGTTTTTTGAAATCACTTTGCCTTTGTTGGAGATGAAATAGATGAGCAGGGCAAATTCCTTGCGGGTAAACTTTACCGGGATACCGTTTACAGCTACAGTTTTAGCCAGCAGATCGATATTGAGCTCATTAAAGTTAAGCACATTGCTGCCATTGAACATTTTACGCCTGATGATAGCCGATACCCTTGCTTTCAATTCCGAAAGGTGGAACGGTTTTACCAGGTAATCATCGGCACCCAAGTCAAGGCCGTGCAGGCGGTCGTCGAGCGAGTTTTTGGCTGATATAATGAGCACACCATCGGTGTAGTTGTTGGTTTTAAGTGCTTTTAATATATCAATGCCATTACCGCCGGGTAGGGTAATATCCAGCAGGATGCAATCATAGCGGTACAATTCAACCTTGGCGAGGGCAGCAGTATAACTGGCCGCGGTTTCGCAAATGTTGCCGGCTTCGGTAAAATATTCTTCAATACTTTCGCGCAGGCCTTCTTCGTCTTCAATGATGAGTATTTTCAAAACGTTTTTTTGGTAAAGTTAGGCAGCCAATTTGTACAGATTCTGGATTTTTAGGTTAACGGATATTACTTATAATAGTTACCTCACAGATTTTATACAGAATACTTAATCAAATTTGCACTTAGCTTGTTGCAAGTTAAATACAAAATCTGATCATTATGTGGTGGATCTACGCATTACTTTCGGCGCTGTTTGCTGCGCTTACGGCCATTTTTGCCAAAATTGGAATTAAAGGGGTGGATACCGATCTGGCCACCGCAATCCGTACCGTAATAATCCTGATCCTGGCCTGGGCCATAGCGCTTTTTAAAGGGACTCATGGCGGTATCAGCAGTCTCACTAGAACCAATTGGACTTTCCTTATCCTGTCGGGTTGCGCAACCGGGCTTTCATGGATCTGTTATTTCCGTGCCCTGCAATTAGGCAAGGTAAGCCAGGTGGCGCCGGTTGATAAACTAAGCGTTGCTTTGGCCATAGCGCTTTCTGTTGTGTTCCTGGGCGAACCCTTAACTTTGAAGAACGCCATAGGCGCGCTGCTTATTATCGGGGGCACAATTGTATTGATTTTCTAATTTTTTTGTAACATGCTCATATACAATGTAACAAGGGTGTATACATAGTGAAAACATATTGTAACAAATACACTTCAATACCATTTAAATCAGATTTAATCCAATCTTTCTTATAAAATTTGCGGTTCCAACTATTCGCAATACATAATGAAATCCGTTTTTCTGATATTATTTTCTTTTATTTTTATAACCGCTTTACATGCCCAAACCGCTCCCGGAGCTAAAGGGAAAATTACAGGTAAAGTTACCGATGCCACTTCAAAACTGCCGGTTGACTACGCTACCGTATCTGTATTTAAACAAGGCGCAACATCGCCATTTAATGGCATCAGCACCGATCCTAAAGGAAATTTTTCTATCAATAATATCCCAGCCGGGGAATATAAAATAACCGCTGAGTTTTTAGGTTACCAAAAAGCAACTATCGAACATGTGGTTGTTAAAGATGGTGCTGTATCATTAGGTGAGATCAAACTTGCCCCAACTGCCAACGAACTAAAAGGCGTTACCATAACCGCTAAAGTGCCGACTGTTGAAAATCGGATTGATAAAATGGTGTATAACCCCCAAAATGATTTAAGTGCACAGGGCGGGGTTGCTATTGATGTTTTGAAAAAAGTACCACAGATCACTGTTGATATTGACGGTAACGTGGAACTGCAGGGTAATGCCAATATCCGCTTTTTGATCAACGGTAAACCATCGAGCATTTTTGGGGCCAGCCTTGCCGATGCTTTGGCCAGTATCCCGGCCAGCCAGATCAAAAGTATTGAAGTTATTACCAGTCCGGGCGCAAAGTATGATGCTGCCGGTACAGGCGGTATTGTAAATATTATATTAAAAGATAGCAAAGTTGAGGGCATTAATGGCAGTTTTAACTTATCGGCAGGTACCCGTCGCGAAAATGGTTCGTTTAACCTCAATGCCCGTAAAGGTAATTTTGGCGTGAATGCATTTTTTAGCGGCAACGCGCAGATCAATACTAATGCTCCCAATACCCGTAACCGTGTATCAACCGATTCGGCCAATAATAAAACTACCTTATTCCAACAGGGAAGTAATAACTTTAAACGTAATGGTTACGAATCTGGGATCAATTTTTCGTGGGATATTACCCCTAAAGATCAGCTGACCGCCGGCGTAGGCTTTAATCACTTCGGTAACCATGGCAACGGAATTACCAACCAGGATCAAAGCGAGGTTGATGCAGCAGGTAACCCGATATCTGATATCAGGAGCATCCGTAACTCAAGCAGCAAATTTAACGGTACTTCAACCGATGTGAGCCTGAACTATAAGAAAACCTTCGCCAAAGAAGGGCAGGAGCTTGATGTATTGTATTCGTCAAGTTTTGGCCGTAACTCGTTCAGCTCATTCCAGCGCCAGGATTATGATTCGGGTATAACCTCATCCGGTATCTCAAATAATAACCCGGGTAAGGATAGGGAAACCGATATCTCTGTTGATTATACCCAGCCGGTAAGCAAAAATTTCACCCTTGAAACAGGCGGCAAGCTTGTATTTAACCACATCAACAATAATGTTATAACGGATACCCTTTTTGGTGGTAATGCCTTTGTGCCTAACCCAAGCCAAACCTATGGTTTTACTTACGACCGTAAAGTGTACGCCTATTACCTGTCGGCATCAACATCGGTATTTAATAAGTTTTTGGATGTGAAAGCTGGTTTAAGAGATGAATATACCACCACTACAGCCGATTTTCAGGGTGTGAATATTCCATCTTACAATATCCTTGCGCCATCATTGGTTTTCTCTCATAAGTTTGGAAACGGCGGCGAATCACTTAAATTAAGCTACACACGCCGTATCCAGCGCCCTGATTATGGCGATCTGAACCCGTTCCTGAACATCAGCGATCCGCATAACATCAGCACCGGTAACCCTAATCTTAAACCCGAAAAAGGCGATAACTTTGAGTTGGGTTATAATAAATCGTACGACAAGGGTGCTAATATCAACATAGCAGCTTTCTATCGCCGTAATACTGATGATATTCAGCAGTTCACTACCTTTTACTCAACATTTGATGTAAACGGTACTACTTATACAGATGTATCATTGAACCAGCGTTATAACATAGGTTCGGAAGAGCGGATTGGTATAAACCTTTATGGTTCGGTACCGGTAACCGATAAACTAAGCCTCCGTACCAACATGATCTTCAGCGACAGGCGCAGCACCAATCCTGGTTTTGCCAATGTGAGCGCTTTTGCTTACCGTCTTAATTTAAACGCGCAATACAACTTTGGCCATGATTTAAGCGCTGAGTTTTTTGGTAACTATAACTCATCGCAAAAAGGCATTCAGGGTACCAACCCTAAGTTTGTGTTTTACAACTTTGCCATGCGCAAAATGTTCATGAACAAAAAGGCAAGCATCGGGTTTACAGCTACCAATCCCTTTGCTAAATACGTGAGTCAAAGTTCATCAACCTTTGGCAGTAACTTTTACTCAACCAACGTAAGGCTGATACCGATACAGTCGTTCGGCATAAGTTTGAGCTATAAGTTTGGTAAACTTGAGTTTAAGAAAGAGCGGGAGAAAGGTGATAACAACAACCAGGATAATGGTGGCGACAACGGCCCTCAAGCTGAAAAAGGGAAATAACCTCACCTAAGTCCTTTCCAAAGGAGAGGGCTTTATAATAAATGGTACTAAACAAAAAAAGCGATGAGTTATCATCGCTTTTTTTGTTTCTAAAAGTACTCTCCTTTGGAAAGGATTTAGATGAGGTTACCCGTTCTTGATCAAAATACTTTCAATGATCAGGGTTGTATCTTCACAACTGTCGGTAGCGGTTTCCATGGCCGCAAAAACGTCAGTATATTTAATTAGTTCAATCGGATCTTTTTCGTTATTGAGCAGGTCGGCAAAGGCTTTATTATGAACTGAATCGGCCTGGGCTTCCAGTTTTTTAATATTGCTGCAAAGCTCAAAGATCTCGGTCGATTTGCTCAGGTTATTCATCGCATTTACCGCTTTTTCAAGCTCGGTGCTGGTTTTAAGGATCAGCGAGGCCAAATCTATCATCGGCTGTGTAATAACAGGCACGTTGTAAAGGTTTATCCTGCGGGCAGCCATGGTAATGCTATCGGCAACATCATCAATTGCCGACGCCAGGTCGCACATATCCTTACGGTTAAACGGCGATATCAGCATCCGGCCCGATTCTGAAAATACCCGATGTGTAATTTCGTAACTTTTAAATTTAAGCTTGTCAATATGGGCAAAATTAAACTTCTGCTCGTATGAGGTAGGGGCATTAACGGCTTCGTCAAGCAGCCTGGCCATTTCGGTAACGTTGGCTACAGCATTATTGAACAAATCGTAAAAAACCTGGTTTGAGTTTGGGAATATCGATTTTGAGTTAGTGCTCTTCATTGATCTGTTTTATCAGTCGTGAATTTACAGTAGTTATATTAAGCGGATTTTAAAATATGTCACTATAAATTATTCAGCGGATAAAAGTAACCATTAATACAATGCCAAATGTTAAGTTAATGTTAAGAATAGTTAAGCCAATGTAATAAAACGAAATTGAAGTTGTTGTAACTTGTTGATTTAAAGTATGAAGAAACCCGCTGATTGAATAAAGAAAATTGTGTAACATTTAAGTTTAATTAAAACAATCCTGCCATCTGTTGTATTGTATTTATAATTAGTTAATCCAGTTATGAAAGCCGGGGAAAAGCATTATAAATGCGTAAACAGCAAAACAGGTTACGTCATTTATTACCATTCGCTGAGCAGCGGGCTCAGCAAGGACGAAGTGAAGGCCGAATTAGAAAAAATACGTACACGTGTAGCTATTCAAAACGGCATTTACCTTGAAACACTTTATTGGGATGAAATGAGGCAGGATGCGGAACTGACGCAATAGGCTGCAAGGTTATAGGCTGGAAATATAACTGTTTTTAAATAAGCGTTTTATTTAGAAATAATACTTACATTTATTTACCTTTATATAAACCAGTTTAAACCTATCATTATCCTTGTTATGAAAAAAATAATACTACCGCTATTAACGGCATTGTGTTGTTCTGCGCCTGTTTTTTCGCAAAATAATCAGGCTGTTATTCCATTAGATACCGTTGTGTCGCGCCTGCAAACTTTATCGGCCGGCAAAGCAATTGAAAAAGCTTACCTGCATTTTGATAAGCCTTATTATAACGCCGGCGATACACTTTATTTTAAAGCGTACGTTACCCTTGGTGAACAGCATGAGTTATCGAAATTAAGCGGTGTACTACATGTTGACCTCATCAGCCCCGCCGGTTCTCTCCTGAAATCCATCTCGCTACAATTGGTTAACGGTTTAGCGGCCGGCGATTTTAGTCTCCCCAATACATCATCCGGAGGGACCTATCGCGTAAGGGCATACACTAAATGGATGCTGAATAACGGACAGCTTAATTTCTTTGATAAGGGGATAAAAGTTAATGACAGAACATCGCCCGTCAATAAAGCTTTAGCTACAAAAGCCGGAGTCCAATTTTTTCCGGAAGGTGGAAGTTTTGTAAACGGTATACCCGCCAAACTGGCCTTTAAGGCGGTGAGCACAAATGGGCTTGGTCTTAATGTTAAAGGTGTTGTGGTTGATAATACCAATGCGGAAGTAACCAAATTTGAATCGACCCACCTGGGCATGGGGCTTATATTTATTACTCCCGAAGCCGGCAAAACCTATAAAGCTAACTTAACCTATGCCGATGGTACCAAAGCTACTGTTGAGTTGCCGAAAGCAGATAACGAGGGGATTACCTTAATGGTTAACAACGATAGCGCTGATAAGCTCGGTATTGAAATAAATGCCAATAAAGCTTATTACCTTAAAAATAAGAACAAAGAGATAGGGGTGATCATATATTCGGGCGGTGTTGTCAGATCGGTAAAGGCGGTGCTTGATAACCAGGTGCTTGATTTAAATCTCAATAAAAAAGATTTTAAAACAGGAGTGGTGCAGGTAACGCTTTTTTCGGCACAGGGTGAACCGATTAATGAGCGCCTGGCATTTATTCAAAATGCCGACTTATTAACGATTACATCCGCCAGCGATAAACCTTTATACCCGGTAAAAGGAAAAGTGCATATTACCCTTAATACTAAAAACAAAAATGGGGAGGCGGTAAAAAGCTTTTTATCCGCGACGGTTGTTGATGCAGGCAAAGTGCCCATTGTTGAGGATGATGAAAATACATTATTATCCACCCTGTTACTTACCTCCAATTTGAAAGGTACAATTGAGCAACCCAATTACTACTTTGTTAATATTAACAACGATACACGGGCTAATTTAGATATCCTGATGCTTACCCGCGACTTTGGCAGGTTTGAATGGAAGCAATTGCTGAGCAATGAGAAATCGGCCATAGCATACAATGCCGAAAATGGTTTTGATATCTCGGGGGCGGTGAAATCAATGGACAGGAAACCGGTTGATGGCGCTACGGTTACATTAATGCCCCGGGCCGGCGGAGCTTTACTGTCGCAAATTACCGATCATGAAGGTAATTTTGTTTTCAAAAACCTGGTGTATAACGATGAAACCTCGTTCGTGATTCAGGCTAAAACAGCTACAGGGGGTGATAATATCCATATAGCCGTTTATCCGGCGCCGGCGATACCAAATATTAATACAGAAGATTTTATTAGCCCGGTAAAAGGTTCAATTACTGCAGGAAATGATCAAACAATGCAGCAACCGGTTTATTTAGCTGATGCAAATAAGAGAGGATTTAATGCTGTTGTAGTTAGTAATAAAAAAGTTAACCTCCGGAAACCTGCTACGGAAACATTGGGCAACGAAAACCTGAAAGATCAGAGTTTGTTGACTACCGGTTTGGAAGGGCGTTTAACCGGAGTTATACTAAGAGATGGGGTGCCTTTTTTGGCAGATAAGGCAAATGCTGCTATGCAAAACGGACCAATGCTTATTATTGCTGACGATACCGCATTGCCGGCAGGAACGAGTGTTAATAATTACAACGCAGTTGATGTTGAAAGTGTAACAGTGTTAAAAAATGCTGATGCAGCCATATATGGCATAAGGGGCGCTAACGGTGTATTGATATTAAAAATGAGAAAGGCAGCATCTTCAGGAAAAGTTAAGAACATTGCTTTGCCGGGCTTGTTGTATTATACAGCGGAGGGTTTTTACAAGGCAAATACTTTTCATTCGCCTGTTTATGAAGGTTCGGAGCAAATAGCTAATAAGCCCGATACCCGGAGCACTATATACTGGAACCCCAATATAGTAACAGATAAAGATGGCAATGCATCGTTTGATTTTTTTAATGCAGACGGCAAAGGTACTTATCGTTTGGTAATTGAAGGTATTGATGAAGCCGGTAATATAGGGCGCAGTGTGGTCACGTACAAGGTGCAGTAATATGGGCGCATAAAAAACCCTGCCTTACGGCAGGGTAAAAAAACCACAACAATTGTTTAACCTTCGGGCTATGAATCCCTCCGGTCTATTCCTAACTGCAATATGATCTTTCAATTAATTAAACAATATAAAATGCAAATGGTTTAATCATCAGGTGTTTATTTTCAGTGTTTTATGTGTTAAAATCACCTGTCGCAGGTATTTAAACGAATAGTTGTTTTTAAACCAAATTTCAATCTATATTTACTTAAATAAATTATGAGAAATCTTATGAAAAAATCATTTCAGCTTAAGGCAGCATTCCTGTTTGCTTTTGCCTTATTGGTATCAGTAGTAACTTTTGCCCAGGACAAACCAGCAAGTCCGCGCGATAGCGTTAGCGGTAAAGTTGCCGGTTCAACCATTACCATTAACTATGGCAGCCCTGCGGTTAAAGGCCGTAAAATTTGGGGCGGACTTGAAGCTTATGGTAAAGTATGGCGTGCAGGTGCTAACGAAGCCACCACATTTACAACAACAAAAGATATTAAAGTTGAAGGTAAAACATTGGCAGCAGGTACTTATGGATTTTTCCTGATCCCTAATGAAAACGGTACCTGGACAGCTATTTTTAATAAAGTAGCTAAACAATGGGGCGCGTTTAAATACGATGAGTCAAAAGACGCCCTGCGTGTAGATGTTAAAACCAAAGCAGCGCCACTGCACGAAAGATTAGTTTATACAGTTGATGCAAAAAGCTTTTGCCTGTTCTGGGACAAGATCGTGGTGCCGGTTTCTGTAAAATAAACGATATTATACAGCCTTATTTTTCACAATTTTAAAGGCCCCCTGCCCGGGGGCCTTTTGCATAAACAGGTTTTTAGCGTGCTAAAGCATTCTTTTTTTAACCTGCCTCTAAAGCGCTATATTTACCCTACATAATGCGCTACCCAACCAATAAAAAACCTCTACTGAAAAGGATCATCGCAATCATATTATTGGCATTGGCTATTTTTTTGCTGATGCTGTTTGCTGATCGTCCCGCCGCCGTTGAACGTTACTATTCCAATGGTTTTTATATCATTATTTGCCGGGTTTTTCATTCTATTTTAAACATATTCCCATTTAGTGTTGGTGATATTGTATATATAGCCGTTGTTATTTATTTAATCTATGCGGTGGTCAGGTTAATTGTCCTGTTGTTTAAAAAATATTTTCAAATAGCTGGCAGACTCTTTTTAGGGCTGATTATAGGCATACAGGCAGGGATACTTGCTTTTTATCTTTTTTGGGGGATGAATTATTTCAGGCTGCCGGCTTCTGTGCGGCTTGGGCTTAGGGACACATCTTTTACCACTGCCGATCTTAAGGCCGTAACCCGGATTCTGATTGACAGCGCCAACATTACCCGTGCAAGACTTACACCCGTAGACTGGGCCCAAAGCAATACCCATATTTATAATACAGCCCGCCATGCTATTTATACGCTCAGTAAAGATTCTGCTAACTTCAAAGCTTACAGCCCCGATATAAAGCCCTCAATACTTACGCCGCTGTTAAATTATATCGGCACATCGGGCTATTACAACCCCTTTACTTCCGAAGCCCAGATAAATTACCAGATGCCTGTTTTTAACCGTCCTTTTGTGGTTTGTCATGAAATGTCGCACCAGATGGGTTACGGTGCCGAAGATGAAGCCGATTTTGCGGGCTTTGTCATCGCCGTAAAATCGCATGACAGGCTTTTGCGTTATTCGGCCTATCACCTCGCTGTGCAGGAGTTCATGCATTCGCTTGGAGCCCGTGATACTGTTGCGCACAAAGAACTTAAAGCGCTCATCAGTAAAGATGTTCGCAGTGATTACATCACCGAACGCAACTACTGGCTGGCCTATGAAAACAAGCTGGGTGCCATCAGCAGTATTTTTTACGATAATTTCCTGAAAGCGAACAATCAACCCCAGGGCCTCGAAACCTACAACCGCATGGTATTATTAGCTATGGCATGGTACAGGGATAAGTGGGTTCATTAGTTCATTTGTTCACTGGTTCATTAATGAATAGTTTGTGAGTTACGGTAACTGCCAATAAAATGGATAGCCTCTGTGCTAAGACTAATGAACAACTGAACTAATGAACCAGTGAACTATCAAAAAAAAATGCGTTCCGTATCTCACCCCGGAACGCACACAATATCACGTCTCAAATGATATTGAATCAACTAAATCTCAGATATCATATTAAATGTATACCCAAGCTCTTTATATTCGGATACCGGGTGGGAACCGGTACGGAAAAGTCATCAACAACTCGCTATACTTTTTTAGCGGTATAGTAATAATTACCTTCAAAAAAGCCGATTGTAAATATGTGAATAGGAACGGCGGTACGATGTAATTATTATGAATTAATCTTCAAATTTACCTCAAAATCTTTAAAAAGCTTCGTTTTTCTTACTTTTAAATAGATAATTTGTTGGGTAAAATTACTGTTACTATGAAAATTAATTTAGTTATCACTTTAGTGTTTCTTCCTGTTTTTGTTTTTGCTCAAAAAATTAATCAAAAGGAAATAAAACGGTCACAAATATTGGCAAAGGCAGTAACTATTATTCGTGATAATTGGGGAGTTCCGCACATTTATGGTAAAACTGATGCTGCAGTTGTTTTTGGGCTGATGTATACTCAGTGCGAGGATAATTTTAAGGGTATCGAACGCAATTATCTTTACCAGTTAGGTAAGCAAGCCGCGGTTGATGGCGAAACTAATTTATATACCGATGTACAGCTGCAGCTCATTGCCGACAGTACCGATGCTATTAAGGATTATAAGGAAAGCGCCCCCTGGTTCCGGAAACTGATGGATGCCTTTGCCGATGGCATTAATTACTACCTGTATAAACATCCCGAAGTAAAGCCAAAAGTATTTAAACATTTTGAACCCTGGTATGCATTAATGTTTACCGATGGCAGCGTTGCCGCTACTGAAACCGGCGGACTTAAACTAAGTGAAACAAAGGATTTTTATAGCATCGGCCCTGAAAAGCTGGGCGCTGTAACCGGCCAACCAACAAAAAACATTTATGATATGGTGAATGAGCGCGAAACCGGCTCAAATGGTTTCGCTATAGCACCTTCAAAATCAGCATCAGGGCATGCCTTGTTGTACATCAATCCGCATGTACCATTTTACTTCCGTAGTGAGGTTGAGCTGGTAAGCAACGAGGGGCTTAATGCTTATGGCGCGGTTACCTGGGGACAGTTTTTTATTTACCAGGGTTTTAACCAGCATTGCGGATGGATGCATACCAGCGCCTATGCCGATGTTGCCGATCTGTATGCCGAAAAGGTGAGTAAAAAAGATGGCAAATGGTATTATGAATATGACGGTAAATTAAAGCCGGTCATTACACGCGATCTATCCTTCAAAGTAAAAAAAGGCGATCAGGTTGAACAGCATTCCATTACCGGCTATTATACCCATCATGGCCCGGTATTGGGCGCAAGGGATGGCAGGTGGCTCAGTCTTAAAGCCAACAACCGTTCATACAATGCCCTGGTTGAGTCCTGGCTGATAACCAAGGCCAATAATCTGGCGGAATATAAAAAGGCTATGAACATGGTGTCAAACGCTACAAACAGCACTGTTTATGCCGATGATAAAGGGAATACCATTTTTTGGTACGGAAACTATATCCCTAAACGCAACCCCAAATACGACTGGAGCTTGCCTGTTGATGGCAGTACATCGGCCACCGAATGGCAGGGGGTACATAAGCTCGGTGAGATCATCACCAACACAAACCCGGCTACCGGCTGGATCCAGAACTGTAACTCAACGCCCTATACCGCCTCGGGGATATCAAGTCCGGATAAGCATAAATATCCTGTTTATATGGCTCCCGATGGTGAAAACTACCGGGCCATAACTGCAATTAAAATATTAAAAGACGCGAAGAACATCACGCTTGATGACCTGATAGCTAAAGGATATGATCATTACCTCGCAGCTTTTGATGACCTGTTGCCTTCGCTTTTTAAAGCTTATGATGCCGCCCCCGATTCGGTTAAACAATCATTGACCGAACCAATAAAGCTCTTGCAGCAATGGGACAGGAATACGGCTATCCACTCCGTAGCCAGTTCGCTTGCTATTGAATGGGGAACGCTCATGACCAAAGCCCTGCCGCCACCTCAAACCGACCAGGAAAGCACCTTTATTACCCGGCGCTTTCAAACACTGGTTAAAACCGTAAGCCCGGCGCAGCAATTGGCCTGGTTAAATGATGTGATCAGGAATTTGCAAAGTCGCTTCGGTACCTGGAAAATAGAGTGGGGAGATCTGAACCGCTACCAGCGTCCCGATGATGGCATTACCTTTGATGATAACAAACCCAGTATTCCCGTTGGTTTAACCGGATCGGGCTTCGGACAGCTGCCATCGTTCCAAAGCCGTACTATGAACACCAATAAGCGCTATGGATATTCGGGCAATAGTTTTATCGCTGCTGTGGAATTTGGTACACGGTTAAAGGCAAAGAGCATCATTAACGGAGGCAGCTCCTTTGATCCGGCATCAAAAAATTTCACCGATCAGGAGCAGGGGATTATTGATGGTAAATTTAAAGATGTGCTGTTTTATAAAAAGGATGTTTTAAAGCATGCACAACGCACTTATCATCCCGGCGATTATTTTAAATAGTAAAAAGTATATTTGGTAACTTAAAAAATGAAGAGAACCCTGTTAATTGCCTTATTGTTGTTTTGCTGTGCAGCTGTGTTTGCCCAAAGCGTGACCATTAACGATCTGGCAAATATCTCCAACCTTTCAAACGCCGAAGCTCATAACTATCTTACCCTTGGCAAAAAATTCAAGCGCCAGTATATCCAGGATGTCGACGGAAACAGCATTGAGCACCTTAACCGGGTAGGCCAGGATAATAAGGAGGAAACCGTTGTAATAGGCGTAGGCAGTAAGTTGAGCAGCGGGGCTGTATTACGTACCGTTACTTATGCCACCTCCACATCGCAGCACATCATTAACTTAATAGGCCAGGCAAAACACATGGGCCTGATTATGAAACTCCACGGCTCTGATGCTAAGAATGATATCTATCTCTTTGATAATGACTTTTTCCATATCGTTATATTCCTTAACCATGATAATATTTCCGGCTCTGTGGAAGTGCATCAAAAGGAATATTTAGGGTTTGATTGAGATGCCATAGACTTCTTAATACTCTTGTCATGCTGAGGGACGAAGCATCTTCTTCGCCCTGTATAGCCGCTTTGCGAGTCGAAGAAGATCCTTCACTATCGTTCAGGATGACAAGTTAAACCCTTTGTCATGCTGAGTGTATAAATCCGATAGAATCTGAAGGAGAAATGACATTTGCCCCTTTGTCATGCTGAGGCACGAAGCATCTTCTTCGTTCTGTATAGCGGTCATGCTTGTCGAAGAAGATCCTTCGTACCTCAGATGACAAGCGCTTTTTAAATTATGTCATGGGTAGGGACGAAGCATCTTCTTCGCCCTGTATAGTGGTTATGCTTATTGAAGAAGATCCTTCACTATCGTTCCGGATGATACGTTAACCCTTTTGTCATGCTGAGGAACGGAGCATCTTCTCCGCCCAGTATAGCGGCTTTGCATGTCGAAGAAGATCCTTCACTATCGTTCAGGATGACAAGGCTTTTTTGTTTACCCTGTAAATTCTGGCGGCCATTCCATTATATCTTTATTTAGAAAGCGCCAATCAGGGTTCTCCTGTTCTATCAATGCTATTTTCTTTGCTCTAATCCACCCTTTTATTTCTTTTTCGCGTTCAATTGCATGATTAACGTATTGATGCCTTTCAAACCAAACTAAATAATAGCATTTATACTTAGCTGTAAAACTATTTTCCTGATCAATTCCATAATAGTGCTCATAAAGGCGACGGTCAAGGTCGTTAGTAACACCTGTATACAATACTTTTTTAGTATAGTTGGTTACGATATAAGTATAAAAATTGTACTGTCGCATCCTACTCCTTCCCCCTCAACATCTTCAGCGAATAAAAACTTTCCCTCCAGTAAATGCCTCCCCGTACAACCGTTGTTACAGAAGCCTTTAAATAATGCCAGGCCAAAAAGAAAGCCGAAAAAGGGATCATAAATGCATACCACCATTTATTTGGGGGTACTATCTCCATATAAATTATATGAAATATCAGCATAACAGCGGCCATGATCCGAATAGTCGGCGTGCCGAAAATGAACATCAAAGGCATAGGTAAAGCCACGGTTAAAAGCATATTGAGCACGTTGAAAATGGCTTTCGCAAGACTAAAGTTAGCCACCGCAAATGAGTTTTTTTGCACTCCGCGACCCAGTTGGCCCAGGTTTTTGTACCACTCCAGGCAAACGTAACCCTTCCCGGCCAAAACATCCTGCCTTAAGCCTTCTTTTTTCATTATTTGGCCAAGTTGCAGGTCGTCATCAGGGCGGAGTTTAATGCGCACGTGTGTACCCATCTTTTCGTAGGCCGTACGCCTGACCAAATTGAACGCCCCGATGCCCGACGATGCTTTTGAATTGGGGTTTTTAGCCTCCCATGGTTTCATGGCAGTCATGAGCATAATACTCAAGGTTGCAAATACACTGTTTAAAATAGCCGACCGGGATATCAGCTCGGGCAGCATGGTTAAATGATCAAGCTGTTGCTTAACCGCGTAGCCAACAGCCTTATTGATAGCATCCGGATGAAAAACGATATCGGCATCGGCAAAAAGCATCCATTCTTCTGTGCTGCTGAGGTAGCCCTGGTACAGGGCATTGTTTTTACCCAGCCACCCATCGGGTAAAGTATCGATGGTGGTTACCCGGAGCTGCGGATACTGTAAGCTGAAACCCTGTAATATTTCGGCGGTGCGGTCGGTTGAGCGGTCGTTCACTACAATAACCCGGTGATTAGTGTAGTTGATATGACAAACGCTTTGCAATGCTTTTTCAAGATCTTCTTCCTCGTTGCGTACCGCTATAATAATGGCAAGGGGTGGGGGATTATCCATTATAGGTTGCCGGCTTACCTGCTTAATTTGTTTGAAACCGATAAGCAGGTAAAAGTTGAGTGCCAGGGTTGCTACAAATAGTATAACGCTGTACCAGAATAGTATCATGATAAATAGGTTTGGATAAAGGTGAGTAAAAATCAGGAAATAATAACAGCGAAAAATGGCATATTGCATTACCAATTTTAATGCCTTATGGAAAATATCAGCCGCAAAAAATTTATTGCCTCGGCCGCATTGGCTGCCGCCGGTTTGCCTTTAGGTTTGGGCGCTTTGGCCAAGCAGCAGATGCCTTATTCTGATGTTATTAATAACAACCCGCTTGCCGATGGTAAAATAAAAGTGAGCATATTTTCAAAACATATGCACTGGCTTAATTATGCCGATATGGCCAGTTTAACCGCACAGCTTGGTTTCGATGGTATTGATCTCACTGTGCGCCCTGATGGCCACGTACTGCCCGAACGTGTTGCCGACGACCTGCCCAAAGCTGTTGAAGCTATTGAAAAAGCCGGGCTCAAGGTTTATACCATAGTAACTAACATCAAAACCGCCGATGAAAAGGATGCTGAACCCATTCTGAAAACAGCATCGGCACTCGGCATAAAATATTACCGCACGGCCTGGTTTAATTATGACAAGGCTCTCAGTGTACAGGCCAATATCAGGGCTATCAATAAACAGTTGGGCAGTCTTGCTGCTCTCAATAAAAAATATGGGATGCATGGCGGCTATCAAAACCATTCCGGCGATCTGTTCGGCGCATCGCAATGGGACCTGTGGCTTGGTCTTGAAGGGCTTGATCCCAATTATATCGGCTGCCAGTACGATGTGAGGCATGCTACTACCGAAGGTGCCGATACCTGGCCTGTTACGCTCGATCTGTTAAAAATTTATTCTAAAACGATCAACGTAAAAGATTTTTACTGGGAAAAGAAGGGCGACAAGTGGCAGGTGAAAAGTGTTCCGTTAGGCGAGGGGATGGTTGATTTTAAAAAATACTTCGGCCTGCTAAAGCAATACCATATCAACGGCCCTATGAGCCTGCATTGCGAATACCCTTTAGGCGGAGCGGAAGACGGAGCACGGAAGCTGACTATCAGTAAAGATGAATTTTCGACTGCCTTAAAAAAGGATCTGACCAGGCTGCGGGGATGGCTGGCGGAGTATGATTTGTAAGGCCTAACTTCCCACTCTTCACCCGTCATTGCTTCGTACCTTGCAATGACGGGAGTGATTTTTTCTCTTCCCCTAAAACTTGTTTTATAACAAACTTGTTACTAAATTTAATAATAGCATCCCGGCAGTTCAATCTCTCAGATTTTACCCCGGGTAACTGATAACCAATTATTAAACTAAAAGGAGGGCTTTATGAATCTGGTTCATAAGATTGAACACTGGGGCGACACTCATCACCCTAAAGTTTTAGATATTGTGCGTATTGTTCTTGGGGTGTTTTTATTGGTAAAAGGCATAACCTTTATGGAAAACACATCATACCTGCGCGGTATCATTACCGATCAGGATGTTGTTGATGTATCGCCCGATATGCTGATGATCCTGGTTTATTATGTGGCTTTTGCCCACATGGTTGGGGGTATATTGATAGCTATGGGCATCTTAACCCGCCTGGGCTGTATAATCCAGATCCCAATTCTGGTAGGGGCAGTATTCCTGATTGGTATTTTTCAGGAACCCATCAACGCTATATTATGGCCAACTATTACAGCTTTGGCATTGCTGATACTATTTACCATTTTGGGCTCCGGCCCATGGTCGTTAGATAAAGTCTTGTCCTTTAAGGGGTAGGTAGTTGGAGAGATTAGAAAAAGCCGGAAGCCTCACGTTTGGGTCTTGTAACTTCAAACTTAAGACTTCCGGCTTCTAATCAATATCCTTTAACAGCTTCATCCACGTAGCACCATAGCCAACGTTCGCCGGGCTCGGCAGATATAACCACTGGGTGACCTGTGGCATGAAAATGTTTGGTCATATGTGTATTAGGCGAGCTATCACAGCAAAGCGTAACGCCGCATGTTTGGCAGGTACGCAGGTGCATCCATGAGCTATGAGTTTTTATGCATTCTTCACAAACATAATCCTTCGGTTCGGTTATGTTTTCAATAGCTTCGATGTGGGCGCAGGTTTCTTCCATAGGTATAGGTATTTACTGATTTAAACTTCGGCCAGGTATTTATGTACAAAACTGATCGCCATTGAGCCCTCGCCTACGGCAGATGCCACACGGTTCATAGCTCCGGCGCGTACATCACCTGCGGCAAATATGCCTGGACAGCTGGTTTCTAACAGAAATGGATCACGTTTAAGCTTCCATACTTTGCCGAAATTTTCATAACTGCGCAGCTCGCGGCCTGTTTCAATAAAGTCTTTATTGTTTTTAATGATATCCAACTTTATCCAATCGGTATAAGGTTTGGCCCCGATGAATATATACAAGGCATTAGCTGTTTTAACCTCACTTTCTTTGGTTTTACAGTTTTGTATGGTAAGCTTTTCGAGGCAGTTGGTGCCTTCGGCTTCAATTACCTCGGTATTTGGCATTACCTTGATGTTAGGTGTATCGCCTATTTGAGTAATAAGATAAGCCGACATGGTAGCCGTCAGGTCATCCCTGCGGATAATGATATGAACGTTTTTTGCGAATTTAGAAAGGTACATTGCCGCCTGTCCGGCCGAGTTGCCCCCGCCAATCACAAACACTTCTTTTCCGGTACACGCCGAAGCTTCGGTAGTGGCAGCACCATAGTAAATGCCGGCACCTGTAAAGTTATCAACGCCTTTAACTTCCAGCTTACGATAATCAACACCGGTAGTAATTACCACGGTGCGGCTGATAATCTCAGGGCCATCATCCAAAATAATGGTTTTGTACCCATCTTTTTGTTTGATATCACTAACCGACTGCGGCGATAAAAACTCGGCGCCTAAACGCATAGCCTGGCTTATGGCACGGCGGGTAAGGTCGGCGCCGCTTAAGCCTGCCGGGAAGCCCAGGTAATTTTCAATACGCGAGCTGGTACCAGCCTGTCCGCCCGGTGCCTTGCGCTCGATCAGTAAAGTTTTTAATCCTTCGGATGAACCATACACAGCCGCCGCTAATCCCGCGGGACCTGCGCCTATGATCACCACATCGTAAACGTCGGTTAGTTCAGTTGGGTTTCTGCCCATTTTATCGGCAATATCCCTTATGGTTGGTTTTGTTAAACAACTGCCATCCTCAAATATCACCATTGGCAAATCTTCGGTTGTACGGTTGTTGATGGTAAGCAAATTAGCCGAATCGATATTTTTTTCGATGTCAAACCAGCGGTAAGGGATCAGGTTACCTGCTAAAAAATCTTTTATTACGTGCGATTGCGGCGAAAACTGGTAACCCACCAGCTTCATACCTACAAACTCGGGGATGTAGTGGCTGTGCCAGTCGCCAAGCAAATCATTTATTACCGGGTAAAGCTTTTCCTCGGGTGGGTTCCATGGCTTCATCAGGTAATAATCAAGCTGCACATCGTTAATGGCTTTAATGGCGGCATCAGTATCAGAGTAAGCAGTAAGCAACACCCGTTTGGCTTCGGGGAATACTTTTTTCGCTTTCTCCAAAAATTTAACACCTTCCATTTCGGGCATACGCTGATCGCACAAAAATAAGGCAACCACTTCCGAACTGTTTTTGAGTTCAACAAGCGTATCATATGCCTCATTTGCCGATGTTGTGCTTAGTATTTTATATTCTTTGCCATACTGCGACTTTAAATCGCGGCTTATTGACCGCAAAACCTGCGGATCATCATCTATGGAAAATATTATCGGACGGCTCATAGGGGTAAATATGCAGGCAAATTAACTAATATTTTTGGTAAAATCAGTTTTTGCTAACCATTTATCGGAAAGCAAATAATGAATTCGGTATGCCCGGGCTTTGATTTTACTTTTATGGAACCACGATGCTGTTTCACTATACGCTGCACCACTTCAAGGCCCATACCGGTACCTTTGCCCATTTCTTTAGTGGTAAAGAATGGGTCGTAGATCTGGCTGATGTTATCTTCTGGTATACCTGGCCCATCATCAATAATGGTTACTTCAACAAAGTCGTTATCTTTTTTGGTTCGGATGATCAATGTTCCTTTTTCATTTATTTCCATGGCATCAAGCGCATTATCAACCAAATTTGTCCATACCTGGTTAAGTTCGCCGATCAGCGCTTTAACCTCAGGCAGGGTATCATCAAATTCTTCAATTACAGTAATATTTTCCTTCCTGATCTTGTAGCCCAGCATAGTAATAGTATTGCGGATGCCTATGTGGATATCGGCATATTGCTTATCCTGTGCACGGTCCATATGGGTAAAAGTTTTAACAGAGCTTACCAGCTCGGCAATGCGGCGTGCGGATTCCTGGATATCCTCGATCATCTTTTCGCCCATAAGCTTGGCACTAAGCCAGCCCATAATGATGGGTACAGCGTGTTCGGGAATGTGCGATTTAAGCGCATCAAGATTTTCGGTAGTAAAGCTAAAATCAACAAAACTTTCCGCTATATCATAGGCATCCTCTACGTCATTCTCTTCCAGCCATTCAGATATTTCATCTTCAAGCTGGGTGCGCTGCTTAAGCGTAAGGCGGGTATAACACTCTTTTTTATTCAGAATCCTGAAAAGTTCGTCTGTTAGTCCGTCAACTTGTTCGTCGCTCGCCCTTATTGCAAACATATTTTTCAGATGGGCGGGCACCATGCGCAGGTGTTTCCTTAACGACAACGAATCGCGCACAATGGCCGAGGCCGGGTTATTAAGCTCATGCGCCAAACCGGCAGATAACTTACCTAAAGCCATCATTTTATCGTTTTGCTGCTGCATAGCCGTAAAATCCCGTACACGGGTGGTCATGATATGAACCAATGCCTGAGTAAGCTCAAAATGGTTTTGGATCATCTCCATGATCTCATTTGTAGGGTAGCTTAGTATGGTTAACTCGCCCACAGCCTGGGCATAACCTTTGGCTATAAGGCCGCGCGAATAGGGCATATAACCGGTAATGCTGCCTTTTTCAACCAGCGTGTAATCACGACGCGAGCCTTGTTGCATCATGAAGAAGCGCATATTGCCTTCCAATATAAAATGAGGGCCTGATAAATCCTGGCCAGGCTCCATCAGGTATTCACCATCTTCAAATGTTAAAATTTCGCTTTTATCAATCAGCCATTGTAGCTGATCGTCGGGTATATTGGCCAAAGCTTCAAAAGCTTTTAAGTCTGATACGCTTACCTGTAGTTCACTTACCTTTTGCATAATTTAAAAGTAGCGAATATTATTTAATGATGTAAAAATGAGGTGAAAAATTGCAATGCGGTGAACCTGAGCGCTGATTTTTTTGATTGCGCTGATTTTGTTTTTTGGGATTATACCGATTGATTTTTGATTCCAGCGATTTTTGTCTGAACCGGGATTTAGATAGATTTTTGGATAAGCAGGATTCTGTTTATCACATTAATTACAATTCTCCTTGATAATTTCTTCTGCACGCTTGTTGCCCATATCTAAAGCCTTTTTAAAATCGATACAGGCACCATTATGATCATTCATATCCAGCTTTAAAGCGCCTAAGCTTAAATAGGTTTCGCTGTTATTTGGGTTTAATTTCAAAGATGTATTTAAATCTTCGGTCGCGCCTTCGTAATCTTTCAAAAAAGTTTTTGATACTCCGCGATACAAGTAAGCTTTATCAAAATTGGGCTTCTGCTTTATTGCTTCTGTATAAGCAGCTATGGCACCGGTAAAATCTTCCAGCACCGCTTTGGTTACACCGATATTAAAATATATATCAGGATTATCCGGATTCAATTCAAGCGCTGTGTTAAAATCCCTTAAAGCATCATCATAACGCTGTAAACGGTTTTCGGCTCCGCCTCTGTTAAGATATGCTTTAACTACTTTGGGGTTCAATGCTATCGATTTATTATAGTCGGCCAGAGCACCTTCATTATCACCCAATATGAATTTTGAATATCCCCTGTTGTCATAAGCATTTGCCGCATTGGGGTAACCTTCAAGGTATGTGCTGTAATCGTTAATTGAGCCTTTTATATCATTGAGGTAATAACTGGTGAGGCCACGGAAAAAGTATGGCCTGTAGTATTTGGGATTAACTATAATAGCCGAGTCGTAAGCAAGGCGAGCACCGGCATAATCATGGGCGATCTGTTTTTTGAACCCTTTTTGATAGTAGCTGTATGCTTTAAGGGTATCGGTTTGACCAAACGCTACAGAAGATATCAGCGTTGCAAATATGACTAAGGTATGAGGTTTAAACATGGCATAAATATAAACCTAAAGCAACATAACACAAGAAAAAGTCAGACAAGCGGCAGAGAAGTTTTATCATCGAAAAAACAAAAAACTCCCCTCGATTTTTAAATCCAAAAACTTTGGGTTCCAAAAAAAGGTGGATAGTTAAAAACTATCAGTGTAATCTCGTCAAGACAAAATCAACGAAATCAAAAAGAATCAACGGTCAGTTCCACTTGCTCAAAAACACTCCGAAAGCTTCCTTATACTGATCGCCAACGGTAATGTTTACTTTGCCTATCTGCAAAGCATTGCGGGTTATAGAATTGATTTTATTGAGCGACACGATAAATGAGCGATGTACGCGCATAAACCGTTTGGATGGTAGTTTTTCTTCCAGCGCCTTTAAGCTGGTGAGGGACAGCAGCGGCTTTTCTTTATCCTGGAGATAGATCTTCACATAATCTTTCAAACCTTCAATGTACAGGATGTCATTCAGGGCTATCCGTACCAGCTGGTACTCGATCTTCAAAAACAGGTATTCCTCTTCTTCGGCAGGTTCAGCGGCGGTTGTGGTAGCAGCGTTGTTTGAGCGGTTTACCAGTTCAAAATAACCTAAGGCTTTGTTTGAGGCATGCAGAAATTCTTCGTAATTAAATGGCTTGAGCAGGTAATCAAGGGCGTCCACCCGGTATCCTTCAATAGCAAACTGGTTGTAGGCGGTGGTGAAAATAATACGGGGTTTGTTTGCCCCACGACTGTCAAGCACCCGGGCCAGTTCCATTCCATTAAGGTTAGGCATCTGGATATCGAGGAAAATAAGGTCAACCTTTTGATCCTGTAAACCAACCAATGCTTCAACCGCACTGCTGTAACGGCCTGTCAAATTAAGAAAGGGGGTTTGCTCAATAAAAGCACAAACCAGCCCCAGCGCCAGCGGCTCATCATCAACGGCTATGCAGTTAATTATCATGACAGGTTAAGGGTTAAATGAACAATATAGGTATTGGCGGCAGTATCTTCATTAATATCCAGCGTATACTTGCCGGCATAAAGCAGGTCAAGCCGGCGAATGGTATTGGTTAGGCCGATCCCTTTATTTTCACCAATGTTTGGATTATGGTCTTTATAAATGCCGTTTTCAACTCTTAGTTCCAGCACATCTTCATGCTGATCGATAATGATCTTGATAGAACTTGGTTCTGTTGCGCTGATACCATGTTTAAAAGCGTTTTCAACAAAGGGTAAAAAGAGCATCGGAGCAACGGTTACATCATTTGCCTGTGCTGGCGGAGTAAACGTTACCGTTACTTTTTCGGTAAGGCGCAGTTCCATAAGGCTGATATAATCTTTGATAAAAGCTATCTCCTGGCTTAATAATGCAGTGCCATGCTGCGTATCATACAACACATACCGCATCATACGCGAGAGCTGGTGCAGTGCTTTGCGCGATGTTTCGGCATTAACATGGGTAAGCGCGTAAATATTATTAAGCGTATTGAAAAAGAAATGCGGGTTAATCTGGGCTTTCAGGAATGATAGTTCGGAGCTGATCTTGTCCTGTTCCAGGGCCTGGCGCAGGCGGATATCCATCTGCCATTTCTGAATAGCGGTAATACTGGTGCTGATCCCTAAAACCAGCGCTACTATAACGGTACCGAAAATATCCCAGCCGCCGCGGTCTTTTGGTTTAGGCGGACGGTGCTGCCGGTGAAAAATGGCTTCCATATGCTCATGCATGTGCAGCGCTTTATCAGCCCAGCTGTTGAGCAGTAAAAAAACTATTACAACACCTACAACCGCTATAAAGTACATGCCGGTGCGGTCATGTAACAGGAAGCGTGATACAAGTAACTTGCTGTTAAAATAATAGGCTGCTACAAGCATAAAAAAGGTAACCGCCTGTTTAACCCAAAACTGGTACGGAAATTCAACATTCCAGGTAAGGGGCTGATAGAAGAACAACAGCAGGCCAAAAACTACCCATATTAAAATATGGATGAGGATGGTGATGGTGTTGCTTTTTGATTTAAGGCTCATTGAAAGAGTTTACTGTACACTAAAAATAAATTTACATATATAATTCAGCAATATTACAAATCAATAAGCCTTTAGGACAATCATAATCGCCCGGGAGGCAAAAAATACCGATGAGCGCTTTGATCTGATCTTTAAAGGCTTTCGTTAGTCTTTCATGGGGTAACTAACCGTTTTTATAGGTGAAAAGCGGTGTCCCGTCTATACATAAGAAGTGCCCGTCTATTGTGTTTTTTACAGTAAAAATAATGCTATTGTTTTGTTGCTGTTAATCAGCATAAAATGAAAATCCTATACTCCTTAGCCGCAATAATTGTCTTAGCGTTTTCAATATCATTTAACGCTAAGGCCGAGCCCGGTCGTACGGTTAAAGGTATCGTAAAAGATTCTACCGGTTACCTGGTTGCCGGTACCAGCGTAAAAATGCTTACCGGTACCGATAGTACTACCGTTATTACCGCTGCCGACGGCACTTTTACCTTTAACAATGTAACAGTAAGCCAGTTTAGTTTAGTTTTTAGCTCGATTGGTTATCAGCCGCTCAGGCGCAGGTTTGTACTGGCTAATGATAACAAACCGGCCAATTTGCCTGTGGTTATCCTGAAAATAGAAACTACGATGCTTAACACCGTTGTTATTTCGGATGTGAACCCGGTAAAACTTAAAGAGGATACTATTGAATTTAACGCCGATGCCTACAAGGTGCGCGATAATGCCCCTGTTGAAGATGTGATCAAAAAACTGCCCGGTATGGATGTTGATAAAGACGGCAACATCACCGCCCAGGGGAAAAGTGTTACTAAGGTGCGTGTTAATGGGAAAGATTTTTTTGGAGGCGATGTTAAAACAGCCACTAAAAACCTGCCGGCAGATATTGTGCAAAACATTCAGATCATTGACGACTATGGTGATCAGGCCAATATTACCGGTATAAAAACGGGAGAACCAGATAAGGTATTGAATATCACCATTAAGCAAAATAAAAACAATGGATACTTTGGGCAGGCCAGCTTAGGTGGCGGGCGTGATGCTATTCCGGGCGTGTCAAGTGATAAGGAGAGTAACAGGTATGTAGCTTCGGCCAACGTGTTTAGCTTTAGCGGCGACAGGCAGCTGGCATTTTTGGGTAACCTGAATAACACCAATACAAACCTGTTTACCTTTGGCGGCGGTGGCCCAAGAGGTGGCGGTCCGGGCGGCCCTCCGGGATCAAACAGCAGCTCATCAAACGGGATCACTACAGCACGGTCGTTCGGTTTCAATTATCGCGATAGCTGGGGCAAAAAAATTACCGCTTATGGTAGTTATAGCTTTGCCGACAATTCGGTGAACACCATCAGCAGTACCATTCAGAATAACCTTTCATCAACCAACCCAAGCACCAATAACCAGACTAACAACCAGCAGGACGAAAAGCTGAATCACCGGGTTAACTTTAATATTGAGTATAAACCCGATACCATGAATTATGTAAAGATCACCCCAACATATGCTTACGCCAGCACCAACACCACATCTGATGCTACGAGCTTACTGCTCCGGAATTCAGAAACGGTATCAAACTATAGCCTCGCAAACCTCATTAAATCAACCGAACCCAACTATGGTGTTAATGTGTTGCTTAACCACAAGTTTAACAGTCACGGGCGCAACTTCAGCGTGAATGTTGATGCGGGCAGTTACACTATTAATAAATATCAAAACCCGGTTTACACTTATATTGACGGGGCCCGCAACGCACCTTTAAACCAATTCATCAATACCGATAGCCGTACCGACAGTGTAGGGACTACCTTATCATACATGGAACCCATCAGCAAAAAAGGTTACCTGGAGCTTAACTATGCTTACCACTACGCCTACACCACTGCCGACAGGGCAACTGATACGCTAGCCGATAATGGCGCTATAAACAGGTACGACCTGCTGAGCAATAACTATAACTCAACTTTTGTTACCAACAGGTTCGGGCTTAACTATCGCTTTATCGACAAAAAATACAACTATACCCTGGGCGTGGTAGCCCAGCCAACGTTGTTAAAAGGATCGTCGATAGTTGATGGTACTCCGTTTACAACCAATAACAACACATTTAACTGGGCACCTACTGCCAGGTTTATATATAACTTTTCGCGCAGCCAATCGCTTAGCTTAAATTATAATGGCAGCAGCAACCAGCCTACTTATACCGAGTTGCAACCGGTTACCGATTTCAGTAATGCATCATACCCGGTTCAAGGTAACCCTGATCTGAAGCCCGAGTTTAATAACACGCTATCGTTAAAATACAATAAGTTCAATTTTGAAAGCGGTAATGTGTTCTTCAGTAACCTGTCGTTCATTAAAACGGATAATAAAATAGTAGCCAATACCATTACCTATCCTAAAACTTATGCGCCTAACAGCAAACTGGCCGGGAGTATTTTAACCCAGTATTTAAATGCCGATGGGTACTACTCGGCACAGGGATTTTATGTGTTTGCCAAGCCATGGGAAAAAAGAAAATATAATTTGTTCATGATTGGTAACATTTCGTACAATAACAACGTCTCATATATAAGTAATGTCGACTCCGCTACCTATAACATGACAACCGAGAAAAATATTGCCAAAAATTTGGTGTTATCTCAAGGCGCGCGCTTTAGGGTGAGCATTACCGATGTTATTGATGCCGAAGCAAGCACTACCTATAGTGTTAATACATCAAGCAATTCCATCAAACAGGCAAACGTTAACAGTAACTTCCAAACCCTTAACCTGGGTGTTAACGGCAAAAGTTATTTTAAAGACTGGACTTTGAGCTACGATTATTCAAAAATGATCTATTATGGCTATACCGGTGCTACCAATCCTAATATATTGAATACTTATGTGGAGCGCCGCTTTTTAAAAGGCAATGCCGGTACCCTGCGTTTTTCGGTAATGGATGTTTTTAACGAAAATACCGGGTATACCACAACTCAAAACGGTAGCTATATAACCCAAACCAACAGTAATCGTTTGGGCCGTTACTACCTGTTAACCTTTACGCTTAAGCTACAGAAATTTGCCGGCAAGCGGCCAACCCAGGAGCGCGGCGGACCGGGTGGTCCACCTCCGGGCGGCGGCCCCGGCGGACCGCCACCGTTTTAAAGAACGGGCAAGGTTCATAAAATATTAAAAACCTTCCCATCCCTGAGAAAGATGGTGAGTCAGATCAAAACATGATGATCTGAGATTTAGTTGATGTTATCATCTGATAACTGCAGGGCGTTCCGGGGTGAGATACGGAGCGCCCCTTTTTTTATTAATTATACGTTAATACGACTGCGTAGGTTTTATGATTTTAAGCTTTTTTATATAAATCGACTTAGTTGATTTATTTATTTGTTTATCAGTTTATTATGATTGGATATTATTGTTTTATCTTGTTATTATAAATCAGATAACTTAAACTTAAGGTTGAATTTTATATAAGTTGCATTTGATTTGTTACTCGTGACATCATCATTACCTTAAATGTTGGTTAAATTACATCCTGTCTGAAAAAATTAAGCAATATTTACACTTTTTAACTACATTTAGCCCGTTGTTTGTAAATAAAACTGAATGAAGCCGCTTTTACTCAAAGTTTCTGCCGATCCGGCGCACTCCTTTAGCGTAAGGCATGACGTATTACCGGATATCAATAATCGCTGGCATTGCCATCCCGAACTGGAGCTCATTTATTTTATAAAAGGGGGCGGGACGCAGTTTATAGGCGATAGCATTAAACAGTTTGAAGATGGCGATATGGTATTGGTTGGATCAAACCTACCGCACTACTGGCGCTTTGATGATATGTACTTTAATAATGGCAGCGAGCAGGTGCCGGTTGATACCATCGTGGTGCACTTTTGTGAAAACTTTTGGGGCGACCAATTTCTTCAGCTCCCGGAAAATAAGCTGATAAAGGTGCTGCTTGAGCGTTCAAAACGCGGTTTGCAGATAAACGGTGAAACAAAAAAGCAGGTGGCCGGCATTTTAGCTGCTATGCTCAATACCGATGGTGCCGACAGGATCATCATGTTGCTAAAAGCGCTGAATACCATAGCAGGCAGCTCGCCGCTTAATTATTTAACTTCCATAGGTTTTAAGTACGATCATAATGAATCAGAAAGCGACAGGCTCAATAATATTTACGAATACTCGGTACGTAACTTCCGCAAAAAGATCTACCTGGAAGAGATAGCCGATATAGCCGGAGTAAGCGCAAATTCCTTTTGCCGTTACTTTAAATCAAAAACCCGCAAAACCTACTCACAGTTTGTGATCGAAATAAAAGTAGGCTACGCCTGCAAATTGCTCATCGAAAACAAGCTCAACATCAAACAGCTTTGTTACGACAGCGGGTTCAATAATTTCTCCACTTTTCATAAACATTTTAAGCAGGTAACCGGCAAAAGTCCGCTGATGTATCAAAAGGAGTTTACGAAGAAGGGGTAGCTTCATTATATGGATGAAGCAATCCGCTAAATACAGAGCGGCTATGCAAGTTTCCCTGTATAGTTCGCGATTGCTTCGTACCTCGCAATGACGATAGTTTTAAAGTTATCGTGAGATATTCTGAAAATTCTTTAATTCTGAAAATTCTGATCCCTATATTGTAAACCTCAACTCCTTACAATATGATCCGCAACATCCTGCTTGTTACCTGGCGAAACCTTGTCAAAAACAAAACCTACACGTTTATTAATATTATCGGGCTTGCTTTAGGGATGGCAGCGTTCATATTAATATTCGCTTATGTGAATTTTGAGAAGAGTTTTGACCGGATGCATCCCGATGCTACCAATATTTACCGGGTTGAGAGCCAGTTTTACCGTGGCGATAACCTCAGCGACAGCTGGCCAACCAGCACCAACGGTTATGCTACCGCCATGAAAGCCAACTTTCCCGAAATTGAATCATACGCCCGTATCGACTGGCACAATGCCGAAAGGGTAGTAAAGTACAATAACATCAAATTTCGTGAGGAGCACGTTTGCTTTGCCGATAGCAACTTCTTTAACTTTTTTGCTTACCCCATGCTTAAGGGTGATAAGCTCACTGCCCTTAACGAGGTTAATTCGATAGTGATTTCTCAATCGGCTGCTAAAAAATATTTTGGTAACGATGAGCCGTTGGGCAAGTTTTTAGATATTACTACATTGAGTGATAGTTACCATTGTATGGTTACCGGGGTGTTTAAAGATCTGCCGGCTAATTCAACTATGCAGTTTAATTTCCTGGTATCGTGGGCTACCATACCTAAATTTGAAAAGGATTTCTGGTACCTGCATGAAAGCTACACGTTTGTAAAATTGAAGCCTCATGCAAGTCCGGCCGCGGTTGAAGCCAAATTTCCGACACTGGCCGAGCGCTATAAAACAGGCCTTTCTTTAAAAGACCTTAAATGGACGATAAAGCTGGTTCCGCTTGCAGACATCCATCTTAACCCTGCTAAACCCAACGAAATTGAGGTAAAAGGCAATCGTTTTGCGGTAGAATTTCTGAGTATCATAGCCTATATTATCCTGTTGATTGCTTGCATCAATTACATCAACCTGGCTACTACAAAATCGGTTGACAGGGCAAGAGAGGTTGGCATCCGCAAGGTGAGCGGCGCACATGCACCGCAATTGATCATGCAGTTCCTTGCCGAATCGGTTATTATTAACCTGGCTGCACTTGCGGTAGCCTTTGTACTGGTATTGGCCGGTCGCTATGGCGTCATGAACTATTTATATGGCGAAGGTTCGTATGGCTTATTGTTCGACAGTGCTTTATATTTAAAACTGGCTGCTGTTTTTGTTGGAAGTATCCTGCTATCCGGTATTTACCCGGCTACCGTGCTGGCACGTATGAAACCTATAGCAGTGCTGAAAGGACGGTTCGCTTTTTCAAAAAGTGGTGTGCTTTTGCGCCGCGGAATGGTGGCTTTCCAATTCATGGCTTCGGTATTGCTCATTGCAGGTACGTTTGCGGTTTACAGGCAGATAGTTTACATGAACAGCCAAAACACCGGGGTGAATATCGATCAAACCATTGTGGTGAAAATGCCGGTTAATACGCCAAATTACAATCAAAAAACAGCCAGTTTTAAAACTACATTGCAAGCCTTTGCAGGTGTTAAAGCTGTTACGCTTTCGGGCGCAGTGCCTGGTAAGGAGGTAGGCAAATTTTTGGCCGACAGGCGTTTCGGCGCTCCTAAATCGGAAGAACGCACTTATGAAATGCTCCGTGCCGATCATGATTTTATTAAGACTTATGGCTTGCAGATAATAGCCGGCAGGGCCTTTGATAAAAGTCGCCCGGCGGATTCTGTTGGTTTGGTGATGAATGAAGCAGCTGTAAAACAGTTCGGTTTTGAATCGCCGCAGGATGCCGTGGGCAAAAAGGTTTGGATTGAAACGCTTGATAAAGAACCCAATGAGATCATCGGTGTGGTAAAAGACTATCACCAGCAATCGCTTCAAAAAAATTATACCCCGGTTGTCATGTTTATGGACCCTAAACTGCCATGGATCCCGGCCGATTATATTTCAGTAAAAGTAAATGGAGGCAATATGCGCCAGATGGTCGATAATATCAAGGCTACCTGGAATAATACCTTCCCCGAATCATCCTTTGATTTCTTTTTCCTTGACGATTTCTACAACCGTCAGTACGCGCAGGATACCCAGTTTGGTCACGTATTTACGCTGTTTGCTTCACTGGCTATTTTTATTGCCTGCATTGGTCTGTTCGGATTAACTGCTTATTCGGCTGCCCGCCGTACCAAAGAGATCGGCGTACGTAAAGTGCTTGGCGCATCGGTGCAAAATATCATCTCCCTGCTTACCTGGGATGTGGTAAAACTCATTTTTATATCAAGCCTTGTGGCTATCCCGCTGGCATATATTTTCATTAACCAATGGCTTAACCGCTATGCCTTCAGGGTGCAGTTAACATGGTGGCAATTTGTTGTGCCGGTTTTCGCGCTGGTGGCAATTGCGGTGGCAACTACGTTTTATTTAACCTTCAGGGCGGCATTGGCTAACCCGACGAATTCGTTGAGGAATGATGGATAGTTAACCATGATTTTTAGGATTTTGGGATTGTTAGGATGATGTCTGAACTCGAATTTATTGAATTAAGGAATTAACAGAATGCTAAGCAAATTCAATAAATTCTTTAATTCAATAAATTCGAGTTCAGACAAAGCTCCGGTAAAATCCGGTTCATCCGATCAATCCTCCAAATCCCGGTTCAGACAATATCACGGTAATCCTTTAATCCCAAAAATCATGGTTCAGATCTATGCCAAAATAGTTGAACGTTTTGTTTAATTTCCGATAATTATTTAGCCTCAAACCTTATTTCTTTGTATTACCGATATAAACTTTTTTGAGAGCTATTCTATGAGCCAACGATACTGTTTAACCCTCGATCTGAAAGACGACGCGGCACTCATTGCCGAGTATGAAAAACACCACGAAGCCATCTGGCCCGAAATTCATGACAGCATTATTGCCAAGGGAATCACCAATATGGAGATCTACCGTTTTGATACGCGAATGTTCATGATCATGGAAGTGGATGATACTTTCAGCTTTGAGAAATCGGCAGCTATTGACGCTGCAAACCCCAAAGTACAGGAGTGGGAAGATTTGATGTGGGGCTACCAGTCGCCGGTAAAAAATGCACCTGTGGGTGCCAAATGGGTTTTAATGGATAAAGTTTTCTCCTTATAAATAGAATAGCGATGCTAAAAAAACTACAATTACTGCTGATGTTTACGTTGCTGATGGCCCCATCGGTATTTGCGCAAAAAATGATAGGCACCGAAACCGATGCCCAAAAAGATAAACGCATGGAATGGTGGAAGGACGACCGCTTTGGTATGTTCATTCACTGGGGACTGTACTCGCAGGCTGCCCGCCACGAATGGGTGAAGCACAACGAAAAAATTGACAATGCCGGTTATCAGAAATATTTCGATCAGTTTAACCCCGATCTGTTCGATCCGCAAAAATGGGCTAAGCAAGCCAAAGCAGCCGGTATGAAATATGCCGTACTTACCACCAAGCATCACGAAGGTTTTTGCCTGTTCGATTCAAAATTTACCGATTACAAAGCGCCAAATACCAAGGCTAAACGCGACCTGGTGCGCGAGTATGTGAACGCTTTCCGCGCACAGGGTTTAAAAGTGGGCTTTTATTATTCGCTGTTAGACTGGCACCACCCGCAATATACTATTGATGAGATCCACCCTCAGTCTCCTGCTGATAAAAGTGATGCGTCATACGCTAAGCTGAACAAAGGACGTGATATGGCCAAATACCGCCAATACATGCGCGATCAGATCACCGAGTTGTTAACCAAATATGGCAAGATTGATATCCTTTGGCTTGATTTCTCGTTCCCTCGTAAAGATGGACATGGTAAAGGCAAAGACGAGTGGGGTTCAGTTGAATTGCTTAAACTGATCAGGAAATTACAACCGGGCATTATTGTAGATAACCGCCTGAACCTGGAAGAATATAAAGATGGTGCCGATTTTGAAACCCCTGAACAGGTAAGTACTGCCGAGTTGGCCAAATACCGCGGCAAAACCTGGGAAACCTGCCAAACATTTTCAGGCTCATGGGGGTACTACCGTGATGAAAATACCTGGAAAACCCACCGTCAATTGCTTGATTTGTTAATTACTTCGGTAAGCAATGGCGGCAACCTGATCCTGAACGTTGGGCCAACCGCGCGTGGCGAGTTTGATTACCGCGCTAACAATGCGCTGGATAGTTTGGCTTACTGGATGCATGCCAACAGCAAATCTATTTACAATTGTACGTATGCTCTCGATACCTATAAAATACCTGAAGGAACCAAACTTACTTATAACAAAGCCGCCGGTAAATTGTATGTACAATTGTTCAGCTATCCGCAGGGAAAATTGATACTGCCCGGATATAAAGGAAAGATCAAATACGCGCAGTTTTTGAATGATAGCTCGGAGCTTTTATATAAAGAAACTAATGGCGATGATCTGGAAGTAACTTTACCGGCAAAGAAACCGAACTATGAAATACCGGTAATTGAACTTACGCTTCAGCAATAAGCAAAAAAATATTGTCCTTGCTAAAAAAGGACCGATCATATACAATAATGTCAACACAAAGAGAAACATATTTAAGGATCCATCCGCATGATAACGTACTGGTAGCCCTTCAGGACCTGCCGCAGGGTACCGTTATCGCGTTTGACGGACAAACTTTTACACTGGTAGATAAAGTGGCAGCCAAGCATAAATTTGCGATCAATGAACTGCCCGAGGGGAAGGAAATTTACATGTACGGCGTACTGGTTGGCAAAGCATCGTCAACTATACCGCAGGGGGGCTTGTTAACCACCGAAAACGTACACCATGCCGCCGAGGGGTTTCATTTGGGCGAGCGCAAGCTACAATGGCATCAGCCGGACACAGAGAATTTTGAAGGTAAAAGCTTTATGGGCTATCATCGTGCCGATGGTTCAGTAGGTACCGGAAATTACTGGATAGTAGTACCACTTGTTTTTTGCGAAAACAGGAATATCAACGTGCTTAAAGAAGCTTTGGTTGATAAACTGGGTTATAAAAAGGCTAAAAGCTATGAGGGCGATGTAGAACAACTGATGGAACTTTACCAGGCCGGTAAATCGGTTGAGGAAATTCTGAATGCTGATATCCAGGCTACCGAAGATAAGCCAAACGCCAAACGTTTATTTAAAAATATCGACGGGATCAAATTCCTGAGCCATAGCCTGGGCTGCGGCGGTACACGTGAAGACTCTGATGCGCTTTGCGGATTAATAGCTGGTTACATCACGCATCCTAACGTGGCAGGTGCAACCATATTAAGCTTAGGTTGCCAACATGCCCAGGTAAGCATTTTACAAAATGAAATTGCCAAACGCGACGCAAACTTCAATAAACCGCTGGTTGTGCTGGAGCAGCAAAAAGTAGGCACAGAAAGCGAACTGTTGAAACAGGCTTTAAAACAAACTTTTGCCGGTTTGGTGAAAGCCAATGAAACTACACGTCAACCTGCGCCGTTGTCAAAACTATGCGTTGGTTTGGAGTGTGGCGGTTCAGATGGCTTTTCGGGCATTTCGGCAAACCCGGCATTGGGCTATTTGTCCGATCTGCTGGTTACTATGGGCGGCTCGGTGATCCTTGCAGAGTTTCCTGAGCTTTGTGGGGTAGAGCAGGAGCTGAGCGATCGTTGTATCGATGTGGAAACGGCCAATCGCTTCATGCACCTCATGACCACTTACAACGCCCGTGCCGAAGCCGATGGTTCTGGTTTCTACGCCAACCCATCACCGGGCAATATCCGTGATGGATTGATCACCGATGCTATTAAATCGGCAGGGGCAGCAAAAAAAGGTGGTACATCACCTGTGACCGCCGTTTTGGATTATCCTGAAAAAGTAACCAAACCTGGTCTGAATTTATTATGTACTCCGGGCAGCGACGTGGAAAGCACCACTGCCGAAGTAGGTGCAGGTGCCAATATTGTATTGTTTACCACGGGCTTGGGTACACCAACAGGTAATCCCGTTACTCCGGTAATCAAGTTATCAACCAATACGGCCATGTATCAGCGCATGCCCGATATTATTGATATCAACTGCGGTACCATCATTGAGGGCTCCGAAACCATCCAGCAGGCCGGCGAGCGGATCCTGGATTACGTAATAAAAGTAGCCAGCGGCGAAGCAGAACCAAAATCGGTAAAACTTGGCCAGGATGATTTTATTCCGTGGAAGAGAGGGGTGTCGTTATAGGCTCGGCGAGTTGTTGGTGACAACACCAACAACGGCGCGAGTTAATCATGAAAAACATGTCATTGCGAGGAACGAAGCAATCGCACGGGAGCAAATCCGCCGTGTATAGCATGCGATTGCTTCGTGCCTCGCAATGACATAGTTTTTGTTTGTTAATAAACAGCTTTCATCCTTCGGGCACTTATGGTAACAACTGTGCTCAGAATGACGAAACAAAAGTTAAAAGATACTTATGTTCAAACTAACCAATAAATCAGTAATTGTAACAGGCGGCGGTAGCGGCATAGGCAAGGCTATGGCTGTATTATTTGCACAGCAAGGTGCCGAAGTTCATATCATCGAATTAAATGACCAGGCTGCGGCCGATACGGTAACCGAAATAACTGCCGCAGGTGGCAAAGCAACCGGATATGCCTGCGACGTAAGCAATCAGCAGCAGGTGGTAGATACTTTTACCAAAATAGGTAAGATTGATATCCTGATCAATAACGCAGGCATAGCGCATATTGGTCGCGCAGATAATACCAGCACTGAGGATTTTGAGCGGGTATTTAATGTGAATGTTAAAGGTGCTTATAACTGTCTTTACGCTGCTCTTCCTGTATTGAAAAATAACGGCGGTGGTGTGATCCTGAACACTGCTTCAATAGCGGCAAGCGTTGGTATTACCGATAGGTTTGCTTATTCTATGAGCAAGGGGGCTATCCATGCCATGACTTTATCTGTAGCACGCGATTTTTTACATGATAACATCCGTTGTAACTGCATTTCGCCGGCAAGGGTACACACACCTTTTGTGGATGGCTTTATTGCTAAAAACTACGCGGGCCGCGAGGAAGAGATTTTTGAAAAGCTATCCAAAAGCCAGCCGATAGGCAGGATGGGTAAACCGGAGGAAGTAGCAGCTTTGGCGCTTTACCTGTGCTCGGACGAGGCTGGTTTCATCACTGGTACCGATTATCCTATCGACGGCGGGTTTATCACCCTGAACAATTAAAACCTAATTTGAATATGATCAAAAAGCTATTATTAATGGGGATGCTGCTCGGCGCTGTACGCGCTGGCGCTCAAACCTACACGCCAACTGCCGATAACCTTGCTGCAAGGCAAAACTTCCAGGATATGAAGTTCGGCTTGTTCATTCACTGGGGTATTTACAGTGAGCTTGGCGCGGGCGAGTGGGTAATGAACGAAAAACATATCCCTTATGATAGCTATAAACGTTTGGCCGATTTTTTTAATCCGCAGGCTTTTAACGCCCACGAATGGGTAATGTTTGCCAAAAAAGCGGGCATGAAGTATATCACCATTACTTCACGTCACCATGATGGGTTCAGCATGTTCGGTACCAAGGCATCGCCATATAATATTGTTGATGCTACTCCTTACCATAAAGACCCCTTGATGGAACTGGCACAGGAATGCGTTAAAGAAGGCATCGAACTGCATTTTTATTATTCGCTGCTGGATTGGGGTCGCAAGGATTATGCCTTCGGTAGCCCGATAGTTGACGGTAAACCTATAAATGGCGACTGGGACAGCTACATCAATTTCATGAAAGCCCAGCTTACCGAATTGATCACCAAATATCCCGGTGTAAAAGGCATTTGGTTTGATGGCCATTGGGAACGCGATGTTAACTGGCACTATGATGAGATCTACGGGTTGATCCATAAATTGAACCCTGCAATATTGGTCGGCAACAACCATCACCTAGAACCAAAAGAGGGCGAAGATTTCCAGATGTTTGAAAAAGACTTGCCCGGGGCAAATACCACCGGTTTCAGCGCAAAATCAAAAATAGGTGCCCTGCCTCTGGAAACCTGCGAAACCATCAACAACAGCTGGGGTTTTAACATTACCGACAGAAGCTTTAAATCATCCAAACGTATTATTCATTACCTGGTAAATGCGGCGGGTTTAAACGCCAACTTTTTATTAAATATTGGCCCAATGCCTAACGGCAAAATTCAGTCTGAATTTACCGATACGCTGGCTATTGTTGGCGCATGGGTACAAAAAAACGGCGAGGCCATTTATGGTACCCGCGGCAGCGGTATTCCGGCACAGCCATGGGGCGTTATCACTCAGAAAGATAAAAACCTGTATGTACATGTGATGACACCACCGCAGCAACCGTACGTTTTTATTCCGCAATTAAAAGGTAAAGTGACAAAAGCAGCATTACTGGCCGATGGCAGCGCGGTGAAATTTAAACAACAAACCGAGGGTGTGTTTGTATATCTTAACGGCATAACAACCGACCCTAACGATACTATTATTAAACTGACAACTAATTAAAAACATACAATGAAGCTTATACGATTTGGCGAAAGCGGTAAAGAGAAACCAGGAGTTATCCTGAATGATAAAAAATACGATGTATCGGCCTTTGGCGAGGATTATACCGAACAGTTTTTTGAAACCGATGGACTTAGCCGTCTTGCTGACTTTATAAAAGATAACTTACTGCCCGAAGTTGCGGATGATGCACGCTTAGGCAGCCCGATCGCACGCCCTTCAAAGCTGGTTTGCATTGGTCTTAACTATGCCGATCACGCTAAAGAAACCAATGCACCGCTGCCACCCGAGCCGGTTATCTTCATGAAATCAACTACCGCTATTGTTGGTCCGTTTGATGATATCATGATCCCTAAAAACTCGGTTAAAACCGATTGGGAAGTTGAACTGGCCGTAGTTATTGGCAAAAAAGCATCATATGTGGAAGAAGCTGAGGCAATTGACTACGTTGCCGGTTATGTACTGCACAATGACGTAAGCGAGCGCGAGTTTCAGCTGGAGCGTAATGGTACCTGGGATAAAGGTAAAGGCTGCGATACCTTTGCACCGCTTGGGCCGTTTTTGGCTACGCCTGATGAAATTTCCGATCCGCATAACCTGCGCCTTTGGTTAAAAGTAAATGGCGAAACCATGCAGGATGGCACCACCTCAAACTTTATATTTAACCTGCCGCACCTAATCTCATACACCAGCCAGTTTATGACTTTGCTGCCAGGAGATATTATCTCGACAGGTACGCCAGCCGGTGTAGGCTTGGGCATGAAGCCGCCAATTTATTTAAAAGCCGGCGACGTGGTTGAATTAGGTATTGAAGGTTTGGGCGAATCGAAACAAAACCTGGTAGCATATGCTAAAAATTGATGCACATCAGCATTTCTGGCAATATAACCCGGTAAGGGACAGCTGGATCACTGAAGATATGCAGGTAATAGGCCGGGATTTTTATCCCGAAGACCTGTTACCTGTATTGCAAAAACATGGCGTAGATGGCTGTGTTGCTGTTCAGGCCGATCAGTCGGAAAAAGAAACTGAGTTTCTGTTAGACCTGGCTTCTGTTCATCCTTTTATCAAAGGTGTGGTAGGCTGGGTTGACCTGAAAGCTGGTGACCTGGAAGACAGGCTGCATCATTTAAAAAAATATGAAAAGCTCAAAGGCTTCCGGCACATCTTACAGTCGGAGCCCGATGAGCAATATATGCTCGATCCCCAGTTTAAAAAAGGTATAGCTGCTTTAGGTCAGTACGGATATACATACGATATCCTGATCTTCCCCAACCATCTGCCTTATGCCGCGCAACTGGTAGCCGAGTTTCCGGATCAAAAGTTTGTGCTCGACCACATGGCCAAGCCCTACATTAAAGCCGGCAAAATTGATGGCTGGAAACAGGATATCGAAAAGCTGGCAAGCTATCAAAATGTGTATTGCAAAGTATCCGCCCTGCTCACCGAAGCTGACTGGCATAACACTCCTGCTGCTGATTTTATCCCTTACATTGATGTTGTATTTAATGCTTTTGGTATTAATCGCGTAATGTTCGGTTCAGATTGGCCGGTATGCCTGCTGGCCGGTGGCTATGAAAAAACAATGGAGGTGATGAACCTCTATGCCGAAGGGCTTTCCGGTACGGAGCGGCAGCTGTTTTTCGGCGGGAATGCCATAGCGTTTTACGGCTTATAAATTGACGATGCGATCCGTGGGGACACGGATCGGAGGAATAGAAATTAGTTAATCCAACCAGCGTCCGTGTCCTCACGGACGCTTCCCATTCCCATCAAATTCCGCCTTTTAACGATACTTCGCCACTGTACTAAAATCACTAAACTGTACTGTATATTATTTATTTCAAAACGATAGGCACTATTATCAATATGATAGTGTAGTGTTTGGTTCATTTCATTATAAATCAATTAAATATCAACTTAAGTGTAATATTAAGGTAACATACAACGTCAGATATAAGTATGGCACACATTTAGCTGTATGACACATGATTGGTATAAAATATCGCTAAAAAGGTGAACCATTTCGCTCCGGATAACGTTATATGGGTACCAATCAGACTTAAATTTTATGTTAGACGTTATGTACACAACCCTGTTACAAGTTGTAGTCCTGCTTGCGGTTTTCATTTTGCCGATGTTCATATTTGGTAAAAGGATCAGGAACAAAAAAGTAAAGACCGTTCATTACAAAATAGATACCGATACCTCTGAGGCCCGATATGCTATTAACGAAAATGGCTTCCTTGAAGAAATTAACACAGGCAAGCTATCAAAGCACCGTAGTTGAGTGCAAAAGAAATTACAAAAGTAAAGCGCGCCTTTGCCCGCTTTGCTTTTGTATTGTAAACTGATCTTATTACTCCCGATTTTTAGAAGCCCTGCTCATCTGCACTCGGACCATAACTGCCCGGGATTGGAATATCAAGCAAACGTAAATAAACACCTAACTGTGCCCTGTGGTGCACTATCTGGCAATAGGTCATCCTGATTACTTCTGCCTTTGTGCGTTGGTTAAGAATTTGTTCGCCGTTACGCAATGTCCAGGTTTTATCAAACGTGTTGATATCAGCTTTTTGCAGGCTTGAATAGCCATTGGCCAATGAATCTTCAAATAGCTTCAGCAAATCAGCCGTGCCGCTTACCTTTTTAGGTTCATAAGGTACGGTGGCAAAGTCCAGTTCGTCGCTGTTCAGGGTGATAGTAACCCAGGTAGGCAGTTCGGCAATATGGGTAGAGAGTTGTTCAATGGTCATGCTTTTTGCATGCGGTTTCCATTGGTATTTATCGTCGGGGATGCGGCTCAGCATTTTTTCGGTGGTTTGAGCTTCCTGCTCCATCTCTTCCAATAACGATTTCAAAGTGTCCATAAGTGTTGTGTTTTTGTTTTCTGATGTAAAGTAACGGCGGGGTAATGACAGCCCTATGTCAACAGGGACCGCTGATTTTTTTGATTTCGTTGATTTTTTTCTGAACCGTGATTTTTAGGATTTAAGGATTGGCAGGATGGTTATTGAGATAATGTTTATTAAAAGCTTTTTTCCGTCAGCAGAAAAGTTTCGGGCGAAGACAGGCAGAACAATGGTGGGTTTGTGCGGCTGCAAAGGCATTAGCGAATTTTGCAGGGGAGGAACCGGGTAAGGCCAGGCAAAATTTAGCAGCCGTGGTTCTGCCTGTTTTGCAGGGCAAAGGCATGGCGAGGGTATAGAGGGCAGACTGCGGGCAAAGAAACCTCTCTGCTGACTTGATTTTTTGGTTACTTTTGTATCAAGACAAAAGTAACAGCCACCGCGGCAATTGAGCGGCGAATGTATGTTGTTTAAAACCTAAGCTCAATTAATTGGGCGTTCCCGTTAGCTAACGGGCAGGCTTTCCGCTCATACGCCTGCAGGCATTACGCTCAGGGCCGGTATCCGCTGCAATCCCTAACGCTGGCTTTTGTTTAATTAAAACTATGAACTATACACCACCACAGCTCCGCACTGTTAACGTGATCCGTTACGTAACTCCGTTGCGTGAGGGCGGGTCATTACCGGCTATTGCCGAGGCTGACGACGAGTTTTTATATGTACTGAAATTCCGCGGGGCGGGGCAGGGTGTAAAAGCCCTCATTGCCGAACTTATTGGCGGCGAGATCGCCCGTTTACTTGGATTTAAAGTGCCTGAGTTGGTTTTCGCCAATCTTGACGAAGCATTTGGTCGCTCGGAAGCCGATGAGGAGATCCAGGACCTGCTGAAATTCAGTGTGGGTCTTAACCTGGCGCTGCATTATTTGTCGGGCGCTATCACTTTTGATCCGGCGGTTACAATTGTTGATGTCAAACTGGCTTCGCAAATAGTTTGGTTCGATTGTCTGCTTACCAATGTCGACCGTACCGCCCGCAATACCAATATGCTGATATGGCATAAGGAGTTGTGGATGATTGATAACGGCGCTGCGCTGTATTTCCATCACTCATGGCATAACTGGGAGGAAATGTCTACGCGTCCGTTTCTGCAGGTGAAAGATCACGTGCTGTTACCCTGGGCTAATCAGCTGGATCTTGTTGATGCCGAATTTAAAACGATACTAACACCCGAAAAGATCCGTGATATTGTGGCGTTGATACCCGACGAATGGATCACCTACAGAGATTTTGAAGAAACGCCTGATGAAGTACGGAATATATACGCCGAGTTTTTAATAACCCGGTTAGCCGCGTCAGCTATATTTGTTACAGCCGCAAAACAAGCCCTATATGCAGGTATTTGAGTACGCCGTTATCCGCGTTGTACCAAGGGTGGAGCGCGAAGAGTTTATCAACATCGGGGTGATATTGTTTTGCCCTAAACAAAAGTTTTTAAAAGTGCTGTTCAAGCCAGACGATGAACGGTTGGCTGCTTTCTGCTGTGATTTGGATCTGGACTGCCTGAAGGAAAATATCAATTCGCTCGAACGCATTTGTAATGGCGAAAAAGATGCCGGGCCTATAGCACAGCTTGATCAGCCCTCACGCTTCCGCTGGCTCACGGCTACCCGTAGTACAGTGGTGCAGGCATCAAAAGTACATCCGGGTTTGTGTGTTGATGCTGAGGCTACATTGAACAGGTTGTTTGAACAGATGGTGTTGTGATGATAAGTGTGCGTGAGGACGCGGGCAAGGGGAAACGCAAAAAAATCGCACTCGTTTTGTAACCTACAGTACCTATAAGTTTTAAATAAAAATGTTATTTCGAAAGAGCAGATGGGGGCTGGGTGCCGGGGCGAAAGAGAAATCTTATACGCCCTGTAAAGTCGCTTTGCATAGTTTAGAGTTGGATGTATAAGATTTCTCCTCACCACATCCACACATTCCCCCAACAGGTTCGTCGAAATGACATCTTCTTTTAGTCCATCATAATAATTAAAAGATGTGGGTACACGGTAGGTTACAAACGAGCGTAAGAAGGGAAATGCCTATTAAAAAAATAAAAAATGCCTAATACAGCATACATTACATTTAAATCCAAAGGATTTTGGATTCCCGAATGTTTCATTGAAGTTTTAAGCGATTATATATGTGAAACCTTTGAAAGTATTGGCATTAATACTTTTTCGAAAAATGTAGAAAATGTTTATATGTCATGTAAATTCAATCGGGAAGGTTCATTGATTGGAATGGTGAACATTTCATTAGATAGAAATATAACTAATGATGAAGATAAAGCGACTTTGATAAATGTGTTAAACCAAACAAAAACGCTGATTGCTTCAAAGGGACCTAAATTGGATATAGAAACACTTGACGCTTTTGAAAGTAGAAAAGTAGATGACTACTTTAAAAGCTCATGGGCTTTCCCAATTAAAACACAAAGTTTAACCGCGACAATCGATATTATTATCCAGATGTTGAAAGGAATGTGGGATTTGGATAATTACTCAGTTTATTATACCGGGTTCCCCAATCCGGGGAACATGCTGGAAATATAACGGAAGCCTGGCCTAATATCTAACCACCCCTACATCACCTCTCATTACACCGTTTTCTTAACATCATAAAACCAAATCCCTTAGTTTTATGATCACAATTATAAACACACGATTATTATGATCAACCGAACTATGATTAACAGGGTGGTACTGTTTGTGGCTCTCATCGTTATGGCTGTTTTTACGGCGGTAAATGTTAACGCACAAAGCAAAAAGAATTTCAAAGTAATAGCCTTTTACACCGGCCGGAATGACCTGGCTCATATCAGCTTTATGCACGAGGCAAACCGCTGGTTTCCGGCTATGGCTAAGAAGTACAACTTTACTTACGATAGCACCAATAACTGGGCAAACATGAACCCAGAGTTTTTAGCCAAATACCAGGTGGTTATATTTTTAGATACCCGAGCCGATAACCCGAAACAACGTGCGGCTTTTGAGCAATATATGAAAAAGGGCGGCGCCTGGATGGGGTTCCACTTTTCGGCCTTTGCGCTTACCCCATCTGATTTTCCGCAAAATTGGGATTGGTACCATAACGAGTTTTTAGGTTCGGGGCAATATGTAAGCAATACCTGGCATCCAACGCCCGCTATTTTACATGTGGAGGATCCCAATCATCCCGTAACCAAAGGATTGCCGGTAACTTTTAAAACAAACCCCAACGAGTGGTATCGCTGGGAGCATGACCTTCGCAAAAATCCCAATATTGATATCCTGTTGGCAGTCGACTCAACAAGTTTTCCCTTAGGCACCGGCCCAAAACAATACGAGATCTGGCATAGTGGTTACTATCCCGTAGCCTGGACTAATAAAAACTACCGTATGGTTTATTTCAACATTGGTCATAATGCCATGGACTATGATGGCGGTACCAACAAAGAACTTTCCCAAACTTTTGAAAATGCCGATGTGGATAAACTGATCATCAATTCATTGTTGTGGCTGGGGAGAGGAAAGTAGTGTCACCAGTCCCCTGAAGAGAAAGTTTTATTTTTGCGCAGGTTTAGGCGTCCACGCCTGAACCGTTAACTTAAGGAAGAAAAGCGCGGGCTTGTGCGATTCCCCTCTTGAGAGGGGGGGAGGGGTGTGTTTCTGCTTTGATAAACCAATAGCAGAAACACACCCCTGCTACCACACATTCCTACGCGCCCCCTCTCGAGAGGGGATTTTAAAATCCTTTGTTGATTAATTGCTTAAGTTAACGACTATGGCGTCCACGCCTGAACCTTGTCAGGGAAGGAGCCTCCGCGCTCCCGGCCAAATTGAGTTCGTGAGCGAAGATGTTCATTTTTTGCTGAATAAAGCGTGGAAGTTTGGTCAACATAGGCAAAACCTCGCGTATTCGGGCGCAAAAAAATATCCGAAAAACAAACCATTAAAATGGTGTCGCTACTTTGTCAGCACACGAGGCAGATAAAGCCGCCAATTTGTTTTTCTCAAAAAACGCTAAAAAATCAGCAAAAATTACGTTTTTAAATGCTGCTGTTTTTGATCTTTAAAAAAAACGAATTTTAAACTCTTTTTAGTTTTAGGTGTTGATTATCAGTGCTTTAATAATGTTTCAAGTAAATGGTTAAAATATTGAATATCAACGTGTTTCATTAAAAAGGTGTTCCGCGTTTCTACACTCAGAATTTGGAACACTCCTGTTTTTCCAAAAAAGAACGCCGGGAGAATTTTAATTTTTTATGGAGAATCAAAAAATTGGGACACACGTTTTGTTACAACCAGAACACCGGGCTTCGTCGGGATAATGTAAACAAAATACCTTTCGGTATATTTTGAAGATGCTATTGTTTATTTTGCCGTTGAAATTCTGCTTCGCCTATGAAAAAGTTAAAAACGGTATTTAACCAGGTAAAATCTCTTAATGGTGCCGAAGCGCCTGATATGGTCAACTTGTTGTGGCAATTGATCTGTTACTCTCCTAAAATGCCGGTTCGTTTGCAACAACAGCAATTGCTTGACGAAGCCAAGTCTTTTACCCTTGAGGTCGGCGATCCGCATTTTGCCAAGTCGGCTTTAAAATTCAATGGCTTTATCTGGGGAGATGGGAAGCGCAAAATACTCATCACCCACGGCTGGGGCTCAAAAGCCGCCGACTTTGCCGAACTCATTACCGCCTTGAAGAATATTGATGATACACAGGTAATAGCCTTCGACGCGCCGGGTAACGGCAGTTCGGAAGGGGAGCTGTCAAACCTCCTGCTCTTCGCTAAAGCAGCCGAAGCAGTGATCAAAATGTTTGGTGCGCCTGATGTAGTTATCGGTCATTCATTAGGGGGCATGGCCAATGCCATCGCCATAAAGGAAACCGGGATTAAACCTGCGTTGCTCATCAGCATTGCCCCGTTGATCAATCTGAAAGAAAATTTCATAGCCAGCCTGAACGCCGCAGATGTAGCCCAAGGTTTGCAGGATAAATTCTTTGTTGATTTTGAAAACTTGTTTGAAATGGATGCTTTGGATTTTACCCTCGATAATTTATACCCGGCTGATGCCATTACCCGGCATTGGCTGGCCTATGATCCGGAGGATAAAATTGCACCTTTTGCGTTCCTGGAGAGTTTTCTTACCGCTCATCCCGAAATTGAAACCAAAGTATATGAAAGCCCGGGACATGAACGGATTATTAAAGATGATAGTGTTATAGCAGATATCGTTAACCTCATAGGTTAATTATTTAGCGGCCATTACCTCATCCATAGCTTTCATAAAAGTTGTTACCTCAATTTCGTTCCGGTGCTGGCTTAAATATTTAAGCAGTTGTCTGTGGGCGTCGGCAGGGGTGATCAGATAATCGCCGCCTACACCGTGAAACATAAAGATGCCCAGTCCGCCGCTTTGCTGTACTTTCTTTACAAAATCTATCAGAGCTTCGCCTGTTACCGGGTTGCCTGTTACACCCCATGAAGGTACCTTTAGCGGGTCGAGATTTTTAAAATCGGTGATCACAGCGTCTGGTCCGCCGCCTATGCGGGCATATTTTGCGAGGCCAGCTTTACGCAGGGTATCGACATAGTTGATACCGCCAGCCTCAACCTCGGTACATGGGTAGGCATAGGTACGGCTACCTGTTTTACCATCTACAGCAAAAAGCAGCGTGTTCATTTCATTGATCTCGCGCAGCATCATATATGGTGTATAAATAGCCGAATTGTTAGCTGGGTTGGCTTTCACGTTCGTGAGCAGGCAGGGGTGATATAAAGTGTGATTGGCCAGCTCATAACCTTTTTTGCCCACCTCGCGCCAGCGGGGCAAAGTAGCTTCGGTCATGTTGCCCATTAAAAAGAAGGTCGCGGTAAGGTGGGCCGAATCAAGCTGGGGGATGGCGATGTTTAATTGCGAGTTGATACCATCATCATAAGTAAGCACAATGATGGCTTTCTTGCGTTTAGTTTGTTGTGCGTTGGCAATGACTACCAAACTTAACGATATAAGAAACAAAGCTAATTTTTTCATCACGAGGGCTTTTGATTGGTTGCCCTAAAATAAAAAAATCCGGCTGATAACCGGATTTCTTTATAAGTTTAATATACCTCGCTTTGCACTCCCGAATAATACTTCAATTCGATGAGATCATGCGGAAGTGTTTTGGTATTCCAAGCATGGTGAATAGCCAGCGCGGTACCTACAGCAGTGGCTTGCGCCATTGATGCGGCATATACTTCCAGGTGCGGAAACGCAAGCGCAAGCAAATGCATGAAAACACTGTTCTTACTAAAACCGCCGTCCACAAAAATGCGCTTTACCTTGCAGCCGTTTAAAACATAATTGGTTGATATGGTTTGTTGGGCAACAATATCGATCATGAGTTGATGGTAAGCTTCAACATCGTCGGCAAAACTGTTCAGGTCGCGCTGCTCAAATACCGATTTCTGTAGCTCGCCCTCATTTTCGTTTGCCTGTAATGATGGCTGATTATTTAACCGGGCGGCTATAGCAGGATCGTAGGTTATGGTACGATACCTGATCTCGTCCTGGTTAAAATGGGCGGCTATCCGTTTTACTTGCTGCTCGTATTCATATCCTGTAAACAGGCGCGATGCTTTTACCGGGCTGCCTTTATATTGCAGGTAGTTAAGGCAATCGTGCTTTAGCTCTCCGGCAGTAAGCGGCGTTTGATTAAAAGGGTTCAGGCTGATTGACCATGTACCTGTAGAGATCAGCACAAAGGGCATATTAAAGCTCACGAGGTAGGGGATCAGCGCTGCCGAACTATCATGCAGCCCGATACCAACCTTGTAAGTACTGCCCGGAAACTCGGCAGGAAGTACATTATCTGCAGGATGCAGCGGGGCCATTTTGGGCAGGATCTCTTCGTCGCTGAGCCAGTTATGATAGCTGTTTTTACCAAAATCCCAAAGGGCAGTATGGCAGCCTATGCTGGTTAGGTCACTCACCATTTGCCCGCTGATGAGGTAGCTCATGTATTGGGGCAGGTGCAATGCATATTTTACCCGCTTAAATACCTCGGGCTGCTCATATTTCAACCTGTACAACTGCAAGCCCGAATTAAGGTTGCCCAAAACGGGCGAGGCGGTTTCTAAAGCAAACCTGGCTTCATCGCCATAGTTTTCATAAAACTGCCTGCCCAGTTCCGGCGGATATAGTTTAAGGTAATTATACAGTGGGGTAAGCGGCTTGCCATATTCGTCAACATAAACAAAGCTGGCTCCGTACGTTGAAAAGTTGACCGCTTTAAGGTCGAACTCCTTATGCTTGAAAATTTCGCGCAATGAGTCAAACACTGATAGCCTCAGGCTGTCGAGGTTTTCACATGCGTCGCCATCTTCGTCGTGGGTTTCCAAAAAGCGGGCTGTCCGCTCAAAAACTATCTTGTAGTTCTCATCAAACAGGAACAGCTTCTTGTTGGTTTTACCCACATCAAAAACGGCTATAACGGGTATCGGCTCCATGGCTTACAATCCGGTTGATACTGCTTTTGCTCCCCGTTCGCCAATCAGCTGCTCCCTGATGCTTTGTTGCCTGTAAACAGCTAAAGGGTTCAATGCACCGCCTGCTCTTAAACGTGCTTCGGCCAATAACGGACGGACATCGGTACGGTAGGCCTGCTGCAAAATTTCTTGTGCAAGCACTACATCATTATCTTGTTGTGCCTGTACTAAAGCTGGAGTATCTACCAAAAGAGCTTGTGCGTAGGCTATCTTAATGGCTTCTACAGATTGAATTAAATCCTCAATCGGATCTTTTATATTATGCGATGCATCGATCATCCAGCCGATAGAAGTTGCATGTGTCATGCCACGGGCATCCATACCTTCAACCAGTTCGTTAAAGATCAGGAACAGTTGATATGGATTGATACTGCCTACAGTAAGGTCATCATCGCCATATTTTGAATCGTTAAAGTGGAAACCGGCAAGTTTGCCTTCCATCAGCAATAATGAAACAATCTGCTCAATATTGGCACCCTGTAAATGGTGGCCAAGATCAACCAATGTTTGTGCTTTTTGACCTAATTTAGATGAGAGCAGGTATGATTGGCCCCAATCGCCGATGGTGGTTGAATAGAAGTTTGGCTCATAAGGTTTGTACTCTACCCAAACTTTCCAGTCATCAGGCAGTGCTTCATAAATCTCCTGTAAACTCTCTAAAGTACGCTCAAAAGCACCACGCATATTCAGTTGACCGGGGAAATTTGATCCGTCCGACAACCAAACTGATAAAGCCTTTGAATCAAGCTCAACACCATATTTGATCACCTCAATATTATGGGCAACAGCCTGCTTGCGCACAGCTTTATCCACATGATGTAAAGAGCCAAATTTATAGCTGTATTCCTGCGATGCCTGGTCCTGGAAGGTATTAGAATTAACGGCATCAAAATGCAAACCTAATTGTGCCGCATGGGCTTTAACCGCCGATGCATTAGATGGGATATCCCATGGGATGTGCAGTGATATGGAATTACTGCTGCGGTTAAGCGCATGGATCAGCCCCACATCTTCAATTTTTTCTTCGAGGCTGCGAGGCTCGCCGCCACCCGAAAACCTGCCGAAACGTGTGCCGCCCGTACCTAATGCCCAGCTTGGGATGGCAATATTAAAATCAATCAGTTTTTGCAGAATGGTGTCCAACTCTTTTACATCGCCGGCAACAAAATCAAATTTGCGCTGATGATCTTTCTGCTGTTGATGATTGGCTTCATCAATTTTATATTTTTCTAACTGCATAATTGGTATTGGTTATGATTAGCAAGTCAAGCAAGTTCAAGCGTCCACGCTTGAACTTGCTAAATTTATAAATTATGTCATTGCGAGGGACGAAGCAATCGCATGCTATACAGAGTGGCTACGTATGGCGGCCATGCTTCCGAGCGATTGCCACGTTATCGCTCGCAATGACATGGGTTATTGAAATTACCTTACAAAGGCCATCGCCACACCACCATCAACATTCAACACGTTACCGGTTGATTTGTTGAGCAGGCCGCCGGTAAAGGCGAAACAGGCATTAGCGATATCGGCAGGTAAAATCACCTCGTTCAATAATGTACGTTTTGCATAGTAAGCCGGCAGTTCATCTACGGTAACACCATAGGCTTTAGCACGGCCTTCGGCCCATCCGCCGGCCCAAATGTTGCTGTCGCTGATCACAGCATCGGGGTTAACCACGTTTACACGGATCTTATCGGTACCCAACTCGGCAGCATTCAACCTGCTCAGGTGCAACTGTGCCGATTTAGCTGAGCCGTAGCCTGCGTTGTTTGGTCCGCTCACTAGGGCGTTTTTACTTACAATATTAATGATATCGCCACCGATGTCTTGTTTTTTCATAACAGCAACTGCTGCCTGGGTAATGAAGAACTGGCCTTTAACCAAAACATCATATAACAAATCCCAGTCTTTTTCGGTATGGTCGGCAATTGATTTAGAGATCGATAAACCGGCGTTATTCACCACAATATCAACACCACCGAAAGCTAAAGCAGCAATTTCAAGTGCTTCGTTTATTTGGTCGGCTTTGGTAACATCAAGTACAGCGGTTGTGTACGAATCCTTGCCGTATTGTTTTTTGAACTCTTCGCCTGCACTATCCAAACGCTCGGCGTTCATGTCATTGAGGATAACTACCGCACCTTCGTCAACAAACTTTTTAGCGATGGCTTTACCAATGCCGCCTGCACTGCCGGTGATCAGGGCAATTTTGCCTGATAGTGCTTTTGGCTTAGGCATTCGCTGTAATTTAGCTTCTTCCAGCAACCAGTATTCTATATCAAAAGCTTCCTGACGTGGCAGAGAAGTATATTCAGAGATAGCTTCGGCACCCTTCATTACATTGATAGCGTTGGTATAAAACTCGGCAGCAACGCGGGCTGTTTGCTTATCTTTTGAAAAAGAGAACAAGCCTACTCCCGGGTAAAGGATGATCACCGGGTTGGTGTCCCTTATTGCCGGACTGTTATCATGTTTGCAAGTGTTGTAATAGTCGGTATACATTTGGCGGTAAGCCTCAAACGCAGGAGCTAAACGCGCTTTCAATGCAGCAACATCGGTCAGGTCTTCGCCCGGTGCAAGATCAAGCACCAGCGGACTGATCTTGGTGCGCAGGAAGTGATCGGGACAACTGGTACCCAACGGAGCTAAACGGTCAAGATCATCGGAGTTAATGAACTCCAGTACGCGGGCATCGTCAGTAAAATGACCAACCATGTGCCTGTAGCTTGAGCAAAAACCACGTAATACCGGTGCAAGGGCAGCAGCCTGTTTTTTGCGACCTGCCTCGTCAAGACTTTCAATTTTTTGACCACCGAAAACAGGTGCTTTTTTACCGTAGTTTTCTTCCAGGTATTCGGCGCAACGCTCAATAACCTCAAGGGTATTGATGTAGCTTTCGTAAGCGGTATCGCCCCAGGTAAATAAACCGTGCGAGCCCAGCATAATGCCGCGGATGCCCGGGTTTTCATCCAAACATTGTTTTAACTGCAGGCCAAGCTCAAAACCTGGTTTTTTCCATTCAACCCAGCCTATGGTACCGTTAAAAAGTTCCTGGGTTATTTTTTTACCGTCTTTTGCAGCGGCGATAGCAATGGCAGCATCGGGGTGCAGGTGGTCAATATGTTTGAAGGGCAGGAAGCCGTGCAGCGGCGTATCAATTGATGGTGCTTTTGAGTTAAGATCGTAGATGCAATGGTTAAACAGCTCAACCATCTCATCCTCAAATTCAACACCGCGATAGATGTTTTTAAGGCTGCGTAAACGATCAACATAAAGGGCCGCCAGTCCGCCTTTTTTCAGCGTGCCGATATCACCGCCCGAGCCTTTGATCCACATTACCTCAACATCATTGCCGGTTAAAGGATCTTTACTGTTAAGCTTGCACGATGTATTACCGCCACCATAGTTGGTAAGGCGCAGATCGGCACCTAAAAGGTTGGAGCGGTATATCAGCAGGGCTACTTCATCGCCAGCCAGTTCGGCGGCTTTTGCTTCATCCCACAAATAGCTTACATGTTTAAATTCAGTTGTTTTCGACGACATATATTTTAATTGTTGAATTATTGAGTTAATGAATTATATGATCTGTTTTAATTGTTTACTTAATTGAATTGCCATAACCCACAACCAGTACCGATAGTACAATGACTGCTATACCGGCTAATACCGTTGCAAATGCTTTTTTGCTTACACCTTTCCACTCTTTAAGTACCAGGCCCCATGTGTTGGCTATCAGGATAATAAAGGCCATGTGCAGGATCCATGAGCTTGCACCGTTGCCCAGTTTGCTTTCGCCCATGCCGTAAAAAAAGAACTGTAAAAACCAGGTTGTACCGGCCAGTGCGGCAAACAAATAGTTTTTAAGGAGGGGTGTTTTCTTGTCGGTATAATTATCAAACGTTTTATTACGGGCGTTTAGCACCATACACCATATAAAGTTAGTGGTTAAGCCGCCCCATAGTATAATAATATAAGTTACATTGTTTGAATACAGGAAATTACCCTGTCCTGGATGCGCCGCTTGCCAGACATGGTTAGCGGTATCAGCCATGGTTTTCCCTGCCTCGATACCGAAGTTGAAACAGGCACTTAAAATACCCGATACTATAGCTACCACTATACCCAAACCAAAGCGGTAATCCTTGTTTTCCTGTGCTATGGTTTTATCTGCCGAGAGTTCTTTTTCCTTGATCATACCGGCTTTACCGCATATGATAATGCCCACAACGCAAAGTAAAATGCCTAATAAAACCATCTGTCCCCATTGGGTGTGCAGCATCAGTGTAAAAGTGTCTTTCCCTTCTTTTGGAAAAAAATCATAATACACTGATGGGATTATCGATCCAAAAACTGAGCAAAGGCCAAGTATAATGGTACTACCCAATGATACCCCTAAGTAACGTACGCCCAAACCGTATGTCAAGCCGCCAATGCCCCACAATAAACCCATAACATATGTCCACCCAAGGGTGGCAGTATCCGTATGACTTATAATGTCGGCGAAGCCTGGAATGGTTAGCCATGCTGCCAGCGGTGGCACAATGAACCAGGAAAAAATGCCGCCTACTATCCAGTAGCTTTCCCAGGCCCAGCCTTTTATTTTTTTGTACGGGATGTAAAAGCTCCCCGAAGCAAAGCCACCGATAAAATGGAAGATGACCCCTAAAATTATTTGCATACTCTTAATTGGTTTATATTGGTAAGGCTAATGTAGATATTATATAATATGGAACTGTCCTTTGCTGTCATGGATATGGCTGTAGACTGTCTGAACTCGAATTTGAAGAATTTATAGAATGGGTAGAATATGAAATTCAATAAATTCTTCCTATTCGTTTAATTCCGGTTCAGACAATCCCGGTTCTGTTTACTATTTTGGCATCAAATACATCACCATGCAGGCATATATTTTAGGCATTGATATAGGCACCGGCAGCACCAAGGCCGTGGCTGTAAGTTTAACGGGCGAAGTGCTGGGTACAGTATCCAATCATTATCCTATTAACAGCCCCGAACCAGGTTACAGCGAACAGGACCCTTTGCTGATCTGGGATGCTTTTTTAAAATGCCTTGCCGACATTACGCTCAAATTGGGTTTGCCTCCGCAAGCTGTGAGTCTGAGTAGTGCCATGCACAGCATTATTCCGGTTGATAAAAATGGAGAGGCCTTGCTACCCATGATGACCTGGGCCGATGCCCGGAGCGAGAACATTGCGCAGGCTTTACGGAAAACAGAGCAGGGTGCATCGCTGTATCATAATTGCGGTACTGCTATCCACGCCATGTCGCCATTAAATAAGTTGTTGTGGCTGCGTGCTAATCGAAGCGATGTTTTTGAAGCTGCATATAAATTTATTTCGATAAAGGAGTTTATCTGGTTCAGGCTTTTTGGTGTTTTTGAGGTTGATTATTCCATTGCCTCGGCAACCGGGTTATTTGATATTGTAAAAAAACAATGGAATGAAGAGGCGCTTGCATTAATAGGTATTACACGTTCAAAACTATCAGCACCGGTTAATACTACTTATTATCGGAGCAATATCAAACCGGAGGTAGCTGCATTAACCGGAATAGATGCCGATACGCCTGTTGTTGCAGGAGCAAGTGATGGAGCCTGCGCCAATTTAGGCAGTCATACTACAGGACCTGATGTGGCGGCGCTTACCATTGGTACCAGTGGTGCCGTACGGATCACGAGTCCGAAGCCGGTATATAACTATGAAGCTATGATCTTCAATTACCTGCTTGATGAACAAACTTATGTTTGCGGCGGGGCAGTGAATAATGGGGGCATAGCGGTTAATTGGCTGCTCAAAAACTTTTTGCAAAAGGACAACCTTACTGCTGCAGACTATGATGCTTTATTTAACGAGATATCAACTGTGCCTGCCGGAAGCAACGGGCTGATATTTTTACCTTACATGTACGGCGAACGAGCCCCGCTTTGGGATACCAAAACCAGCGGCTCGTTTTTCAATATCAAGCCTGCACATACCCGTTCGCACTTTTTACGCGCGGGGCTTGAGGGCATCTGCTTTGCGCTGAATGATGTGCTCAAAACGCTGGAAGATGCATCAGGCGGGATCAATCAGGTAAATATCAGCGGTGGTTTTACCAGTGCGGCGGTATGGACACAGATACTGGCGGATATCACCGGGAAAAGGCTGGCCGTGCTTCAGTCTGAAGATTCATCGGCGCTGGGCGCTATTTATCTTGCTGTACGGGTATTATATCCCGAAAGCTACGATACGCTTACACGAGTTGAGCAACAGGGATTTATCGAACCGGATACCCAGAATCATGAGGTTTATAGCAGAATGTTTCCGGTGTTTAAAAAGCTTTATAGCGATTTAAAGGATAGCATGCATTTGGTGGATGGATGGGAATAGATCTATTCCAACCCCAACCATTTCGCCAATCTCCAGCATCCATATACGATGATGGGGGCAGCCAATACATCAATAGTGTAGTGGATGTGCTGTATCAGCAGCATTATTACCAACAACAATGCAGCAATTAAAGCTATTATTTTGTCTGTCCGTTTCTGGAGGTGCAGGTATACTAATACCATAGTGGCTGTATGTCCTGAAAAAAACAGGTCTTTGGTAATAAAGGTGTGCCCGTAAAAAAAGCTGGTGCTCGGGTCAATAAGCGGAACAAGGCCAACGGGCGGGTTAAGCTTAACCATGCTAATGGTAACAAACCGGGCAATACATACAAAGTTCAGCGTCCAGATATAGGTGATACAGACCCTTGGATTATATAACCCCCGCCACATCATGAGCAGGCCCATGCTCCAGATGAGTATAAAAATCGGTACTGAAAGATCATAAGAGGGTAAATGTGCCAAAATCCAGTCGTGAAGCACAACGCCATCCGTTCTTTTTTCAATATGAATGAAAAAGGAAGGTAACAGGTTGATGATGATAACTATGACAATTGTAGCACTCAATAGCTTAAGCCTGCTGGCTTTTGTACTGTAGGCGCTTTGCCAAAGCTGTTTTATATGATATATGGGAGTTAAATTCAAATCTATTTTCGATATAAGGCCGCAAAAATACGGTTTGCTGCTTAATATTAAGCCATTGTCAGCTGTTTGTTAATTTAATAAGTTTAAATATACATAATAAAAACAAATGCAATTATGTTGCATTAACTTATTTATATTTGCACTATGGATTTTCAAAAGCTTAGTCCCCGGCTGGATAATATTGGTATAACCGCGTCAACCCTTTGTGCTATCCATTGTGCTGTAGTGCCGTTGCTGTTTACCAGTTTGCCGTTGGTTGGTCTCGGTTTTTTAGCCAATGCCTGGGTGGAGTGGGGGATGATCATTTTTGCTTTGGCTATAGGAGTTTATTCTATCGGCATATCCTATCGGCGTACGCATCACCGTTTGGTGCCCTTAATAATGCTGGTATTGGGTTTTGCTATAATTATGGGAGGGCACGCGTTCTCGACAACAGGAAAAGCCGAGGCTATGATAGTCCCTCTTGGCGGGCTGCTAATAGCTGCCGCGCATTATGTAAATTACAAGTATACGGATGCCTGCAATCATGATCATAAGACATATAAACTTAAAAAGGTTGAATAATGGATAAGCGCCACAGGAAATTCTTTTACGCATTTTTGCTGTTTAATTGCTTTTTAAGTCCTGCTTGTAATCATGAAAAGCATACAGCCTTGGTTGTACCAGAACATCATACTAAGCCCATAAAAAATACCGTTATAAAAGCCGGCAACTAATAGCGCATATTATGCGTACCATTATTAAATTAGCGGCCTTACAAATATTTCCTGATTAATACATGACACAAACCCGCGATATTCATCATTTTGAGCACCTGCTTGATAAGCATCACCTGAAAAAAACTGCGCCGAGGCTGCGGGTTTTATCTATGATGTCGGCAAGGCATACAGCCACCTCGCAGCCCGATCTGGAGAGCCTGATGCATGATATTGACAGGGTTACCCTTTACCGGATCCTTAACGCTTTTGAAGAGAAAGGGATCATTCACAAAGTGTTCGATCTTAACGGCACTGCAAACTACGCACTATGCTCGTCAAACTGTGATGAACATGATCATCATGACGAGCACCTGCATTTTAATTGTACCCAGTGCAAAAATGTATATTGTCTTAACGATATGAATTTACCCGCTATCAATCTTCCCGCGGGTTTTGAGCCGCATGGCTTTACCTTGTATGCCCAGGGCCTATGCCCGAAATGCAGTAAAAAGGCGGTGAAAAAATGAAAGTTATCAGTACTTTTTTCAGGGCGGTTATCCTGTTTTTGACATTTCTTCCTTTAAGTTCATTCGCCCAGCAAAAAGATACCATACAGGCTGCTACAACCTTTAAGTTTAAAACGGTTATTATTGATGCAGGGCACGGAGGTAAGGATGCGGGGGCACGCGGCTCGCATTCGTTCGAGAAAAATGTAACGCTGTCTATAGCCCTGAAGCTTAAGGCTGCGCTTGATACCGCCATTACCGATGTTAGATCCATCCTTACCCGTACAGACGATACTTTTATTCCGCTGAACCAGCGTTCGGCTATTGCCAATCAAAACCATGGTAACCTGTTCATTTCCATTCACTGTAATTCATCGCCCGAGGGTACCGCTGCACGTGCACATAAACAAAAAGGTGTGCTGCTATTGGTATACGGTTTTCACCGCCTTAAGGAGCAGGAAGAGGCCGTACGTGAAAATGCCTCAATTTTCCAGGAAAAAGATTACAAACAAAATTACGAGAGTTATGACGAGAGCGATCCTTCAAACCTGATCGTATTGAATGCTTATATTCAAAAATACCGTAAGCAAAGTATCCGCTTTGGCGACCTGCTCGACGATGAGTTTACCGGTGTTGATGGCCGCGAAAGTAATGGTGTGAAAGAACAGGGAGTATTGGTACTGGCTCATAGCGCTATGCCGGCCGTGCTGATCGAAACAGGTTTTATCAACAACCCGGAAGAGGAAGAGTATCTTAACTCAGACGAAGGGCAGCACGAAATTGTAATGTCGATCATCAGGGCACTTCGAAATTACAGGAAAGCGATAGGCTCATAAACAGGATGAATAATATTTAACCTCCCATCAGGGTCTCTTACAGATTTAAGTTAACCCACAAAATTGTTTTGTCGTTTAATCAGCAAGGTGTTTTGTTTTGATCCTTTGGGGCAAAGGGTATTGCTATACTTTTTTATGCTACAAACCTTTTGCACCTCTGGTGCACCTGGCCTTAAGCACCCTTATATTAATACCTGATTATGTTATAAAACCTCGCCGGCCCCAGCGAGGCCGCGTGTTTATAGCCTTAAAAGAGCGCATTTTTTGGCTTCGGTGCCTCCTCATGAAATATTTTTTAGGGATGGTGTGCGGAGGCCGCGTTAGTGATAGGAGCGGATACCGGCCAGTGGCTAAAGCCTTGTGCAGTATGAGCGGATAGCACGGCCGCAGGCAACGCCCATATTTATAAATTGATTAATGAAGATAATTGACAATCAGTATCTTAAATTCACGTCATTGTAATAAAACACGAAGCAATCCCTATAAGCAGGTCCGCCCTGTCGATTTGAGATTGCTTCGTGCTTCGCAATGACGCTTTATTTTCAATTTTAGCCCGCCTCTCAGGCAATCATTACTTTAAATCACACGCTCCAATTACTTTACAGTAACCGTTTTTGTAAAACAGATATTATCCGAAGCGCTTCCTACCTGAATTTCAAATTCGCCGGGCTCAACCACGTACTGCATTTTATCGTTATATAAACCAAGTTCTGAAACAGGTATCTCAAGGGTTACTGTTGCGCGTTTGCCTGCTTTGATCAATACTTTACTGAACGCTTTGAGCTGTTTTACCGGAGTGGCAACCGAGCTGAATTTATCATGAATATAAAGCTGCACTACTTCTTTACCATCCCTGGTGCCGGTGTTTTCTACCTCAACAGATACTTTGATAGTTCCGCCTATTGTCGAAAAAACAGAATCGGCTAAAGTGCAATTGGTGTATTTAAAACTGGTATAGCTTAAGCCATAGCCAAAATTCCAAACCGGTTCTGGTTTATCAAAAATGTAGTGCATCTTAGGATCCTCAGGTGTGCCGGGCTGATCAAATGGTTCTTCCCTGTCAGTTACAAAATGATTATAGTAGCAAGGCGTATTACCGGTACTGCGCGGGAAAGATACATTTAACTTGCCTGAAGGATTTACGGCTCCCGTGAGGATGTCCGCGAGTGTACGTCCCTGTTTTTCGCCGCCATACCATTGCACAAGTACCGCATCGGCATTGTCTTTAACCCATGGCATGGCCAGCGGTTTTCCTGCAATGAATACCACTATCATGGGTTTGCCGGTTGCTTTTATGGCCTTCAATAAATCCAGCTGCGCGCCGGGGAGTTCAAGTGATGACAGGTCAAAGCCCTCACCCGAGGTGGAGTATTTGGGGCTACGACCTAAAAATGTACTGCGCGTACCAATGGCAACTATCGCAATATCGCTTGCCTCTACGGCTTTAACAGCTTCCTGGATGTGAGTTTTATCCTGGCTCCACCAGTCGCAGCCCTCTGCATTGTTTATGGTGACTTTGTTGCCGATAACGTCTTTAAGTCCTTGTAATAAAGTTACACCTTCTTTCGGATCACGCTGTGTCCAGGAGTAATCACCAAAAATGGTTTGGTTACTGTTGGGGCCAACCACAGCTATTGATTTGTATTTAGATAGGTTCAATGGTAAAATATTGTTGCTGTTTTTAACAAGCACAGCGCTTTCATCAGCAACCTCTTTTGATATGGCTACGTTTGCGGCACTGTGTACCACTTTATCAACCTTTGCCGGGTTGCCGTAAGGGGCATCAAACAAACCTAAGGTGAACTTAACCGTCAAAACACGGCGCACTGCCAGGTCAATATATTTCAGGTCCAGCTTGCCGCTTTCCACCAATTTTTGCAGGTGTTGATAAGCATCATCAATATCAAGGTCGATACCGGCGATGAGGGCCATTTTCGCAGCATCTTCCTGCGTTGCAACCGCATGGTGGAACGTTAACAGTCGATCAACAGATCCCCAGTCGGAGTATACATAACCCTTAAAGCCAAGCTCGTTACGCAGTATATCGGTCATGTAATAATGCGAGCCGCTCATAGCTATGCCATCGTATGAACTATAACATGACATTACTGCCAGCGGGTTAGTTTCGGCAATAACCCTTTTAAACGGGTACATATACAAGCTGAGCAGTTCGCGCTCGCCACCGCTTACATTGGCACAATTTAAACCTCCCGAAGGTGAGCCATGGGCCATGAAATGTTTAGGGGTACAGGTGATATTATATTTTTGATAGCCATTTACAAAGGCAATACCCATTTGTGCTATGAGGTACGGATCTTCGCCGTAAGTTTCTTCTACACGGCCCCACCTTAGTTCGCGGGCAATATCCAATACCGGCGAAAGGATCTGGTGAATGCCGATCACATCCGCTTCGGCTCCGGCTGCCTCCGTCATTTTGCGGATTAGGACGGGGTTAAAGGTACTTCCCTGCGCAAGCTCCTGGGGGAATAGCGTACAGCCATTTTGCAGGATGCCTTCAATCCCTTCGGCCGCGGTAAGTATCGGGATCCCCAGCCTTGTTTTGGTTAGCATGTAGGTTTGCAGCTTTTGGTACATATCGGCGCAATCTGACGCTTTCATGTTCATTTCATGCGTGCAACCGTAGCTTTCGCCTTTAAAAATGCCTTCAATTTCATCTGCCCGGCCCGATGCCCTGTTCTGCAACTGCTGGATCTTTTCTTTCAGCGTCATTCGCGTCAGCAAGTCTTCAACCCGGGCGTTTACTGCTGCTTTTTTGTTCTTGTATAGTGGCGTATCGGTTACTGTGCGTAAAGCGCCAAAGCTTTTGATGCCAGGTAAAAGCAGGAATAAGATTAAAATAGATATTTTTTTCATTAAGTGCTAATTAGGTAGTAGGTGTATGTTGGTTTGGGGTTTTAAAATATAGTGCATATCCGCAATCGATTGCGGATGTAGCTGCGAAGATAAAACGTTTAACCAATTGAACAAAATGACTTGACATTAATTTACGGTTATGGATATAGCGGCTGTACTCAGCATTATTTTATGATTACAAGAGGAGCAAAATAGATTTTTAGTCCGGTTTTAGAAATGGACAAACCTGTATAAATGATGGATTAAAATGTTAGCTTGATCCTGGCAAAAGGCTAATGAATAGGAAAGACGAAGAATTATTTCAGACAGCTTTTTTGCTGAATGTTTGGCTTAAAATGAATAAAAGAGTTTATGGACACCCTTTTTTACGTTGAGTTTTAGCTGAGATTAGAGTTTTATATAACAATATTAAATAAGATGCTCGTGTAAATATTTGATTAAAAGCATGTTAAAATTAATGTTCGGAAATTGAAAAAATATTTTGACTGCATATGTCTGAAGTCATATATTTGCGGCCACCAACGCGAAAGTAGCTCAGTTGGTAGAGCACGACCTTGCCAAGGTCGGGGTCGCGAGTTCGAATCTCGTCTTTCGCTCAAAAGCCTTTCTCGGAATAGAGAAAGGCTTTTTCTTTTACAAATCCTGAACTGCTATTAATTCCCATCGTTTTGTTATCCATATAGACTTTTGAATATTTACGTAAATAAACGCTTTTGTAAAGTGATATGGAAGTCAGCTCATTTGAAGAATGGAGAGTGAAGAAAGTTGGCTTATATATTCTATATTAGTAATATATGGGAGATTTATATCAGGTTTGGTGGCGTGGAGTTCAAGTTGGAGAATTTGAGGTTATTGCTATAGACATGTGGTATCAGGATGGTAATTGGCTCTCGAACGCATCTGCCGAAGCCAGACAATTTGAGACGTTGATATTGACATTTAACGCTTCGGACACAATGAAAAATCCTTCAAAGGGCACCAGAATTATTTTACGTCCCCTTGATTCCCCATCGGAAATAAATGCACTGGTTATAGCCTTTGATAGAAATATACTAATGATAAGGCTGATACTTGATGAAAAGGCTGTTCAGTGGCTGATTAACAATGTATATTGATTGCAATAACTACTTTCCATACAGGGGAATGTCAATATACTAAAGCATCAAATTCGTTAGTTTCTTCGATTGATTCGTTAAAGTATAACGCTTGTCGGCGAGTAACTAAAATGCTTCTTAAAAGCGTAGGTGAAATGCGACAAGTTCTCAAACCCAACTTCAGCATACACATCCGAAGGTTTCCTGTTTTGTTCCCGGATGCGGTAATGCGCCAGCTCCAGTCGTTTTTGCGTAAGCCACTTTTGCGGGGTGGTATCAAAGTTTTTCTTAAAATCCCTTTTAAAAGTGGTGAGGCTGCGCCCGGTGAGGTAACCAAACTTTTCCATCGACATATTGAACATGAAATTACGCTCCATGAAACTGGTCAGGTCAATTTTGCCGGGCTCCTGGAAATTAGCAAGGATGCCGTCTATATCATTATCAATCGTCCTGAGGATATTTATCGCCTCTTCAATTTTTAGTGAAGCGAGGTTCCCGGGCAACCCATCTTTCAGATCAAAGTATGGGATCAAAGAGGCCAGACAGCTTTCCAGCAACGGGTGTTTGCCGAAGTTACGGATCCCCGGCGTATGCGATAACCTTGCTTTTGGAGTGTTCTTACTGTAAAACTCCTTTAGCATGGGCATGGTGAGGTGCATAGCCACCGTTTTATGAGGTAAGCCATCCTTGGGATAATTAATCACCGTAGTCAGTTGATTTCGGGGGATTAGGAAAATATCTCCTGCACCAAAAATATGCATAGAGTCGGCCTGAACTATCTTTGTTTCGCCCGAAATAAACCAGATCAGCATGTGATGCTCAAACAGCACTTCTGTCCGGAACGGCTTATCTTCAAAGTGCGACAATTTTATATCTGGACTTAAATAATGCGTTTTAAATTCCATTGTTAATTAATGATGCCGATATGCAGGAGACACAATTATGCGCCTCCTGCATATAAAAATAGCTATTTTAAACAGTTCCTTAGTTTGCCGCAAATTTTACTCCAGTCATTTCTTCGCTCAATGTCCATAGTTTCTGAGCGTTCTCCGCGTCAAGTGAATAGGGTTTTACTCCGCGTAAGGTAATGGGCTCATCATATTTATGCTCAATATTTCCGGTATCCAAATCAGCTACCTCGGCATTTTCGCAATATACGCCACCGATGTTATTAAGCTGCGGACTGGTTGCGCACCAAACCGAAGTTGCAGCGCCCTGCTCTACAGTTTTAAGTCTTGCGGCTACTTCCGGGAAGATCTTGCCATCGGCATCAAACATACCCATTTGCTGAAACAATTCTACGGGAGCGCCCCGGCCAAGATCGGTACCATTCACAGAACCCGGATGCAATGAGTAAGAGCGGATTCCGAAATCTTTACCGCGATGATCTAATTCAACCGTAAATAGGTTGTTTGCTGTTTTCGACTGGCCGTAGGCTGATAAGGTTTCATAATCGCGGTTACGAAAATTAGGATCGTCAAAATTAAATGGAGAGATCTGGTGACCGTAGGAAGATACATTGATGACCCTTGCGCCATGGGCCTTTTTCAGCGCAGGCCAAAGTAAGGCGGTAAGCTGGAAATGCCCGAGATGGTTGGTTACCAGTTGTGATTCGTAGCCCCTTGCGTCGCGTTGAAGCGGAACCCACATGATCCCCGCGTTATTGATCAGGAGATGCAGTGGTTCGGCAGTTTTCAGGAAGTCGACTGCAAAGGCATCGATAGAGGCGGGATCCATCAGATCCATTATCTTAATGACCACATTCGGAATACCTTCCAGGTTGCTGGCTGCTTTGTTGTAGTCCCGCGCAGGTACAATAACTTTTGCCCCTGCTGATACTAATGTTTTTACAGTTTCCAAACCTATACCTGCGTACCCGCCGGTTACTATGGCTGTTTTGCCCGCAAGGTCAATACCTTTAATAACATCGGCAGTGGTTGATTTGGAGTCGAATCCCGAACCCAGCGGCTTTTGCAGCGCCCCATTATAATTATCTTTTAATTGTTCCATTTTTAAATGTTTTAATGAAACAAAAGTATAGGCAATGGGCTGTAGCGCTTTTGTTTTAAAGGCCGATGTTTTTTGTTTTAAAGACCATTTTTATAAAAATAGATCTGTAACAGTTTCGATACAATGATGATCGGTGATAGGGAGTGGGCGCACGAGCGCTGTAGGAGGGTAATTCTTCCCCGGTTCGGGAAAGTTTGTATACGCTGATTTTACCTGCAAGCAGGTGGAAAAGGTCTGTTTACGGATAGATTCCTGTTGTATTTCAGGAAAACGTTTTGCGGTAACTGTACCAGCGAATAACTTTCAGCAGTTCTTCTTCTGAAATCATATTGTTGCCGGTTGGCTGAAAAGCCAGTTCTTTATCCAGTATCGTAGCGAGCATTGGCTGTGCTAAGCCCGGATTGGTTTGTGTTTCCGGTTCGAAAACGCAGACGTAACTCCCTGAACCAGGGATTAAGATTACGTCGACCCCATCAATGGAGTTTAGTAAATAATTTTGATCCATGCTATACCAGTTGCAAAAAGCATACCTGTTAATAGTATAGATGTGCCCGGTAATCGGGCAGGTGATAACATATTGCTTATAGCCAACCATATTCTTCCCACTGCTTCACATCTATTTTGGAAGCACCGCATTGAAGCAATATCTTTTTTATGGTATGGCCTTCTAATTCCCAATCCATCGGGAATGCGATGAAATCTTCAGTAACTGGTACAGCTCCCTTTAAAAGAGATGTTGTTAATAATTTTGCTGTTTCTATAAGCATTTTCCGACCTGCATTCCAGTTATTTTTAGTTTCTATACGGTTGTAAAACTCAACGTACAGTTTCTCCAGGTTGGCAGGTATGTTAGTAGTGTAAATAAATTCGCCGTTTATGAATATATTTTGCCCGCCGGCGGCAATCACTTCATTTTTTTGCCGCCCTGTGAGAACAACAAGATGCGGGATGTAATTATCACACTGCCTGTAAGATAATTCAACACTAAAAAGGGGACTGTCGAAATGTTGCTCTTTTAATGTGTCGGTCAAAACGTCGCAAAATGATTCCGAAAGTTCCTTTGTGATCACTTGAAGGCTCTGGGCCGATGGGGCGACGTACAAAAATACACAGCGGCCATCCTCATAGCTGGTTTTTATGTTTGCCAGTTTTTTACCCTCGTAATTGTATTGGTTTTCATAAAAATATTGGTCTATCCCGGGCATGATATTTAAACCATATGCTTTGCTGATAACTTTGTTAACGGATTCATAGCGCTCAATTGTACATACGGCCGTATACCCGCTATCAAAGGCTGCGGACACTTTTTCTTTAAGAGTAATACCACTTTCAAAATAAAGACCGCTCCTGCCGTTGGAGAAAGCAGATTGCAACATAGTGTTTTCTCCATTTTTAAGAAAAACCCGCTGGATGCATGAAGGGACGTTTTTGGGGAGATAAAACTCAACATATTCAATAAGGTGTGCTGTTCTTTTAAAAAAACCTACGTGGCTTAACTCATGCTTGTTGTAGATTTCGGCAGTGGTTAAAAAGCCATCCCGGTTAAATCCGTATTTCCCATAATGGGAATCATCCGTTGGCGGATCATCAAATAACTTGCTTCCCGGTTTTATCATCCCGTTTTTATATGCACTTAAGTTATAGCTAAATGCCTGGGCATATTTGGTAGTAACTGTTTGTGTCGAGTATGCCTCAAATTCGCTTTGTTCATCAAAAGCGGCTACCCATTTTTCAACAAGCTCTTCTTTGGCAATTAATAAGTTTTCTCTCATTCGGTTGGGGGATAGGCTTAGATTTCTAAGGTAGAAAATAAATTGAATTTACCATGCCGTATTAACGGGGGCGGCCAAAAACAAGAGATATCCGTCGGCATCTTCCAGATCAAAGCCGCGCAAGCCATCATGAGTATCCTGAAGGGGGGAAGTGAAAGTAGTGCCTCTTGAGATAAATTCAGCGGCTAACTTATCCGGATCAGGGGTACCGACATAGGCGTCCCACCGGGCATCCGGGGCGCGTTTACGGTTGGGAAGCGGGTCGGCGTTCACAGCCTTGAGGAAAATCATCGCCCCATCGCGCTGTACAATAGCAAAAAAAGGATCATGGGCAGGCTCTTTAAAAACTGCTTCAAAACCAAGTTTTTCGCTATAAAAGGCGAGCGCTACCGTAACGTCGCTAACGATGAAGAATGGTGCAATTCCGGCGATGGATGGCTGATTCATGCGTTAAATATTGAGGTTGCTTATATAAAGGTATGAAGCCAGTGGCGGATTAGCAATTTGGAAGATTTCAGTTTTACGGATGCTTGTCTATCAAGAATGGCTTATAGTCGGTTATCTCCGGCGACGGTCGATTTATCCACTAAAAATCAAGTAGTTCAGTATATTTGTTTATAGGGAAAATCATTTCTTATGATCGAAACTAATGATAACCTGTTTCTCCAATCTGCTAATCCTATGAAGAAAATCGCGCGCCATCAAATTTTAAAAGCTATGAAATTCAGCTTGTTCAAATTGCTTACCGTAAGCTCATTGTGTGTACCGGTAGCTTTTACAGCGATTAAATGTCAGGCGCAGGCTACGCCATCACGGTCGCTGCTTGCACTTTCAAAAAGTGATCATATCCTGGCGATCATCGATCCGGTTACCCTGAAAGTTCTCGCACGTATTCCTGTTGGATCCGATCCTCATGAGGTTATTGCATCGGCTGATGGGAAGACCGCGTATGTTTCCATTTATGGCGGCGGAAGCCTGCACGAGCTTAGTGTGATTGACCTGGTGGCTCAAAAACCTTTGCCTGCTCTTGATACCAGGCCGTTGATGGGGCCTCATGGGCTAACATTTGCCGTTGGTAAGGTGTGGTTTTCGGCAGAGGGTGCTAAAGCTGTTGGTCGGTATGACCCCGCAAGGGGTAAGTTTGACTGGGCCATGGGAACAGGCCAGGACAGAACGCATATGATCTATGTAACCAATGACGGGAAAAAGGTTTATACTACAAATGTTTCGTCGGCAACGGTAAGCATTTTGGTGGACAGCCTGGTTAAACCTGCAGGTCCTCCGGGAGGATTTGTGCCTCCTGCACGGCGGGATTGGGTACAAACGGTTATCCCTGTAGGAAAAGGTTCTGAAGGCTTTGATGTGTCGCCCGATGGCCGCGAATTGTGGACCGCGGGTGCCGATGATGGAATTATATCGATCATTGATATCGCCGCCAAAAAAGTAAGCGGCACAATTGACGCAAAAGCCGTCGGGGCCAACCGTCTTCAATTTACGCCAGATGGTAAACGGGTGCTGGTCACCAGCCTGAGAACCGGCGATCTGTTTATTTATGATGCGGTATCACATAAAGAATTGAAGCGCCTGAATACGGGGCATGGTGCTGCGGGCATCCTGGTAGATGATGACGGATCGCGCGCATTCATAGGTTGTACGGGCGATAACTATGTGGCTGTAATAGACCTCAATAAGTTAGAAGTGACCGGGCATATTGAAATACGCGGGGCCGATGGTTTGGCCTGGGCGGTTAGGCGTTGACGATAGAGCTTTTAACTCAAAAGGAGTCAAATAATGACTATCTTATCAAAACTGACAGCTACTCCGCCCTGAATATAAATGAATTTGACTGTCGAAGATATTCGCTACCTGGTCGTAAGTTTTGCAAATCCTTCAAACAATATTTTGATATAGGCTAAAAGTGTTAACTCTTTTTATGGTAGAAGATACTCCAAATCAAAAGGGGTAAGTAAAGGACAGTTGCTTATCATTTAATATGCATATTGCAGTTAACCGATTATTTTCACTGTAAACCCAATTATGACAAAAAACTGCGCCTTTGCAACCAAACCTGCTGCCCTTGCTTTGTTGCTGATGCTTTTATTAACACAAATTAACCTGTATAGTGCCGTAAAAGGACTTAAGATAGTTAACCTGCAGGTGGAATATACGGATACCCCCATTGGCATTGATGTTAAAGTGCCCCGCTTCAGCTGGCAGATGCTGGCACTTGGGGGGACAAGAGGGTATAGCCAAACGGCCTATCAGATCACGGTAAAAGATCCGCAGGGGAAAGTAGTATGGAACAGCTCCAGAATAAAAAGCGGAACAGCTCTGGCTGTAATTTATGCAGGTTCTCCGCTTAAAGCCACAACCCGGTATAATTGGATAGTAAATGTCTGGGATCAGGCAGGCGGCGTCTCTTCCGCAGGTTCATGGTTCGAAACCGGGTTGATGGACACCGGCATGTCGGCCTGGGATGGTGCGCAGTGGATAGGCGGAGGGGATAATGACCTGGTACTTTATGCGCATTATCTGCCGCTGTATAATCTCAAATATAAAGTGGCTATTGCTCCCGGCAGTTCAAGGGCGAGTATGATCCTTGCTGCTAATGATCCGCGTTTGATGGACGCCAACAAGAACGTTTTTCAGCTCGCCAATAAAAAGAACCAATCCTATTTTAAAGTTGAACTGGATATTTCGGGTTTGGAGCAGGGCGGGAATGCGAAGATCAATGTATACAGGGCAGGGTATTCGGAAAAAGATACATTGGGCAAAGTATTTAAAAGCTTCCCGGTAAAAGCCGAGCTGATCGGTAATAGCAACAAGAATAAAGCGCACTCCATCCTCATCCATAACGAGTTTGGTACGCTTACTTTTACTGTTGATAATGATAAAACATTCCTTGCCGATGAGAAAAATGGAACAGCGGTAGCCAGTCCTGCACCGGCCAACCGCGGAGCTGTAGTAACGCTTAACCCGCTTGGGGCGGGTCATGATTTGATCACATACGGGATGCTGGGGGAGATAGGTTTTTCTGCAGATCAGGGTCAAAAGGCCGAATTTTCGGATCTTACTGTGTCAAATATCAGGTCGCCGCGTAATACTTTATTCCATGAAAAACCTGATGGAAATACATACGGCGGCATTTTCAAAGAAGCTGCTGCCGCGTCATCGTCAGGACTAACTATAAAAGATGGCAAGTGCGAAGTAAACGGTGGAAATGCAGGCGCGTTCATCCTTGCCGATCCAAGTCATAATGCGATGCCTATGTTACGGTCGGTGTTTAATGCCGATAAAGCTATTTCAAAAGCAAGGCTTTACGTAACCGCGAGGGGGATCTATGAAGTTTATCTTAACGGTAAGCGGGTAGGGAACGATTATTATAACCCCGGCCTTACACAGTATAACAAAACTCACCTTTACCAAACATATGATGTAACCACGATGATAGGTAAAGGAAAAAATGCCATCGGTGCCATGCTTGGTGAAGGCTGGTGGAGCGGCTTACTGAGCTACGGCTCTGTTTGGAACCATTTTGGCGACAGGCAATCGTTATTAGCCAAATTGGTAATTACCTATGCCGATGGTACACAGGATGAGATCAAAACCAACGATAAAAGCTGGAAATATTATAACCATGGCCCTGTTGTTTACAGTAGCCTGGATATGGGCGAGGTTGATGATGCCACCCGGGATGCCGCAGTAAAAAACTGGAACACTGTAGTCTATGATGATAGCCACTGGCAAAAAGCGGAAGAAGTATCTTTAAAAGGAACAACATATACAGGGGATGAGGTAGACTACTTCGGAAAAAAGATCCCTCTTGATTTTGATCATATTTTGATGACCGGGCAAATCGGGACATCGACAGGCATCTATAAAACCCTGACCGCAAAAGCAGTGAAGGAAGTTAGAAAAGGTGTGTATGTATATGATATGGGGCAAAACTTTGTAGGTGTACCTAAGATCAGCATCAAACACGGCATCGCCGGAAAAAAACTAACCTTGCGTTATGCCGAGATCCTGTACCCCGACCTGAAAGAATCCGGCAAAAATGTAGGCATGATCATGACCGAAAATTACCGTGCCGCTTTGAGCCAGGACCTTTATACCATGAAGGATGGCGACCAGGTGATCCAGCCGCATTTTACATCGCATGGATATCAGTATATCGAAATCACCGGTATTGATAGTCCGTTGCCTCTTGGTGATGTGCAGGGACTGGCAATCAGTTCGGTAAAAAAGCTTACGGCCGATTATGCAACTTCCAACCCAAAGGTGAACAAACTATGGTCAAACCTTACCTGGTCAAACATTGATAACTTCCTGACTATACCGACAGACTGCCCGCAGAGAAATGAGCGGATGGGCTGGTCGGGCGATATCAGTATTTTTTCGCGTACTGCCACCTACGTGTCCAATGCCGATCAGTTTTTACGCAGGCACATGCTGGCCATGCGCGACCTACAAACGGAGCAGGGCCGTTTTACTGATATAGCGCCTGTTGGCGGTGGATTTGGCGGGGTAATTTGGGGAAGCGCTGGCATCACCGTAGCCTGGGAAACCTATCAGCAATATAATGACGTATCCCTGCTTGCTGAACATTACGACGCTATGAGCAGGTATATGGATTATATAGACTCAACTATCGACCCGAAGACCGGTTTCAGTACGGATGGGGTACTGGGCGACTGGCTTGGCCCGCAGTATATGCAATTGGGCACTGCCTTCCCGGTTACGGCTTATCATGTTTACGATTTGGGCGTTATGGCAAAGGTTGCCGGGATTTTGGGCAAAAAGGATGATGCTGAGAAATTTAGGAAAAAATATGAAGAGCGTAAAGCCTTCTTCAATAAAACGTTTGTTAATGCTGATAAAAAGGCCGTAGGACTTATTGGGGGCGGGATGTTTGGTGAGCCCGGAAAGAAGGAGTTTAGAGTTTCGGATACGCAAACTGCTTATGCAACAGGCTTGGCACTTGGCGTGTTCAGCAACGAAAACATCAGTTATATGGAAAAAAACCTTGAGGCTGCCGTTGAACGGGAAAACAAGGACGACCAGGGAATTGTTCGCCCGGCTTATTCCCTCATGACCGGGTTTGTAGGTACGGCAGGGATCAGTAAGGCACTTTCAGATCATGGGCATTCAGATCTGGCTTATAAACTGCTGCAAAATGAGCATTACCCATCATGGCTGTATGCAATTGACCAGGGTGCCACAACTATCTGGGAAAGGCTCAACGGTTATACCGTAGAGAATGGTTTCGGTGGAAATAACAGCATGAACTCTTTTAATCACTATTCGTTTGGCGCTATTGGTCAGTGGATGCTTGCTTATTCTATCGGGATCCAGCGCGATGAACCCGGGTTTAAGAAGTTTATTTTACAGCCGGAGCCCGACCCTACCGGGAAGATGACCTGGGCGAAAGGATCTTATGATTCGCCCTATGGCAGGATAAACAGCAACTGGTCTGTAAGCGGTAAAACATTAACCTATAAAGCAACCGTTCCGGCAAATACTACGGCTACTTTGTTCCTTCCGGCAACCACTGTGAAACAGGTTACTGAAGGCGGCAAGCCGGTCGCCGGGGCAAAGGGTATTAGTTTTATCCGGTTTGAAGGAAATAAAGCAGTTTATCGTTTGGCGTCCGGGGATTATCGGTTTCAGTCAACTCTGTGAAAAAACTTTTTAAAGCGACTTGACATAGATCGTAAAATATAAAGCGTCATTGCTGCACAAAGTAATCCCCGATTGACAGGTCCGCCCTGTATAGTTTGGGATTGCTTCGTGCCTCGCAATGACGTCTTTTTTAACAGATTATAAATATGGTCGAATATTTTTACTTATTTGACCAACGTAACAAGAGGCTTGTTTTTTTCAACGATATAAGTAGCAAGCTCACTCGCTTTAGTATCCCCGATATTTTTTACCGAATGTGCAACACCGTAGGGAATAAATAAAACATCGCCGGCTTTAAGTATTGCCGGTTGTTTACCGTCTACGTGGTATTCCAGCTCGCCGGCAAGTACATAGATGATTTCTTCGCCAAAGTGTGTGTGCTGCGGATAAGCTTGTCCTTTTTCAACATCAACGCGTATCTGTACCATTTCGCGGCCGGGAGTGCTCAGGTCATGGCGCTGCAGTTCGGTGCGGCCTCCCGCTGGCGCCTGCTGTGCAAAGGCTGATGACGAAAGTGTAAAGGCTGCAAGAACGGCAATAATGATGGCGGTAGCCAGTTTGTTTTTATTAGTTTTCATGGTGTTAGTTTTAATTTTTAGTAAAACTACGGTCTTGAACAGCCTGTTATGAAACACCAAATCAATGAAGCGGACCAAATCAACCTTCAGGCAGACATTCGCGGTACTGGAATAGCCAATTTTACTGAATACGAATTTGCATGGCCAGCCGACTTCACCTGACGCTCATCTGAATTATCAGCTACATTTAATCAGCTTAAATATATAGCGTATTTTTTGTGCAATCGATTGCACATTTGATTTTTTGTTACCTATATTTGTTTTTAACCAATTACCGCGTATTAATTAGTAAAGCTTTGTTAATGCGATGGCCGTTCTTTTCAACACAATACAAAGCTGGTGAACCATACTGATATTTAATTTCATGATGTCGAAGACACCTACAACATGCAAAGCGTTAATTTTATTGTTATTCTTATGCTGTAGGTGGTGCCTGGCACTGGCGCAGCGTGATCTTAATTTCACAGCTTCAACAACTAAAGAAGGGTTATCTTCAAATACGGTGAGTGTGATCTGGAAGGACCGCACCGGTTTAATGTGGATAGGAACCAACGATGGATTGAATAAATTTGACGGCACAAATTTTACCATATACCGTCACGATGCACAGGATTCAACCAGTATTCCGGCCAATGAGATCTTATCAATTTGTGAAGACCATTTAGGGCGCATGTGGGTTGGCACGGGAGGTGGAGGCCTTGCCTATTACGATCACGTCCATAATGCATTCATATCCCGCAATGCCAGTGCCGACTGGCCAAATCTTCGTGGTATCAGTGCCCGTGCCATATGCGAAGATCACATGAACAATTTATGGGTAGGAAGCTATGGGACCCTCCGGAAAATTGATTTCCGCACAAATAAGATTTTGAAGATCCAGTTGGGAAAAGTATCGGATTCCTTTGTTGTTTTAAGTTTGTTTGAGGATAGTAAGCAACGGATGTGGGCAGGAACAAATATCGGCGTTTATATGTTCGATTTAAAGACGGGTAAAAGCTCATTATTGACACATGCCGACACGGATCCTTCAAGTATTAGCGATAATGTGGTAAAGAGCGTAACCGAAGATCCTAATGGCAATATCTGGTTTGGCACCACCCGGGGATTAAACCTCCTTATGCCGGATGGTAAAAGTTTTCGTAGTTTCCGTCATGCCGATAACAATCCTAAAGGTTTGAGCAGTGATGATATCTATGTGATTGCACCAGCCGGCGATAATAAACTGTGGCTGGGTACCGAAGAGGGTTTAAATATATTTGATATATCCAGTTTTACTTCCGTTAAAATCAGGCCAGATATCAGAAAGATCTTTAGTCTGACCAATAAATCTGTAAAGAGTATTTTTATTGATAAAGGCGGAATTTTTTGGTTGGGTACTTACCAGGGAGGTATAAACAAGTATGACCGGAACCTTCCCCTTTTCAATCTCAAACGAAGCAATGCACTCGACCCCCAGGGCCTTGCTTCGCCATTGGTGACTTCATTTGCCGAATATAAAACAGACCAGGTTTTTGTTGGTACGGATGGCGGTGGTGTGCATCTATTTGATCAGAAAACAGGTCTGTTCACCCGTTATGGACAGGGAAGTTCAATGGGACATTTATCTGTGCTTGCTTTGAAATTAGACAGGCGCGGTAATTTATGGGTGGGGACCTTTCACCAGGGCCTTTTTCAGCTTGATCCAATTAGCGGCCGGTTCAGGAAAATTTCAACCGGAGGTAAGTATAGCGGAATTAATGATAAAGACATTCGTTGCATCGAGGAAGATTCGCGGGGGCGTATTTGGGTAGGTACTTTAGGCGGCGGGGTGAACCTTTATAACCCAACAACCGGCACGTTTATCAAATACACTAAAAATGCCAAGCAAGATGACGAAAGGCTGTTACCATTGAACGGTTATATCAGCACCATCTCCGAAAGCAAAGATGGTGAAATATGGATAGGCTCATTAGGTACCGGGATTGCAGTATTTAATCAGGAGAAAGGGAAATTCAGGGTATATAACAGGAGTAACAGTAACCTCGCAAATGATGGGGTGCTTTGCACTTTTCATGACCATGCCGGAAATACCTGGGTGGGCACAAATGGCGGGGGACTCAGCTTGTTTAACAGCAAGAATAGCAAGTTCATCACTTATGCCGAAAGGGAAGGGTTATCCAGTGGCATTGTTCACAAGATACTTGAAGGTGAAAATGGCGTGTTATGGCTTAGTACAGATCAGGGTATTTGCAGCTTTGATCCGGTCAGCAAAAAATTCAAGAACTTTACTACGCATAACGGTGTTCAAAACAGCCCCTTCAATTCAGGTTCAGGCATGCAGTCAACACGGGGAGAATTATTTTTTGGAGGCCAGGACGGCTTCAATTATTTTGATCCGAAGATTTTACCTAATAGCCATACTATCCCTAAAGTTCTGTTGACCGAACTCAAAGTTTCTAATAATACCGTTTACCCGGGTGAAAACTCAGCCCTCAAAGAGAATATTTTAATCGCGAAAACTATAGGGCTGGATTACGGGCAGAATTTTTCTATCAATTACGTTGCCTTAAATTATACCACTCCGCAGCAAAATAAATATTCATATAAGCTGATTGGTTTTGACAAGGAATGGAACTTTGTCGGTACCTCAAAAACTGCCTATTACACCAATATCGACCCGGGTACCTACACTTTCCAGGTAAGGGCCAGCAACAATGACGGTACCTGGAATGATCAGGTGACCACCATCCGTATTGAGGTACGACCACCAATATGGCGCACCGTTTACGCATATGTAGCCTACGTACTGATTGTATTATGCCTGTTGCTTTATACCAGGCACCGGGGGATCCGAAAGATCAGGATGCAGCTTGCTCTTGAACAGGAAAAGGAGAAGGCAAAACAACTGATAGAGCAGGAACGCCGGGAATCAGAAAAGCTGCATGAACTTGATTTGCTGAAGATCAAATTCCTAACCAACCTTAGTCATGAGTTCCGGACGCCAATTTCATTGATCCTGGCGCCTGCTGATAAATTATTGTCGGCACCAATAGATCCTGCCATTTCCGGCCAGGTGAATGTAATGAAAAGGAATGCCAGGCGGTTATTAAACCTCGTGAACCAACTACTCGATTTCCGGAAGATGGAAGAGCAGGAACTCAAACTAAACCTTGTTCCGGGAGATATGATCGCGTTTATCAAAGAAGCAGCGGATTCATTCAGGGACTTATCGGAACGTAAAAAGATTGATTTCCGCTTGAATGCAGAACCCGAACACTTGTTAGTAGCGTTTGATCATGATAAAGTTGAACGGATAATTTTTAACCTGCTGTCTAATGCTTTCAAATTTACGAAGGAGGGTGGCGTTGTATCCCTCAATGTAGCCTGCGATGAAAGCAGCGCTACCGGCGAAAAATGCGCACTTCGCCTGGAAGTTATCGATAACGGCGCAGGGATTCCCGTAGAAATTCAGCAGAAGATCTTTGAGCGGTTTTATCAATACGAAAATGCAGTTTCCATCCTTAACCAGGGCAGTGGCATCGGGCTCTCGATAACCCGCGAATTTGTTGAATTACATGGCGGGACGATCTCCGTAGCAAGCACACCGGGGAAGGGAAGTATATTCACGGTTAATTTGCCGGTAACTACATTGTCGGTTATGGATGAATCGGAAGCGCTTAAGAGCAGTGAACACCCGGAAGAGGATACCGTATCAGAGATAACTGCATCGGAAGAGGTAGCGGCTGAGGTTTCTACCCGGCTTCCAACCGTTTTGCTGGTGGAGGATAATGAAGAGATGAGGTATTATCTAAAAGATAACCTGAAAGCACTTTACAATGTAATGGAGGCAGCAAATGGTAAGGAAGGCTGGCAAAAAGCACTCTCTTGCCATCCACAGTTGATCGTAAGCGATATTAGTATGCCGGAGATGAACGGCATCGAACTAAGCAAAAAAATTAAGTCCGATAAACGTACTACCCATATCCCGGTTATCCTGCTTACCGCAATAACCGGCGAAGAAGAGCAACTTAAGGGGCTGGAAACAGGCGCTAACGATTACCTGACCAAGCCGTTTAATTTCGAGATCCTGAATGCCAAAATAAAAAACCTGTTAATGCTTAACCGCACGCTGAAAGATACCTATTCCAAACAGATCCATGTGTGTGGTAACGATATTGAGATCGAATCGGGCGATGCCAAATTGCTGAACAATATTGTCAGGTATATCGAAGATAAATTAAACGACCCTGAGTTATCGGTTGAAGAACTGAGCCGGCATGTAGGTATGAGCCGCGGGTCGCTTTATACAAAACTTTTGGAGCTTACCGGGTTAACACCGCTTGAATATATCCGGTCGGTAAAATTGGATAAGGCTGTGATCTTGCTGGAAAAAAGTGATTATAATGTGGCCCAGATTGCATATATGACCGGCTTTGGAACCCCCAGCTGGTTTTCGAACAAGTTCAAGGCTAAATATAATATGCTGCCATCAGAATATCAAAATTCCAAACGAAAAGATCGCCAGGTAACACAGGAAGCTTTATAGGCCCGATTCAGTGCTTTTAAAGGCACAATGGTATGTATTATTTTCAAAAAAACAGCACTATTAAACATTTGGTGCATAACCTTCAACAATCAACAACACCTCCCATTATTCATCCCTGTACTTTAGGACCAAGGTTTTCCTGTGTTTAAAACGCAGGTGAGAAGATTAACACCAATTTCCTGAATATGTACAGTAAAATAGTTTTACCGGGCATCGCAATGCTGGCAGTGGGCCCTGGGGGCCCGTTGAATTATCTGTTTCTTATCTCCATAAATTCCTCTTATCAGCCGGTAAATAACTGCCAGCCGGGTATTGGGTCAATTGACCCGATAAGGCTTGTATTGTCATAAAAAAAGCGCATATCTCAATTATTTATATCTCAATGAAAAAACTACTTCTTTTGCTGTACAGCTTGCTGCCCTGTACGCTTTTAGCGCAAACTATTGTTGCAGATCACCGGGTTGCCGGGGCATTTCCGGTAGTTGCCGGCGGGCATACAGCTACCATCATCTATGATAGGGAAGATGACCCTTTGATACAGATTACCGCTAATTTATTTGCAGGGGATGTTCAGATGGTGAGCGGCCACAAACCTGTTTTATCATCGTCTGTCGGCCCGGCAAAAAGCCTCATCATTATCGGGACGATTGGACAGTCAAAATTCTTGAAGCAATTGATCACTGCAAAAAAGATAAATGTCGATAAGTTTAAAGACAAATGGGAAGGCTACCAGGTACAGGTAGTTAAATCTCCATTTAAAGGAGTTGATGAGGCATTAGTTATTGCCGGTAACGATAAAAGAGGTGCCGCCTATGGTGTTTTTGAATTGTCGAAGCAAATGGGCGTTTCGCCCTGGTATTGGTGGGCCGATGTCCCGGTGAAGCAGAAAGCTGCAATTTATGTACAGGCACAAACACCATTTGCCGATGCCCCTAAAGTAAAATACCGGGGCATTTTCATTAACGATGAAGCGCCGGCTTTTTCCAGGTGGACGAAGGAAAAGTTTGGAGGGGTTAATCATTTGGTGTACGAAAAGGTATTTGAACTGTTGATCAGGCTAAAAGCAAATTACCTTTGGCCGGCCATGTGGAACAATGCGTTCAACGATGATGATAAAATGAACCCTGTGCTTGCCGATAAATGGGGTATTGTAATGGGCACATCGCACCATGAACCGATGTTGCGTGCACAGCAGGAATGGAAAAGGTACGGCAAGGGAGCCTGGGATTATGAGAAGAATGATTCTCTTTTACGAAGTTTTTGGCGGCAAGGCATCGTAAATATGGGTAAGCACGAAAGCCTGGTTACCATTGGTATGCGTGGAGATGGGGATAAGCCCATGACGGAAGGCACGGCGATCACCTTACTGGAGCGAATTGTGAACGATCAGCGCCAGATCATCCAGGATGTTACCGGAAAGCCTGCATCTCAAACACCGCAGATCTGGGCACTGTACAAAGAAGTGCAGGATTATTATGATAAAGGCATGAGGGTTCCTGATGATGTAACTCTGTTGCTGTCGGACGATAATTGGGGTAATCTGCGAAAGCTCCCTAAATTAAGTGATAAGCCAAGAAGTGGTGGCTACGGCATCTATTATCACTTTGATTATGTAGGCGACCCGCGCAATTACAAATGGATCAATACCAATAATATTGCCCGTGTATGGGAGCAGATGCACCTGGCCTGGGAATATGAAGTTAAGCAGGTTTGGGTTGTTAATGTTGGCGATCTCAAACCAATGGAGTTTCCCATCTCTTTCTTTCTTGATTATGCATGGAACCCCACCATGTGGAACGAGGATAATTTAAATGCCTATTATACCCAATGGGCCGAAAGCCAGTTTGGTACTGGACATGCCAAAGAGATAGGTGACATTATGCGGCTTTATGCCCGTTACACAGCAAGAAGAAAGCCGGAGCTGGTAGACGCCAACACATATAGCGTTGAAAATTATGGTGAGGCGCAAACTGTAGTTAATGAGTTCAATGATTTGCTGGTAAGAGCAGAGAAGGTTAATACGGAATTACCTCGCGCTTATCATGATGCTTTTTTTGAACTGGTGCTGCATCCTTTAAAAGCCAATGCCAACCTTCATGAAATGTACCAATCCGTTGCTTTGAACCGCTGGTATGCCGGCAGGAATAATATCCTCGCCAATACTTATGCAGATAAGGCTAAGCAGCTATATAAAAATGACTCATTACTTTCGGTACAATATAGTAAAGAGCTTGCCGGTGGTAAATGGAATCACATGATGGACCAGGTACATATCGGTTACAGGATCTGGAATGATCCGCCTGCTAATAAAATGCCTGAGGTGAAATATGTTACAGCGGATGCTTCTACCGAAAATATAACAACCGCAACAGGTGCTGTTAAAACTGCAGAGCCACTCATCCCTTTGAACGCAAAAGGACATGTGTTTTTTGAAAAGGACGGCTATGTTGCTATAGAGGCGGAACATTTCAGCAAGGCTGTCAATTCCAGTGATATTACATGGAAAGTTATACCAGATATAGGCAGGACAGACTCGGGGATCAGTCCTTTTCCGGTTACCGCTGCTACACAGCGACCGGGGCTTAGTAATCCACATACTGAATATGACTTTTACAGCTATGACAGTGGCGATATTGGTGTGGCGGCATATTTTTCACCCACACTCAATTTTCACAATGAAGAGGAGGGACTACAATACGCAGTTTCTGTTGATGACGAGAAACCACAGATCATTACCATTAATACTTATAAAGATGTGAATGTTTGGCGAGGCTGGGTGGCAGACAATATCATCATCAAAAAATCTGCCCATCATATTTTAGCGTCCGGAAAACATACGCTGAAATACTGGATGGTACAGCCAGGTATTGTGCTTCAAAAATTGGTTATTGACCTGGGTGGTGAAAAGCCAAGTTATCTGGGCCCACTCGAAACGTTGAAGAAATAACCATTGCCAAACAGCCCGCTGACTAACACTACAGCGGGCTGTTTATGATTTTAAGGGAACAGTTAAAGTGCAAGATTTAAAGTATGTTGAAGATTCTATGTGGTATTGTGTTATGTGATTGAAAATTAATTTGTTAGCTTTTGGCTTTATGCGTTCCGCTTTCGGCTTTTAATAGCTGAATATCTTGTTTTTGAACATTTGTCGTATGTTTTTTGGTAATATCAACTATCGCGATAAGCATCAAATACAGAACTTTACGGTGTTTGTAGATGTCATGTCGATAAACACACCAATTAAATTTTAAACCAATTTAATAGTTGCTCCGGGAATTTTAATGTAGTGGTCATTTGATCATAGGAATTACTATGTCAAAAAATGCAATCGATTGCATTAATATTCCCGGCTCATTGCTCATAATAAAATGCCTGATTCCCTGAGAGGAATTTTTAAAAAGAAACCAATATTAAACCAATATAATATGATCAAAAAGCAAACATAAGCCGGGTATACAGATGCAGTTAACCCCGCTGCAATTAGTAAGTACTAACCAATAATTATTAAATCATTATTTCTTGTTGATATGCAAAAACTTCAACTCATTAAATTTTGGAAAATTATCCTGGTCATCGTATCGGTTAATTTATATTCCTTCTCTCTTTTTGCACAAAACATCGCCTTACATGGTAAGGTTGTTGACGAAAAAGGAGAGGCCCTGGCAGGTGCCACCGTAAAAGTTACGGGCACTACAACTGCTACTACCACAAATGCAAGCGGCGATTTTACGCTGAATGCTCCCGTTACCACGCGTAAGATCACCATCTCTTTTGTCGGTTACACTGATTATGAAAAAGCGATCACAGCCGGATCAACAAATTTAGGGACTATCACAATGGTGAAAAATTCCAGTAACCTGAATGAAGTGGTCGTAGTAGGTTATGGAACTTTGAAAAAGCAGGATGTAACCGGAACAATTGCTACTGTAAGTGCCAAAGCATTACAGGAAATCCCTTCAGCTAACGTTTTTGAACAAATGAAAGGCCGCGTAGCTGGTTTGGATGTGGTTAATGGCAGCAGTGGGCCTGCAATTACTATTCGTGGTAGCCGTACTATAGGTAGCACCACGGCAGATCAGCCCCTGGTTGTTTTAGACGGGCAGCCATATTATAACTTCATCGAAAACATCAACCCCAATGATATTAAAAGCGTTGATGTGTTGAAAGGAGCGTCGGCAACGGCTATTTACGGTTCACGTGCCTCAGGCGGTGTGCTTTTGATCACCACCAACAGGGGCCGTGTAGGCCAAACAGTTACTGCCTATGACTCTTACGTAGGTACAAGCAGGCTTGAAGGAAAGCTGCAATTACTAAACGGTAAACAGTTTGCACAACTTCAGGATGATGCACTTGCCGGTGCTATTGCACAGGGCAGCGGTACTACCAATCCCAACTCGTTGACTTCGACAGAGTTGCAGGCCTTGAATGAAGGGGTAAGCACCGATTGGGCCAAGTTACTCATCAAGCCTGCTATGGTTTGGGATCAGAGTTTAAGAGTTTCTGGCGGGAGTGAAAGGACCCAGTTTACAGTGGGCGCCGGTTACCGCGTAAATACCGCCCTGGAGCCTAATAACGATACCAAACGTATTTCGTTAAATGCATCTATCGATCACAAGATAAACAAGGTTATCAAATTCGGATTAACTACGTTAACCACCTTGCGCCTAATTAATGCCGGCGGCGGAAATCAACTTGGCAATGCGCAGTATATGAGCCCGCTGACCTACCCTTATAATGCTGATGGATCTTTGAATATTTTGCCACAGGTTGGCCAGATCGATGCCACGGCGATAAACCCTTTAATCCCCGGTCGTTCTCCTGATCAGTATTACAATTATACCCGCGGGTTTATTAACAACGACATTGCCTATGCGGAGATTTCTCCGGTTGATCACTTAAAGTATCGTTATACCGCAAATTATAACTTTTCGCAATCACTACAGGGAACTTATAATGGCATAAACGGTGCCGATATTGTGAACATCGCTAAAACCAATGCAAGCACAACCAACAATTATCAGTACCGCTTAGCTCAGGAACATTTGCTGACTTATGATAATACGTTTGGCGGAAAGCATTCCATTAACTTTGTAGCGGGTTTTACCTCAGAATTTCAGCACAACGAAAATTCAAATATCAACGCAACTGGTATCCCATCTGATGCCAACCGAAATACCAATCTTGGTTTGGCAAGTACCATCACCTCTGTAGGCGGTTCATATACCGAGCAGGGCCTGGTATCGTGGGTTGGCCGCCTTAATTATGCATTTGATCAGCGTTATAACGTTACCGCAACTATCCGTTCTGATGCTAACTCGGCATTGTCTCCCGGGCATCAGCGCACAACCTATCCGTCTATAGGTTTAGGCTGGGTTATCAGCAATGAAAAATTCATGAAACGGTATGATTTTATTGATAACCTGAAATTGCGTGCAGGTTATGGTCAAACTTCTACCACAAACAGTATCGGCCCGTATAACACTTTAGGCCAGTTAAGCTCATCAAAATATCAGTATGGTGGTTTAACTGCGGGTGACGCGCAAGGTGTACGGGTAACTACACTGGTTAACCAAAATCTTACCTGGCAAAGAACCAGCGATTATAACATCGCTTTGGATTTTGCCCTGTTAAAAAACCGCCTTACCGGTTCAATTGAAGTTTATAAACAGAGAACTACAGGTATTATTTTGCCAAACCAGTTACCGGTAACCAATGGTGCCTCTTCACAAATTTCAAACCTGGGGATCTCTGCCAATAAGGGCCTTGAAATTACACTGAGCAGCCTCAACATCCGCAACCTTGGCGGTTTTAGCTGGTCAACTGATTATAACATGGCTTTCAGCCGTGAGCATATCGTTTCACTGCCGAACGGCGCATTGCAGAATATTGATGCAGGCGAATTTGTAGGGCAGCCGCTAAGCGTAATTTATGATGTGAAGAAAATAGGTATCTGGCAAGCCAGCGAAGCTGCACAAGCTGCTGTTTATGGTGCTAAACCCGGTCAGATCAAAGTTCAGGACCTTAACGGCGACGGAAAAATTAACTTCCAGGATAACCAGATTATTGGAAATTTTCAGCCTCAATATACATTTGGCTTAACCAACAGGTTTAGTTACAAGGGCTTTGATCTGAGCATTGTTATCCAGGGCAGGATGAAGTTTACAACCGTTGTGCCTTATATTTCGTCATCTGATTCCGGCACAAATGGCTGGCAGTTCCTGAACTCGGGCCGCCATAACCAACCGGTTATTGATTACTGGACACCAGGCAACGCTACCGATGCATTTCCTCAACCAAACGCTCAGAAACAGGGCAGCTACTATTCAACACTGCAATACTATGACGGTTCGTTTATCAGGGCTAAAAGCATCAACTTGGGCTACAACATCCCGGGTGGAATAGTGAAAAAGCTGGGTATGAGCTCGCTAAGGGTTTATGCAAACGTTACCAATCCTTTTGTTATTTATGCGCCTATCATGAAACACAGTTTTTCTGTGACCGATCCTGAATCTGTTTATAACCTTGCCCCGGCTTCGGTATCGGCGAGCGGTAATATCGGAGGTTATAATCCTAACAATGCAAGCAATTTCCCGTATCGCGGCGTAGGCATCAGTGCGGGAGAACAAACACGTGATTTCATTTTGGGTATTAATGCAAGATTTTAATTCAGAAAGCAGCTATGAAAATATTTAATAAAACCAGCTTTATTATTGCTGCAGCAGCAGTATTAACAGCAGCCAGCAGCTGTAAAAAAACACTGATAGAAACCCCAAGGGCACAACTGTACCCAAGTTATTTTGGTACAGCAGCCGGCGTTCAGGCAGCGGTTACTGGTGTGTACAACGATTTGCGAGGCTCTTTTTCGGGCGAAGGTATCGTGTTCTTTTATAATGGAACGGATGAAAATATACCAGGTGGTAGCGCCGGAACCAATCCGCCAATACTAAATTCATACAACGGTATCAATTCATCAAATACACCCGATTTAACCGGTTTGTATGTGGATATTAACACCTTAAACGGCGTTTTACAATACGCATCGTCCATTACCGACGCTACTGCCAGGACACAATACGTTGGGCAGGCTAAGTTTCTTCGGGGCTTCCTGTATTTTTACCTGGTGCAAACCTACGGCGGACTTACAGCTACGCAGAAAAGCGGGATCCCGTTGCATACCACTTTTATCACCCAGGCAACAACGGCAGATGCGCCGGCTCAGCTGGCTGACATCTACAACCTGATCATTCAGGATTTTACCGATGCGGCAGCAACATTGCCTAATACCATTACCAGTTCAAATCCTTTTTCGGCAGGAGGTGTTGGCAAAACAGCAACAGCCGCCGTTGCCAATGCTTTCCTGGCAAAAGCTTACTTAACCAGGGGATACACAGAAGCCAAGCAAAGCAGCGACTTCCAAAAGGCTGCCGACCTGACTGCGGCATTGATCAACAATAAAGGTACTTATGGCCTGGATTTGTGGCAGGATTATAATGACGCCCATAAACCAGCCAATGATTATGGCAAGGAAAATATGTTTGCCATTGATTATGGTATTACAGACCCTACTTATTCCGGCTATACGCAACAGGGCTCAGGTGGCTACGGCATCAATCAGCTTTATGTACTGGCACGCTTTAACTACGTTTCAACAGGGATAGATAATATCGTGGGAATCGATGCTGTTCCGCAAAAGATGAGTGCGAAAACAGGGATGCTCCGTGATGTTTATGGCGGTCGCCCTTATGTACGCCTTGCACCTAACGTACCTTACACTATGCAGGTGGCCTTTGCCGACCAGGTTCATGATACCCGTTTTGATGCTACCTTCCAAACCTTCTGGATCTGCAATACAAAAGCGGCAGCAGGTACAACCAGTACAGGTGGTTCAAAAGGTGTATTGACCCCGGCATCCAATGTTTCTTTAACTGCTTACCAGCCGCCTTTAGATGGTGATACTGCTATCCTGATGACGACGGAGGATGTAACCATGGCCCGCCGGGATGCTTTCAAAGGTTTGATCGTTACCCAAAAACAATACAACAACACGGTTTTTCCAACAGTGAAAAAGTATGATGACCCGCTGCGTACCGGGATCCTCGATTTTTCGAGCAGGCCAATTGTTTTAATGCGTTTTTCTGAAGTGTACCTGATGAATGCTGAAGCTAATTATATGCTGGGTAATACCACTAATGCAGCTGCATCTTTAAATACGATCAGGCAACGGGCAGCTTACCGTACTCCAGCCGACGGACTTTACATCCCTAAAAACAAATTTAGCGTAACTGCCGCTTCTATGGGTGCTGACAACGCTACTAATGCTGCTGCAATGGCCTTGACGCCTGCGCAGCTGGCCCAGCTTTCTGTTCCTAATACCACTTCGGGTTCAACGCTATGTGGCATGGACTTAATTTTAGAGGAGTACAGCCGTGAGCTTTATGGCGATCCCCGCCGCTGGTATGACCTGGTGAGGACCCAGCAATTGGTAAGGCGTGTAAAAATGTATAATACATTTGGCGCACCAAATATTCAGGCCTATCATACGCGGAGGCCAATTCCGCAAAGCTTAATTAATAACGTATTATCGGGAACTCCATATCCGCAAAACAACGGTTACTAAATACCTTCTGAATCAAATTTCAATATAATGGAGAGGGGGCTGTCAAATCATGACAGCCCCGTTATTTTTTAAATGTATTTAAGTAATAGCTCTAATTCATCAAACAACAGGTTCGGCTTCCAATTGCACTTGTTGTTCCTTTAAAAAGTAATGCTTCATAATCGGTCCTGATATGATCATGGTGACTACGGTCATTACTACTAATCCTTCAAATACCGGCTCGCTGATGATCTTGGCCTGTAAGGCCAACAGTCCTAAAACAATTTCCTGCGATCCCCTTGCATTCATGCCGAAGGCTACCGCTATCGATTCGTTTTTGCTCATGCCGCTCATAGCGCTGCCTATTCCGGCACCTACAAGCTTGGCAAGGCAGGCAATGACCAGGATGATTACCACAACCTCGAGATTAAAATTGGCTATAAAATTCAGCCTTAACCCAACCGAGGCGAAAAACAACGGAGCCAATACATTAATGGTAAATTGATGCAGTACATGTTTATGCTTCTCTGTAAAATATTTAGAATCATTGATGCCGACACCAACCAGGAAAGCGCCGAATATACCGCGTACGCCAAGCCCTTCGGTAATGCATGCGCTGATAAGGCAAAGGCAAACGGCCATAGTAAGTACCCTGCCAGGTTTTTCACCTTTGCCGGCAAAGGCCAGCAGTTTATGAATGAGCCAGCGTCCGCCTGTTAACATGAAAACAGCATAAAGGATAACTATACTTACCGCCCAAAAAGAGGCCTCGCCTTTGCCAACGTTCATGAGCTGTATAATTACGGAGAATAAGATCCAGCCAAGGAAATCGTCAACCATGGCGGCCGTAAGTACGATGTTGCCTATGCGCGTGTTCAGGATATCCAGATCAAGCAGGATCTTAGTGATCACCGAAAGGGCCGTGATAGAAAGTGCTGTTCCAAAAAACAAGGAGGTAACCAGTTGGTTGTTAAAACCGTTGGCAAAATGGCTTTGGTACAGAAACCATACCGCTCCGAACCCGATAGCAAAAGGAAATATAATTCCCGTTAAACTGATACTGATGGCCTGTTTCCCATTCTGCCTGATCTGTTTCAGGTCTACCTCAAAACCGGCAATAAACATGAGTAAAATGATGCCGATATTAGCGATACCATCAAACGCTTCAAAGGCATGTGGAGTGGATAGAAATACATTTTTAAAAAGATCAGGAGATAGGGCCCCAAGCAGGGTAGGGCCAACAATGATGCCTGCAAAGATCTCTCCGATAATGGCCGGCAGTTTATACCTGCGGCACAGTTCACCCAATAATCTTGCCGGTATCAGGATAATTAAAAGTATCAGCAGGAAATGTATTATCTCCGATGAATTAAGTTTGGAAACCATATTTGAAAAATTATTGCAAGCCTTCTTTTACCTCTATTCTTAACTGATGTGTGTTAAACACATGCGAGTAAGGTTGAACGCTTTTTGTTAAAAACACGCTGCCGCCAATTACGCTATGATGGCCAAGTACCGTTCGGCCGCCTAAAATGGTGCTGCGCGCATAAATTACTACGTTATCCTCAACCGTAGGATGGCGTTTGGTTTCGGATAGATCTTTACTTACCTGGGCTGCACCCAGTGTTACCCCCTGGTATATAGTTACATTTTTGCCGATAATGCTGGTTGCACCTATAACTATGCCGGTGCCATGATCAATACAAAAAGGTACGGCGATCTCTGCTTTGGGATGGATATCCACCCCGGTTTTACCATGGGCATGCTCAGATAAGATCCTTGGTAAAATAGGTATAGATAGCCGGGTGAGCTGATGGGCTATACGGTAAACTGCGATGGCAAAAAAGCCCGGGTAAGATACAATTACCTCATGCACGCTGGTTGCCGCCGGGTCCTTTTCATAGATCATGGACGCATCATGCCGCAGGTGCTGGTAAATTTCATTCAATGCATCATAGAATGCGATCACCGCAGCTTCAATATCAATATCTTTTGGATCGAGGTAACTTAGCAAGATGTTTTCCAGGTCAATCTGGTTCTTTTTTAAATGACCGCCATATATGGATAACTTGTTGGCGTGGTTGTTCGGAAACAGAAATTCAAAAAGATCAGACAGCCAGCCAACGCACTGTCTGATCTTTGGTGTTGCCTCCCATTCGGCTTTATGGGTTTGATAAAGCAGTTGTATAAAACTATCAAGCTTATCGTCTTTCATTGTGGTGGTTTATCGTTTAAGACTGTGAAGCGTGTTTACCAGTAAATCAATTTCGGCACAGGTATTATAAAATGCCAGTGAAGGCCGCACCGTGGCTTCAACACCAAAGCGCCTGAGAATAGGCTGGGCACAATGGTGTCCCGAACGTACCGCGATACCCTGTTGATTAAGGGCCGCGCCAACTTCTTCGGTTTTGTAACCATCCAGCACAAATGATAAAACGCTGGCCTTTTCAGGTGCAGTGCCAATCAGTCGGATCCCTTTTACTTCTTTTAGCAACTGGGTTGCATAAACAAGCAGGTAATGCTCATATTGGGCGATAAGAGGCATACCCAGGCGGGTTACATAGTCAATAGCTGCGCCAAGACCAACAGCATCGGCAATATTACCTGTTCCGGCTTCGAACCTGCCCGGTGCATCATGGTATTGGGTGTACTCGAAAGTAACATCCTTGATCATGTTGCCGCCGCCCTGCCATGGCTGGGTTTGGTTTAGCAGGTCTTCTTTACCATAAAGCACGCCAATGCCAGTAGGCCCGAATACCTTATGACCGGAAAACACAAACCAATCGGTATTTAAAGCCTGTACATCAACAGGCATGTGCGATACGGATTGAGCCCCGTCAATCAACACTTTTGCCCCTGCCAAATGTGCCAGGTGAACAATCTGTGCTGCCGGTGTAACCGTGCCTAAGGCATTCGAAACCTGGGTAAATGAAACCAGTTTCGTTTTAGGCCCAAGTAGTTTTACATACTCATCAAGTATGATCTGCCCGTCATCATCAACAGGGATCACCTTGATTTTTAAACCTTTTTTGGCGGCCAGTTGCTGCCATGGAACGATGTTGGCATGATGTTCCAGCTGACTTACAACGATTTCGTCGCCTGCAACCAGGTTTTGTTCGCCCCAGCTTTTGGCTACAAGATTGATAGCTTCGGTAGCTCCGCGTACAAAAATGATCTCATTTATAGAGCCCGCGTTCAGGAAGGTTTGCACTTTTTTGCGAGCGCCTTCATATGCATCTGTAGCCCTTGCCGCCAGTTCATGGGCAGCGCGGTGGATGTTTGAATTTTCGTGCTCGTAAAAATAAGTAATGCGGTCAATTACCTGTTTCGGCTTTTGGGTAGTAGCTGCATTGTCGAGCCATACAAGCTGTTTACCATTCACCTGCTCCTGTAATATCGGGAAATCCCGCCTTACAAGGTTTACATCAAACGGCGGACTAACAATACCGCTGATACCAACCTGCTTAACCTTTTCCCTGTCGGATTTTACCGTTGGCAAACCATGGGTATCTGATAAAAAATAAAAAGGAATCTCGGTAGCTACGGGTGCGCCGGTAAATGGTAAAGCATTTGAAGGGCCTGAAGTATTAATGTTACTTAATATCTTCTTCAAATCAGCTTCAAAGCCCTGATCCTGCTGATAAGGCAGATGAAGCAGGTGTTCGGGCGCAGGTGAAAGCTGCTCAACCGGAAAATTTTGCTTTAAAGATACTTCGGGTATGAGATCAGTTTTTACCAGGTATGAATCATAACCAAAGCCGGGCTTTGGGGGCAATTGTGCGCCAAAAACATTAACCGGGCTATGCTGAACAGGCTCCGAAGCGTTAGCATGTGCGCTTAAATTAGGATCCGCGAAACTGGTTTGCGGATCCTTCAGGTTGATAGCATTATGCTGGTGAATGGCCGATGGCGAAACTCCGCCACCGCCAATAGTACTTGAAGGAATAGAAGTAGCAGGCGCCTCTGCATGCTGATGCGGATTAAATGAACCTGCATCAGCTATACTGCCCGGCAACGGAAAAGCCTCAGGAGCCTGCTGAACAGGTAATTGATTTACAATGCCGCCCGGCCCGGCTTTGAAAAACTGGTTGGCCAGTTGTTCCAGTTCCTGAAGGTTGGGCAGGTTATCCGGATTAATATTTGTACTCATAATAATTACCTAAATCAACATCCTCTAAAACAGCTATAGCATCATCAACCAATACAGCTAATGAGCAATAAAGCGATACCAGGTATGAGGCAATAGCTTTATTATTGATGCCCATAAACCGCACAGATAGTCCGGGAGATTGTTCGCCCGGTAAGCCTGGCTGGAATAAGCCTACTACGCCCTGCCTGCTTTCGCCTGTGCGCAAAAGGATAATTTTAGATTTGTTATTGACGATAGGTAATTTATCAGATGGGATAAGCGGGATGCCTCTCCAGGTGATAAACTGCGAACCAAATAAAGAAACAGTTGGCGGCGGTACGCCCCGGCGGGTACATTCACGACCAAAAGCGGCTATGGCTAAAGGGTGCAGCAAGAAAAATCCTGGCTCTTTCCACACTTTGGTGATCAGTTCATCCAGGTCATCCGGGGTAGGGGGCCCGAGCCTTGTCTTAATTTTTTGTGATGGGGCAACGCTGCTTAACAAACCGTACTCGGTGTTATTGATCAGCTCACTTTCCTGGCGTTCCTTAACAATCTCAATGGTAAGGCGTAACTGCTCGCTGATCTGGTTGTAAGGTTTACTGTAAAGGTCGGATACACGGGTGTGCACGTCCAGTACGGTGTTTACAGCGCTCAGGTTGTACTCTCTCGGGTTTTCCTCATAATCAACATAAGTTGACGGTAATTCACGTTCATCACGGTTGGAGCAATCCACTTCCACATTATTGGCATCAACAACTTTGTTTAAGCGGTAAACGCCTGATTCAACAGGGATCCAGTTTAATAAATGTGTTAACCAACGCGGGGTAATGGTTGATAATTGGGGAACGGTACGGGTGGCTACGGCCAACTGCCTGGCGGCTACATCGCCAAGGGCTGTTTGTTTTGGTTTTTGATCGGGCATTTAGATAATTAATAAGTGTTTTAAAGATTGATTGGTGGTGCTTTTCAATGGTTAACACCTGTGTTGCAATGATAAGAAAATAAATTATATTAAATCTATAGGAATTATAGATTTAATTGTATGTTTGCATCATCAGTTCTTTAATACTTATCCAGAAAAGACGGAGGGAAAGGCCCCATGAAGTCTTGGCAACCTGTACAATACCATATGTAAAAGGTGCTAATTCCTGCTCCTGCAAAGGAGAAAGATAAGAGATGCTACAGGTTTATATACATATCTCCACGGCTCTTTTTCTGGTAAGTTTTATTGGATATGAAAACAAAAAAAAGAGATGAAAACCTGTTTACTCATGAAAATATATAAAACCATCTGCTATACAGATCTGTGTTGTTGCCGTTAATTATTTACAAGTAAGGCGATCAAACAAAACAACATCATCAGTATATCACACTAAATGAAAAAACTAATACTTGCAGCTTTAACCTTTGTCATTAGCACTGCCTCATATGCGCAGATCCTGGCACCAGTAAAATGGTCGTATGGGGCAAAGAAGATTGATAAAGAGCAGGCCGTTGTGTTTATAAAAGCAACTATTGATAAGGGCTGGCATATTTACTCGCAAAACGTTGCCGATGGAGGCCCGATAAAAACCTCGTTCAGGTTTGATAAAAGTGACGACTATACGCTAAACGGCAATACAACAGAGCCTAAAGCTGTTAGCAAGTATGAAAAGGCATTTAGTATGAATGTGCAGTACTTTGAGCAATCGGTTATATTTCAGCAAAAAGTAAAACTTAAAAACGGGCAGGCATTAGTTAATGGTACCCTGAACTATATGGTATGCAGTAACAAGCAATGTTTGCCGCCTGAGGATGTTGAGTTCAGCATTCCTGTGAAATAGTACTAAGCCGAAAGTCGCAAGTCAAGTCTGGTTTTCTATTTTTAACTTAGAACTTACGACTTTAGAAAAAGCGGAATTTATCGATCACAAAATAGTAATATAGTTTAACAGCTCATTAGCCACCAAATTGAACTGTTAGACGGAGCAAAGTGTCGGGGACAACTCCACTTGCTTAAACCTGGTTTACACAAATAAATACCATGAAACCGAAATTGAATTTTATCACTAAAGCCCGCTTACAGAATGGTGGCATCCTTTTCTGTAATTACCATTGTTGTTAATTTGCGCTTTTATCCCGGAAATTGATCCAGAAATAAGATCAACATCCTGGCTGTACTAAGTGCGTTGCTTTGCTATGGTGGTAAAACAGGCGTGTGCTGTACAGACCAGGATGTTGATCGTTTACAAGATAAGAAGAAGTTTGAATTGGATTAAAAACATTTTATGTAGAGACGTGTCACATGTGTCTTCATAAGCAAATCAATATTGACATTCAGGGAAATCGTTTTGAAGTACGAGACTCCGCTGGAGTCCAATATCTCTTTAAATTTTGTCTATAAACACGTGGCCTCTCTGAGGCCGATTGGCACGTCAGCCATATTGCTTTATACTCCGTAGGAGTAACGTGTTTATAGCCTAATGGATATACTTCTCAAGGCTCCGTAGGTGCCTCGTGCTTTAAGATGTAAGAGGCTATTTTTCAATATGGTTTCTACCTGGTGATTCGCTCGTCCTAAAGGAAACGCATGTGATGCGTCTCTACGATAAAAAATAAAATTTAAATGCCTTTAAGGCTTTAATGAGATAAATAGGGTGTAATTAAAAAATATTCTACTAAATCTATAGATTTTATTGTATTTATCATATTTGTTACTATCTTTACAGCATTCTAATTAACCCCACCATTAATTAGTTGATTTATAAAGAATAAGGGAGAGGAAGTCTCGATGATCTTATAGCGACTTTTCATTGTTTGAAATAAGTGCTAAACTTTTTCCGATAGCAATTATGCCGGCGGAATATAAATTAACTAAAAACCATGAACACATTAAAGTATCCGTATTTCTACGTGCAACCGGTAGCCATTAAACGATGTTGTTGTTTGGTTCAGTACACCTTCTGGTTTTAAAAAGCCGGTTTCCTGAAATTTTATTGCCTTTAATTATTGGCCTTAACTGGGCCAGGAAGGATTCTTTGTGCCAAATTTTTAGCACGCTATGTATCAATTAACAACAATTTAAACTTATACAAATGAAAATTACAAACTACTTATCCAAAGCTAAACTGCTCTCAGTTAGTTTTTTACTTGGTGGCGTTGCTGTAGCCTCTGCCAATGATGGCCCTAAGCCCAGATTTATAAAAGAGGGAAAATGGCGCGGCGAATTTACAGTGAGCGAATCAAAAGTTCCGTTCAATTTCGAATTGAAAGGTAAGGATGCCGAGCATGCTACATTTACCCTCATCAATGGCTCCCGTCGAGACGATTTTCATGTAAAATCCATCGGCCAGGATTCGGTATACATTAAAATGAATACCTATGATGCGGCCCTGGTTGCAAAAGTGGAGGATGATGGTTCTTTAACCGGCGAGTACCGCAGTTTGGTACCTGGTTTCAGAGGTAACTCATTGCCTTTTAAAGCCGAATACGGAAAAACCTACCGCTTTGTTGAGCCAGGTAAAGATGTGGCCCCAACCGCCGATCTGAGCGGTAAATGGGAGATCAAAACCTACAGTAAAGAAGCCGTCCCTGCATCTATCGCCTTATTAAAACAAAAAGGGAATAAGCTTACCGGCGTGGTAATGACCGTTGTTGGTGATACCCGCGAACTGGAAGGTACCGTGCAGGGCGATGAATTCGCGCTGAGCGGTTTTACCGGTCCGAGCCCGTTCATCATTAAAGGAAAGATCAATGCTGATGGAACTATCAGCGGTGAAGAAGGCTTTGGTATCTATAAAAACCTGAAGTTTGATGCTGCTAAAAAAGCTGAGGTAGAATTACCCGATCCTTATAAGCTGACATTTTTAAAGGAAGGTTACAAAAAGCTTGATTTTTCGTTCCCCGGGATCGATGGCAAACAGGTATCGCTGAGTGATGATAAATACAAAGGCAAAGTTGTGATCGTTGAGATCATTGGTACCTGGTGCCCTAACTGTACCGATCAAACGGTGTTCCTTTCTCCATGGTTCAATAAAAACCATCAGCGCGGTGTAGAAGCCATTGCTTTAGGCTTTGAGCAAAAAGACAGCCTGGAATACGCCAAATACACTTTGGGTAAGTTAAAGGATAAATATGCTATCAATTACGATATCGCGTTTGGCGGCCTGGCCGATAAAAAACTGGTATCACAAAAATTGCCCGCGCTTAACAAGTTCATCGCGTTCCCTACAACTATTATCATCGACAGAAAAGGTGATGTAAGGGAAATTTACACAGGCTATACCGGTACCGTAACAGGTAAATACCATGAGGATTACGAAAAGAAATTCAACAAGCTGTTAGACGAGCTTATTGCCGAGCCTGCACCGGAAACAGCCGCCGTTGTTGATCAGCCAGCTCACCAGGGTAAGTAACTATTAACTATCTTATAATTTATCGAATGAAAACACTCAATTTAATTACTTCATTCAAATGCCTGACAGCAGGGTTGTTGCTGGCCGGTACCGTGCACGCGGCGGACAAAAATCCACCGGTAAAATTTATCAAGGAAGGTGTGTGGCGGGGTGTGTTCACCGTAGCCGAAACTAAAGTGCCCTTTAATTTCGAGCTGAAAGGCAAAGATGCTGAACATGCTGTATTCACACTGCTGAACGGTACACGCCGCGACAATTTCCATGTAAAGCAGGTGGGCAAAGATTCGGTATTTATTAAAATGAATACCTATGATGCCGCCCTGGTTGCCAAAGTGGAAGAGGACGGAACCTTAAGCGGTGAATACCGCAGCCTGGTACCGGGTTTCAGGGGGAATTCATTACCGTTCACCGCAGAGTACGGCAAAAGCTACCGCTTTATTGAACCCGGCAAGGATGTTGCCCCGACAGCTAATTTAACAGGTAAATGGGAGTTGAAAGTTTATTCAAAAGACCAGGTACCTAACAAAATAGCGGTACTGAAGCAAACCGGCAATAAGCTTACCGGTGTAATTATGCAGGTAACCGGCGACAGCCGCGAACTGGAAGGTACCGTGCAAGGCGATGAATTTGAACTGAGCGGCTTTACCGGCCCAAGTCCAAAGATTTACAAAGGTAAGATCAACCCGGATGGTACGTTGAGCGGAGAAATAGGCCAGGGTATTTATGACAATACCAAGTTTGATGCTGTAAAGGATGATAAGGCCGAACTGCCTGACCCGTACAAGCTAACCTACCTGAAAGAAGGCTATAAAAAGCTTGATTTCACGTTTCCTGATCTTACTGGCAAACCTGTTTCGTTAAGCGATGCCAAGTACAAAGGCAAAGTTACCATCATAGAAATTGTTGGTACCTGGTGCCCCAACTGTACCGATCAAACCGTGTTCCTGTCACCGTGGTTCAACAAAAATCATAACCGCGGGGTTGAGGCGATAGCTATCGGCTTTGAGCAAAAAGACAGCCTGAAATATGCACAGTACACGCTGGGCAAGCTGAAAGATAAATATGATATCAAATATGATATTTTATTTGGAGGCCTTGCCGATAAAAAGCTGGTATCGCAAAAGCTCCCTGCATTAAACAAGTTTGTGGCTTTTCCAACTACCATCATTATCGACAGAAAAGGTTACGTAAGGGAGATCTACACCGGTTACACAGGTACAGTTACCGGTAAATATTACCAGGATTACGAAAAGAAGTTTAACAAACTGCTCGACGAACTGATTGCCGAACCAGCCCCGGCAACTGAAGCCAACGCTGTTGAAAGCAATAACGAAACTTTAAAAGGAAAATAAACAATCAACTGAATCACGTAACCCGGCGAATGGTAACAGCTTTGCCGGGTTTATTAAAAACACAAATAAAGACAATAACCACCATGACAAAATTTTCAGGCGCTGTATTATTTACAGCTTTTATATCACTAACCGCATTCACTTCATCAACCATAAAAACCGTTAAGCTTACTAAAGGTAAAACCGGCATAATTAAAACCGCTGAAACCAAAAAACGGTTTAAGGTTGCATCTTTTAAAGTAGATAACGAAGGTAGTAAACTTACCTGGGCCGCAAAAAAAGCAACAGGCGACCACAATGGCGAAGTAAAGATCAGTAACGGTAATTTCGCAGTTGAAAACAATGCCCTTAAAGGCGGAAGCTTTGATATTGACCTGAATACCATTACCGATGCAGATTTAACAGATCAGGCGCAAAACGAGAAATTGGTAAGCACACTTAAAAGCGAAACCTTTTTTAATACCGAAAAATTCCCTAAAGCAAATTTGGTAATCAGTTCTGCTACTAAAACCAGCGGTAACCAGTACGATGTTAACGGCAAGCTTACCATAAAAGGAATCACCAATGATGTTAGCTTCCCGGCAACGGTAGCTGTTAATGGTAAAAAGCTGACTGCCAACGCCAAAATAACTGTCGATCGTACTAAGTATGATATTAAATTCCGTTCAAAAAACTTTTTTGAAAACCTGGGCGATAAGGTGATCTATGATGATTTTGATCTGAATGTTAACCTTACTGCTAACGCGCAGTAGTCTTTAGAAGCTGTTTAAAAACATGTATAAAAGTCGTCATTGCGAGGCACGAAGCAATCCCCAAGAGGCAGAGGGGCTATGCAAATCCGCCCTGTATAGTCGGGGATTGCTTCGTGCCTCGCAATGACGTGGGAGAGATATAGCAGTTTTATTTAATTGTTTTTAAGCAGCTTCTTAGCAAAACAGGATACCACTTTAGAATTTATTATGCTTAATCACCCTGTACAGGGTGAAGGGCTATCTCTTTGACTACTAAAAGCATTTAAAAACTCATTTAACCTTGGAAGAGGTCCGGAGCCGGGGGGATTGGATGCCCCGGCAAAGGCCTGAACTTTTAACCCGCAGCTTAAATGCATACTGATATGAAAAAAGGAAAAATACTTCTGGGTTTGGCAGCAATTGTCATATTGATCAGCACTATGAGTTTTGTAGGTACCAAAGATGATGTGCAAACCAAAGAGCAACTGGGCGAAAAACTGTTTTTTGATCCGATACTATCGGGTGATAATACCATCAGCTGCTCATCATGCCATAAACCGGAATTTGCTTTTGCCGATAGTGCTGTTTTTAGCAAAGGCATAAAAGGCAACCTAACTGCCCGTAACTCGCCGGGATTGACCAACCTCTCCGGCAGACCGCACCTTTTTTGGGATGGCCGCGCTGCGTCGCTCGAAGAGCAGGCTTTGGGCCCTATAACATCGGCTACAGAAATGGGGCTGCCAATTGAAGATGCCGTAAAAAAATTAACCGACAATAAATACTATGCCGATGCATTTCAAAAAATATTTAAATCAGCACCCACCAAAGATAATCTGTTGAAAGCCATTGCCTCATTTGAGCGCACGCTTGAAACATCAAACAGCCCTTACGACAGGTATGTGAATGGCGATGACCATGCCATATCTGAAGCCGCAGCCCGCGGCAGATTGTTGTTCATCGGTAAAGCCGCTTGTAACAATTGCCATTCGGGCGAGGATTTTACTGCCGACAGGTTTAAAAGTATTGGCCTGTATAACGGGAAGGATCTGAACGATCCGGGCCGCTCGGTCATCACTAAAAATAAAACCGAGGAGGGCGAATTTAAAATTCCGGGCTTACGCAATGTGGCGGTTACTGCTCCTTATATGCACAACGGTAAATTCAAAACATTGAAAAGCGTGGTTGAGTATTACAACAACCCATCGCTGGTGGTTAAAGATGGGATCAACCGCGATCTGGCGCTTGAAAAGCCACTTAACCTCACCAATGCCGAAATTGATGATATAGTTGAGTTTTTAAAGACCCTTACCGACGACCGTTTCAAGCAAAAACTGGCCTCAAATTAAAATATTCCCCAACAAGTAATTAATTAACCCCAACCTGGCACGCATTTGCCGGCAGGGCACGAAGTGCCCTGCCGTAGCCACTGCTTTGCCCTTGAACTATTGTAAAAATGAAGAAAATTGTACTCTTGCTTGTGTTCTTCGCCCTCATTTTCGGGCAAAACATATATGCACAAAAACGAACGGTAACCGGGGTGGTAACCTCCGCCGATGACAAAGCCCCCCTGCCGGGCGTATCCGTAACAGTAAAAGGATTGAACGAAGGCGCTGTCACCAAAGCTGATGGTAGCTTTAGTATTGTGATCCGTAATGGTAAATACTTGGTATTTTCATTTGTCGGCTTTGAAACACAGGAAGTTGAGATTGACGGAATCAAACAATTCCAGATCAGCCTCAAGCCATCGAAAAATAACGCCCTTAACGAGGTGCAGATAGTTGGCTCGCGTAATGCCAACCGCACCAAGCTTAACTCGCCGGTGGCGGTGGATGTAATTGATATAAAACCGCTGCTGGAATCTGCTCCGCAGGTAAGCGTAACGCAGATACTGCAATATATTTCGCCTTCTTTCCACTCGGTTAACGGAAGTAACGCGGGTGATGCCGGTTCAGCACTGAGCCTTGCCCAGCTTCGCGGTTTAGGTCCCGACCAGGTATTGGTGTTGGTGAACGGTAAACGCAGGCATAAAAGCGCTAACGTTAATTATGGCGGCTTAGGTAACGGTTCAACCGGTTACGACCTCAACGCCATCCCGACCGGATCTATTGACAGGATCGAGATATTGAGGGACGGTGCTGCCGCCCAATACGGCTCTGACGCTATTGCCGGGGTTATCAATATCGTATTAAAAAAGAAAACCGATGACTTCGCGGTTAATACTTCGGGAAGTGTGCGCAGGCGTGGCGATGGCGCAGTTACCCGTACAAGCGCCAACTACGGTGTTGGTTTGGGCGACAATGGCGGCTACATTAATGTCACTACTGAATATGCCACACAGGCCATTTCGTTACCGGCCGGCCGGAAGGATGCGGGCCTGTATAACGGTCCTATTTACGGCGGTGGAGCAAACACGCGCGCATATGATGCAATATATACCAAAGCAATTGATGATGCTATTTTGGCAAGCCGGGGTATTGATCGTCACTTTTTTGACCAGCGTGCCGGCGGATCAAATGCCGGGCAGGATGCGTTGTTATTTTTCAACGCGGGTTTACCTTTAAAAAACTCGGCAGAGCTGTATGCCTTTGGTGGTATCAGCAGCCGTAATTCACAGTTTACGGCCACTTATCGTTTACCTGGCTGGACATCGAGAAACAACAACTTTATTTATCCCGATGGTTTTTTGCCTGCCATGGAAAATAATATAGTTGATGAATCGATAGCTGTTGGCATAAAAGGTAAGGTTGGCGACTGGAACGTGGATTTCTCAAACGTATATGGTAAAAATATATTCGGTAATCGGGTTGATAACTCGCTTAACGCAAGTTTGGGTTTAAAAAGCCCTACCAGTTTTGACGCAGGCAGTTATAATGCCAGCCAAAACACAACGGCGCTTGATTTTACCCGGTACTTTAATAAAATATTAAAAGGCTTAAACGTTGCATTCGGTGCCCAGCATAGGGTTGAAGGTTTCCAGATCATTGCCGGTGAAGAAGCTTCATATTCAAAGGCCGATCAGCGCAATATTGTTGATATCGATACTACATCCGGCGGAATCCCTTACCTTTCAAATGCCGGTGTAACTTCGCTGAACGGTCTTTCTGCAGGTTCGCAGATCCATTTGGGTTTCAGACCCGAAAATGCGGTTAATGTAAGCCGCTCCGTTACCGCAGGCTATGCTGATCTGGAGCTGAATGTTACTAAAGAGTGGCTCGTTTCGGGTGCCGGTCGTGCCGAGTACTTCTCAGATTTCGGGAATGTATTTACATGGAAAGCGGCTACACGTTACAGCTTTGCAAGGTGGCTTAGCATTCGCGGATCAGCCAATACCGGTTTCAGGGCACCTGATCTGGCACAATCTTATTATACTTCCATATCTACCTCATTTCAACAGGGCAGGGGAGTTGATATCCTGACGGCATCAAACCAAAGTGCTGCGGCGCGTGCGCTGGGCATCCCCAAACTATCACCCGAAAAATCAAAGGGATACGCACTGGGCTTAACCTCGGCACCGGGCAGTAACGTGGAGTTAACGGTTGATGCCTACCTGATCAATATTGATAACAGGGTAGGTAATACAGGTAATTTTACCTCGACAGATACTAATCTGCCGCAGGATGTTAAAACTCTGTTTCAGCAAACAGGTGCCGCGCAGGCCAACTTTTTTTACAATGAGTTTAGTACCCGTACCAAGGGTATTGAGTTTACCGGAAGCTACAAATTGCTATTGGACAAGGGAAATATAAACTTCCTGTTTGGTGGCAACTTTGAAAAGAACGAGGTAACTAAAGTAAACACACCTAAAGGTCTCGAAAAATACAAGAACGTTATCCTGAGCCCTGGTGAAAGGGCAAGGGTAACCACCAATATTCCGGCTCAGAAGGTAAACCTGCAGGGTATTTATAGCGTGGATAAATTTACCTTCCTGGCGCGTATGGTTTACTTTGGTAAAGTAACCACAGCATCGCAGTTGAGTGCAGCCGACCCGCTTAACCCGGTTTATTTTTATCAAAACCTTAAACCTATTTGGGTAACTGATCTTTCGGTGGGTTACAAGTTTACCTACAGGGTACAAGGTACTGTAGGCGTTAACAACGTATTTAATGTTTTAGGCGATTACTCCGATCCATCTATAGCAGGTTTGCGCAATCCTACGGTTGTTGGCATTCAGAACGGCAGTGCGGGCATCCAGCCATTTATCAAATTATCAGCTCATTTATAATAGCTTAATCATGAAAAGTATATATCAAGTAAAATATAAGCCAACAATAAAAAGGGCATCTATATTAAAAATGAACAAAGTATGGCTGCTGCTAAGTGTAGTCGGGATCGTTACATCATCCTGCAAAAAAACAGATTATTTGAACATTAACGCTGCCGACAGGCCTGCACTTGCAGCCCACATCAGCTTTGTGAACGCGCGGCCTGTAAATGTGGGGATCCAGTTTTGGGCTTACACTACCCAGGTAACCAAAACAGCAGTAGCCATTAACACCAAAAGCGATTATCTGGATACCCAGTTTGGCGATGTGCAGATCAATTTTACCGAAGGTACAAATACATCATACAAAGCCTCGAGGCAGTTTGGTAACAGCGCAACCTTTACTTCAACCGGCGGCCCTAACGGACCTATCGCAAATTATTATCATACCGTTTTCGCCGTTAAAAACACCAAAGCCACCGCCGATTCGCTAATCCTTTTTTATGACGATTTGAGTGCGCCGGTAAGCGGGAAAGCTAAAGTTAGGTTTGTAAACCTTGCACCGGGCAGCGCCAGTGTCGATTTTGGGGTAGCAGGACAAACCGCTCTTTTTACCAATACAGCTTATGGCAGGGCTGGCGGTTCGGTATTGTCGGGCTCGGGCTTGAATACCTGGTCGTTAGGGCCTTTTGTTGCAGTTGATGCAGGCACCGTTAATTTCTCGGTTACGCAAACAGCAGATCATTCAGCAGTTAATATTACAGGTGATAAACTACAGAATGTAACGCTTACCGCCGGGAAAATCTATACTATTTACATCAACGGTACGCCGGGTTCATCAGCCATAGGGGCAACCATAATTACTCATAACTAAATTTTAATGATAAAGCGCAGCATGGTGGAATGAGTTGTGCAAAAAGAGGCTGTCCCGATTTAATAAACCGGGCAGCTTCATTTTAGGTAATTAACAATAACACATTATGAAAACAAACAGCAGAAGACAATTTATTGAAAATACCCTTAAAGCAACCGTGGCAGTTGCAGTAACCGGTCCGCTCTTCCTGAGCGCCGATAAGGCATTGGCCGCTTACAACCAAAACGAAAGCCATTTGCCAACGGGCGATGTTTTAAAATTTAGCCAGGTGCCGCTTGGTTTTGACTATAAAGCTTTGGAACCATATATCGATGGACTTACCAACGAGATCCATTATACCAAACACCATACTGCCTACATCAAAAATGTAAATGATGCTATTGTGGCCGAAAAACTGACTTTTAGCACTGAGAAGGAGTTTTTTGATCATGCCTCACAGCTTTCGCCAAAAGCACGGAACAATGGTGGCGGTGCCTGGAACCACAACTTTTTTTGGGAAAGTTTAACGCCAAATTCGGCCGGGCCTGATGGAAAGGTCAAAGATGCAATTACCGCGGCTTTTGGTTCATTTGAACAGTTTAAGGAACAGTTTTCACAGGCAGCGCTTGGCCGATTCGGATCGGGCTGGGTGTGGCTGGTTAATGTGAATGGAAAACTTACTATTACCTCCACCGCTAACCAGGACAACCCCTTATTTGATAATGCTGCTGTAAAAGGTACGCCGCTATTGGCTTTGGATGTATGGGAACATGCCTACTACTTGAAATATCAAAACAGGCGGAACGAATATGTTGCCGGCTGGTGGAATGTAGTGAACTGGAATGCTGTGAATAAAAGATTAGCCTGATCTATGACAAGTATTATACAACGGCCAAATTAGGGCTGCTGCAAAAAATTCTGTTAACGACATTTATTATATATGCGGTTATAACAGTGATACCGCTTGCCCCTGCTTTTTATCAGCAGGATTTTGATGCGGGCTTTTCAGTAATGATTGCTACATCCCCCCCAAATCTGGTTTGTGAATAATGGCTATGGCGATATAGCAAGTATCTCATCCATAAAAAACAATTCAATAATTAACGATTTATACCAGCCTCTGTTAACTTTGGGCATTATACATCGCTAATAATATGAAACGATATTTTACCGGGGCAATCACATTGTTCATCTGTTTTCAAATAGTTGCTTTGAATGCCAGCTGCCAAACAACGCAACTGGCCACCGGGATACAAAAGTTAAGCTCAGGAACAATAGATAAGTTTACCCCGTATAGTTTTTGCGACGAGCTGCCGATGACAGCTGCTTTGAAAGGCTTGCCTGAGGGCAAGTTGCCTTTTAATATTAATGATATTAAGATAAGCATCAATGGTAGAGGAGTAGTAGTTGAAGTACCATTGGATGAAAGCGAGCAGTTGTACGGATTTGGGATGCAGATAGGCTCATTTAATCAGCGGGGCTTAAAAAAACGCCCGATAGTAAATGATAACCCGCTTAATGACCTCGGCTATACTCACGGACCCACAACCCTTTATGTATCAAACAAAGGCTATGGTATTTTGATAAACACCTCCCGGTATACAACCTTTTACTGCGGTAATACAGCGAAATTAAATGTAAGCAAAGGTGAAGTAACAGCAGGTAAAGGCGGCAACTCGGTTGAGGAGCTATACAAAAGTGATAACAAGGCTTCGGGCTATGTAACGGTTGATATTCCCGGAGCCAAAGGGATAGAGGTATTTGTTTTTGCGGGCCCCGATCTTAAAACCGCTATGCAGCGTTATAATTTGTTTTCGGGAGGGGGAGCCTTACCTGCTATCTGGGGACTTGGTGTTAAATACCGGGTTAAAGCCGATTTCAACCAGTACCAGGTTGATAAGATGGCAGCTTACTTTCGTGATAACCATATTCCCTGCGATGTATTGGGTTTAGAACCGAGATGGCAAACAGCTTCCTATTCATGCTCTTATGTATGGAACAAAAGCTTTTTTCCTACGCCAAACGAGTTTATCGATTCAATGAAGCATAAAGGTTTCCATATCAACCTGTGGGAACATGCCTTTACATCGCCCCAATCGCCGTTGTATGCGCCTTTAAAAAACAAAGCCGGTAATTACCTGGTTTGGAATGGCCTTGTGCCTGATTTTGCCGACACTGCTGCGAGCAGCATCTTTGCCAATTATCATCAGCAAACATTCGTGAAACAGGGAATTTCGGGCTTTAAAATGGACGAATGCGATAATTCAAATATCGCTTTTGGCAGCGACACATGGAGCTTCCCGGAGCTTAGTCAGTTTCCGTCGGGTATTGATGGTGAGCAGATGCATCAGCTTTTCGGCCTGCTTTATCAAAAAACTATCTACGGCATTTATAAAAAGTTAAACCAGCGTACCTATCTTGATGTACGTGCATCAAACGCATTCGCTTCATCGTATCCTGCAGCATTATATAGCGATACCTACCTTCATGATGAGTATATCCGGATGATCCTCAACTCGGGCTTTGCGGGTATGATCTGGTCGCCGGAAGTGCGCGAATCCAATTCTATTAAAGATTTTATGCGTCGCAGTCAAACCGCGGTGCTTTCGGCTCAAACACTGTACAATTCTTGGTACCTGCAAAACCCGCCCTGGCTGCAGATTAATAAGGAAAAGAATAATAAAGGGGAATTGATGGATAATGCTAAAGAAGTTGAAGGTGACATCCGCAAATTGCTGAACTTTCGGATGAGCCTCATCCCATACCTGTACAATGCTTTTGCCGATTATCATTTTAAAGGCATCCCGCCATTCAGGGCTTTGGTAATGGATTATCCGCAGGATAAAAACACTTTTAACCTTTCGGATGAATATATGATAGGAAATGATATCCTCGCTGCTCCCTTAACCGAAAAAATAGACGAGCGGAAGGTATATTTACCCGAAGGCCTATGGTACGATTATAATACTAATCAAAAATATGAAGGCGGTAAATATTATACAATTAAGCCGGATATAAACCAATTACCCATATTTATCAAAGCCGGGACTATTTTGCCATTGGCCAAACCGGTAGAGTTTGTTGCCCCCGATACTAAATTTGAGATTACCTGCTATGTATACGGTGATGCTAATAAGGCTACTTTGTTTGAGGATGACGGCATCACTTTTAATTATGAGAATGGGGTATATAATACCGTGAATTTGTTATGGAACAAAAATAAAGGAGATTTTAAACGGGTCGGGAAATTTAAAGGGAATAGGTATGTTATTAAAAAATGGGAAGTTGTTAATTGAAGCTTTTGAGAGATACTCTAAAACGATAGTATAAAAAACGTATGGCTCAAAAAAACATCATTGCGAGGTATGAAGCAATCGCAAACTTTACAGAGCTGCTCTGCTAACCGGGGATTGCTTCGTACCTTGCAATGACGCTTTTATATAATATTGTATCTCAATTCTTAACAATCTTATAAATGCTCCCATTAGCATTTTCCGGCCCGGTATCTGAATTAGTCAGCACATAAACCTCGCCAGCCGGGTCCTCTCCAAAACCAATGATCTTTAAATTTGATGGGGCATTTTGAAAAGTAATTTTGCCGCGCTGCCATTGGCTGCCGGCCTTTTGCAGGTAAAATACTTTACCTACCCAGTCGGCAAATACATATTTGCTTTTCAAAACGGGTACTTGTTTGCCGTTATAAACGTAGCCGCCTATTACCGAAACGCCTTCGGTATGGCTGTATTCGGCAATGGGCATGGTAATCCCTTTAATATCGCAGCCGGTAGCAGGATTATAGCAATGCGTTCCTTCGGTTAAACGCCAGCCATAGTTGGCACCTTTGGTTACAATATCCACTTCTTCCCAAAGATCCTGGCCAACATCGCCTGCAAACAACTGCCCCGATGCTTTATCGAATGAAAACCGGTATGGGTTACGGAAACCATAAGCCCAAATTTCGGGAGCTGCGTCTTTTTTACCTGCAAAAGGGTTGTTTTTGGGGATGCTGTAAGGCGCACTGCCGTTAACATCAACACGCAGGATTTTACCAAGCAGGTTACTTAAATTTTGCCCGTTCCCAATTTCGCCGTGCTTATCGCCCTGTCCGCCGCCATCGCCAAACGAGATATACAAATAACCATCCCGGCCAAACTGGATGCAACCGCCATCGTGATTACCATCGGGTTTATCCTGCGCGAGAATTACCCGACCGCTATTAGGGTCGATAGCATCTGAATTTGCCGATAGTTTATATTCGGCTATTACATCCTTGTGGTTAAATTTGCCGGTAGTATTGGCGCTATAAAAAACATAAAATTTTTTGTTCGATTTAAATTGCGGGTGCAGGCAAATCCCTAATAAACCACGTTCTTCATAACCTTTATTTACTTTGAGCATTTTGCTTCGCAGATCAAGCAGCGGCTCATCGAGCAGTTTGCCATCTTTAACCACGCGGATTTTCCCGGGCTGCTCGGTTACCCAGATCTCGCCATTACCCGGAAAGGTTAGAGCAGTTGGCGATTGCAAATTGGCGCTGATTTGCTGCACTTTTACTGTGATCAAAGGCGGTTCGGCAGCGCTATTAGGTTTAGGCGTATGAAAAACATACGATGAACATACAAGCATAACAGCTCCCATACCCATCAGCATAAAAAGGGCATGTGGCTTTGTATTGTATTTACCGCGGAATAGTGGTTTCATAAAGGTTTTATTTTATTGTTGGTTTAGTGTTTGATGATCAATGCGTAAAATCAAACCACAGCGTACCGTTTACCGGCTCGCCGCTGGCGTGATTAGTCTGGCTTTGTGGCCCCATCACTTTAGCAGCCTGGAATTTGGTGCCGATTGGGCTTATCGCGTTTAAAAAACCGATGCAGCCTTCGGGAAATGCCGGTTCAACATTATTGTTTTCGAGCGCTGCCTGCTCCCTTGCCGGGTGCAGCATTTGCAGGTAGATGTTTTTATCGGCAGTATAAACCGTAAAAGGTGATTCCTTATTTTCAATCACCGCCCAGTTAAGCTCAGCATGGTAACCTTTAAATTCGGGGTAACCCCAGGTTTGGCCGGTAATGGTATTGTTATAGGCCTTGTGCCAAACACCAAATTGCTGACCTTTGAGCCTGTTTTTCCAAACGCGGTAAGGGCCGCGGCCAAGCCACTTCATCCCGGTGATCTTTTCCTCAGGATAGTTAAAAGTGACGCCCATAAAATCTGCATCGCCTTTTTGAGTATATTGATATTCCAGTTTTGCTGGCTGGCCCGGGGCGAAAGTCCATTTTACATGCAGGGATGCCGCGCCATCATAATTGGCTTCAACAATATAACCGCCCTTAATAGCTTTATTGCTGAACTGTTTTAATGTGGTATTTACACCTGCCAACACTGGGCCGCCCGATAAAGAAACAGTGCCCGATGGTTTAACCACTTTTTGAATATAGCCGGTAGTTTTATCGAAATAATAAGTGATACCATCACATACAACCTGAAGCTGCTGACCGGCTTCATCAATTTTTATTGCTGATTTAGCAGGGGAGGTGACAATTTTGTTAATAGCAGCGGGTGTTTTTAAAGCCCAACTCCAGGTAAAAATCTCCTTTTTATCAGCACCATAAGCGGTAAGATACAGTGCATCATTTTTTGCCCATGATACAGGCAGGCCAAGATTGAGCACTCCTTTTTCGCCCGGTTTAAGATCAAACTTTGCAACTGAACCGGTCGCACTTACAATTGCAGCAGTTGTTTTGGCACTGGCTGATGGAAATTTAACCAGCTGCCATTTAAAGGTACATTGATTAAGGTTGGTGAAGCTATACCGGTTTTCAACCGGGATTTTTCCGTTAAAGGTTTTATCAATAGGTTGCGGATCAATATACACCGGCGACCAGATCTCTTTAATGGCATAAAAACTGCCTTCTTTTTCGCGGTGGGGGCCAACAATGCCGTCAGGGGCATGATTGCCATCAGCATCATAGGTGTTGTTTTTATCGGTACGAATAACTGCTTCATCCAAAAACGCCCAGATAAAACCACCCGCTCCATGAGGATGTTTCACCATTTGTGCCCAAAAATCATCAAGTGCGGCACCTGCACCGCCGTCATATAAACCATGCATAAACTCGGTAGGGAAGAATACCTCCTGTCCGTTAGCTGCCGCGTTAACCATATAATTATAATCAGGATAATGTTTGGTATCGGTGCCGTTAAATTTTTCCCAGGGATGGATCACCGTACGTTTTTGCGGATCATATAAGGCGTAATCATTATCCAGACCACGATTAAAGCCGCCCTCGTTTCCGTTATCCCAAAACAGGATAGCGGGGTGATTTACATCCCGCACCACCAGTTCTTTAACCAGCTTACGGCCTACAATGGTATCATATTTGGCTTGCCAGCCGGTGAGCTCATCAAGCACATAAATACCAAGGGAGTCGCATACATCTAAAAAATCAGCATCGGGCGGGTAGTGCGACATGCGTACCGCGTTCATGTTCATTTGCTTCATCAGCTTAACATCCATTAATTGGATCTCATGACTTAGCGTACGACCGGTTTCCGGCCAGAAGCTGTGGCGGTCGCTCCCTTTCATCATAATCCTGGCACCGTTTACATATAACCCATCATTAACCCTCAACTCAACCGTGCGGAAACCGAATTTTTGCGTAATGCTATGTATAACGCCCTGTTTATTTTTGATCGACACGGTAACCTGGTACAGATTAGGGAACTCGGCGCTCCACTGTAAAGGTTTATTAAAATTCGATTTTAGTTCAAGATGCTCAGCAGCGGTATTTGCTTTTATGCTGAATGGCTGACCTACTTTTTCGCCGTTTAGTTTTTGTACCTGTGCTTCAATAGTTTCATCGCCTTTTAAATTCTGAGGGTATATGTCAGCCTGAAAGGAGCCATCGGCTTTGGCATTTATAGCGAGTCTTTCAATAAAAGTTTCGGGTACAATTTCCAGGTAAACCGGGCGGTAAATCCCCCCGAAAACCCAGAAATCGCTGTTGCGGCGTTCTGCATCATTTACTGATGAGTTTGCCGATGTTTTATCAACAGTAACTTCGAGCAGATTTTTGCTGTTAGGTTTTACTAAACCGGTTATATCATACTTGAACCGGTAAAAGCTGCCCTGGTGTACCGGGCCGGCCTGTTTGCCGTTCACCATCACTTTGGTATCGGTCATTGAGCCTTCAAAAGCGATGAACACCTTTTTGTTTTGCCAATTGCCGGCAGTAAATTCATGCTTGTATAAACCCTGTTCGTTGGCTTTAACTTTATCGTGCCCGTAGTTGTATGTGCCGAAACCCTGTAATTCCCAGTTGGATGGTACTGCAATCTTTGTCCATTGGCCGCTCTTTCGCCCATCGGTACAAAAGAAATCCCATTGCACGGTGTGGTCTTTATCCGTGCCCGATAGGTATTTAACTATGGTTTGCTGTCCAAATGCATTGAAGCAGGTTGCGATGAACAATAATTGCAAAAAAGCTTTTTTCATTACTGGTTATTTGTGCCTGTTGCTAAGGCTTGTGGTAAAATGTTAATTGGTTGTACTACAGGATATCTTTAAGCCTGTTAACAAGATTACTCAACCTTAAACTGCAAAAAAAGGATATGCCCAATTAAAACTATGCAATCGTTCCCGGAACACTCTTGAGTTTAACCAAGACATGTTTAAAAGTTGTCATCCTGAGCGATAGCGAAGGATCTTCTTAAAGATGCAGAGGCGCTATACATGGCGAAGAAGATCCTTCGTACCTACCCATGACATAATTAAAATAGGGTCATGCTGAGCTTGTCGAAGCATGGTGGGCAGGGCCTCTGCGCGCGAGTCTTCGACAGGCTCAGACTGACCGGCTCTCGTTTGTCATTTCACCTTCAGAGTTCGCTGGATTTAAACACTCAGGATGACAATTAAAAAGAGGGGTAGCCTTTTTCTCTATTTCTTACCCAACAACTGAATCTGGTAGCTAAAAGATGTAGGTTTGGCGTACACCCTGTATTGCTCCAACGGCCTCGGGCCGCAACCGTATGAACCTACACCTAAAGTTTTATGACTAACACACAATACAGTGCCTTTGCTTTTAGGTAAGTCTATTTTGTATTCCACATCGGTCATTTCCTCGTCGCTGTATGGTAGTGCGGTTACCTGGAAAAGCTCATCTGCTTGCCTGATAGCAATGCCGGTACCTTTGGCAGTGCTTACATTAGCCCACCTTACGTCTTCGTGGTTACCGCAATCCATCGGTTTTTCATAAGGCGTCATTTGTTGGGCTATGCTGCTTGTATAATGGCCAACATCAAAGCCGCTTTTCCTGTCGGCATAATTTTCCATAGGGCCGCGGCCAAAGTATTCAAACTGGTTCAGGTCCTGTTTCAGGAACAGGCGCACGCCCAGTCTGCCAAACACTATTTTATCATTGCCATTAAAGCTTACATTGTTATCAACTTTAATATTGCCATTGCTGTTGATGGTGTAAACAGCCTGGTGATGAACAACAAAATCGCTTTTGCCGGTACCTGTAAGGCTTACTTTTATTTCTACCTGGCCGGCAGCCAGCTGAGTGGCTTTAACCTCGTCGGTTTTCCATGCTAAATCTTTCAGGCCGTATTTAACCCAATAATCGTCATAAGCCCACATATCATCTTTGCGGTGCGGGGCACGCCATAGGTGCAGCGTAGGGCCACCGTTATCCTGCAAAAGGTTTTGGCCATCTTTTTCCATTTTCGAAAAAGTGCCTTTCGCTTTATCAAACTCCAGGCTAAAGCCCGGGCCTTTTACTTTGATCTCATTAGCCCCATCAGATAAGGTTAATTTGTCTGTTGCAGGCTGTTCTTTAGCGGCCGGGATAGCTATCGGCAATTCCAATTGCTGGGCAGCAACTTCGTATCCTTTTTTAGCCCATAAATTATCAGCACCTTGATCAAACGAAACCCTTAGGAAATATTCGGCTCTCGGTTTAGGGCTAATGTTGTAAGGTACCTTTATGTCCTGCTCTTCACCCGGTTTAATTTCTTTCAATGCCAGGTTGCCTGATGATATGGTGGTGCCATTTTCGCTAACTTCCCATTTGGCAGTAAAGCTGTTAAGGGTGATAAACTGGTAGCGGTTTTTAATGGTAACGATGCCATTTTTCAGATCTTTTGGATGAATGCTGATCCACTGGTAGGCATGTTTCAACTCAGGATAGTGTGGTTTCAATGAACGATCAGAGAACACAACACCTTTATGGATAAAGTACTGATCATTTGGATACTCGCCAAAGCCGCCGCCAAAAGCGGTTATTGGATGTTTAGGGTCGCGGTTGTTATAGATCCCCTGATCCTGCCACTCCCAGATAGCACCACCTAATAACTGCGGATATTTATCAAACAGATCATTATAAATATCCACTGAACCCATGGAATTGAACATGGCGTGAGCGTATTCGCACAGATAAAATGGCTTGGTTAAAGTATTGTCGTTGGCATGTTTTTCAAGATTTTCAACATCGGTATACATTTCGCTGTCCATATCGGCAGGGTTGTTTTTACCGATACCGAAGCCTTGGTAGTGTGTAGGGCGGGTAGAGTCGATATCTTTGATCACTTTCAGGATAGCCCTGAAGTTTGAGCCGCCGCTGCCGCACTCATTGCCTAAGCTCCAGATAATAACCGAAGGGTGGTTTTTAAAGTTCTCCACATTGGCAACATTCCTGTCAATCAGTGCAGCTTTGATCCTTGGCTCTTCGTTAAACTCATCCCATGCGCCGTGGCTTTCTAAGTTGGCTTCGGCAACAAGGTAAATACCATACTGGTCACATAGCTCATACCAGCGCGGGTCATCTGAATAATGGCAGGTACGTACGTGGTTACAGTTGGCTTGTTTAATCAGTATAAGATCCCTGATCATTTGCTCTTCGGTAACCGCGTGGCCATCGTTAGGCCAGTTTTCGTGACGGTTTACGCCTTTCAGCTTAATAGGCACACCATTAACCAGGAACAGGCGGCCTTTGATCTCAATACTCCTGAAACCTGTGCGTGAAGACAGGGTCTCAATAGCATTGGCACCATCATTAATTTTTACGACCGTAGTGTAAAGTTTTGGTGTTTCTGCTGTCCATTTTTGAGGGTTATTTACATGGAAGCTGGTTTCAACCGTTACTTCCTCACCAGGCTTCAGGGCTGGGATAGCTTTTTTTACAGTTGCTCCCGGTACAGGTACGCTACCATTGTATAGAGCTACATCCAGTACGCGTGCTTTAACCGCAGCGGTGCCGTAATTTTTTATTTTGGTCGATACCTGAACATCGGCATTTTTATATTGTTTATCGAGATTGGTTTTTACAAAATAATCCCTGATATGTTCCTGCGGACTGCTCCAAAGCGTTACATTTCTGAAAATGCCGCTCAGTCGCCACATATCCTGGTCTTCAAGATAGCTGCCTGTGGTAAAGCGGTAAACTTCAACAGCTAAAGTATTTTTGCCCGGTTTAAGGTATTTGGTAAGATCAAACTCGGCGGCGTTGCGGCTGTTTACGCTGTAACCCACTTTTTTACCATTTATCCAGATAAAGAAACCGGCATCCACACCATCAAAAGTGATGAAAATACGGCGGCCCTTCCATTCGGCAGGTACGGTAAAATCGCGGCGATAGCTGCCTACCGGGTTTCTTTCGGTGAAGGCTGTGTACTTTTCGGGCGGGGTGCTCATTACCCTCGGGAAGTCTTTTTGAAAGATATAAGTGAAATTGCTGTAATAGGGGGTACCGTAGCCTTCAACCTGCCAGTTGGATGGTACTTTGATGTCCTTCCATTTAGATACATCATAATCGGGTTTGTAAAAGTTAACAGGGCGCTTTTGCGGCCAGTCTACCCAGTTAAATTTCCAAAGGCCGTTAAGGCTGCGGCTAAATGATGATGCATGGCGATTTGCCGCCAGTGCTTCTTTCAATGAGCCGTAAGGCATGAGGGTGGCATGGCTGGCTTCTTTATTGATGCCAATGTTTTCCGGGTCTTCAATTTCTTTGGGAACAGAGGCTGTATCGGTTGCAGATAACCTGCTTCCGGCAGGTGCCTGGAAACCGAAACTTATCTTATAACTGGAAATAAAAATAACGATCAATAAAACAATTGCAGTCTTTTTCTTGAACAGGGTGTTACTCATAAGTATTTATAATTTTTGAAAAATTGGGGCAGGTTTAAATGTATGTTTCAAATACAAAGAACTATAAAATTTGCAGCTGCAAATTGTCATATTGTACATATTTATTGTCATCCTGTACTTCAAGAATAAACCAAATAGGCTGTACGTGCGATTTTAACCATTTAACAGAATTACTTTTTTTAATGAAGAAAAACGATCAACTACAATAAATGAGTGTTGAAATTTGATGTCAATATAAAAATTATTAGGTTTTTGGGCTTGAGAATAGCGCTGTTTTTAAAACACTCTTTGTATCAATTCAATTAACGTAGCCTTCAAAAAAAGCACGGCCCCAAACCAACGGGGCCGTGAAACCAATTAAAAAGACCAGGTTATGAAATTAATTATACCCCGGGTTTTGTGTGAGCTTAGGGTTTTGATTGATTATCCTTAAAGGTAATGGCAACCAGTTCATATGCTCGGAGAACGTATTTTTAAATATCGGTACAGGTGCATAGGTTAACTTACCGGTACCGTCGGCTGTTATCTTCATTCCATATTCCTGTTCCTGTAAAACTGCAGGGCCTTTGGCCGTGATGTCCCAACGCCTGATATCATACCAGCGCTTGTCTTCAAACACAAATTCGATACGTCGTTCACGCCGGATAGCACCGCGCATCTGATCTTTGGTTAAGCCCGCCGGCAGCACGGGTAAGGCCGAACCCGTACGTTGCCGCACCTGGTTCACCGCGGCATATACTGAGGCGTCGGGGCCGGCAACCTCATTTTGTGCTTCGGCATAGCTTAGCAGTACTTCCGCATATCTGAAAAAGATATAGTTTGAGGTACCCTGGGTGGTATTTAAACTTGTTTGCCCGCGAATGGACTCATCAAGCGTTTTTTTGCCATTATAGCCGGTGTTTGAAATATCGCTTGATGAACTTAAATCAATCTCGTTGTTACCGCCGATACGTGATTTAAAGATATCGCCCTGCCAGGTTGAACCGTCATATACTATTGACTGGTAAAACCTTGGCTCGCGATGTATATATGGATTTTGAGGGTCATAGCCAGATGTAGGGTCGGTGATTGGTTTGCCGTTGTCCATTTCATATTCGTCGATAAGGTTTTGAGTGGGAGCGAGGTTCCCCCAGGCCTGCTGGCCTCCATTTACAATAACAGGCCCCAGTATCCCTTCGCGTTTGTGGCCCCTGTTTGGCGCGGCATACCCCCTTGCAAAAATGGTTTCCTTGTTCCAGTTATTAGGCGACAGGAATTGCCCGGCGTAATCAGGAAATAAGGTGTACTGCCCCAGGTTAATTACCTGTTGATTTGTAGTTGCGGCTTTAGTCCATTTGGCGGCATCATTTGTAGTGTTACTAAGCGGACTTGCGGCAAACAACTCAACCCAGCCTTTTAAGGTTAAAGCAGCGCCTTTTGTAGCGCGGCCGTTCTCTGAGGTAGCCGGTAACGCAGTGGCTGCAGCATCGCAATCAGCTTCGATAAAGGCAAGGGTTTGATCGGCGGTTCCGCGGGCAATAAATATATCGTCGCCGGTGCGGTTATCAAGCGGTTGAGAAATAAGTGGCACGCCGCCGTAATTGGTATACAACAATGAATAATAAAACGCGCGTAAATAGGTGGCTTCCCCAACGCGTTTGGTATACCAGGTATCGGAGAATTTAGCTTTGTTGATAGCCACGTTTTGAAGGAATATATTACATTTCCTGATGTTGGCATAAACGGTTTCCCACTTCCACGAGCCAGCCGGCCCATCGATAGCGTTAGATGGATTAAGCGAGTTAGCACGAATTATCGACTGGCCGGTTTCCCATGATGCTCCGCAGGCGCTGTTATCGGTATATTGGTCAGAGTTTTGGGTTTCATTGTTCAGATCGGGGAGATTGCTGTAAATATCGTTCAGCACCAGATCTGCGTTGGCTTCAGACGAAAAGGCAGCTGCATCGGTTAAGAAGCCTTTGGGCGGTACATCTAATGGATTTTTTTTACATGCGCTTACACTTACAATCAGCAAAGCGAGAAAAAAGACCTGGCCCTTTTTTAAATATGTTGATTTCATCTCGTTATATTTTAAAATGTTGCATTAACTCCTATTGAAAGCACACGTTGCTGGAAGTAATTTTCATTGCTTCCGCTGTTTTCCGGGTCAATAGTTTCTTTTACTGATGGTGTCCAGGTAAATACGTTTTGACCGGCAGCATAAACCCTTAATGAGCGCATTGCCTTGCCAAGCAACCTGCTTGAAAAAGTATATCCTAATTCAAAGCTCCTGAGGCGCAGGTATGAGTTGTTCCTTACCCACCAGCTTGAAGCCTGTGTGTTGTTTGATTTTGGAGTGCCATACAGGCGTGGGTACAGCGCGTTGGTGTTTGATGGTGTCCAGTGGTCTTTATAAGTAAGCTCGGTTGCCGATCCGGATGCCTGGAAAGGCCACACGAAATAATTATTAAGCTGGATATTGCTATTGCCCGATCCCTGGATCAACAGGTCGATGTCAAAGTTTTTATAAGTAAGGCGTGGCTCAAGCCCGTAAATAATTTCGGGAGTATTAGGATGGCCAATAACGGTTTGGTCGTTGCCGTTTACTTTGCCGTCGCCGTTCAAATCAGCGTATTTTAAATCGCCGGGGCGTACAGCGCCAAACTGCGGCACAGGTATTCCGGGTTTTAAGGTTTTTCCATCAGCTTCAAAATCAGCCGGTGTGAAGTAACCTAAAGCTTGTAAGCCAAATTGGGTTCCGTTTGGCCTACCGGTGCGACGGGTGTTAGGGTTAGCATAAGTGCCGGCATCTTCATAAACCTTAACCAGCTTGTTGCGGGCAAAGGTAAAGGTACCCTTGATATCCAGCCGCAGGTCTTTAGTGAAGCTTTTTGAGCTGGTAATGGTTACGTCGATACCATGGTTTTGCATGTTGGCGCCGTTCACTAATCCTAAGCCGATACCATATTCGGGAGGGAGAGATGCTGCGATCTGTGCCAGTAGGTTCGATCTTTTTTCTGAAAAGTAATCAACTTCAAAACCCAGAGCACCGTTCCATAAGGTAGCTTCTAAGCCAACGTCAATTTTGGTTGCTTTTTCCCAGGTGATATCGGGGTTGCCCTGCAAACCTTCGTAAACGCCCTGTGTGGTGGTATTATTCAATACTCCCGAGCTTGATGCAATACGGTATGGGCTTAAATACTGGTAGGTAAGAATGTTACCGCCGCTTGCCGGGTATGCACCCGACTGGCCCCATGAACCCCTGAGTTTTAAGTTATCTACCCAATCGATGTTACCTTTCATGAACTTTTCTTCAGAAATGCGCCATCCTGCCGAAAACGCGGGGAAGAAACCCCAGCGGTGATCTGGAGCAAAAAGGTAGCTGCCATCATACCTGCCGGTTGCTTCAAACAGGTACTTTTTATCATAGGCATATCCCAGGCGGTAAACGTAGCCTATCTGCTTTTGCCCATCGGAATGCCCCGAGTTGGTTGCATCAGAAGGAGCAGGGCCGCCGAAATCGAGCTCGTCGATATCGAGGTTGTAATTGATCTTTTTGGCCGAAAACGTTTTGTATTTTACCGTTCGGTTTTCAACTACCAGTAAGCCTGTAATATCGCTTTTGCCAAATGAGCTGGCATAATTCAATAAGCCCTGGGCTGTTATGGAATGCGTTTGGTTATAGGTTTCGGAGTAGCTTGGATACTGGCTACCCTGAATGCTTTGCACAAATGTGTACGGCTTTTTGGTTTTATCGGCTACGCTATAAAACGGAATAGGCGTACGGTATGAGCGTTGAAACGATGTTTGCGTATTAAACAATGGCTCGGGCCCGTTATCATAACTTATAACGCCTTTAATGCTTAAGCCTTTGATGGGGAGTTTTTGATCAATGGATAATTGTGATAACAAGGCCGAATTTTCGTTGATATCATAACCGCTATGATAGATCTCACCTACAAGCGACTGACCGATGTAGCCGCCCCATAAACCATTGGTAAAATAAACGGGGGTATAGGGTGCAGTTCGTTCGGCCTGATCTAAAATACTGCCTGCTCCGGTACCGGGATAGTGCCCGTCTTCCACGTAGCTGTTTACCGAGAAGTTTACGGTAGTGCTTTTGGTTGCATTGGCAGTTAAGTTTAACGATCCGTTGTATTTGTTTAAGTAGGTTGTGCTCCACATACCGTCCTGGTGCGTATAACCTACCGATGCAAAGTACCTAATATCTTCGCTACCGCCCGATAAGGTGATATTATGACCGGTAATTAACCGGTTTTTCAGAATGATATCATGCAGCGGGTCGCTATCACCATGCACATCAAGGTCTGAATGATCTTTATATTTCTGCAGGTCATCATCTGTAGCAAACGGGGTGTATTGAGTGCCTGCATCCGCAGCATCATTGGCGTTGGCCTCGTTACGCATCAGCGCATATTGGTACGAGTTAGTGTATTGCGGTATAAAGGTTGGATTTTGGAAACCGACGTAGCCGTTATAGGTTAATGTTGCTTTGCCTGAGCGGCCTTGTTTGGTGGTAACCAAAATTACACCATTTGCGCCCGCTACACCGTAAGGAGCAACCGCAGCCGCATCTTTCAAAACGGTAAAGCTGGCAATGGTATTAGGGTCAAGACGGCTGAAATCACGCGGAACACCGTCAACAATAAGCAAGGCCGCCGAACGGTTAAATGAACCCTGCCCCCGTACCTGGATGTTTGAACCGTCGAAACCAGGCTCGCCGCTTCCCTGCGTAACGATCAGGCCCGAAGCACGGCCCACCAGGCTGTTTGTTAAGTTAACAACAGGTTTTTGAGCTATTTCGGTTGTATTGATGGTTGAAACCGCGGCGGTAGATGACGTTTTCTTTTGTGCACCGTAGCCTACAACTACAACTTCGTTCAGGTTTTTGGCTGCCGGCTGTAACCTTACATTTAAGATAGTTTGGCCGTCAACAGGTACTTCAAGCGGGTCATAACCAATGTAGGTGAATACCAATACAGCGTTGTTAGCCGCCTGTATCGAAAAGCTACCGTTAATATCAGTAACTGCACCGCTGGTACCCCCTTTTATCCTTACAGAAACTCCGGGTATGGTTTGACCGGTTACACGGTCAATAACCCGTCCTTTTATGGTTTCGGCATTTTCTTTAGGGCCTTTAACAGCAGCGTTTGCCGTTTTTTGAGGAACGCTTTTTAAAGGGGCGGCAGAACTAAAACCCGAAACAAATAAAAGGACTATACCGCCCAGGTAAAACCGGGACTTTTTAATGTTAACATACTTTTTAAGTAAAGTCTTTTTCATAATTAAACTTTTAATTGCACATAATGAGAGGTTGATTTGAATTGGTTGGGTGTTGGTGTTTGGTTTTTACTTTCATTGATTTTTGAGGGTTATTGAATGGTTTAATGGTTGGTTTTTTTATTACCGGATGCTTGCTTTTGCTTTTTACCATCCGGCTTGATAGCGGTGATAAAAGAGACTGCAATGGCATAGCAGTACAGGTAATGGTTTTGTTACATTAATTGGTGGAACAAATAACCTGTTTAATTGAAGCGGGAGATTGCCAAATCATACATATTTATTGACACAAAGTGCATTTGTTGGCTGCGGGCTAAATTGGGCCTAATAGAAATGATTGCCCATTTAAAACTGCTCAAAAACAGGGTTTTGCAGGTTATAGCGTTGCTGATGACCTTAACAGGGCTCAGTAGAAGCACCACTTGTCAAATCATACATATTTATTGACACGTTGTACATTTTAAGCCTTCAATATTAAATTATGCGGTATATAAAATTCATTTTTGTCAATGGTATCGTTCAAAGCGAAAAAGCGCTTTAAGAGGTTATATTTTAACCTGGTACTATACGCCAATTATTAAAACCGGCATTGCCCGTTTTGCAGCAACAGCAATTAATTTCAACAGGTAATGTGCCTTTAGTATTTTTATAAGTTAAAACCGGACATTAGCATCAATGACTATCAAAAGCCTCTATTGGTTACCCAGGCACGTTTTCATAAAGGTGTTGTATGTTTTTATATTCCTGACCTGTTTTGTTACCGCTGCTTATTCCCAGCCTTACCCCTATAAATTCAGTTATCTTACGGTAGATGAAGGCTTGTCACATACCGATGCCAACTATATTGCGCAGGATAAGCAGGGCTATATATGGGTTGCCACTTTTTTCGGTCTCGACAGGTATGATGGTTACTCGGTAAAAAAGTTTTACAATAGTAATGTACCGCTCAATAATGCACTTAAAAATAGGTTGGGCTATGTTTATCCGGATGATGACGGCAATATTTGGCTTGGTACCGAAGGCGGGCTGCAATGTTTTAATGCCCGGTTGGAAAAATATATCGATTTTAAGGAAACCTCCGCTTCAAAAACTACTTTTCAAAAAATAATTAAACCGGCAGGTAATTTCATTTACGTTTTTACAGGCAGTGAGCTGAAATTGTTCCTGATTAAAGGGAATAGGATTGAAGCCCAAAAGCTGAGCTTACCCGCCGGCCTTCGTATTACTGATATGACAGCCGGAAGTAACGGAATGCTTTATTTATCAAGTAACAAGGGAGTCTGGATGCTTGATAAAAACAGTACACTGAAAAAGTTGATCATTAATGGCTTGTTAACTGAGGACCTTTCGCACGTATTTATTGATAACAGGAATAACCTCGCTGCTTCGGCAGGGAATACTTTATTGCTGATAGATAAAAAAGGAAGTACCCTTACAGCAGGAAGGCAATTTGTTTGTTCCGGTTATTCGGGTGTAAGGGGCATTGCACGAAGCAGCAGCGAGGACTATTGGGTAAATGTGGGTTCGGGGGTATTGCGGCTGGATAGCGCCCTGAATTTTATCCAAACAGTGAACGACAAAAGTTCGCCCCATGGCTTAAATTCAAACTCGCTGAGCAAGATCTTTATAGATCGTACAGATTGCCTTTGGATCTGCACTTTTGGTGGCGGGGTTAACTATTGCGACCTGAATGAAAAAATGTTTTATACGCTTCAGCATAATCCCGAAGCAGCAAATTCAATGGCAGGGAATCATATCCGGTCGGTACTGGCCAATGGCGATGATATATGGATAGGCACCACGGCCAGCGGGTTAAACCGGTATAATTTAAAAACGCAAAAGTTTAGTTATTACAATTCATATAATTCGTCCGTACGAATAAAAAATGATGGTGTAACTGCCCTCACATTTGACAATGATCATAATTTATGGATAGGCACTTCATCAGGTATTGATGTTTTAAAGGCCGATGGAACCATGTGGAAGCCAGCGGGCGCTGAGTTATTCCCCAGTCATGTTATTGACTGCTTTTCAAAAGATTATTATGGCAATATCTGGTTTGGCAATCACCAGGATAAATTGGGCGTGATATGGAAGGATAAGCAAAATCATTATCACGTAAAGTATTATGGCGAAGGTTATTTTATTTTTGCCGATGAAAACAGGCCGCAATTGCTTGTATCCAGCATACATGGTTTAAAACGGTTTATAATTGATAAAGAAGGTAATATTGTCAGGAGCTTCTCTTATAATGCTTCATCAAAACCAAACTCGTTAAGCTCAGATTATACCTATCCCATAGGGAAACAAAATGACAGTACTTATTGGATAGGTACCATTGGCGGTGGCCTCAACAGGCTTATATTAAGGGAAAAAGCAGATTCGTACGCCATCTCCCGGTACGCCGGCGATTATGGCATATTTAATGATGTTGAAAGTTTGGAGGTTGATAATGCCGGTAATATATGGATGGGGGGTAACGGACTGGAATGTTTTAACCCTGCCACCGGTAAACTGATCCGCTATGATAAAAATGATGGCTTACAGGGCAATAGCTTTAAAGTAGGCGCTTCGTATGAAGGGAATGACGGGCGCTTGTACTTCGGGGGGATAAAAGGACTTAATTATTTTTATCCCAACCAGATCAGGGCTAACAGCATTGCCGCCCGGCCTGTTTTTACCGATATCCTGATCAATAACCAGAAGCCGGTTTATGGAGATGCTGATTCGGCAAAAAATGCTATTCCGCAGGCTATTGGTTATTGTAATAATTTAACACTTAATTACCTGCAAAATAATTTCGTGATCTCTTTTTCGTCCATGCATTTTGCCAATCCTTTAAAATGCAGGTACCGTTATAAACTCGACGGTTTTGATAGGGGCTGGAAATATACTGATGGTAAAAGCCCGACAGCGGCCTACAGTAACCTCGATTACAGCAGCTACAAATTTGTGGTTGAGGCTACCAATAATGATGGCATCTGGAGTAAAAACAAAGCCGAAATGACCATTATGCTAACCCCGCCATGGTGGAAATCGGGTCTTGCTAAAATTATTTATGCGATGCTGTTCCTATTGGTATTGGCCAGTATTTACATTTACCAGGCGAGATGGTACCGTCTTAAACGCGAAATGGAAGTGCGCGCGATAAACGAAAATAAACGTGAAGAAATGCACCAGCAGCGCGAAGAGCTTTACCAGCAGCAGCTGATGTTTTTTACCAACGTTTCGCACGAGTTTCGTACGCCGTTAACACTGATCCTCGGCCCTCTTGAAAGTCTCATCGGTCAAAATAAAAACCCCGCGCTTGATTATTCATACCAGCTCATGCACCGTAATGCTAAACGGTTAATGAACCTCATCAGCGAGCTCATGAACTTTAAAAAAGTGGCCGATAGCATTATCAGGCTGCAGGTTCAGCCATTGATGATCAGCCAGTTTTGCAAGGACCTTACCTGGGAGTTCCAGAACCTGGCTATCAGTAAAAGCATTACTTTTGAGGTTAACGTTCATACACAAGATCAAACAGCGGCTGCGCAGGTAGCCCCGTTCGATGTTCAGGTGCTTGAAAAAATTCTTTTTAACCTGTTAAATAATTCATTTAAATATACCAATGCAGGGGGCCAGGTATCTTTCGATGTTTTTTTTGATATGGAACAATTTAAGCCATCTTTTAACAGTGGGTTCGAATTGCTAAATAAAGATCACCGCGCAAAGAAATATATTTATTTCAGGGTTGCCGATACCGGGATAGGGATCTCCAGCGATTCTATTACCCGCATTTTTGACAGGTATTACCGCATCAGTAAAAACCATTTGGGTTCGGGTGTTGGCCTGGCATTGGTTAAAAGCCTTACCCAACTGCATAAGGGCGATATCTACGTTTATAGTGAAAGATACAAAGGGACAGAAATTATTATAGGCATCCCTTGGGGAGAGGAAAATTATGACCAGAGTGAGAAGGCTGCCGGAAATAACGTGGGAGCTCAACTGGAAGTTATTGATAATGCTATCTTGACCCCGTTACCTGATCACGAACCCAGCAACCATCAAGTTCCGCTAAAAAGCCGCAAGCACATATTACTTGTTGAGGATAACCATGAGCTGCGCACGTTTTTAAAACAAGCCTTTGAAAAATATTATGTTGTTTATGAAGCTGAAGATGGCCGGCAGGGTATTGAGATGGCCACCGAAAAAGTACCGGACCTTATTATAAGTGATGTAATGATGCCCGGCATGAATGGCATTGAGCTTTGTAAACTGGTTAAGGAACAGTTTGAAACCAGCCATATTCCGTTTGTTATTCTATCGGCCAAAGATGCATTGGATACTAAAATTGAGGGCATGGAGTCGGGGGCCGATTTTTATTTTGCCAAGCCTTTAAGTATTGACCTGCTGGTGTTAACGGTGAGTAATATATTTGAACAGGCTGAAAAGCTTAAGCAGCGTTATGCCAAAGATTACCTGTCGGAAGCTACAGAACTGGTACATTCTGAAAAGGACAAAGAGTTTTTTCAAAAGCTGATCAATGTGATTGAAGATAACATACAGGACCTTGATCTTGATGTTGACTTTTTGTGTAAGCATTTATACATCAGCCGAACCAAACTGTATCAAAAAATAAAAGGGATCTCCGATCAATCGGTTGGCGAATTTATCCGCACAGTCAGGCTCAAGCGGGCTATCCAGATTATGACCCATGAAGATGTATCGATGAATGAGGTGGCCGATAGGATAGGCCTGCAAAGCAACTCAAATTTTTCGAGGGCATTTAAAAAAGAGTATGGTAAATCGCCCCTGCAGTTTAAGCAATCGTTAAAGAAGGTCTGAATATAACAGCATCCTAATATTAAAAAAATGAACAGAACGTCAACAAAAATGTATAATTTGCTATGTTCCTAAATCAATTTAGCATTAATTTGTGACGCTAATTAAAACCTATCAATGAACAATCCAATTAAAACCCTGATCAGTTTAACATTATTGATTTTTTTTACGGTGAACGCTGCAAACGCGCAAACCAAATCGGTGTACACCAAATACGTGAACACATTTATAGGCACCGCGCCGCTCAACGACCCTAAAATTCTTGGTTATAAGTTGCCCGATGGATGGCGCTCATGGGCCGGGCTTACCTTTCCAGGCAGCTCATTGCCAAATGCCATGGTACAATTAAGCCCGATTACAGCTTTTGGATCCGGCGCGGGTTATCAATATGAAGACTCGGTTATTTACGGCTTTACACACACTAATAAAGGCCACTGGAACCTGTGTAATATCCCTATCCTGCCGGTATCAAACCCACAGGGCAATAAATTCGGTTCCAGGTTTTCGCATAAAAGAGAAAGCTCGGCCCCTGGCTTTTACCAGGTATACCTTGACGATTATAACGTAAACGTGAACCTTACTTCAACCTTAAGGTGCGGCTATCATCAATATCAGTTTAAAAATAACAGCAACAGGCAAATCCTTTTTGATTTGGGTAAGGCAAACAGCAGGGTATCAACCTGGCGTATAGAGCAGGCGGGGCCTAATGCCGTACAAGGATTTCAGGGCGGCGAAAATGTTTATTTCTACGCTACGATAAACACCAAAATCAATAAACTGGAAAAAACAGAAGAAGGTCAGCGCAGTGGGTACGCCATGTTGTATTTGGCTGATGACGGCACAGGTCCCGTTGAATTGAAGATAGGGCTATCATTTGTAAGCGAAAAAAATGCAAAGGAAAACCTGGAGAAAGAGATCGGTAATAAAAGCTTCGATGCTATACGCGGGGAGGCATCTCAAACCTGGGAAAAACTGTTATCAACCATACAGGTAAAAGGCGGTACCGAAAAACAAAAACGCATGTTTTATTCATGCCTGTACCGCTCGTTCCTGTGGCCTGCCCTGCGCAGCGATGTAAACGGTGAATTTACCGATGCCAAAAGAAATGTGGTGAAAACCGGTAACAGGTATTATACAGAACCATCGCTATGGGATACCTACCGCAATAAAGATGTGTTGCTGGGTTTGATCACACCCGATGTTACCCTTGATGTTATCAAATCATTGAAAGATGTTGGCGATAAAACTGGTTTTATCCCTACTTTTTTTCATGGTGATCACGGGGCTTCATCTATTGCCGGGGCTTACCTGCGGGGAATTGATCAATTTGATGTTGAGGGCACCTACAAACTGTTGTTAAGGAATGCCAATGTTGAAGGCGGTCCGCGCCCTTTTATTACCGAGTACATTAAAAAAGGTTATATTTCTGATCCTGATATAGCCAAACCAGAAGTTGAGACCAAAGCCAAGGCCGGTGTTTCAAAAACGCTGGAATATTCGTACGATGATTATTCGGTAGCCCAGATAGCCAAAAAATTAGGCGACACAGCTAATTACCGGATCCTGATGGCGCGTTCAAAAAACTATAAAAACATGTTCGATCCGTCAACCCGGTTTATGCGCGGCAGATTGGAAAACGGTGAGTGGATCAAAAACTTCAACCCGCAACACCCGTACTATGAATACATGTACCGCGAGGCCAACGCCTGGCAGGTATCCTTTTTTGCGCCGCATGACATGCCGGGCCTGATAAAGCTTTATGGCGGACCAAAAGGCTTTGAATCAAAGCTCGACTCGCTATTTACCCTGCCCTGGAACCCTAATTATATTGCCCGTAACGTGGAAACCATGATAGGCCAGTATTGCCAGGGCAACCAACCGGATCATGAAGCACCCTTCGCTTATATTTTCATCAATAAACCAGAAAAATCTCAAAAAATAATCGACTATATTTTAAATAACCTGTATGGCATTGGCGATGAAGGCCTGGAGCTTAGTGGGATGGATGATGCGGGCGAAATGTCGTCATGGTATGTTTTCAGTGCGCTGGGCTTGTATCCGTTTTCGGCAACCGATCCAAAATACATTGTAACCGCGCCGCTTTTCGATGAAGTGAAATGGACAACAAGTAACGGCAAAACGTTAACAATCAGCAAGCCAGGCAAGGGTAGGGCCGTAACATCGATAAAAGTGAACGGAAAAGCTAACGATGGTTATTTTGTATCGCATGATCTGTTTAAAACCGGGGGGAGGATTAATATCGTTACTAAGTAATATGTGTTTTTAACCTGTAGTGAAGGGGGCTGTATCATAATAAGGTACAGCCCCTTGTGTTTTATGGATCAAATGATTAAAAAAAAACAAATAGCTATACGGCATGTTCTGATAACAGATCTCCGTCATATTCTGATCATTGGGTTTTAATTTAATTTTACTGCAGTATAAAACTCACATGATCATTTATCAATACTTTTCGTTTGACGCAGCACAATTTTACCGCATGTACTTATTTGCTAAACAGCTTGTTTTGGGTTAAGGGTCATATTTAAAGGTGACCCTCGTCACTATTTTCACTGGCAAAAACAGGCAGCTTTATGATATCAAATATTAACCACTTAAAACATGAAAACGCTGCTTGTTGCTACCGATTTTTCAGCCAATGCAAAGCATGCTGCTGAATATGGCTATAATCTGGCCAAACAGATAAAAGCTAATATCGTACTGTGTAACGCTGTTATTGTGCCCGCAGAAATGCCTCAATCGGGTGTTTTAGTATGGCCAATGGATGATATTGAACTGTTGTTAACAGGCAGTACCCTTGGGCTTGAAAAGCTGAGATCCCAACTGGAAAAAGCTGCCCGGTCCGATGAATTTAAGCCGGAAATTACGTTCATAAATGAATCGGGTACCGTAACCGATGTGGTGGAAAGTTATGCGGAAAGTAACCCCGTAGACTTTGTAGTGATGGGAAGCCATGGCGAAGGGATGAGCAGTTTTTTATTAAGCAACCAGTGCAAAAACATGATCGAAGCCACTACCAAACCTTTGATGCTCATTTCACCCGAAACTAAGTTTGTCCCCCTTAAAAAGATCGCATTCGCGACAGATTTTGCCCATCCCGAAAATGACCTGGAGAGTTTATTTCATTTAATACCCTTAGCCCAAATATTAGGTGCAGAGATTTTGCTTACCCATATTCATGACGTGGAAGTACCGGACGAATTGAAAAAGACTATTTCAAACTTCATGACCGAGGTCTCTAACAAAGCAAATTACCCGCTTATCTATTATCGCAGTGTAAGAAACGCCCGTGTGGAAACCGGTTTGACCTGGTTATGTGAGCACGGAAGGGTTGATATGCTGGTGATGATACACAGGCCCCACGATTTCATTTACCGGTTACTGAAAAGCAGCCACAGTGAAAAAATGGCCGGCCGGCTGGATATTCCTTTACTTATATTTCCATTTGCCAAATAAACCATTCCTGATCATTTATAAAAACATATATGCTGCCTAAAAAAATGAAGGCCGCGGTGATCCATGCATTTGGACAGCCGCTGCAAATTGAAGAAATGCCGGTGAAAGAACCGGGTGAAAACCAAATATTGGTAAAAGTGATGGCCTGCGGTGTATGCCATACCGATTTGCATGCCTGCCAGGGCGATTGGCCAGCCAAGCCTAAAATGCCGTTGATACCCGGGCATGAGGCTATTGGCTATGTGGCAGCGCTTGGTAAGGACGTTAAAAATGTTAGGGAAGGCGATATTGTAGGCGTGCCCTGGCTGTACAGTGCCTGCGGGGGCTGCGAATTTTGCATAACCGGCTGGGAAACGCTTTGTGATTCGCAGCAAAACGGAGGCTATAGCGTAGATGGCGGTTTTGCAGAATATGTGATTGCCGACCCACGGTATGTAGCCCATTTCCCGGCTACCATAAATTTTACCCAAATGGCAACTATTATCTGTGCAGGTGTCACGGTTTACAAAGGAATAAAAGAAACCGAAGTAAAACCGGGTGAGTGGATCGCTATATCGGGCATAGGCGGCTTAGGGCATCTTGCTGTTCAGTATGCTAAGGCCATGGGGCTGCATGTAGCCGCTATTGATATAGCCGATGATAAGCTACAGCTTGCCCGGAGTTTGGGTGCCGATTTAACGGTGAATGCGCTGAAACAGGACCCGGGAGAGTTTTTGAAAAAAGCAACTGGCGGTATGCATGGCGTATTGGTAACGGCGGTGTCACCTATAGCTTTTAAACAAGGTATATCCGCCTTAAGGAAGAAAGGAACCATTGCTTTAAACGGTTTGCCAAAAGGTAATTTCGATCTGCCCATTTTTGAATCGGTCATTAACCGGTACACTGTTCGCGGTTCTATCGTCGGTACCAGGAAAGATATGCAGGAAGCCATTGAATTTGCACTTGAGGGTAAAGTGAAAGCAACTGTTCATACGGCTGGTCTGGAGGATATCAACGGGATATTTGACAGGATGAAAGCAGGGGATATTGAAGGCAGAATGGTATTGGAAATCGTCAAACCCGGTTAAAGCGTACGAATTGATTGTCCATAATTTAATAAGTTCATAGCCTGGTATTTGGCACAAATTTTTTTGTATGAAAAATCTCTCAAAATTAAGCTGTTGCCTGTGTTTGATGTTTAGCTCATTCGCATTGGCGGCACGGTCTGTTCCATCTCATTTTATTGGTGTGGATACAGGTATGACTACCGTTATTCGGCAACAGCTTAGCAAGCAGCAAAAGAAACAACACTACCCGCTTTCGGTAGCGCGTTTTTACCGCCTGCTGGGATATAAACTGGCCTGGATTGCGCCTGATACAGTTAAAATGCATGCCGGTGACGCTATGATACTATTAGATTGTGTAAATCAATACGGCTTAAACCATACCGCTTATCATCCCGAAAAACTAACTTATACTCAATTAGAATTATTGACCAATTATCATACCCAGGTAAGTAACCTGCAAAAAGTACAATTTGATATGTGGTTAAGTGATGCCCTTATTACCTTTATCAATGACCTGCATTTCGGAAGACTCAATCCGGATTATTCGAGGCAGAAAATTGATGCCGGAGCGGGTGATTTTGATGCGGCTTCCGTACTTAAAGCTGCATTGCTAAGCCAGGATTTTACTAAGGCGATCACTGACGTGCAGCCGCAATCAAAGGCATACCGCGACTTTCGTCATCAGCTTTATTTACAAACCGGCTTATTTGTGGGCGATTGTTATGAGTTTCCGGAAGCAGGTATCCGCCTTATGGCTATAAATATGGAGCGCCTGCGCTGGTACAACATCCGCAGAAAAAACCAGGTTGAACTTAATATCCCATCACTCACTTTAACAATACACGGGCCGGATAGCAATTATTATCTAAGGATAAAAGCGGATCAGGCTTCTTTAGCAGCTCTTGTCAAGGGGGCTCATAATCGTTCTGTTCTGAATGTAAGTGTAAGGGGAGATAAAATCGTCTTTCTTCTATCTTCGGCTCCCAATAAAAATAAACAAGAATTACCGGTTAAGTTTTTAGGTAGCAATGATAACCGGACTTCACGCGCCGGTAATATAATTATATGGGGGAGCAGTAAATTAATAGCAAAATTATTTGCCGGGCAAACGAACAAACAAAAATTAATTCGGCAGAGGTTGAATATAACTTACCTTACCTGCTCGCTTAAGGATGACGAACTTATCAGGTATAACGATTTGTTTAAAATAGATAAAGGTTTGGAGAGTGCGTTATACTGAAGAACGCCAACAGGAGCCACAGGCTGCACTATTGCTTAAAAGATGATGACGCCATAAATGCTGAAGAGTTATATTTGCGGCAATGGAAATTTCAAAACTTGAGCAACTAACTAACCTGAGTAAAGGATATAAAGCTTTTCTGTACGATTGCGATGGCACCCTGGCAGATAATATGGGTGCACATAAAGAAACCTATATAAAAGTAGCTGCAAATAAAGGTCACGTAATTGAAGGTGATATTATAGACGAGCTGGCCGGATGGCCGGTGATCAATGTAATTGAAGAGATCAATAAAAAATACGGGACAGATTTTGACCCGCTGGAGTTTAAGGAACAGAAGTATAAATTATTCCTTGACGAATATATTGTGCATACATTGCCGATAGCCCATGTGGTTGATCATCTGCGGGCGCATGTTGGAAAAGTGAAGATCGGCGTGGTATCCGGCAGTGGCAGGGTTGCTGTAGAAAGAACCCTCCAGGTGCTGGGGATTGCGGATCTTGTTGAAGTAATGGTTTGCGCAGGCGAAACCGAGCGGGGCAAACCTTTTCCCGATCCTTTTTTAAAAGCCGCGGAATTATTGGGGGTTGCGCCCGGTGACTGCCTTGTATTTGAAGACGGAGAAGCAGGGACAATAGCTGCCACAGCCGCCGGCATGGCCTGGGTGCGCATCGATCAGTTATAATTTATCGGATTATTCCGGCTTTTCTTTGTTTTTGAAATGAGCACGGGCTTGTTTTAAGCCGGTAGCAATGGCTTCACCTTCGTTACCGGTCGTTTTTAACACCTCATTAGCTATCTCGGTTGCTTTGTCCCTTATTTTCTTGGGTTGATTTTTATATGATGGCGGGTAAGTGCCGTTATACCAAGGCATAATTCCTCCTTTTTTATCCTAACAATTGGCAGTCTCTTTTGTTAAGCAGTTATGAAAAATCCATTTAAAAAAGAAGATAACACAGGGTTAATTGTTGCTGTAGCGGCAGGCGCGGCATTGGCCGGCGTATTGGCTTACCTGTTTTTAACCGAAAGCGGCGGTGAAGTAATAAAGTCAGTGAAGCACAAGCTAAAAGATGAAGCTAAGGATCTGGCCTCCGGCATTGTTAGCGACAAAACCGGCGTAAAGAAAAAGACTGTAAAGAAAGTAGCCGACCATATAGTTTAGAATGCCGTCGAAATCGTAATCAAAAGTTTCTTATTTGGTCACACGACGAGTTCGGTGGATGAAGTAAAAAATATATTTTAGCGATGGTGAGCGGGGGCTGTGTTAGATTACAGTGAAAAGCCCGGAGCGTGCGCCGGGTTTGTACGCGGGCAAAGCGAGGACTTGTAACGGAAAGCCCGGGCCGCAGGCAACGCCCATATTTATAAATTGATCTAAGAATTTACTTGATAATCAATTCCTTACAGTTGTATTTATTAAGGACGAAGACAACCGACTTAAAGGAGCTCATCAATAGCCACAAAATCAATTTAAAGATATTAATAATAGCAAACTACACAGGGTGGCTCTGTGAGTAATGGATTGCTTCGTCGTTCCTTACAGCAATGACGACGTTCTTATTCGCTTCAACCAGCTTCTTTAGCAAGAAAAATTTACAGATTTATTTGCTTTAATCGTTTAAAGCGTTAGATTTGTTTACATATTCCAATTTAACCACGGTCTGTAACCTTTCATCGCTTGAAAAAAGTTGTCCTAAAAGATATTGCGCAACACGTTGGTGTATCCACCGCGCTGGTTTCGTATGTGCTTAACGGACAGGCCGAGGAAAAGCAGGTAAGCAAGGAAAACGCAGAAAAGATCAAGCTGGCGGCTATTGAGTTAAATTACCAGCCAAACCAGGTAGCCAAAAGTCTTAGGATGCGAAAGACCCACACTATTGGCCTGGTGGTGGCTGATATCAATTATCGTTTCAGTACCGGGATTACCCGGGCTATCGAGGCAGAGGCCAAGCGACTTAACTTCACCGTGATTTTCGGCAGTACCAATGAAAGCCCGGATAAATTTACCGAACTGACCAATGTATTGGTAAACCGGCAGGTAGATGGCCTGATCCTGGTCCCAGGCGAAAACTCGCAGGAGCAGATCCTACAATTGCAAAATTCAGGCGTTCCGTTTGTACTAATTGACCGTTATTTTCCGGAAATAGATACTAACTACGTTGCTTTAGATAATTATAAGGCTGCGTATGACGCGATAACTTACCTGGTTAAATCTGGTCATAAACAGATCAGCTTTATCAACCTTAAAACAAGCATGTTCCATTTGCAGGAGCGTGACCGGGGATATTTGGATGCTTTGAAAGATCATCACATCGAGAGCAGGCCCGAATGGCTGATCCATGTAAAGGGCAATGATTTGCCGAAAGAAATAGAGTCGGCTCTTAAACCTTTGCTTAGTTCAAATAATAAACCTGATGCCATTTTTTTGGCTACAGATCGCTTAACAATTGAAGCTTTAAAGCGATTAAACGCACTTGGGATCAAGGTGCCGGGTGATATATCGGTACTAAGTTTTGACGAGTCGGATGCTTTCGACCTGTTTTATTGCCCGGTTACGCACGGGCGCCAACCTTTGGAAGAAATGGGGGAGGCTGCAGTGAAGACACTGGTAAACCTGATCAATAACCAAAAGATAAAAAAGAAGCTGACGTTCCAGGCCGGGTTTGTCCCGGGAAAATCATGCCGGGAAAACTGAAGATTTTTTTTGACCGTTCACTTTAATCGATTAAAGCGAATTTGAACCAAAAATAAAACTGAGAAACTAAAAAGTGAAGCATATGAACAATTTTTGGCTCGTTACTTTAATCGATTAAAGTAAACCTTAAACCTGATAAATTTTATTTAAAAACTAACCAATTAACACATGAGCAATTTTACAATCTATCACTTTAATCGATTAAAGTGCATTCCACCTTAATCTAATCCCTATTGAATTGATTATCAAACCAACATTAAAACCAAATGAATTATGAAAAAAATTTTAACGATCATACTCATACTCATGCTCTGTTACGCGGCGCTGTATGGCCAGCAAAAAGTCGTAACAGGAACAGTAACCGAAAAAGAGCGGGGGGCACCCCTTGCCGGTGTTACTGTAAAATCAACTATCGCAAGTACAGTAACTGATGTTAATGGGAAATTCAGTCTTACTGCCAATGTAAACAGTAATATCATCTTCTCTTATGTAGGGATGCAGGCATTTAATTATACAGTTAAAGCTGGTAATGAACCTGTACTCATAGCTTTAGAATACCAATCCGGTAATCTTGATGAAGTGGTGGTAACCGGCTATCAAAGCCAGAAAAAGGCCGATTTAACGGGGGCCGTATCTGTTGTGAAAATGACCGATATTAAAGATATCCCGCAGGGTAATGCTACCAAAGCTTTACAAGGCCGGGTGCCGGGCGTTTATATAACAACAAATGGTTCACCTGAGGGAGGTGCCACTGTCCGGATCCGTGGTATCGGTACGTTGAACAATAACGATCCGCTATATGTAATCGACGGCGTACCAACCACCCGGGGATTAGAGGAGATCAACCAGGCAGATATTGAATCGTTGCAGGTATTGAAAGATGCATCATCGGCAACCATTTATGGTTCAAGGGCGGCAAACGGCGTTATAATCGTCACCACCAAACGCGGTAAAAAAGGTATCAGTCGTATTGATGTAAACGCGTCCTCTTCGCTCCAGTATTATAATTCAAAGCTTAAAGTGCTGAACACGCAACAGCATGGTGAAGCTTACTTTAAAGCATCGGTTAATGATGGTACGGATCCTAATAACAACCAGATCTACCAGTTTGACTGGAACAAGGATTTTAATAATCCTGTACTGAATAAAATTATCCTGCCCGAGTTTATTGATGGTGCCAAAACTATGAAACCTGCCGATACCAGGTGGTTTGATGAGATCGGTCAAACTTCATTACTACAGAACTATAATGTTTCGGTAAGTAATGGCGGTGAAAAAGGTAACAGCTTTCTTTCTGTTGGTTATTACGATAACAAAGGCATTGTTAAAGAAACCCATACCCGCAAAGCGACAATCAGGTTAAACACTGACTATAACTTTTTCAACGGCCGCTTAAAAATCGGCGAAAACCTCAACGTTTCCTTTATTAATGACAGGCTTATCGATGTAAACAGCGTTCTATTTACAGCCTTGGTTCAAAATCCTATTGTTCCTGTTTATACAGTTACCGGTGGATGGGGCGGCCCGGCTGCGGGTATGACCGACCGTCAAAACCCTGTGCGTTTGATCATGGATAACAAGCAAAATCAAAGTTATTTTGGTCGTATTACCGGTAATGTGTTTGCCGATCTGGCGATCATTCCAGGTTTGCACTTAAAAACTACCTACGGGGTTGACTATGATGGTCTTTATGAACGCACATTGCGCAAGTCATATGTATCGGGCTTTTTGGTCGATCCATCCAATCTGGCGGCTAATTCGCAAAATTTTGACGGCAACCTCATCTGGCAAAATACATTAACGTATGATCTTACCTTAAAAAAACACCAGATCAATGTGCTGGCCGGCCAGGAATCGATCCACTACATGAACCAGAATTTTTTTGGAAGCAGGCAAGGCTACGCTTTGGAGGATATCAATTACGCCTATCTTGATGCCGGTTCGTCAAATATCCTGAACGGCGGCAATGGCGGTGCTTATTCCCTGTTGTCTTTCTTCGGAAAAGTGAACTATACTTTTGATAACAAATACCTGGCATCCTTTACCATCAGGCGTGACGGCTCTTCACGCTTTGGCGCCAATAACCGTTATGGTACTTTCCCTTCAGCAACCGTTGCCTGGAGGCTGAGCCAGGAGGATTTCGTTAAGCAAATCCCGGCCATCTCCGATCTGAAACTGCGTTATGGCTACGGGCGTACCGGTAACCAAACTATAGGCAATTATGCTACCAACTCGTTATATGCAGCCATTTATGGTACCGATCCTACGTTTAATGCCGACAGGGGCACTGCTTATGATATAACCGGCGCTGGTACAGGCACCTTGCCGTCGGGCTTTGTGAAGATCCAGGAAGGTAATAACTCGCTGAAATGGGAGGGGACCAGGGAGTCGAACTTTGGTATTGATTTTGGATTATTTAACCAGAAGCTTTCCGGCTCAGTTGATTATTTCATCAAGAAAACTTCTGACATCCTCATCACTCCGGGTTATTTGGCTGTTATAGGCGAAGGCGGTACAACAACCTTTAACGGTGCATCAATGCAAAACAAGGGCATCGAGGCCTTGCTTACCTACGATGGGCAAATCAATAAAGAGCTGAATTTTACGGTGAGCGGTAACATCGCCACCTTCAGGAATAAGGTTACTTATATCCCTTCCGAAGTGATCACTGCTTATCCGGGCAATGGTACCACGCAAACCATTATCGGCCATTCTATCAATTCAATATATGGTTACGTTGCCGATGGTTTGTTTACCTCGCAGGACCAGGTAACTAATTCGGCGGCTCAACCCGGCAAGGGCATTGGCAGGATCAGGTATAAAGACCTGAACGGTGATGGTGTAATAAATAACAAGGATATGGATTATATCTCCAACGGTAACCCCAATTTTACCTATGGCCTGAATGTAAACCTATCCTACAAAAACTTTGATCTGGCATTGTTCTTCCAGGGGGTGCAGGGTATAAAGGTTTACAACTCTTATAAAAACTACACAGACTTTACTTCAATTTGGCCGGGTACCAACTGGGGGACAAGGACACTGAATGCATGGTCGCCAACTAACACCGGCTCAACGATACCTGCATTGACTTTGGTCGACAGGAATAATGAAGCCCGGACATCAACTTATTACCTGGAGAATGGCTCTTATATGAAGCTTCGGAATGCGCAAATAGGTTATAACCTGAAAGATGCCTTGCGGAAAATAAAAGTTCAGCGGGCAAGGATCTATGTGCAGGCTAATAACCTGTTCACGGTAAAAAGTAAATCATTTACTGCTACCGATCCGGAAAATCCGTCGGGCGCTTATCCAATCCCAACGATAACATCCATTGGCCTCGACCTGTCATTTTAACCCTAAAATTTTAATGAGATGAAAAAATATTTATTACTGATAATTTGCCTGATAGGAACGCTGGGTTCCTGTAAAAAGGCACTTGATGAGCAGCCGCAGGGCGTTATAGCCAGCAGTCAGCTCAATACACCCGAGAATATTGAAAAAATGGTGATCGCAGCTTATGCCGCCCTGGGCAATGAAAACCTGCATACCTCCAACAGCCTGTGGCCCTGGGGCAGTATGCGAAGCGGCGACGCCTACAAAGGAGGTGATGGTGTTGGAGATAACAGCGAATGGAACGATTATGAAACATTTGTAACCAATCAAAATACCAATGGCCTTACCGACCAAATGTGGGCGCAGATCTATAATAATATCGCCCGTGCTAATAATGCACTGCTGCGTCTGGACAATATCGCAGCATCTGATTTTCCGCTTAAAACAAGCAGGCAGGGCGAGATGCGGTTTTTGAGGGGCAATCATTATTTTATGGCGAAAATATTATGGAACCGGGTGCCGTATATTGACGAGAACGTACCCACTTCCGAATATATCAAGATCTCAAACACTGCCATGACCAGCGACCAGTTATGGGACAAGATAGCCGCAGATTTCAGATATGCCGCCAATGTTTTGCCCGCTAAACAGGCGGATGCAGGCAGACCTAATAAGTATACTGCATTAGCTTTTCTGGCCAAAACCCTGCTTTACCAGGCCTATAAACAGGATGATAATCATAACATGACAGGTATTGACCAGGCCAAACTAAACCAGGTTGTTGGCCTTTGCGACAGCGTGATCAACTTTAGTGGTTATGCCTTAGCCCCCGATTTTGGAGATAACTTTTTGGAAGCTACCGAGAACGGCCCCGAATCGGTATTTGCCATTCAGTATTCTAAAAATGATGGTACGCAGTTTGGCCGCATTGATATGGGCCATTCGCTTACCTACCCTATGAACCCTGAATATGGTTGTTGCTGGCAGCATATCCCCAGCCAGGACCTGGTAAACAACTTTAAAACCGATGCCAATGGCCTGCCCATGTTTACAGGCTATAACAATACAGATGCCACCAAAGTAGCCGATTTTTTAAACCAAACCTTCGACCCAAGGCTTGACCATACTGTCGGTATCCCTGGTCACCCGTTTAAATATGTACCCACTTTTGTTTATCAAACTTCATGGGCACGCGCACCTGCTATTTATGGTTATTTTACCAGTATGAAAGATGACGCCGCCGCCAACGATCCATCATTTCAAAAGATCCCGCCTTTTATGTCGAGCTCAAAAAACTGGGAGCTGATCCGTTTTGCTGATGTACTGCTTTGGAAAGCTGAAGCCCTTATTGAACTGAACAGGCCGAATGAAGCTTTGCCGCTCATCAATATGATAAGGCAGCGTGCCGGCAACAGTACGGCAAGGTTAAAACAGGCCGACGGCAGTTTTACATCCAATTACAAGGTAAGCTTATACCAGCCTGGTGTAAACTGTGTTTGGACGCAGGATTATGCACGCCAGGCTTTACGCCGCGAGCGCAGGCTGGAGTTTGCCATGGAGGGTAACCGTTTCTTTGACCTGGTTAGGTGGGGGATTGCCGATACTTACCTCAATAGTTATTTTACCAGTGAGTCAACTAAACGTACTTACCTGAAAACTGCTAAATTTACGAAAGGACGAGACGAGTATCTGCCGATCCCGCTCAACCAGATCAATTATAGCAAGGGCTTGTACAAACAAAACCCGGGATTCTAAAAACAAACAAAATGAAGTTAAAACCTAATGTGCTGCTCATCGCAGTTATTGCAGCTACCGGTGGCCTTTTATTCGGCTTTGATACCGGCGTTATTTCCGGGGCTTTGCCTTTTCTTAAACAATACTGGCAGCTTAGCGATGCCAGTATTGAATGGATCACTACCACAGTGCTTATCGGTGCCGTTGCGGGTGCTTTAACCAGCGGGAAACTATCTGATATTATTGGCCGCAAAAAAATGATCATTATTAACGCGGTTATTTTCACCGTTGGGGCGCTGGGGTGTGCTTACGCAGGTAGCATAACAATGCTGATGATCATGCGCGTTATTATTGGTTTTGCCATTGGTATCACCTCATACGTGGTACCGATGTATATTTCAGAGATTTCGCCGGCGAGGGTAAGGGGAGCACTGGTAACCCTCAATCAGCTGATGATCACTTTGGGCATCCTGCTTTCATATATTACCGATTACTGGCTATCCAATGATACCAACAACGAAAGCTGGCGCTGGATGTTCCTGGTTGGTTTTGTACCGGCAGCTGTGCTGCTTTTGGGCATGTTCTTTTTGCCCGAAACACCACGTTGGCTCATCAGTAAAAACCGTTGGGAGGAAGGAAAGAAAATAATCCTGAAACTGGAAGATCCCGATATGGTTGAAAGCACCCTGGTAGGCCTTCAGGAAGAGATCGCTATATCTGCAAAACATAAGGTTTCATCTGCAGAGATTCTGAAACCATGGCTGCGTGCACCGCTGATCATTACTATAGGGATCTTCTTTTTTCAGCAATTTTCCGGGGTTAATACCATCATCTATTATTCGCCAATCATTTTCAAAATAGCGGGGATTGTCAGCAATACGGCCAGTATTATTCCGGCTATCATTATTGGTGGAGTTAATGTGTTGGCTTGCTTGCTCTCGGTATTCCTGCTGGATAAAGTAGGGCGGCGAAAACTGTACTTCATAGGTATTTGGGGCATGATCCCTTCGCTGGCTTTGCTGGGAGCTTGTTTTCACTTCAAAGAAGCACTCGGTTCCAGCCTGCCGGTTTTTGCAGTGTTAAGCATTGTATGCTATATCATTTTTATAGCTATTAGTTTAGCCCCGTTGGGCTGGCTGCTTATTTCGGAAGTGTTCCCGCTCAGTGTTCGTGGTGTTGGTATGAGCATTGGCTCGCTGGCACACTGGGGGTTTAACGCTGTTATTGCCTTTACATTTCTTAAACTGGTTAATAACCTTGGTATCGACTATACTTTCTGGAGCTACGCCATTATTTGCATTATCGGTGCTATATGGGGGTATTATTACATCCCGGAAACCAAGGGGAAATCGCTGGAAGCTATTGAAACACACTGGCGCAACGGCGATGCGCCGAAAGACATTTGATCCATTTACATATTACTTATTTAACACTATATGAAAAAAATAACACTTGCCTGCTTACTATCTGTCATGGCATTTATGGCTAAAGCTCAATTGGGCGTTAAGTACGACCCAACTGTCCAGTCGACAAAGAGCATGCAATACTTCAAGCCCAAAGGAAACCTTTTTGTGGGCGATTGTATTCCGTTTTCGAAAGATGGAACCTATTATTATTACTGGCTGCTGGATTCGGCACATCATAAAAGCCTGAACGGATTGGGTGGGCACCAATGGGCGCTAAGTAAATCTACCGATCTGAAACATTGGGAGCAGTTTCCTTTGGTACTTAAAATTGATGAACCCTGGGAGAAATCCATCTGTACCGGATCTGTTGTATACCATAAAGGGAAATACTACGCGTTTTATGCTACCCGCTTACTTAATGATGGTAAAGTGAATGAGCAATTGAGCTATGCTATCAGCAACGATGGGGTGAACTTTGAAAAGCAAAAACCAAACCCTTTCTATACTTCGGCTCCGGGTTATAGCAAACGTGATTTCAGGGACCCTAAAGTTTTTGTAGATGAAAAAACAGGAGAGTTCCATTTGTTTGTATCCAGCTGGCAGGAAAATCCGGTGATGAAAAACAATGGAGGTGCACTGGTGCACCTGTCGTCAAAGGACCTGAAAACCTGGACAGTGCATGACCCGATTTTGACCGGGCAGCCATCTACACCCGAGTGCCCTGATTATTTCTTTTGGAAGGGATGGTATTATCTTGTTTACAGCGATAACAGTAACACATCTTACGTAAAATCCCGAAACGCTTACGGCCCATGGGAGGCCCCGCGTTACCAGGCCCTGAATGAAGATTGGTCGAACGTGGTTAAAACGGCCGAGTTTAAAAACGGAAGGAGGATTGCGGCAGCCTGGGTGCCAAACCGGTTTGAAAGTAAAGATGACAACCATGAAATTTTTGGCGGTAACTCATTATTCAGGGAAGTTTTTCAGGAAGCAGATGGTACCTTGGATACAGCTTTCCCGCAGGAGATGATCCCGGAAACTGGTGATGCGTTAAATACAAAGATCTCTACCGATCTGCAGTCTTCTCCAATTGGCAATAATGGTGTTGCCATTAATTCACCGGGAGGTGTGGGTTCGGCACATATCGAAAATATACCGCTTAATTGCCGCATTACTTTAGAGATTGAGCCGACTGCTGCCAATGAAGAATTTGGCATTTATCTGCGTTCGGGTGAGGGAGCTGCTGGCGGCTATAGGCTAAATTTTTCTGCAAGTAGTAAAACAGTGAGGTTAGGCAACACCACAATAGAGGGTGTTGATGGTTTGGATAAACCTTTTAAAGTAGATATCGTAATGAAAGACGGGATCATTGATGTAGATGTTAACCACAAACGCACCATTGTTAACCGTACTTATGAGCAAAACGGAAGTTTTGCCTGGTTTTATGCTAAACATGGCAAAGTGAATTTTAAATCGATCACGGTAAGCCCACTTAAAGAAAATTAATAAATATATGCTGTTAGGATTTGACATTGGAGGCACAAAATGCGCGGTAATATTAGGTAAGGTTGCTGCCGATGGAGATATCGCTATTGTGGACAAACAAGCTATGCCCACAAACAAGCCGGTTTACGAAATGATTGAACTGCTGTTTACCTCGGCAGAAGAGCTGCTATCGCAGCATAATGTACAGAAGCAACAACTGGATGGAATTGGAATCAGCTGCGGAGGGCCATTGAGCAGTAAAAAGGGACTCATCCTGTCCCCGCCTAATTTAATAGGCTGGGATGAGGTGCCTATTGTAAAAATGGCCGAAGAAAGGTTTAAAATAAAAACCTTACTGCAAAATGATGCTAATGCCTGTGCGGTAGCCGAGTGGAAATATGGCGCCGGTAAAGGCGTTGATAACCTCATCTTTTTAACCTTCGGGACCGGTATGGGAGCAGGGCTCATTCTTGACGGTCGCCTGTATTCGGGGCCGGGTGATCTGGCCGGTGAGGTTGGGCATATGCGGCTTGCAGATATGGGACCGGTTGGTTTCGGCAAAGCCGGTTCATTTGAAGGATATTGCAGCGGCGGCGGCATTGCCCAGTTAGGACAGATCAAAGCCCTGGAAAAATTACAGGTAGGCGAGCAGGTGGGTTTTTGTAGAAGCATAGACGAGCTACCGGCCATTACAGCCAAATCCATTGCGGATGCCGCCTTCAGTGGCGATCCCGTTGCTATTGAAGTATACAAAACCTGCGCCGAATACCTTGGCCGGGGGCTTGCCCTGCTAATAGATATCCTTAACCCGGAAATGATCATTCTTGGCAGCATATATGGACGGGCCCGCCAGCTCCTTGAGCCGGCGATGCTTGAGGTGATCAAAAGGGAAGCTTATAAAGAATCGGTGAGCACTTGCAGGATTGTACCTGCAGGCCTCTCCGAAAATATTGGAGATATTGCCGCGCTGTCATTAGCGCTGATCAGTAAAGCTTAATAACCTGTCACAATTCGCCTCGTTCTTTATATTATATATTAATTGGTTAATGTATTAATGAATTCAGCGAAACCCGCCGGGCGACGGCAGCTGAGTTCATATAAATGTTAAGCCACCTGGGGGATTTTAAGGAATCAATAAATGATCTAAAGCCTCTTCAAACGTGCTTAATTCTTTAATCCAATCCATATTAAAGTTTAACACAGCTACAGGCTTATGAAATAGCTGTTTGTAGTAACTGATGCCTTCCTGTAGCTGGGCTTTAAACTTATCTAATTGTTTCTTTTTCTTATCTGTAAGGTTTACTAAATGCGATTTGATGTCGGTTTGCAAATATTCGATGTAAAGATCAAGCTCTTTAATGAACATATGCGGCCGCTTTACTTTCTCCAGCAGGTTCAGCTTACCATAAATATGCTTTACCATTTCGTCAAGCGTATACAACCTGTTGAAATAGGCCAGGTTGGGGCCGGGACATACGGCTACGGCAGGTGTTTCCTTAGATTTCAGGATCTCGTATTTGATATAGGCCGATGTACATAAACCCTCGCAAAGGCAAATTTTCTCGGTTACTGTATCAATCTGCTGTTGCAACTCATCCTGTGGCAGGTTAAGCGATTGGAGTTGTTTGATCTTTAAGTTTTGATATTCCCTTGATGCAGTGCAGATGGGCTGGTCGGTAAATTCAGTATTGGTAACTAAATATTTTTTGGTGCAGGGACTACCGGGCCGGTTCATTTGCAGTCGTTTTAATCGCAGCTGTTCCATACTGTTGGGCCTGAAATTATTGAACAAAATCCCTAATGGCGAAGCCGCGCTTACATAAAAATCTTCGGTAGAAGAACCTGCAAGCTGCGTTAGAGTTTGCTCATCAACGTTGGTAGTTTCCGGAACTAACAAGAACGGGCTTCCCCAGCCGGTGGCATCAAGCTGGTAGTGTTCCATCAAAAAGTTATTTTCTTCGGCTGTGCCGATGCCGCCTTGTACAGTTAAACGTTGTTGGGGCACAACTGTATAGGCAATGTTTTTAGTTGTTAAGGCAGTTGTATATAATTGAAAAAGCTCGGCGGTCATTTCAGCCCGTTTCTCCTTAAACTCTTCCAGTATTGGCCCGAGCAAAAAGCCTTCGGTGGCAAAAGCATGTCCTCCGCAGTTTAATCCCGATTCAACCCTGAATTCTGACACCCACAATCCTTTTTTTGCCAGAAACTTGGCTTGTATAAATGCCGAACGAAAATCGCTTACCTTAAGAATGATCTGCTTGCTGAAATGACCTTCATCATCAGGTAAAAATTCATTGAAAGTTTCCAGGTAGCTATATAGCCTCGGGTTCATCCCGGCTGATAGTATAATTGATGAATGCAACGAACTGTTAACAAAGCCACGCAGTGCTGTGAGCGCGTCGGTATTTTCATCACCAAGATAGTTCCCATCGGCATCAAAATTCATCTTGTCTACCTTCGACATAATGTTTACGTCGATAGCGCCGATGCACATCTTTTTACGCAGAATATTTTGAAAGATCTGCTTGCGGTCGCCATCAGGATACTCCAGCATCAACTCATAACCTTGTTTAAGCTGTGATGAATCGGGCAAAAGTTCAAAGTACCGGGTAATGTCGGTACCTGGTTCAAATGCTTCATTTTTTAGTTGATCGAATTGCCGGCTTACCAACTCATTAACCAGGTTAAGGTATGCAGTGATCCGTTTGGCACGGGCATCGGGAGTTGATTTAGGTATCGGCGTGAATGGTTCATTGTTGCTTAATGTATGATACTCCCGCATCCTTTCAATCAGTTCATCATCTACTATCGAAATAACCGACGAGATGCCGTAACGTGCAACTTTTAATGGGGTATCAACAGAATATCCTAATCCTAATACCGGGATATGAAATGTATGGCTCATGCAGATTTTTTGTTTTGTTGGAACCTGTGTTCCGGTTCCCAAAACTATGTGGGGTGCAAGCTTCAAAAACTGACGGATATCACATTTTCGGCAATTGCTCGTCATTATTTATTCGGCATTTATAGGGCAGTTTTGAGCCTGAAAGCATACACAGCATGACCGGAAGCCCAACTATTGAAAAAATAAGCTGTTACCATTGCGGTGACGATTGTTTAACCAAAACCTATATACTGGACGATAAGCATTTTTGCTGCCACGGCTGTAAAAGTGTTTACCAGCTGCTGTCAGAAAGCCAGCTTTGCAACTATTACACTTATAATGATCATCCCGGCGCTACCCGTGCCCGGATCGACAGGCGTTTCGACTATCTGTCCGAACCATCTATAGTAAGCCAGCTTATCGACTATACCGATCAGCAGGTTACCATGGTTACTTTTTATATACCGCATATCCATTGCAGCTCATGCCTGTGGCTGCTGGAAAAGCTCAATAAAATCAATCCTGCCGTACATTATTGCCGGGTTGATTTTTTAAAAAAGCAGCTTAATATCCGCTTTGATCATCACCGGCAAAACCTGCAGCAACTGGTCGAGCTATTGTACGATATAGGCTATGAACCATTGATCAGCTTACAGGATGTTATTAAAGAACAAAATGCTGCCACTAAAGATCACCTGGTTCAAAAAATAGCGGTGGCCGGATTTTGCTTTGGCAATGTGATGCTGCTGAGCTTTCCAGAGTATTTTGGAATATCGGCGCATGAACAATCATTCAGGCATTTTTTTGGCTGGTTAAATGTGTTGTTTAGTTTGCCGGTGGTTTTTTACAGTGGCCGGGAATACTTTGTTTCGGCATGGCAAAACCTTCGCCGTAAATCGTTGAACATTGATTTTCCGCTGGCTTTGGGAATCGCGGTACTTTTTGTACGTACTGTTTTTGAAGTGATCACGCATACCGGGGCAGGCTTTGCCGATACACTCTGCGGGCTGGTGTTCTTCTTGCTGATAGGCAAATTTGTTCAAAAGAAAACCTATCATCATATCTCATTCGAGCGTGATTACCGTTCGTTTTTTCCGGTAGCGGTTAATACTATTGCCGATGAAAAGGAAAAACCTGTTCCGCTTTCAGATCTGCATACCGGGCATCGCATCCTGATCCGAAATAACGAGATCATCCCAGCCGACGCCATATTGTTGAAAGGACACGCACTTGTAGACTTCAGTTTTGTAACCGGTGAAGCCGTACCAATAAACAAAACCTGGGGCGAAATTATTTATGCAGGTGGCCGCCAAACCGGCGAAGCTATTGAGCTGGAAGTGGTAAAGCCTGTATCGCAAAGTTACCTCACCCAACTCTGGAACAACGAGGCCTTTAACCACAAGCAGGACAACCGGATGCAAACCTTTAACCAAAAGGTGAGCAAGTATTTTACCATTGTTTTATTGATGATAGCCACAGCCTCGCTACTGTTTTGGCTGCCAACCAATGTAAACAGGGGCATAGCCGCCTTTACAGCGGTGCTTATAGTTGCCTGCCCTTGTGCGCTGGCTTTGAGTACGCCATTCACCATGTCGGCAGCGCTAAACATTTTTGATCGGAACCTTTTCTACCTGAAAAATACCGCTGTTGTTGAACAAATGGCTGCTATCGATACAATTGTGATGGATAAAACGGGTACCATTACTACAAGCGATAATGATCATGTTCAGTTGAATGCCCAGTTAAGCGAAACAGACCGGGAACTGGTTTACAATGTTTGTATGCATTCCAATCACCCGCTAAGCAGAATGATATGCAGGTACCTTGGCAGCCACAAGCGTTTACCGATAACGGGCCTTACTGAAGCAGCAGGCCGGGGAATTACTGCTTCGGTGAACGGTCACCAGGTACGGATCGGGAGCGAACAGCATGTTTCAGGGTATAGCAGGGATACTTCGGCGGGTACTAAAGTTCATGTTTCGGTAGATGGTAATTATCGGGGATATTTTGCCTTTGCCCATCAATACCGCGAAGGGCTGAAAAATATCAACAACCTTGAGCAGGACTATAAATTATACCTTTTATCGGGCGACCAGGATCATGAACGCTTTGAGCTGATTCGTTTTTTTAAAACAACTGATAATCTGTTTTTTAACCAGTCGCCCCAGGATAAGCTTGATTTTATTGGCAAGCTTCAACAACAGGGCGCTAAGGTGATGATGATAGGCGATGGATTGAACGATGCGGGTGCGCTTAAACAAAGTGACCTGGGCATAGCCGTAACCGATAACGTAAACAACTTTTCCCCGGGCAGCGATGCCATTATGGATGGCCGGTCGTTTGGCAGGTTACCGGCATTTTTACAGTTTTCGAAAGATACGGTACGAATCATTCATGCATCTTTCCTGATCTCCCTAACCTATAATTTTATTGGTTTAAGCTATGCTGTCACCGGTAAGCTTTCGCCCTTGTTTGCGGCAATACTGATGCCGGTAAGTACGGTAACTATTATTTCGTTCACCAGTCTGGCCACACATTTCGCGGCTAAAAAAAGGCATTTATCATGAGCATCATTTATTTCCTGATAGGGTGCAGTGTAGTGCTTGCACTCATTTTCCTTATTGCATTTTTCTGGGCCCAACGGACCGGGCAAAACGAAGATCTGTATACGCCGTCGGTACGCATCTTGTTGGACGATTCGGAGGATAGCGATAGCTAACCAGCAATAAGAAAGACGCGCAGGCCCGACAATCACAATTAAAACAATTAAGGATTACGTAATCACATTAATGCTCATCAAAAAGAAAGTTTTAGGAAATCAATATTTAACCAATCTGATCCGCTCGTTACCTCCTGGTTTATGACCCGGCCGGTAAATCATAAACAAAATTAGAATATCATCTGACTCATCAGAACTTGCGATCTTAGCTGACAAATTGGCGAACGGTACCTATCAAAGTTTTTTTTGTTGCAAGTCATAGAAATTTGAGTTTCTATTCGGATCCTGTAGTCGCATCAACCTAAAAAGTGCTGGTCAGTTTCTCATTTTTGAAAGCCTGGTAATATCAAGCACAGTGATCATACTGCCTTTTTTATCTATAAGGCCCTCATCTTTAAAATCGGATAGGGTACGGCTTACCGTTTCTGTCGCCATGCCTGCCATAGCAGCCAGGTCTTCCCTTGATATTTTGAAGCTTTCGGTAGCGTCTGTGTATTGTTTATGAAGGCGCAGCATAGCCTCAGCCATCCTTTTTCTTACGGAGTGATAGGCCAGTTGCAGCAATTGTTCTTCCTTATCCCGGATATTATTGGCGAGCAACCTGATAAATTCGCGGCCAACTTCGGGGTATAAATTCAATAGCTCATCCAACTGGTCTTTAGGGATAAGGCATAGTAGACTGTCCTCCAATGCAGTGGCCGTTTCGCTATAGGTTTCGTTAGATAACAGCGAATGGATCCCCAGGTATTCATCAGCGGTATAAATTCCGGTCATCAGTTCGCGGCCGTCCTCGGCCATTTTTAAGGTTTTTATCCGGCCCTTGATCACTAAATAGAGTCCGTTCCCTTTATCTCCTTCATAATAAATGACCTGGTTTTTCTTAAACTGACGTGTCCTGCGTTCGTCAATGATGCGCTTTAGTTCAGCAAGGCCTTTGTTCTTAGAAAGCAGGAGGTTTAAATTATCCAGTGACTTGCTGTAAAATACCTGCTGGATCTCCTTTTTCTTGAGCCGGCTTTCAATGGCACTCAGCAGTTCCATGTCGTCAAATGGCTTGGTAAGGTAATCGTCAGCACCCATTTCCATGCCTTTGCGTAAGTCAACCCGCTCAGCTTTCGCAGTTAAAAATATAAAGGGAATAGCCGCGGTAACAGGGTTTTTATTCAGCATATACAGTACGCCATAACCATCAAGTTCGGGCATCATGATATCACACAAAATAACATCGGGAATATTTTTTACAGCCAGGTCAACCCCGGTGCGGCCATTATTTGCTTCAAATACGTTGTAGCCGGCAAGCTCCAGAATCTCCACTACGTTTTCGCGGATATCGTTGTTGTCTTCGATGATAAGTATCTTTTTGCTCATTGTTCGGGGAATGAAATGGTGAATATGGTGCCCTTATTAACGCTGCTTTTAAAAGCAACGCTGCCGTTCATGAGGCGGGCATAACGGGCAACAATGTTTAAACCTAAACCGGTACCGGGGATATTGCCGGTATTATGTGCTCTGAAGAAAGCTTCAAATAAATGTTTCTGATCAGTTTCAGGGATCCCTATGCCGTTATCTTTTATGGTAATGATACAGCCGTTTTTGCCTATCTCGGTATTAAATTCAATAAAAGTATTTTCGCCGGAGTATTTGATGGCGTTGGCAATGAGGTTGATAATGCAGTTTTTAAGCAGGTTCAAATCCAGATTAACCCTGCTGTTGCTGCCGGTATGCTGGTAAATAATATTCTGGTCTTTCTTGGCTATCAGCTGCATTTCCTCGGTAATTTCTTCGGCCAACTTTACCAGGTCAAACATAGTTAGCGAAGGTTCAACGCGCCCGGCTTCCAATTTTTCGTGCGAAAGGAAATCATTTAATATCGCGGTAAGGTTACCAACCGCGTTTTTGATCTTGTTTACATGTTTGCTGACATTGTTGTTTTGTAAATGCCCGGCATATTTTTCGATAAGTGAAGCGGAAAGCTGCACTGCACTTAAGGGCGTACGAAATTCATGCGAGGCCATCGATACAAAACGGCTTTTTAACTGCCCAAGTTCTTTTTCTTTTTCGAGCGAAATGCTGACTTCTTCTTTAGCCTGCTCAAGCTCTTTAACGGATAGTTGGAGCGATTGCGTGCGTTCCTGAACTTCTTCTTCCAGGTGGGATGCGTATTCTTTGAGCTGATCTTCAGCTTCTTTTTCGCGGCTTATATCATGTATAAAGCCGGTATATATTTTCCGGCCCGAGTATCTTACCTCGCTTACAGCAAGGCGGAAAGGAAAACGTGAACCGTCTTTCCGCAGACCGGTAACCTCGCGGCCTATACCTATAATATGCGCCCGCCCGGTGTTTTGATACCTGTTGATATATTCGTCGTGCTGCTGCTTATCGGGCGGGGGCATCAGTATGGATACATTTTTGCCCGTTACTTCGGCAGGAGAGTACTGAAATAATTTACATGCAGAAGGGTTGATCGATTCGATCAGCCCCCGTTCATCAATTGTTATGATACCATCAATAGCATTTTCGATGATCGCATTGAGCAATGCTGCACTTTCCATATTAAACCCATAGCCATCTTAACCGGCCAATCAAAGGTCATTACTTCGGAGAAAGCGGGGTATAATCACATTCAGTTTAAAAAGTGATATTGGTCATTTTTTGGATGAGGTTTTTATTTATGAACGAAGGGCTTTACACCCGTTCGGCAACGAAGTGATCAAATTTCTTTCTTAATTCATTTACTGCTTGTTGCTGTGCTATACATTCCTCATTTAAAAGGTCGAAGATCTTTAGGTTTTTTTCGATAGTGTGCTCATTTGCTATATCAAATGCCAGACTATTTTGGTTTTCGCGGACACGGTTTCTTAAGCTTTCGATATAGCTTTTGAGAGTATTTAACAGTCCGGTGAAATGCTCAGCTTTGCCTAAAATATAGCTATCCGTGTTTTCTTCTGCTATTTCATCCAGTTGTTCTTTTAACATGAATAGCTCAAAATGATAAAAATCAAGCTTCCGCAGCCATTCCTTGTGAAGAGGACTGGTTTGTTTTATATTGATTTGTTCCATGGCATAAGAGTAGCGATCGGCCTGTTTAAAAAAAATGACCATCGTCATTTTTTTTATTGACTGATATCATAAAGTGTATTTTGCTGTTAGCAGAAAAGCCAGGCTACAATTGCCCGGCTCCTTCAAAAATGCTGTTTTAAGGTTTGAACAGGATGTTACTTTATACGGTATCCAACCCCTATGCCTACTACCCACGGCCTGATCTTAACGTCGGCGTTAATGTTTTTTAGCACCGGCGCCAGCGACTGATTACCGGTAGGGGTGAGGTTTGCAGCGTTGACCGTGGCATTGGTATTTAGGAAAAGTTTTTTTAGATCGATATTCAGGAATACCGTTTTAGTGATGTCATAATCAATACCGGCCTGCGCCGCAAAAGAGAATTTATTTTGATAATCTATTGCCTGTACAACCGGGCCTTTATCGGCATTATAAAATATGGTATAATTTGCACCTGCGCCTATGTAGGGTTTAAACGCTGCACCTGTCGGCAAATGGTATTGCAAAGTTAAGGTTGGCGGTAATAACCAAACCTTGCCAAGATTGACATCGGCAGAGGAGCCGCCACCTATGGCCGTAAGATTTGAACCCTGTGTTTTTACTTTATGCTTTGAGGTACCAAGGATCAGTTCGGCAGAGAAGTTTTTGGCAAAGAAGTAGGTAATATCCAGCTCGGGTATATATGCGTTACTGATATTGATATCGCCGCCTATAACACCAATTTTGGCACTTTCCTGTGGTAATATACCTACCGCCCGCAGGCGGATATCCCACTCGTTTTTTTGCTGGGCAAAACTGTTTAATGTGCTAAACAGGCACATAGCCAATACACATAGTTTTAAAGTTTTCATAATATATGGATTTGAATTATGGCTCAAAACTATAGGCGGTGCATGACCGCTGCCATGATGGTAAACAGGCTGTTTGCTGATGCTTGTCATTGCCATAAAGGATAATAAAGCGATTAGGTGCAATGCCTTATCAAACAATGATCAAGGTTATTATCGTAAACGATTCCTGTCACGCATCCATCAATAAGTTTGGCCTAATCTTACAGCCTTACTATTTATCGAAACTTATTTATGATCATTTACCAACACTTTACATTTGATGCTGCCCATTTTTTACCACATGTACCTGATGGGCATAAATGCCGCAATCTGCATGGGCACACCTACCACCTAACCCTTTACATAGCCGGCGAAATATTAGAGAAAGAGGGCTGGATCCTGGATTTCTCTGATTTGTAAGCAATTGCCGCTCCGGTGATCGGCACGCTTGACCATACCTTATTAAATAATGTGGAAGGACTTGAAAACCCGACAGCCGAACTTCTGGCCGCTTGGATCTGGCAACAAATAAAACCTTTACTCCCAGGCCTGAAAAAGATAGAATTGAAAGAAACACCGGCATCGGGCGTAATATATGAGGGTGAATAAATAAAATCCCGGGCACTTAAATGTATATCTGGCTATTTGGTTGTCATACAGTTTGTTTTGGGTTTAGGGTCACTCAGAATGGTGACCGCAGTCATTATTTTCGAATGTAAAAACAGGCAGTTTTGTGGTATAAAACATTCAATACTCAAAACATGAAAACATTACTTGTTGCTACCGATTTTTCAGCTAATGCAAGGCATGCTGCTGAATATGGCTATAACCTGGCCAAACAGATCAAAGCTAACATCGTACTCTGTAATGCGGTTATTGTTCCTGCCGAAATGCCGCAATCGGGCACTATAGTATGGCCAATGGATGATCTTGAGCTGTTGCTGCTGGACAGTACTACCGGACTCGAAAGCTTAAAATCAGATTTAGAAACGGCTGCCGGTCAGGACGGATTCAAGCCCGAAATTACGCTCAAAAATGAATCGGGCATTGTGACTGATGTTGTAGAAAGCTATGTGGAAAGTCACCCGGTTGATTTGGTGGTAATGGGTACACATGGTGAAGGAATGAGCAGTTTTTTATTAGGCAACCACAGCAAAAATATGATTGAAGCCACTACCAAACCCTTGATGCTCATCTCGCCCGAAACGCGGTTCGCGCAGCTTAAAAAAATAGCATTTGCAACAGATTTTACCGATCCGAAAAATGATGTGGAGAGTTTGTTTCATTTGATACCCTTTGCCAAAACATTAGGCGCACAGATTTTACTGACCCATATTTATGATGGCGAAACAATACCGGAAGCGTTGAAAGAGACCATCGGCAATTTCATGACCGAAGTATCCAATAAAGCCAACTACCCGCATATCTATTATCGCAGCGTACGGAACAGCCAAATTGAGGCTGGTTTAAGCTGGCTATGTGAACATGGACAAGTTGATATGCTGGTGATGGTCCACCGGCCACATAGTTTCATCCACCGGTTATTGAAAAGCAGTCACAGTGAAAAAATGGCCGGACGTCTGGATATTCCTTTGTTGGTATTTCCTTCTGTAAAATAACAGGTTCCGATCATTTAAAAAAACAAAATATGCTGCCTAAGACAATGAAAGCCGCGGTGATCCACCAATTTGGACAGCCGCTGCAAATAGAAGAAATGCCGGTTAAAGAACCGGGCGAAAACCAAATATTAGTAAAAGTTGTGGCCTGCGGTGTATGCCATACCGACTTGCATGCCTGCGAAGGAGATTGGCCCGTAAAACCCAAAATGCCACTGATACCAGGCCACGAGGCTATCGGCTATGTAGCCGCGCTCGGCAGCAATGTAAAAAATGTTAAAGAAGGCGACGTTGTTGGAGTGCCATGGTTATACAGCGCCTGCGGTTGCTGCGAGTTTTGCATAACCGGCTGGGAAACGCTTTGCGATTCGCAACAGAACGGAGGGTATAGTGTGGATGGCGGTTTTGCAGAATATTTAATTGCCGACTCGCGTTACGTGGCCCATTTCCCGGCTAATGCCAATTTTATAGAGATGGCTCCTATCATTTGTGCAGGCGTTACGGTTTATAAAGGCATAAAAGAAACCGAAGCTAAGCCCGGCGAATAGATAGCTATTTCGGGTATTGGCGGTTTAGGGCACCTTGCTGTGCAGTATGCTAAAGCTATGGGCCTGCATGTGGCCGCTATTGATATCGCCGACGATAAGCTGCAATTGGCCAGGAATTTAGGGGGCGACTTAACGGTAAACGCCCGAAACAGGATCCCGGAGATTTTCTGAAAAAAGCTACCGGTGGTATGCATGGTGTATTGGTAACGGCGGTTTCACCTGTTGCCATTAGGCAAGGGATCTCGGTGTTAAGGAAGAAGGGCACCATATCCTTAAACGGTTTACCGAAGGGCGATTTCGAATTGCCGATTTTTGAATCGGTGCTTAACCGCTACACTGTTCGGGGGTCTATTGTAGGCACCAGGAAAGATATGCAGGAAGCCATTGAATTTGCGCTTGAGGGTAAAGTAAAAGCCACTGTTCATACTGCCAATCTGGATGATATTAACCAGGTGTTTGACAGGATGAAAGCAGGGGGAATTGAAGGCAGAACGGTATTGGATATAGCTAAACTTGGTTAGTAAATGCGAATGTCGAACGTGTTAAATTTTTCCGAAGTAGGTTAATTTGGTTTTTCTTTCATTAAATTGTTTGATACATTTATCCTTTCACGAAAAAGTATGAAACAAATAGCTTCATTTCTGGTACTTTCTGCCATTGCCGTAAAGGCATTTTCGCAGGAACCTACTATCAAGGTCAATCTTGACGTTACAAAACCGCAGTTTACTGTTGTTAAAAACAACCAGGCAACGCCGGTTAAAAACCAGGGTAACTCCGGGACCTGCTGGTGTTTTGCAACCACATCACTTGTTGAGAGCGAAATGCTTTCCAAAAAAGAAAAAGATCCAGACCTTTCTGAAGTTTACACGGTTTACAATTTATACATTGACAAGGCCGAGAAATACATTCGCAGGCGCGGTAATACACGTTTTACCGAAGGAGGCATTCAGCAGGACGTGTTGTTTTCTACCGATAATTTTGGTTCTGTGCCGCAGGAGGTTTATCCGGGCATCGGTCGCGATACGGTATTAAACCACGATGGCGAGATGGAGACCAAATTAAAAGCCTACCTGGATAATCTGCTGAAAAGCAATCCTGATACCATCCCGGCAAATTGGAAAGTGAATTTTAAATCAATTTTAAACGGCTACCTTGGGGAGCCGCCTGCAAGTTTCAGCTACAACGGAAAAACGTATACTCCCAAAAGCTACGCAGAGCAGTTTGTACCATCTAAACTTTCGGGCTATATTGGGCTTACATCTTTCAAACACCATCCTTATAACACAAGCTTTGCTATTGAGGTGCCTGATAATTACAATAGCAACATGTTTTATAATTTACCGCTAAATGAGTTTATAAAGAGCGTTAAAACGGCTGTAATGCAAGGCTATACCGTTGCCTGGGATGCCGATGTGAGTAACAAGGGCTTTCAGATGAAAAAGGGGCTTGCAAAATGGGTTGACAATGATGATGAGTTAAAAGATTTTGCAACTTTTGCAGAGAAGGTCCCAACGGCGGAGATCCGCCAGGACCTGTTTGACAGGCAAGTTACCCAGGATGATCACCTGATGCAAATAACCGGTATTGCTAAAGACAGCAAAGGCAACGAATACTTCGTGGTTAAAAACTCCTGGGGTACGGGGATAGGCCCGTTGGCAGGATACATTTATGTGAGCATGCCTTATTTTGCAATAAATACCATATCAGTAGTGGTAAATAAAAAAGCTATCTCCCCAACTTTGATAGCAAAAGCTGGCGAATAAGAATCTACAGTTTATTGCGGCAAGAGTATTTTGCCGCAATAAATTGTCTAATGACACTATCCGGCTTTCAGATTTTGATGTATATTTTTTGTTTGTACATCCAGTACAGGATCAGCCATAACAACAGCAGAGTTAAAGCGCCGCTGATGAGCGTGGCGTACGCTATTCCGAATATCTGGTTATAATGTGCCCCGAGATGTATGTACAGGTTATCGGTAATGTATTGCCGTAAACCGCCGTCAGACATCAGGTAGGCAGCGATAGAGTTCATCCCGATAACACTGAGAAAAAAAAATGGCTTTTTGTATTGTTTCAGATCAATGAGCCAATAAAACAGCGCGAGGAAGCCAAAGCAGATCCCGCCGCTGAAGATCACCCAGGCAGGTGTCCAGATCCTTTTTACAATAGGGTTGATATTGGTCAGTTGTAATAATATTCCAACTGCGGTGAGGCTGATGGCAGCGATCATAAAATACTTCAGCTTTTCTGTCGGCTTTTGATCATCCTTGAAAATTCCGCCTGCCAGTAGCCCGAGGATCATGGTACCCAAAGTGGGAATAAAGCTCAGTGTGGAGTAGCCGCCCTCATTATATTGGAATGGTTTACTACGCGGAAATAAATTGAGGAACCATCGGTCGGCCGCCCAGGCCAGGTTGGTGTTTTTATTCCAGTGGGCAGCAAAGCCCTGCAGGTTATGTTCCCAATTTGGGCTTACACCTGCGGATGTGTAGTCAAAGCCAGCCCCGGGTAATGGGTACAGGGCAAAGGCAAGCCAATAACCAACTAAAATGATAATAAGGGCTCCGATCTGTACTTTTCGTGAACAAAAGCCGAGCATGACGAGAAAAGTGTAACCGAGGCCTATCTGGGTAAGGGTATCTTCAAAAGTGTAATAGGTTTGATTTTTGCCTAATGATCGTAAAAAGAAACCAAGGAAAATCAGGATCAGCGAGCGGAGCAATGCATGACCAAGAAGCGCAGTGGCAGTTGCGCCTTTATTTTTCCTGGATGCCAGTGAAAACGGCAGTACAACACCCACTAAGAAACTGAATGAGGGCTGGATCATGTCATGAAGGCTGAGCCAGGTCCAGGGTACATGTGATTGGTTGAAGGCCAGCAACTGCCAGAATTTGCTATCGGGCAAAGCTGTCGCTACGCTTTGAAAGGAGAGTACTTCGCCCATCATCAGCAACATCACGAAGCCGCGGTAAACATCCACTGAAGCTATCCTGCCGCCAGGCGGGACCGGGTTTATAACCGTACTTTTTTCCATGATTGCGGCGTGAAATATTTGTTTTAAGGTATCATTCTTTAAGCTGATCTCCAAACGTTACAGCCTGGTACATATGTATGTGGCCTAATATGTATAGAATATGTCCTTTCAGACAAGTTGTGTAATGTTTAACTTTGGTTTATGACTAAGGATATGGAAGATAGTCGTTGTCAAAAAAAGAAGCAAATTGCAATTGTAACCATGGGGAGCACCATGCTGGTTGTTTTTGCAGGCCCTGCAGATGTGTTTTTTAACGCCAATAAGATATTGCGGGAATATGGTATTGATGCCGGATATGATGTAATGATTGTTGCAGCTACAGCAGAAAAACAACTGGATACCGGTATCGGTATGAGCCTGGTTTGCCAGCAAACTGCTATGGATATTAAAACCCCCATCGATACTTTGATCGTTGCCGGTAATGACAGCCGGGAATCAAGTCAGCCTGCCCTTCAAGATTTTTATACCTGGCTATCCGCAAGGAATGAAGGTAATACCAGGCGTATCGCTTCGGTTTGCGGAGGTGCTTTTGTACTGGCAAAAGCAGGGTTATTGAACGGACGCAAAGCTACCACGCATTGGGAACGCGCCGAAAAACTAAAGCGGGAATACCCGGAAGTAGAGGTAAACTGTGAACCAATGTTTACCCGGGATGGCAATATCTACACCGCAGCCGGCGGCTCTTCCGGGATAGATCTTGCCTTGGCCATGGTAGAACAGGATTATGGTAAGGAGATAGCGGGCCGTGTAGCTAAGTTGATAGTTTTTTATCTTAACAGGCCCGGTTACCAGGCACAGTTTGGTAATTTGCTTCCCGTTTATGATCCTATGCACATTGCTCAGAAAACGCAGACCTGGCTAAGCGAACACTTGCACGAAAAGCTGGATGTGAACCAGGTGGCAGAAAAAATGAACATGAGCACCAGGAACTTTACCCGCGTTTTTAGTAAACAAACCGGCATGCCGCCTGCAAGATTCATAGAAAAATTACGGGTGGAAACCGCCAGAAAATACCTGGAGGATACTGATATATCCATAGAAAGGATAGCCGAGCAATGCGGACTTGGCGGTTTGGTAAATATGCGCAGGACTTTTTTAAGGCACCTGATGACAACCCCGTCCGATTACAGACGCTCCTTCCGTACCTCATTGAATGGTTTCAAAACAGATACCCTGCAAATGAGAAACTAACTTAAGGCAATTCAACAACATTAGTGAAAAAGACCAGGCGATGCTAAATGACTTATTAGCGTTGAAGCACCCCTCGTGTCTTTATTTTTTAACAGATCGAAAAAAACAAATACAAACATCATAAATAATTAATCATGAAAATTGCAATCAATGGATTTGGCCGCATTGGGAGAATGACCCTGCGGGCTCTACAGGATAAATCTAATATAGAGGTTGTTGCCATCAACGATTTGACCGATATCACAACACTTGCTCACTTACTGAAGTACGATTCTGTTCACGGCAGGTTTCCCGGCGATATTGCTGTTGACGGCGACCATATAGTCGTTAACGGTAAACCAATTAAACTGATCAGCGAAAAAGATCCTGAAAAGCTGCCCTGGAAAGAATTAGAGGTAGAAGCGGTGATCGAATCAACAGGTCGTTTTACGAGCAAAGTTGCAGCAGAGGCGCATCTACGCGCGGGAGCTAAAAAAGTATTGATTACCGCGCCTGCCGGATCCGACGTTAAAACAATTGTACACGGTATCAATAATGAACTGATAGGGGGCGACCAGATCTATTCAACCGCCTCTTGCACTACCGGGGGCATTGCGCCCATACTGTATGTTCTGGATAAAGAATATGGTATCGAGTCGGGGTATATGGCTACTGTTCATGCTTTTACCTCTGACCAAAACCTGCAGGACCTTCCTCATCGCGATCTTCGCAGGGCCCGGGCAGCTTCTTTAAACATTATCCCCTCAACCACCGGCGCTGCAAAAGCCATCGGCGATGTATTGCCAAGTCTTAAAGGAAAACTTGACGGACATTCATACCGCGTGCCGGTGCCCGACGGGTCGATCGTTGATCTGTCTCTTAACCTGAAAAAGGAAGTGCCGGTTGCAGAGCTTAATGCTATCCTAAAGCATTATGCGGAAAACTCATTGAAAGGAATTTTAGAATATACAGAAGAACCATTGGTGTCATCTGATATTATCGGCAACCGGCATTCATCTATTATTGATGCTGCCATGAGCAGAAGTATCGGAAAAATGGCAAAAGTTGTTGCCTGGTATGATAACGAGGCAGGCATCTCTAACCGGATCTCAGAACTGGTATCGCTGATATAATTACCCGGAATCCCGAAAAACCGGGTACAATTTATGTAAGCTGCCGGTTATGAAAATGACCGGCAGCTTGTTGTATTAACCTGGCGGTAACATTTATGCAAAACCTTTCGTAATACTTTGCAGATAAACCTGGTTATTTGATTTTTTAAATTCAATATCCCGGCATTGGTTAAATTGCACAAATGCTTTCACTTCTGTTATAATTTTATCTATAGCGGTTTCATCCAACGCTACATCTTCGAAGTGCAGGTTATGAACAATCAGCAATTTTTGTTTCCTGTCGGCTTTGGCATCCATACGGGCAACAAATGTATCGCCTAACAATACCGGCAAGGAAAAATAGCCATACTTTCGTTTAGCGGCCGGTACAAAACATTCTATCTGGTAGTCAAAATCAAAAAAGTCCTTTAAGCGGTGCCGAAACACGTTCAGGATATCAAAGGGCGAAAGGATAAACGCATCCCCTGATAACTCGATGGTTGCAGGCTGATCGGGCAACATATAAAGCGGAGCACTCTTTAAACCATCTATCTGAGCAGTTACCAATTCACCTTCCACAACCATCCGGGCAAGCTCCTTTTTTACCAGGTTCCCTTTTACGTAACGGGCCCGCCAGGCTATCTCTTTAGCATAAGCAATACCTAATGCCCCCAGTGTGCGCCTGATCACAAAACGCGCATATTCTTCCGCTGATGGTATTGTAAGATCGGTGTCTACTGGTAGGAGGTTCATTGGCAGGTCATATACTTTATGAAAGCTTTTGTTTCGGGTGATCATCAGCTTACCATCCAGATATAGTCTTTCAAGGGCCACTTTAGCCGGCCGCCAGTCCCACCAGCCGGAGCTGGCTTCCAGCCGGTCGTTTTCAAAATCACCTACCATCAAGGGGCCTTCACGTTCTATGCGGTCCATCACCTGTGTCATCAAATTTATTTCCTGTTTGGCGGATGGTTTGTGGCGGTCGGTAAAAGCCTGTTTAACGGGCAGCGAAAACCGGAAATCATGTATCGGGATATAACCGGCATCGGAGGTGAAATATTCAAAAATACGACCTTCTGTAGTTAGCTCTGTCAGCCAGGCAGGTTCATAATCGGGCACACGAGCAGCGATCACGTGGTGATGCGCCCGCTCTACTACATAATTCGTATCAAGCTGGATAAAACCGAGGTGATCGATCAGCCGGTAAACGGCTTCAATGCCGGTCCCGAACTGCGCCTTCTGTGCGAGCCCTGCTGCGTGCAGGATGATCTTGCGGGCCTGTGATCTGGAAAGTGAAATAGGTTCCATACTGGCAAAATAATAAATATCCGGTTAATCAGGCTAAAGCAATTTTAGAAGTACTTAGATATTTAATAAGCTACTTAACCTTCAAACAGGTAACCGCTGTAAGCTAATCCTTTGGCCACACTTTGGAAATTATCTGCAGAAATAAGCCTGGTATGGGGGAACCTGTTTTTGAACAGTTTTTGAATACTGCCAACCATGGAAGTCCCGCCGGTTAAAAAAAGGCTGTCGATGTTTTTCGGTTGGATGTGATTTTGGGATAGAAAATCGTCGAGGTAATTAGAGATGCGGTTTACATCTTTCGCAATGATCTGTTCATAGTGGGTCAAGGGTATTTCTTCATCAATGCTGATATCCATTTTGCGATAACTGAACGTAGATGTATCCTCAGTAGTAAGCGTGATCTTTGTTTTTTCGATAGATTGAAATACAGAATACCCTAAATTGTTTTCGATCAGGGTGATCAGGTTCTTAAATTGCGGGTCGCGGCCCGAGAAATAATAGTAATCCTCAATATCTTTCTGAATACGCAGGCTGTTAAAGAAATTCATTTGTTCCCAGGAGCAAATATTGGCAAAAAGTGACTTGGGGACGGTGAGCACTTTGCCGGGCGTGGCCTCGTATTGGGTGTTTTTGCCAAAATACGGCGTGCCTTTCTCCCACATAAAGGCAGAGTCAAAACTGTCGCCTCCTATATAGATCCCTCCGTTGGCGAGGATATCGCTCGTGCGGTCTTTGTTGCCTGCTTTTTCAGGATCAAGTACCAGGTAAGTAAAATCAGTAGTACCCCCGCCGAGATCCGCCACCAGTACATGTTCTTTTTTTGCGAGGCTTTTTTCATAGGCGAAAGCCGCTCCAACAGGCTCAAACTGAAAACGGATTTCTTCAAAGCCGGCCAGCTCTGCTGCTTTACCAAGCCGGGTTTGTGCCAGGGTGTCTTTTTTAACGTTTTCATCGTCAAAAAAAACAGGCCTGCCAATAACGGCTTTCTGGCAATCCTGCCCGGTTAGCTCATCCGCGCGGCTTTTCAGCTCCTTTAAAATGATCGCTACCAGTTCTGAGGCATTGTACTTCTTGTTCTGGATACGGGTTTCGGTGAAACTACTCCTGGATAAGATCTGTTTAACTGATTTGATAAAGCGCCCTTTCATGTCATCCTCCAGGTAGGCCGAGATCGCCTGTTCGCCAACTACATAATTGGGGCTATTCCCGGGCCCTGTGTGCTGATAGAAATAAATGAGCGAAGGAATGATAATAGTACTGTATATTTCGTTCGTTTCTTCGTCGTAAATGGCGAGGGCTGAGTTGGTTGTTCCAAAATCAATGCCGTATAAAAATTTCTTCATAGCAGGGCTGGTAATGCGATAAAAATCTGCGGGCGGCGAAAGTATAAAAAAAGAGCGGCGGTGGCAAATTCTATTTAAACAGGACCAGAAAATGACCCGGTCTGCGGTGGTTTGAAGAGGATATAATAATGCCAGGACCTTATATCAAGGTGAAACGCATGCTATTGCAGGGATTATACTTCTTGCATTTTAAAAGCCGGGTATTGAAGTGAAACCTGAATTGATCTTACCTGTTCACGAGCCCGATTTCCAGATCTTGAAACAGTTTTCGTAAACGCCTTCTGCATCACGGATTATCAGTGACAGGTGCTCCTTACGTACCGGGAAATGCTGGTCGACCGAGCGGTAGATTTGCTGCAGCAGGTTGCCCAGGCGATGTTCTACTTCAAAACGGGAGATTGATACTACAATCTGATTGGCGGCAGCATGGACGGTACCGTCTGCTACCAGCTGGCTTTTGATCAGGCGTGCTACAGCCGAACCAAGATCGGCTATTTGGGAGAGTTCTAATGGGCTCATGTTCGGGGATTACAACAATAAAAATACACCCTTGTTTTAACCGGATGGCTACCGGCTTAAACAAATTTAATTTTTTTTCCGGCATATATGCAAGTGTTAAATAATTGATTATTTACAGTGCTGTTTGCGGGGAGTTGGCCCTTTTTGGCGGGGGGGCTGCCGGGCGAAAACTTAACGGAATTGTAGAGAAGATAAGGCGTAAGATGTTATATATTATCTTTCCAGCAAGGTAGCTATAGCTCTCATGTGTTGTACCAGTTCATCCAACTGGCTTACCGGCATAGCAGATATCAAAGCGGCTATTTGCTGGTTGGATGCATCATTCAGCTCATTAAAAACCTTTAAACCCTTGCCCGTTAATGAAAGCAGGGAAACGCGGGCATCCCCATCTGAGGGTTTCCTGGCTACCAGATCCTGCTTCTCGAACTTCTTCAGGATACGGCTCAGATAGCCTTTATCTATGCTCAGGTTGTGAATGATATCTGATGCGCTCAGCTGCTTAGCCGTAAAGATCTCATAAAGGATCCGGGCTTCGGCAAGCGAATAGTCGCTGTTAAGCAAGTGGTTATCAAGCAGGCCGATGAGATCGGTGTAGAACCGGTTGAAATTTCTTATCTCCTGAATATGTTTTTGAGTGTCCATATTTTTACAGATCTAACAACAAATCATAGCGTTGTTCTATCAGTTCCTTCCCGAAGGAGTTGGAAGGTTTTTCATCGCTAAGCTTAAATCCATACCTGGTGTACAGCGCGATTGCGGAATGCTGTTCTTCGGTTGTCCAGAGATAGGCCTTGCGGCAGGAACCTGATTTCATGAAGTCCAGGAACTCATTCATCAGCTTCTTACCTAAGCCGATGCCCCGGTATTCTGGCAAAAAGATAAAATAGCGCAATTGTACAGCGTCGCCTCTGTGCTGTGCTACCAAAAAACCAATGATCCTGTTTTCGTGCTCGCAGATCCATACGCTATCCTTAGCTTCGTCATATTCGTGGGCAAAATCCCTTAAGCCCTGTAATACATAGGCTTCAAATTCCAATCCGTACCCGCATTCCCTTGCGTAAAGATCGCCGTGAACATGTGCGATGTAGCCCAGGTCGCCGGGGTGAAGTTTGTTCCTGATCTTTATGGCCGACAGCTCCGGTTTTAATAAAGTGTTCATATATCTAATCGAATATTAGTTATTGCTATAGCTCCGGTTTGAAGCTATCACAAAACAAAGGATTTTGGTTGACTTTGTCAACTAAATATTATAAATAGACCGCTGTGCCTTTTGGGTAAGCGATAAGGATATATTATACTAATTTCATTAAGCGTGACCGTGCTGTGCGATATCTGTTAGTTCTTCGATATCGGTCCTGTGTTTTTTCTTTTTGAATTGCCGGTGTTTCAAATAGTCCTGCGGATACTCCGGCCGATGGGCTTCCTGTTCTGCTGCCTGGTTCCTGCGTAAATAAAGCCATATGCCGAAGCCGGCCAGTGCGCCGGTTATTGCCGCTGCTATCCACAGGCCGGTATGATCTTCTTTATTGAATGGGTTTTTCATAGAATATCGTTTATTGCTAAACACCGTCTGCCGCAATTTGGTTGTGAATTGTTAAAAAAGAAATTAATTATATTATCTGGAGAGGGCAGGGGCGTTTATTGGTTTGTTTTTGCAACAAACCCGTTTTGGCTCAGGGTATATTGGGTTACATCCATGCCGGTAAATTTGAGTGCAGCAGCCTTTGCGTTTTGCCGTAATTGTGAAAGGGCTTGCGGATTATTTTTTGTGGCCAGATCCTGATTGGCCAGGGTAATAAGTACAGCAATGTATGACATGGTTTCTCCTAATTCCTGGCGCTGGGCATCGTTAAAATCCCTGATCCCGGTGTTATTGCCCAACGAGGCCTGCATGTTTTTTTTGAAGATCCCGATACCCGCAGGGTAACGGGCCGCATCGCCACCCGTGGCAGCCTGCCAGGACAGAATGGTGAAAGCACAAACCACATCGCCTAAATTCCGGCTGTTAAAGCCATACTGTTTCAAAAGCTGATCGAATTTGTACAGGAAGTTGCCATTCGCCAGGACGTTTATATTAGGCTGTACCTTCGCTTGGTCGCCGCCTGCCATCATGGAGGCCAGGCCTTGCAGTACTTTGGTATGCACTGGTTCCGAAGAGGCAAAATTCAGTTCAGCCGGTTTACCGCTAACGGAGACATTCCAGCTGTTTTTGGTGTCGGCAGATCTGCTGCGGATGCCCCGTCCGATCGCGTTTTTGGTGGTCAGGAACATGGCGTTGTTGTATGCTCCCTGATAAATCAAGCCGTAATTACCTACCTGAGCGGCAACCGGGCTATACGATGTAAATAAGCCCGTTAACACAAACACCACGGGCAAAATAAAAGTCGTTTTAATTTCCTTCATGTGTGTAATTCGGTTTAAGTGTTAACGTGCAAAGAGTAAAACGGTTTTGAATCAATACTATATGCAGCTAACAGGACGGGCTTGCAGAATAAGCTTTATAAAACTGCCGTCAATTTGGAGACAAACAAACTCATTTTGGAAACATTAAGGCGAGCAGGCAAGTGCACCTTTGTGATATAAATTTTAACACATCATGAAAACCATATTTATTACAGGCGCTTCAACAGGTTTAGGTAAAGCCACCGCTAAATTATTTCATACACAAGGCTGGAACGTGATCGCTACCATGCGTAACCCGGAAAATGATACCGATTTGAAACAACTGGAAAACGTTACACTACTACCGCTGGACGTAACCGACACGGAACAGATTAAGGCAATAGTTGAAAAGGCGCTACAAATTAGCGATATCGATGTAGTGTTCAATAATGCAGGCTATGGGCTGATCGGTCCGATGGAGGCGTATACGGATGAACAGATCACTAAGCAGTTGAACACCAATTTGCTTGGCGTAATGCGTGTGACACAAGCTTTTATTCCATATTTCCGGGAACGAAAAAGTGGGTTATTTATCACTACAACTTCTATTGGTGGACTTTTGTCCTTTCCGCTATCTTCTATCTACCATGCAACAAAATGGGCGCTCGAAGGCTGGACTGAGAGCATGTCGTTCGAACTTGGTCTGTTCAATGTAGGCATCAAAACAGTAGCGCCGGGTGGTATCCTGACTGATTTTGGCGGCCGTTCTCTGGAGCCGGTTTCTCATCCTGCTTATGAAGCAGCATTGCAGAAACTGTTCGCGCTGTTCAATGGAGATAATTTTTCGACTGCTGAACAGATCGCTGCTGTTGTTTACGAAGCAGCTACGGATGGTAAAGACCAGGTGCGCTATGTAGCAGGTGAAGATGCCAACCGCCTTTATGACCGCCGCCTGGAGGTCGGTACGGAAGCCTTCCGCAAGGAACTGGGACAAATGATCTTTGAACACGGAAAACTGTAAATTAGCCTAATGAAAAAGATGAGCCTCGCCCCGGTACAGATCCATAGCATCAGTGAACTCCACAGGCTTATTGGCTTGCCGGGACCTATGCACCCGCTCATCAGCCTGATAGATAATACTAAGGTTGATGTTAGCCAGAAAAGCATACCAGATAGCTTTTTGTTGGATTTCTATAAGATATCTTACAAGAAAACAACGAAGGGCCGGATAGGCTACGGGCAAGGCTATTATGATTTTGACGAGGGCGGTTTGATCTTTACCGCCCCTCGTCAAATCATCCATTTTGATGACGACACCGAATATCACGGTTTTTCTATCCTCTTTCATCCTGATTTTCTGCGGAACTATCCGCTGGGCAAACAGATCGGTAAATACGGCTTTTTCTCCTACGATACCCATGAGGCCCTTCATCTTTCTGAAAAGGAAAAAACCATCATCCTCAATGTGATGATGCAGATAGGCGCGGAGTTGGAGAGCAATATCGACGACTTTAGCCACGACCTGATCATCTCCTATATGGAAGTGCTGCTGAATTACAGTAACCGTTTCTATAAACGCCAGTTCATCACCCGTAAAGCGGTGAACCATGATCTGCTTACAAAAATTGAAACGTTATTGAATACTTATTTTGATAACAGGCAGACATTAGAAAACGGTTTGCCGACTGTAGAATACCTGGCCGATCAACTGGCCCTTTCGCCCCGCTACCTGAGCGATATGCTGCGTTCGCTGACAGGACAGAGCGCCCAGCAGCACATTCATCAGAAACTGATAGATAAAGCCAAGGAATATTTAACAGCCACTGCTTTGTCTGTAGCGGAGATCGCTTATGAACTGGGGTTTGAACGTCCGCAATCTTTCAATAAACTATTCAAATCAAAAGCCAGTCTTTCACCATTGGAGTTTAGGCGGTCATTTAATTGATCCACCTCAAGGGGCTGTCATGCTTTTTTTATCACTGGCCTATAGCAAACCCTTCTTCTTCATTAAATAAACTTCTTTTGGGTATGGGAGCCGATCCGGGTTCTTTAGCACCAAAATCGCCGTTCGGGCAATATGTTGTAAGGACGGCTGTCTGAGTACACGGCGAAATATTGACGACGCTAAACACAAAGAGATGTACCATGAATCGCATACACCAACTTGGTGATCCGATTCCGGCATATTTAATACTGTGCAGGTAATCTATCCCTTCTCTGCTTGAAAGCAACTTGATGCAACCCCGTCATTGAAAAATGGCGCAAACGATTGTTTAGCCCAATAGCATAACATAAACACCTAATCTTCGTACTTAAAAGGTAAATGGCTTTCGATCGGCTTTTTAACTGTAGGCTATATTCTATATTTGTGTGCGCACACACTGATATCTGCTCACTGTTTTCTTATAATTTATAACCATGCTAAAAAAACTATTGTTTTTAATTTGCCTCAGCCTGGCAAGTGTTTCCAAGGCTCAAAATGTTTTTCTTGCAGATGTAAAACCGGGTAAAGCGGTTGCTTTGGCAAACAAGGGAACTGTGATTTTAAAAAACAATTACTTGTCTATGAAATGGCTTGCCGGCAAAAAAACAATTGCCATGAATGAATTTGTTGCACAGCGTAAGCAGATTGCTTTAAGAGATGCTCCCATTTTCGAGCTCGAGTTAAAGGATGGTACTGTAATTAACTCTGCTGACTTTGAATTGAGCACCCCATTAAAAATTGTTAATATAAAAGGCAATAGTGGGGCCGTGAAACTTTCAGAAAAGGAAGATGGGAAAGAAATTTTAGCCGGTTTTTCGAATGTGAAATATGGTATTCGTTTAAGGTGGGAGGCCATTTTAAAAGATAACTCCAATTACATCAGACAGGTTTTTACCTTTAATAGTGTCACGGATTCTTTAAAAGTTCGTAAATTAAAACTTATAAAACTCCCTGTAGAGGCGGGATTAAAGCCGTCAGGAATTGTTGATGGATCGCCAATAGTATCAAAGGATTTCTTTGTTGCATGTGAAAGCCCAATTAGTAAATATGAGACTAATGATGGGTGGGTAAACGGCTATATTGATCGGCAGGAGCCGACGCAGGATCTGACGGCGTCTACTGTTTGGGGAGTGGCATTACAGGGACAGTTACGCAGGGCGTTCCTTTATTACCTGGAACGGGAAAGGGCTGTGCCATACCGGCAAATGCTGCACTATAATTCGTGGTATGATTTATCATGGGCCGACCGCAAACTGACTGAAGCAGGCTGCCTGGACCGCATTCAGGCATTCGGTGACAGTCTTACCGCGAAACGTCATATTTCCTTAAATGCATTTTTGTTTGATGATGGCTGGGATGATAATCAAACGTTATGGCAAATAAGCAAAACCAATTTTCCTGCAGGCTTCGATAATATCAAAACACTGGCTGATAAATACGGTGCTTCATTGGGTGTGTGGATGTCACCCTGGGGGGGATATGAGCAGGCCAAGGAGCAAAGGCTGCAATATGGGCGGAAACAAAATCCGCCATTTGAAACAAACTCACACGGGTTTTCTCTATCAGGCGCCGTTTATTCAAACAGGTTTAAAGATGCCGCGGCAAGCTTTGTAACCAAATATGGTGTCTCGATGTTTAAATTTGATGGTGTTGGGGCAGGGGATAAATCAACCGGTGCAACTCCCGAATATCAAACGGATATGGAATCGCTGTTAAGCCTCGTGTCAACTTTGCGTGGGGTAAAACCAGATCTTTATTTTAGCCTGACCATAGGCACCTGGCCATCGCCCTTCTGGCTCAAATATGGCGATGTGATCTGGAGAAATGGCTGGGATACAAATACAGAGGGGCAAGGAGATAACAGGCAACAATGGCTTAATTATCGCGATGGCGAAGTATATAAAAACATTGTTCAACGCGCCTCCCTTTATCCGCTAAGTTCACTAATGTATCATGGGATTTGTATTGCAGACAATGGCGCACCTGCCAAATTTGACATGAGTGATAAAGATATTTCTGATGAGATCTGGTCGTTTTTTGGATCCGGAACAAGCTTGCAGGAATTGTATATTAATCCCCATAAATTAAACACCGCTAACTGGAATTGCCTGGCGGCGGCTATAAAATGGGCGCGGGAAAATGCTGATATCATGCCCGATACACATTGGGTAGGTGGCGACCCCTCAAAAGGAGATATTTATGGGTTTGCTTCATGGTCACCTAAAAAAGCTGTCCTAACTTTAAGAAACCCATCAAATAAAGCAAAAACCTTCCTTGTTGATACGCGTAAAGTTTTTGAATTGCCTTTGAATAGTAAGCCTGCTTATCTTTTTTATAATGCTAAACTTAGCAGCCGGGAAACTAAAAAACCTTTATTTAAAGGAGCTACTTATACAGTTACACTTGAGCCGTTTGAAGTGATGGTGCTGAATGCAATGCAGGCTCATTAATGGCTTTATAGACTGCTTTTTTTCAGCCAATTTACGTTATTAAGCAATCTGAAAATTAAATAGGCGTGTACGCAAATACAGTATTTCGCCTAATTATGGAGATACCTTGTTATCGGCTAAATATGTTCGTCGGCTCTGGGTATTATGACAATATAAATCACAAATGAAACGGATATCAATACTCATTTTATTATTCTTTTGCTTTTTTTGTACCTTATCCTTTTCTCAAACTACTATAACATATAAATGGCTTGACCCGGCCAAAGCGGGTTTTCCGGTTGTAGAGGGACAGGGATGGCCAACGGAAACTGCGGCCACTTATGATAGGTTTCCGGAACGTGCCCAAAGGGAATTAAATCCCAATGTATGGAACCTTTCGCACAGTAGTGCCGGCTTATATATCAAGTTTAAAACAGATGCCTCCAACCTGGTTATTCGTTATAAAGTTAAGGGTGATCTCGCAATGTCTCACATGCCGGCTACAGGCGTAAGTGGTCTGGATCTTTACGCCTTGGATCCTAATGGAAAATGGTGCCTGGCCCCCGGTAGTTTTTCATTTAAAGACACCATTACTTATCGTTTTTCAAATATAAAAGTTAGCGCTGCTTTTCCGGGAAGAAGCTATGAATACAGATTGTTTTTGCCACTATATAATTCAGTAGCCTGGCTTGAAATAGGAGTACCCGCTGGTAATGCGTTTAATTTTATGGCTTTATCTAAAGAAAAACCGGTGCTTGTTTATGGAACATCTATTGCACAGGGGGGCTGCGCGTCGAGGCCTGGTTTGGCATGGACCTCGATTTTACAGCGTGCACTTGACCGCCCGCTGGTAAACCTTGGGTTTTCAGGTTCAGGGCTGCTTGAAAAATCTGTCATTGACCTGATGGCAGAGGTTGATGCAAAAATATATGTACTTGATTGCATGCCCAATTTAATAAGCTTTTCTGACAAGGAAATTGAAAAGCGTTTATTAGCATCAGTACAAAGTTTAAATGAAAAACATCCACAAGTCCCCATCCTGTTGGTAGAACATAGTGGGGGTAATGTTGATGGCCTGTTAGATACGGGTAGGAATGCTGATTATAACCGTGTAAATAAAGTTCTTGATAGTACTTATTCAAAGCTAATTACTGCAGGGATAAAAAACGTTTATCTATTAACCAATAAAAATATTGGCCTTGATATTAATTCAACGGTTGATGGTTTGCACCCCAATGATATCGGCATGGAAAAATATGCCAATGCCTATGAGAAAGCTATACGCACAATTATCAATGAACCTATCGGTAAATATTCAACTACTCAACCTGTTGTACAAAGCAGAGATGGCTATTATGACTGGCGAAACAGGCATAATGAAATACTAACGCTTATTAAAACTGATTCGCCAAAAATTGTATTCCTTGGCAACTCTATATTGAATTACTGGGGCGGTTTGCCAAAGGCTCCGTTAGCAAGAGGAGGAGACTCATGGGATAAATACCTGGAGCCATTAGCTGTAAAAAACTTTGGTTTTGGCTGGGACCAGGTAGAAAATGTATTATGGCGTGTATATCATGAAGAGACTGATGGCTTTAAGGCGAACAAGGTGATGATCATGATAGGCACCAATAACTTAGCTGTTAATAATGACCAGGAAATAATAGAAGGGTTGAAATTGTTGGTACAGGTGGTAAAGGTACGCCAACCCGCAACTGAAATTCTATTGTCAGGCTTGCTGCCCAGAAGAGCCATGGAAAAACGGATAAAACTGCTTAACAAAGCAATTTCTGAATTAGCTTCTCAAACACGGGTTCGCTTTATTAATCCCGGAAAGTTACTGCTTGATAATACTGGCTATATTGACGAGTCGCTTTTTGGCGATGGCTTACATCCAAACGGGGCGGGCTACCGAAAACTGGCTATTGCTCTTGTTCCTTATCTCAAAAAATAATAGCCCTGCCCTCAGTTAAGTTCACTAAATTGTGGCAATAGTAATGCGATAAACTATATTAAATTTGCTATCTTTTTTACATGTAGATTTAATATGAAGAATAAAATTGTACGCATTAAAGATATTGCCGAAAAAGCAAAAGTTTCAACAGGTACAGTTGACAGGGTATTGCATAAGCGGGGGCGGGTGTCAAAAAAAGTAGAAGAGAAAATATTGAAGATTATTGAAGAGATGGATTATGAACCAAACCTTATGGCAAGGGCTTTGGGGTCAAATAAAATATATCAAATTGCCGCGTTAATACCTAATCATAAAAGCGATTCATATTGGTACGCTCCTAAAGCCGGAATTGAAAAAGCCGAGAAAGATTTGAAGCAATATGGCATAGTTGTTCAGCAGTATGTGTTTGACCCTTATGATGTCGAATCATTTATAAGCAATGCCAATCAATTAACCAGTGATAATCCGGATGGTATAATTTTATCCCCGATATTTTACCGGGAAACTTTGCCTTTTTTTGAGAAATGGAAAGCGGCCGGGATTCCGTTTGTGTTGTTTAATACCCAAATTGCCGAGTGCGAGCCGTTGAGCTACATAGGTCAGGATTCGTATCAGAGTGGTTTTTTAGCGGGGAAACTTATTCATTATGGACAGCCCGAACCTTGTTCTATTTTAATTGCCCACATTGATGAAGAGATAAGTAATGCCGCCCACCTTTTAAAAAAAGAGCAGGGATTTCGTAATTATTTTTCGCAAAATAACCTGGAGCACCAGTACAAAATTTTACGGATTGAATTAAACAGGGCTAATGCTGCTTTGTTTATCACCCAGCTGGATGCCATTATCGATAGCACACCAGATATGACCAGTGTTTTTGTAACAACATCTAAAGCTCATGAAATTGCAAAGCATTTGGAGCAGCGCCATATAAAGCATATCAAGATAATAGGATATGATTTACTTCCTGCCAATCTCTATTTCCTGAATAAGGGCGCAATTAGTTTTTTGATTAACCAAAACCCCAAAGGCCAGGGTTACTGGGGCATTTATCAGCTAACGGATTACCTCGCATTCAAAAAAGAAGTGCCTATCATTAAATACCTTCCGCTTGATATAGTTACCAAAGAAAATATGAATTATTACGTAGATGATGAAGACACTGTTTATTTAGATATTTAATTGATCGACCATTTTCTGGCGGTTTACTCCGTATATTTTTATCCATAATGAATTGTTACTGCCAGGCAATTTCTTATGGATTTGTTTTACTATCTCTTTTTTCCACAAACCGCTTCAAAATAGCTGTTGCTTTAGAGAATGAATGCCTCCCGGCTCATTATAAATTCACAGCAGCATAATCAATAGTTATTTTTTCGAACAAAAAATTAAAAATGTGTGCGGGCACACAAATATTTTTATATTTGTATTGAAGCATTTATAGAACTTTAATGTTTACGTATACACCTTACATGAAATGCAACATAGTCCTCCTAAAGGAGTAAGCATTATCCGGGGAGCTTACAATATGCTAAGCCGGTAAAGCACTTAAGTGATACAGATTTTAAAAAGTAATTGAAACGAACTAAAACAGAAAATGTCATATAACATACCCGAAATAGTAGCTAATTTTTGCACTGAAGGAAACATTGAAACTATTGTGCCATTTGGTTCCGGGCATATCAATGATACATTTCACGTGAAGACTACCAATCCGGAATTACCCGGTTACCTGCTTCAGCGTGTCAATCACCATGTATTTAAAGATGTACCGGCACTAATGAATAATGTACAACTGGTAACCAGTCATCTTAAAAAAAAACTGACCGAAATTCCTGACGCTAACCCAGCTAAAGAAGTGCTTACCATGGTTTGGGCAAAGGACAAGCAGTGTTTTTTTTGTGATACAGCCGGCAATTACTGGCGGATGTATTTGTTTTTAAAGGATACTAAAAGTTATGACCTCGTGCTTACCGATCAGCAGGCCTATGAGGGCGGTAAAGCATTTGGTAAATTTCAATTATTGCTATCAGACCTGGATACTGACTTACTTTTCGAAACCATACCGGATTTTCATAACATCGCTATGCGGCTCGATAGGTTAAATAAAGCTGTACTGGCTGATGTTGAAGGCCGGGTTAAAGAAGTTTTGCCTGAGTTAACCTTTGTTATTGAAAGGGCCGACACGATGGTTACTATTCTGAATTTAGGCAAAGAAGGGAAATTACCTCTGCGCATTATACACAACGATACTAAATTCAACAACATACTGCTTGATATGAACGATTACGGGCAGTGTGTGATTGATCTTGATACCGTTATGCCTGGCTATGTTGCTTATGATTTTGGCGATGCTATCCGCACTATTATAAATACCGCGTCCGAAGATGAGAGCGATATTACAAAAGTTAATCTGAATATTCCATTGTTTAAAGCCTACACAGAAGGGTATTTTAAAAGCGCGGGTGGCTTTTTATCAGATATGGAAATTAAAACCCTTGTATTGGGGGTTTTATTAATTCCTTATATGCAAGGAGTACGTTTCCTTACAGATTATATAGAAGGTGACATTTACTATAAAACGTATTTTGCCGAGCATAATTTACAGCGTACCAGGGTACAGTTTCAGCTCCTTAAAAAGCTGGAGGAGCAATATGCTGTTTTAGATCAGATAATTCAGAGCGTCGCAAAAACATATACGCAATTAGCATCCAAAGTAGAATGAAAGAATTAACGGTACCATTTTTAGGGCTTGTAAATAAAGTAAGTCCTATAGCGCATGTTTCTTATTTGTTAGATAATTATGAAAAAAATCACATCGGGATGGCGCCCTGGCCTGCCAATGGCTATAAGCCGGATGCGCATTTTGCCATAGCCTTTGGTGAGGATAGTATTTTTATAAAATACTATGTAAATGAAAAATCTGTAAGGGCAATTTATAAGCAGCCTAACGAGCCGGTTTATAAAGATAGTTGCGTGGAGTTTTTTGTATCCTTTGGAGACGAAAAGGGTTATTATAGTTTTGGGTTTAATTGCGCAGGTACATGCATGTTGGGTTTTGGAACAAGCAGGACAAACCGCAAATTATTACCGGAGGCCGCCATAAAAACAATCAGGCATCAAACTAATTTAAAACTGGTTGATAGTGGCGGACAAGGCAGTATAGGATGGGAACTGACGCTAATGATACCTTTAGCAGTGTTTTGCAATCATTCCATTACATCATTAAATGGCAGGCAATGCCGGGTTAATTTTCATAAATGCGGTGATGAAATGCCGGATCCGCATTTTTTAACCTGGAATAATATCAAATCAGCAGATACCAACTTTCATTTACCCGAGTTTTTTGGAAAAATGCAATTTGAAAATTAAACCTGGATACTCATCCAATTCACTGCAACATAACGAAATATGAAAATGAAACTTACTGTAATCCTGTTATTATTTAGTGCTGTTGTTTCGGCACAGGTTAAGATGAGTGGGGCTTACCAGGAGCTTCCGGATCCCAAACCTGTTCAGCAGAAAAGCTGGAATGAATTAAAGCCGGGTGTTTATGTAAGTTTTGCATCAACAGATATTCGTTATGAGAAACGCAATGCCCCATCAATATTTCCATTGCAAACCCAATGGCAAACCAAAGCATGGAAAGGAGAAAAAGTACATACGCAATTCCTGGTATGGACCACCCGCAACCTGGAACAATTAAGTTTTGAATGGAGCAAACTTGAAGATGATAAAGGCCATACAATTCCTGAAAAAAACATCAGCGCAAATTTTGTGCGTTATGTGATGGCCGATGGGCTGAATAATGAAGGTGGTGGCTGCGGTATTCAGGCCGGTCATGATTCCTCTCTTGTAGCGGATGTTATTGATCCCGTCAGATCTCTTTTTGTAGCTAAAAATACTACCCGGCCTGTTTGGTTAAGTGTTAAGGTTCCTGTTAGTGCTGTTAAAGGCATTTATAAAGGTTATGTGAAAATCAGGGAAGGAGGAAGGGCGAATACTTATATTTTGCATTATACCGTGGAAGTACTTAATCATACCCTGCCTGCACCCGAACATTGGAAATTCCACCTCGATCTGTGGCAAAATCCTTATTCGGTTTCCCGGGTGTACGGTGTAAAACCCTGGTCAAAACAACATTTTGACCTCATGCGCCCGTATATGAAAATGCTGGCAAATGCCGGTCAAAAATCAATTACTACTACACTTATTTATGACCCATGGAATAGTCAAACATATGATATTTATGGATCAATGATAAAATGGACTAAAAACAAAAATGGTTCATGGACTTATGACTATAGCGTTTTTGATAAATGGGTAACTTTTATGATGTCGCTGGGTATTGATAAGTTTATTAACTGTTATAGTATGATCCCCTGGAATTTAAAGTTTTATTATTATGATGAAACGCTGAAAAAAGATACCGCCATCATAGCTAAACCCGGCACAGCAGAATATAATGAGCATTGGCGTCCCATGCTATCCGATTTTGCTAACCATCTAAAAGAGAAAGGATGGTTTAAAAAAACAACCATCGCTATGGATGAAAGGCCTTTGGAGGATATGCGAAAAGCGATAGCTTTAATAAAAAGTGCAAATAAGGATTTTAAAATTTCATTGGCAGGTAATTATCATCCTGAAATTGAAAAAGATTTAGTGGATTACAGTGTAGCGTCAAACCAGGTTATAGATAGCAGTGCTATCATATCACGTAAAAGGGCGGGGTTTAACACCACCTATTATACCTGCTGCACAGAGGGGAATCCTAATACGTTTACCTTTTCTGCACCGGCAGAGTCTGTTTGGCTGGGCTGGCATGCAGCTTACAAAGGGTATGATGGCTATTTAAGATGGGCTTACAACTGCTGGACAAAAGATCCTTTACGAGATACACGTTTCGGGTCGTGGTCATCAGGGGATGCCTACTTAGTTTATCCGGGGCTGCGGTCATCTATCCGCTTTGAACGATTGATTGAAGGTATTCAGGATTGTGAAAAAATCAATGTACTGAGAGCCGATTTTATAGAAAGAAACCAGCAAGGTAAATTGCGTGAGCTTGAAAATATTTTAAGCGGTTTTGATATCGGAGGGCTAAGGAATAAAAATGCCGCCGAAATTGTACGCATTTCCCTAAACAGATTAAATGGCTTATAGGCGATTTAAAAACCTCTTGCTTTGCCGCATTTTATTTGCCGGTGACTTTCATTTGACAGTTTTTTTAACTTTATTTACTATTATAAAATTAACCGAAATAACAAATTGGAGGCCTTAACCAAAATACCGGCTGAATTGCAGATGCGATATAAGTGGTAGTAATTGATGGGCAGGCTAAAAAGATCTCCGTTCCAGGGTTGATCAGCAACTTGGATGGGAGCGGATTTTAAATTAAAAAACAATTAAAAAACACTTTCTTTGAATTGCCAATTAGTTATAATGCCGAATGAATAGCCCCGAAGTTCAGTTATTGTCTGATGACAGACTTATAGCGTTGATTCAAGAGAATGATATTGTGGCATTTGAGCGCATCTATAATAAATATTGGTCAAAACTTTATCTTTCGGCATACAATATACTCAGAGACCGCCAGGTATCTGAAGATATTACCCAGGAAGTATTGGTAAACCTGTGGATGAAACGGGCTAACCTGCAGCTCACTTCTTTAAATGCCTATTTATATACCGCTGTCCGTTACCAGGTGTTTAACGTTATACGTTCCGGCAAAGTGAGGGCCGATCTTTTTAACAGGCTGGAAGAACTTTTTAGCAAAAACGGAGGCGAAGAAATCTTATCTGAAAAAGAAATTAACCGTTTGCTGGAGCAGGGGATTGCTGAATTACCCGAAAAATGCCGGCAGATATTCATTATGAGCCGCAGAGATCATTTATCAACCAAAGAAATTGCTGAACGACTTGAGATTTCGCCAAAAACGGTTGAAAATCAGTTGACTATAGCGTTGAATCGTCTGCGTAAAACGTTGGGCGATTTTGTTTGCGTGGCCGTTATTATGTTTTGCGGACGATGGTTTTAAAAATTTTGGCCAATGCCCGGCTCCGTTTGCACGCTTCTTTTTAACACACTCCTTTATCTGACTACCAAAAATTTCACGATTTGTTAATGGTTAAGAAATATTTACAATTTCTTTGGGGGGTACCCCCGGTGTTGCGTTACTTACATGCAACAACTAACCAATGGACAAAGAACTACTGCTAAACTTAATCAATAAATATCTTTCCAATCAGGCCACTGCCGATGAGGAAAAGCTTTTATTTGACTATTACAATACGCTTCAAAAAAACGAATTGAAATGGGATGAGCTTTTACTGGGAGATGAAAACGTAGCTAAAACGGAGCTTTATAGCAAAATATTACAGGAAATAAAAACGCGGGAATCTGCCCCTAAAAGGATTGTTTTTTTGAGGAGCAGGTGGTTTGTAGCTGCATCTGTAGCTTTGTTTCTGGTTGTCTCATCTTTATTGGCTCTTTACTTAAGACACGACAATTCCTCTTTACTAACTAAAAATAACGCGCAGCCATTTAAGCATACAGTTGCTCCCGGCGGTAACAAGGCGTTATTAACTTTAGCTAACGGCTCAAAAATTACCCTTGATGATGCCGCTACAGGTCAGCTGGCCAAACAATCAGGTGTAACTATTACCAAAGCTGCCAATGGTAAATTGATTTATACTATTGAAAACGCGCCATCAAATTCAACAGGTTTAGCTCAACAGGCTTATAATACCATTGAAACCCCCAGAGGCGGCCAGTACCAGGTTAACCTGCCCGATGGTTCAAAAGTTTGGCTAAATGCAGGTTCTTCGCTCCGTTTTCCAACAAACTTTACAGGGAACATACGCAGTGTTGAATTAGCCGGAGAGGCCTACTTCGAGGTAGCAAAAAACGCCCAAAAACCATTCAGGGTTATAAGTAACAGCCAGGTGGTAGAAGTTTTAGGCACGCATTTTAACATCAGTTCCTACGTTGACGATAGTTCGGTAAAAACTACTTTATTAGAAGGTTCTGTTAAGGTATTATCCACCAAATCAAATCAATCAAAACTGCTGAAACCGGGGCAACAATCAAATATCAATTATTCTGATAATTCAATTGATGTTCAGACAGTTGATACCGAGGAGGTGGTAGCCTGGAAAAATGGCTATTTCCTGTTTGTTGATGAAGACCTGAAAAGCATTATGAGCAAGCTGGCCCGCTGGTATAATGTTGATGTAGAATACACCGGTAATGTAGATAATTTAAGGTTTGGAGGCATGGTGTCTCGCTCAAGAGACTTAGCCCAGGCGTTGAAGATCATAGAACAAACAGGAAACGTTAAAACTAAAATTGAAGGAAGGAGAGTTACCATTATGCCGTGATTTTACCCGCATTGAGGTAACCTTGAAAATAAGCCGGAAGTGGTGGAACACTCCCGACTAAAGCGTTAGGGCTTACCATGAAACTAAATTCGTAGTCCAGTTACACCTTAAACCCAAACAAGTTCAAATGTATGAAATGTTATGAAATAACATTATATAGGGTCCCCTGTATAAAAAATAAAGCTTTGTTGATTATGAAACTATCCATCATCTTGTTGGTAGCAACCATACTTCAGGCGAGTGCTTCAGGTTACGCACAAAAAATTACATTATCAGAAAAAAATGCTCCGCTCGAAAAGGTTCTCAAATCAATAGGAGAACAATCCGGATATGATTTCTTTTATAATTCAAAGGTGATTAAGCAGGCAAACCCGGTAAGTATCAATGTTCTGAATACCGAATTAGAAGAAGTACTAAAGCAAACATTTAAAGGGCAACCGTTTATATATAGTATAAACGAGAAAATTATTATTATTAAACCTAAACCTGTTGAAACACAACCTCAACCAATACCCATTATAAAAGTTTCAGGTGTTGTCACTGATTCAAAGGGTGTTACTTTACCCGGAGCAAGCGTGCGTATCAAGGGGACTGATAAAGGTATAATAACTGATAGCGAAGGGCGGTTTACCATTGACGCTAATGATAACAGCACCTTAGTTATTTCATTTGCCGGTTTTATTGCCAAAGAAATTACGGTTACCGGAGCAACATCTTTCCTGACCGTTCAGTTACTTGACGATACCAAGGGGATAAATGAAGTAGTGGTAGTTGGCTATGGTAAACAAAAGAAGCTGACCATAACCGGGGCTGTTACAACGGTGAATGTTGCTGATATAACAACTCCAAACCGCTCTCTGTCTAATGCACTGGCAGGTAAGGTAGCCGGGGTTATATCAATGCAAAGAAGCGGGGAGCCTGGTTATGATAACGCGTCATTTACCATCAGGGGCATTGGCACTTTTACAGGTAATTCAAACCCGCTTATTATTATAGACGGGGTGCAGCGGGATGATGTAAACAGTACCTATGGAGGAGCTTATAATAACATCGACCCGGAGGATATTCAAAGCATTTCCCTGTTAAAGGATGCATCATCAACTGCTGTATACGGGGCTAAGGGCGCAAACGGCGTTTTGATCATAAACACTAAAAAAGGTGTTGCGGGGAAGCCGAAGATCTCCTTTAAAACGGAAACATCTATGTCGGGCCTTACCCGAACGCCTAAAATGCTGGATGCCGTATCATGGATGAGGCTACATAACGAGGCGACTACAAATGATGGCAACCCGGCTGCATATTCTGAAGAAACTATCCAGAAAACAGCGAGCGGACTGGACCCATACCTTTATCCAAATGTTGACTGGATAAAGTCTGTATATAAGAATTGGGCCCCTGGCTACAATACCAACTTAAATGTAACCGGCGGCGCTTCAACGGTAAGGTATTATGTTTCTGCTTCTTTTTATGACCAGGAAGGAAGTTATAAAGTAACCAAACAAAATGGCTACAACCCCAACCTCAACTTTAAGCGTTACGATTTCAGGTCAAATCTTGACATTGATATCACCAAAACTACCTTATTAACCATGAACCTGGATGCGATGCTGGTGAGCAGCCGTTATCCCGGCATTTCGGCAGGAAATATCTGGTATGAATCGTACTTAACCCCGCCTAATGCATTCCCGATAAGATACCCCGATGGTAAATGGGCAGGCCCTTACAACAATGGCGGCTCCAACCCGGTAAACGATATCCAAAACTCAGGTTACAACAGTGAGTTTCGCCCTACTATCCAGTCTGTGTTTTCTATTAACCAGAAACTGGATGCTATTACCAACGGACTAAGCGCCATGGCCAGGTTTTCGTTCGACTCGTACAGCGAGAACGACAATGGCAGAACAGGCACCAATGATCTTTATTTAGCAACTTCAAGAGACCCGCAGGGTAACCTGGTATTAGGCCAGTCGAGGTATGGGAACCAGTTTTTGGGTTATACCCAGTATTCATCTGCCGAAAAAACCATGTACCTGGAAAGCAATATTAATTATGATCAGTCTTTCGGCAAACACCATATTGGCGCGCTTCTTTTGTACAATATGAGGTCAAGGGTCCAGAGCACAGCAGGGAGTGTTATAAACTCTATTCCTTATAACAATCAAAGTTTGGCCGGCAGGACAACCTATACATATGCCGATAGGTATTTGCTTGAATTTGATGCCGGTTATACCGGTTCGGAAAACTTTGAGCCGGGCAAAAAATTTGGCTTTTTTCCAGCTGTTTCTGCGGGTTGGGTAATTTCAAGGGAGCCTTTTTTCAGTGGTTTTTCAAAAACGTTTAACCTGCTTAAAATAAGAGGTTCTCATGGCCTTGTAGGTAATGATCAGATTGGATCTCACTATCAAATCACCAGGTTCCCTTATATCAACCAATATGGCAGCGGCGGCTCCGTGGGTTTAGGCCTTAACGGAACTGTATATGGAGGCACTAAAGAAACTGTTATAGGTGTTGAGAACCTGACATGGGAAAAAGCCAGGAAAGATAATATTGGCCTGGAAATAGGGCTGTTCAATAAACTGAATATCACTATTGATGCCTATAAAGAGAGACGAACAAATATTTTAGTTCAGCGAAGCTCATTATCAGGGATACTGGGTGTGAGCGGGGTTGTATTTGCCAATTTGGGCGAAATGAATAACCACGGTATTGAGGGTAACATTGAATATAATGACAATATAGGCAAGGTGGGCTTGCGTCTTTATGGCAATTTCACTTATAACAATAATAAAATTGTACAGCAGGACGAACCGAAACAGCTGTATGCCTATCAACAATCAACCGGCCGCAAATATGGCGATAATCTGATGTACGTTGCAGAAGGGTTATTTACCTCGCAGGAAGATGTTGATAAAAGCCCTACCCAGTTTGGCGCTGTGTTAAGGCCCGGAGATATCAAGTACAAAGATGTAAACGGCGATGGCGTGATCAACAGCTATGATAAAGTTTATACCGGTAAATCCGACATTCCTACTATATTGTATGGCGCAGGGTTTACGGTTAGTTATAAAAAGTTCGATCTTTCTCTTTTCTTCCAGGGAACCGGTAATGTAATTATCATGGCAAACGGTTCTTCTATAACCGGTGCAGGTGCAGAGGGCGCGGGTATTGTGCCGTTTACAGGCATGGGCACTTATCCATCGGGTATGCTCGCGATCCTTGAAAACAGGTGGACGGTTGATAACCCGAGTCAGAATGTATACTATCCGCGTTTAGGTATTGCTAATCAAAACAGTAACAATTATCAGCCGAGCACATGGTGGTCAAAAGACGCGAGTTTTGTCCGTTTAAAACAGGCTACATTGGGTTACACCTATAAGCCCTTGTTTCTTACCAAGGCGGGTATTAACTCAGTTTATCTGTATTTAACAGGGCAAAACCTGTTAACCTTCTCCAAATTCAAACTTTGGGACCCTGAACTTGGCTCTAACGGCGCAGGCTATCCACCGGTACGAATACTTGCCCTTGGATTAAGGGTTGCGTTGTAGAAATCGTGAATTTAAATCAGTTTCAAAAGAATTTAAAGTGTGCCAAATGAAAAAAAACATACTAATAATGGTAGTTGGGATATGCTTCCTGAGTGCCTGTTTATCGTCCTGTAATTACCTTAATAAAAAACCGGATAACCTGTTAACATCAGATCTGATCTGGAGCACAAGGGCTAATGCCGAATCGTACCTGTATAACATTTACGGTAATATTGTAGAAACCGATGGGGGCGATTATAGCGCAATGGGGGCAAGTGACGAGTCGTCGGTATCTATCCCCGGTACAAATGTAAGGCAAATGGTTGTTGGCAACTGGAGCCCTGTAAACGCTTATTTTGATTATTGGGGTACTTATTACACCGGCATCCGGTCGTCCTTCATTTTTGAAGCTAATATTGATAAGGTTCCGGCCAGCCAGTTAAGTGTAACGTTAAAAAATCAATATAAAGCAGAAGCCCGCTTTTTGCGCGGATGGTTTTACTGGCAGTTAATGAAACAGTTTGGCCCGGTTGTGAAAATAACCGAAGTGTTAAGCTTAAATGACGACTTTAATAAGTACCCGAGAGCGTCTTTTGACGAATGCAAGGATTACATTAACCAACTGATGGATCAGGCTGCTTCAGGCTTACCTGCCCAATGGCCTTCAACCAGCAATTATGGCAGGCCAACAAAGGGTGCGTGCCTGGCGGTAAAAGCTCAGTTGGCTTTACTGGCAGCAAGCCCGTTGTGGAACGGTAATCCGTCATTTGCCTCTTTTAAAAATCCGGATGGTACCCCACTGGCGCCTACAGTATTTGATGCCGGCAAATGGAAAATAGCTGCGGACGCGGCCAAGGCCGTAATAGATCTTAGTGCATACAAGCTATTTACAAATCTTGATAACGGCGGAACCCAGTTTGATCCTTATTTATCTGTCAGGGACCTTTTCTTAACAAACTGGAATAACGAGATCATCTTTTCAAGAAACTCATGGAGCTATTGGGGCTATACCAAATGTGTATCGCCGGGGCCGGGAGGATATAGCATGTACAACGCCACCCAAAATGTGGTGGATGCGTTTTATATGAATAACGGCCGCACCATTGATGACCCGCGTTCGGGATATACAGCTACAAGTTTTGCCCAAAGTAATGGTGCCAAATATTGGGAGCACAGTAAAGGGCAATGGAACATGTATGCCAACCGCGAACCGCGTTTTTACGCCTATATCCAGTATAATGGCCGGCCGGTATTGCCTGCGCCAACTGTTGATGATAAAAACTATTATTCATCAGATGCCAATATTGACGGAACAGGCCGGGTTGAATTTTATTATAACGGTAAAGCCGGTGCAAAAGCCAGTGGTGCAAGTAATAATATTACCGGATATGATGTGTTGAAAAACGTAAGTCCTGCCGATAATATAAGGCAGGATGCCACCAATTACCGGCCTTTTATACTCATGAGATACGCCGAAATATTGCTGGATTATGTAGAGGCCCTGAATGAATATGATCCCTCTAACTCCAATATCGTGCTTTATCTTGATCAGATCAGGACAAGAGCCGGCTTACCCGGTATAGAAACTGTTTATCCGGAAGCTGTTGGAAACAAGGATTTAATGCGGAAATATATTTTAAGGGAACGCCAGGTTGAGCTTTGTTTTGAAAGCGACAGATACTTTACTCTTGTAAGAAGGTTGTTGTTGGGTGCCGATGAAAATCAGACCATTTACGGATTGAATGTCAATACGGATGATCAGGGACAGGGATTTGCTTTTACCGGTCTTTACAACAAAACGCTTTTTCAGAAAAGGGTGTGGAACAATAAAATGTACCTGTTCCCAATATCTCAGTACCAATTGGACCGCGATAGGGCATTGGTGCAAAACCCGGGTTGGTAATGCCGGCTCTTATTTACCCAACAGGGTGTAAAAGATCTGGAAATAAATAATTAAACCGTAATTATTCAAATGAAAACATTTATAAACATATTGGCAAAAGGTATCAATCAATACCTGCTTGCCGGGGCGCTTTTTATAATGGTAGCTTTTATGAGCTGTAAAAAAGAAAAAGTTCCTGCACATGACCCTGCATCACCTATCAGTATCAGTACATTTATCCCTGCACAGGGCGGGGGTGGTACTGAAGTACTCATCTCCGGTACTAACTTTTCAACAGATACCTCGCAAGTTTCGGTTACCCTGAATGGGTTTAAACTGAAGGTAATCGGTGCTAATACCAAACAAATGATGGTAGTGGTGCCTAAAAAGGCTGGTTCCGGGCCTATTGTTGTAACTATTGGAAAAGGAACCGCAACAAGTACCGATAATTTTACATACCAATATACCAGGACTGTCACTACACTGGCAGGGTCGGGCAAGGCTGGTTTTGCAAACGGCCAGGGCACAGATGCCATGTTTGATTTTAGCGGACAAAGCTGGTACAGAAGCTGCGGGGTAACCGTTGATGACAACCTGAATGTTTATGTTGCCGATCCCGGAAATCATTGCATCAGGAAAATTGACACTGCCGGTAATGTATCCACGCTTGCAGGTAATCCCCTGGTTTCGGGTTACGCGGATGGTAAAGGAAGCGCGGCAAATTTCTCCTTACCTTATGATGTAGCTGTTGATGCCCAGGGAAACGTATATTCTGTTGATCCCGGAAATTATGATATCCGTAAAATAAGTCCCGATGGTACTGCAACCACCTGGGCCTGGGGCAACCAGTCGCCATGGAGTGTTGCTATCGACAAAACAACAGGTTATGTTTATTACTCCAGTTGCTCCAGTCCCGGAAATATCTACCAGGTATCAGCCCAGTGGACTACCAAACAGGTTATATCCGGTCTTAACTATCCCGCTGGAATCAAATTTGACAAGGCTGGCAACTTATACGTATCGGTTAACGGCGACCAGGTTATCAGGAAATTCAGTGCCGGCAATTGGAATGGTAGTATCATAGCAGGGCAGCTTGGGGTTTCTGGTTATTTAAACGGAGCCGCTACAACAGCAAAATTTGCTTATCCATGGGGCATCGCGGTTGATAACAGCAGCAATATTTATGTAGCAGGCAACGGAACCTGGGACGGCGGAAGCTATAATCCCGACCAAAGCATCCGCTTTATACAGGCCAATACTTTTGATGTAAGCACCTTTGCCGGCAGCGGCACAGCAGGATACACTGATGCTATAGGTGGATCTGCGCTTTTTAGTGCGCCAACCGGTGTTGCTGTCGATAAAAACGGAACTGTTTATGTTTTGGATAAAATCAACAACCGGATAAGAAAAATAGTTTCGGAATAATGACGGTCCGCATTGAAAATACTATCACAGTTTGGTTTTTAACCCTGGCAATGTCCTTTTGTTGCCGGGAAAATTTTGAGTAGTAGTTAATAATTGTTTGGTTTTATTTAAGGGTACTCCGTAGCACAAAACATGTTTCTGCTACGGGCAGGTACTGCCTGGCTTTTAGTGCGATAAACTTAAGCGGGTACACTGATTTTTTAGAATAGATTTAATGAAACATTATATAAATATCTTTTTAATACATGTTTTTGCCATTCAGGCTATGGCCTGCAGCAAAAAAACATTGAGTAATGATGTAATCCCTTCAACAGGTAATACACATATCTACTATGTATCGGTTAATGGCTCTGATGCCAATTCGGGCAAAATTAATGCGCCCTTCCAAACTATCAACACAGCCCTGGGCCATGCTATACCCGGCGATACCGTAATGGTAAGAGGAGGTAACTATTATGAAAAAGTGATATTTCCACAATCGGGTATCATGAACAAGTTAATTACTTTAAAAGCATATCCCGGCGAAAAACCGGTGATAGACGGGAGTAAAATAATTGTTTCGGGCTGGGTGCCGCTGGTTACGCTGAGCAATGTAAGGTATATAACACTGGATGGCTTTGATATTTGCAATCTTACGAGCTCCACTTTTAATACTGATCCCGAAGGTATCGCTATCAATGGCAATTCGCACGACATCACTATCAAGAACTGCAATATTTATAACATAAAGAACAACGCATCCCTGAACGACTGGCGAAGCGGGCACGCTATACTGGCAATAGGCAACGGAACTACCGCCATTACTAACCTGGTTATTACTAGTTGTACAGTACATGATACGCAGACAGGTACAAGTGAAAATGTAACGCTGGCCGGTAATATTGACGGTTTTGTTTTTAGCCATAATAAAGTATATGATACAGAAAACATCGGGATAATTGTTGCCGGTGGCGATGGTTTAAATCCCAAAGGAGATGTGGCTACCAACTATGCCCGCAATGGCGTGATAAGTGATAATATTTTTCACGATAATACCATGACCAGAACCCCGGAAACCTGGGGGCCTGACAGGTACGGTGCTATCTCAATTTACGTTTGCGGCGGCGCTAATACTATTATTGAACGAAACAAGGTGTACAATAGCGACAGGGGGATAGGGCTGGTAAGCGAGAGCAATGTATATGCAACCAGAACCACCATTGTGCGAAATAACTTTGTATATAACTGCTATCGCACCGGTATATACATGGGCGATTACCTGAATTACACCTCGGGCGGAACCAAAAACTGTTACATCGTAAACAATACCTTATATCAGAATAACCGTGTACCAGGCGCGTTTGGCGAAATTGAAGGAGAGATAAGACTTACGGAGCATTGCGACGATAACGTGATCAGAAATAACATAGTTTATGCAAGGCCTGTTGATGTATTTATTCATAAGTATACCACAACAGGCAGCAATAACATTATCGACAATAATTTATACTATACTACAGGAATTCCGCAATGGATCTGGAACAGCACTAACGGTGCACCTTATACCGATTTGAGCGCCTGGAAAGCAGCCAGTGGCAATGATGCCGGTTCAACAAACGGGCGGGACCCTCTGTTGCTGAGCACCTCGTCGCCTGATCTTCATATACAATCGGGCTCTCCTGCAAAAAATACCGGGAATGTAATCTCTGCCGATATAAATGGCACTGCAGATATTGACAGAAATACACGCATTGTAAATAATAAGATAAGTAAAGGCGCACAGCAGTAAGATGTTTAATTAAAAAAGTATGCTTATGAAATGTAATGTCAACGTTTTTTTAATGCTTGGTTTTGCTGTACAGGCATTTGGCTGCAGCAAAAAAAACGATGCGGGCGGTAATGTTACCACTACCGGAAATACTCATGTTTATTATGTAGCTGCCAACGGGCAGGAGTCAAATAAAGGAACAATTGATGCGCCTTTTCAAACTATTAATAATGCGCTCTCCCACACCATTCCAGGCGATACCGTAATGGTAAGGGGCGGGGTATATAGCGAAAAGGTTGTATTTCCCAAATCGGGGGTAATGGATAAATATATTACCTTAAAAGCATACCATGGCGAAACTCCGGTAATTGACGGGAGTGCTTTTAGCGTTAACGGGAGGGAAGCCCTGATAACCATTGATAAGGCAAAGTTCATTGTTGTAGATGGCTTCGAAATACGCAACCTCAAAACCGCTACAGGCGATCCCAAAGCCATTATGGTTAAAGGCGGTTCTGATTATATTACCGTAAAAAACAACACCATATATGGTATTGATTATACTCAGCTGCCGCTTAACGGGGGCGGTAATGCCATTTTAGTTATCGGAAACACTTCTGATCCGGTAACTAATATTACTGTTACAGGGAATACCATTCACGATTGTAAAACCGGTTATGGCGAAAATTTAACTATCAACGGCTACGTTGATGGTTTTACCGTTACCAACAATACCATCTATAACGCTCAAAATATCGGCATTGATGCAGCCGGCGGCTATGCGGCCAATAGTGATCCCGCACTAAACTATGCCCGTAACGGTGTTATCAGCGGCAATACCCTTTATAATATTGAAAGTAAAAGGGGGCCGCTTGGCGGGCATGGGGCTATAGGTATTTATGTGGATGGTGGCAGAAATGTGATAGTAGAGAAAAACAGGGTGTCTGTTACAGACAGGGGGATTGGTGCAGTGAGCGAGACAAATGGATTTCCCACGGATCATGTTACCATAAGGAACAACCTGGTATATAACTGTTGGTGCGCTGGTATTTACATGGGTGGGTACTTAAATTATACAGGTGCCGGCACAAGTAACTCGGCCATTGTAAATAACACTTTATATAACAATAACCAGGCATTGGGCGCTTTTGGCGAGATAGAAGGAGAGATAAGCATCAGAGAAGATTGCACTAATAATGTTATTAAAAATAATATCATTTACGGCGGGGCTGCTGATCTATTTATTCACAAGTATACCAACAGCGGATCGGGCAATATCATTGACTACAATCTGTATTATACAACAGGTGCCGCGCAATGGACATGGAACGGCGTTTCATATACCGGCTATAGTGCATGGATGGCCGCTATGAACGGGGACGCTAATTCAACAAATGGAGTAGCACCCTTATTTATAAATACATCCAGCCCCGATTTTCACCTTCAGTCATCCTCTATAGCAAGGAATAGCGGTCAGGTGATATCTGAAGCGGTTAACGGCGATACTGATTTTGATAATAAACAACGTATTGTTAATAAGCAAATAAGTAAAGGTGCTTATCAATGATCAAGTAATTACGCTGTAAACGGATTATGGCTTTGCCCCACTGGGTTTAAATTTAAAAATCCGCAAGGATGATAATCCTTCACTTGTTAAATGCTCAGATGTTTTGGACTAAATAGATATACTCATTGTTTTAATCCCAATTAAAAATGGAGAAGATTCCCACAATTAAAGAGATAGCTAAACGCTTGAAGGTAAGTACGTCTACTGTGTCGCGCGCGCTTCATGGCCATCCCAGCATTGGCCTTGTAACTACTATGCGGGTTAATAAGGTAGCAAACGAATTAAATTATGTGCCAAATCAAACCGCCATATCTTTTAAGCAACGTAAAACATTTACTATAGGTGTTATTCTTCCGGATTTTTCCGATGCTTTTTTTTCTGCTGCCCTTAGCGGGATAGAAAATAGCGTTAGCAAACGTAATTATAACGTTTTTATCGGGCAGTCATCAGAAGATCCCGCAAAGGAAAAGCGCATTTTGGAAGCCATGAAAAACCAACGCTTAGATGGCATTATCATATCCATAAGCAAAAACACCACCGATTATGGCGTGTTTGAACAATTAAAAAAATATAATATCCCGGTTGTGTTTTTTGATCGTATTCCTGGCATGGAGGATATCCATTACTCTGCTTGTAATCTGCAGTCGGGAATGTTACAGGCCATTGATAGCTTAGTAGAAAAGGGACATCGTCGTATCGGGTTAATTAATGGCCCATCGCAATTGCTTGCAAGTAAAGAGCGCCTGGATGGTTATAAAAAAGGGCTCCATAAACACCAAATAGATATAAATAACGAGTTTGTTGTTTCGTCAGATCTGTCACCGGCACAAAATTACTATGCCATGAAGAGACTTTTATCTTTAGAGCAAAGACCTACGGCCATCATCACTTTTAATGATTATGTAGCACGCGATGCAATTGCGGTGGTTAAAAATAGCAATCTGGTTGTTAATCGCGACATAAGCTTTATCAGTTTTGCAAATTCACCTATCTGGAGTTTTATGGATAATTCGCCACTTGCTTCCATTGAACAGTTCCCTAAAGAACAAGGAGTAAAAGCAGCCGAAATACTTTTCAAACTAATTGACTATCGCATTGAAGAAACGCCATCAGCTCCCGTTTTTCATCGGGCTGTATTTGATTCCAGTATGGTATCTCACAAGGTAAATTTCGTGGCATAGGCGTAGCCCTTTAGTATTCCAATACAAAAGCGCCACTATACTTTAAAGTGGTGCTTTTTTGTAAAGCTTCCGGTATTTGAATGTTTAACAGTCCGCTTTTGTAATTCCATTTTAGTTTTTGGACGCTGCCCAGCAAAGTTATCTTTTTAATTTGTTTGATATTATTTACCGGGATGGTTACATTGGCCGGAAGGCTTACAATATCCTTTTCAGACAGCCAAAAAGCATATAACTTTTTTTCAGTTTTCGATTTAGTGAAATAGATATTACCCGCCGAGTAAGGGGCCACCGGTTCCGAGCCATAAATACCCTTGCCATTAATTTTTATCCAGTCGGCAACATCCTGTAATCGTTGATAGGCAACAGGGTTCCAGTCACCATCAGGGCCCGGGGCAATATTAAGCAGCAGGTTACCTCCCCGTGATACTATTTTTATGAGCGTTTGTACCAGCTGACGGCTGGGTTTAAATTCATCATCAGGTACATAGCTCCAATATTTACCAATGGTCATACAGGTTTCCCAGGGGTAGGATAGGGGGGTATCCGGCACCTCCTGTTCTGGCGTGGTATAATTTTCAAATTCACCGGCAACCGTGCGGTCTACCATGATAAGGCCGGGTTGATGACTGCGGCTCATTTTCGCTATTTTAGCCATATCAAGATCCTGGTTATAGTGCTGCGGATCATCACCTTTTTCATGAGACGGTCTTACCCAACCACCATCAAGCCATAAAATATCCACCTTACCATAACCGGTCATCAATTCTTCAATCTGGTTATAGGTAAAATCTTTAAATTTTTGCCAGCGTTCGGGGTAGCGTTGCGGATCGTAATTAACGTTGTGGTCTTTTGGGGGATAGTAAGGCCACCAATAGTTTTGATTATGCCAGTCGGGCTTGGAAAAATATGCCCCGATCATGAAGTTGTCTTTACGAAAGGCGTTAAATATTTCTTTAGTTACATTGCTTCGCGGATTTTTTGAAAAAGGCGTCTTAGGGTCTGTAATTTTATAATCGGTTTGTTTGGTATCAAACATGCTAAAGCCATCATGATGTTTGGTTGTAAATACCACATAATTCATGCCTGCGGCTTTGGCTGCCCTGACCCATTTTTCGGGGTTAAAGTTTACAGGGTTAAAAGTAGTTTGTAAGTTTTCGTATGCCTTTTTGTAGGTAAAATAATCATCACTATAAGGGCCGGTTCGTGTAACCCAGTCATCAGGGCAAATTGTCCAGCTTTCTGCAACTCCCCACTGGCTGTAGGTGCCCCAGTGCATAAACAATCCAAATTTTTGGTCTTGCCATTGGGCAAGTTTTTGCCGTACCAGGGAGTCTTTAGGTACCTGGTATGTATTTGACATTTCGTGCTCGTTTTGCGCGAGCACTATCTGGCTGCATAACAAAAAGCAAAGGCCAAACAGGAGTTTCTGAATCATGATGAATATAAACTATTGATGATGAGTAGATTTAGTTTAATACCAGTTCAATTACCGGGATCTCGCTATCGGGTTTACTTTCCGGAAGGTTTAATACAAGGTCGTTTCCCTGCTCTGTTGTTTTGCTGCTTGTCTGTATCTCTGATGCATCGTGCAAAAACTGAATGTATTTTACCTTATTCTTATAACCGGGTAAAGTAATTGTTTTGCCCGGATACTCTAACAAATGAACATACAGTCGTTTGGTGGCCGCATTATAGGTAAGCATGGTGTGATCCGGGGCTTTGAACGTTGCCGGAGCTTCGGTACATCCATAAACCGACCGGCTGTTGTATTTCATCCAGGCTGCTATTCCGTCCAATCTTTCATTGGCCCGTTTATCAAATAAACCGCGGGCAGTGGGGCCCACATTCAATAACAGGTTACCACGTTTGCTTACGGACTCTATGAGCATTGTAATTAATTGTTTGGTGCTTTTCCAGCTGTTCTCATCGCGGAAATATCCCCAGGAGCCAGAAAATGTTTGGCAGGTTTCCCAATACGTTTTATAATCGTTTTTCTTTACCCATTCACTTAAGTTTACCTGTTCGGGTGTCAGGTAATCCCAACCGTCCTGGTATTCGTTTAAATCAAGGCGGTTATCAATGATAATGTTGGGTTGTAGTTTTCTTATTTCTTTAACCAGTTCAACAGATCCCCAGTCTTTGGCCCCTTTGCCGTGTTTACCGTTATCAGGGTATGAAAAATCGAGCCAGAGCATATCAATTTTGCCGTAATTGGTAAGCAGTTCTTTAATTTGGTTATGCATGTAGGTACGGTACCTGGCCATATCACGGCCTTTATTGAGCTTGTCGTAATCTTCGTCCTTTTCGCTTGCGGGTTGTAAAGGGTGTAAAACATCAACCGTAAAATCCGGATGATGCCAGTCCAGTAACGAGTAATAGAAACCTATTTTTATACCCTCGGCCCTAAAAGCATCTACAAATTCTCTTACGAGGTCTCTTTTTGCTGCGGTATTTGTGGCCTTATAGTCGGTGTATTTTGAATCAAACAAACAAAACCCTTCGTGATGTTTGGTAGTAAGCACGGCATATTTCATTCCGGCTGCCTTGGCCTTCTTTGCCCATTCTTTAGGGTTAAATAAATCGGGATTAAACTCGTCAAAATAAGGTTGGTATTGTGCATCTGTCATGCGCTCCCACCGTTTTACCCACTCATGCCTTGCAGCCTGCGAATAAAGCCCCCAATGAATAAACATGCCAAAACGGTCGTTTGTCCACCAGGATATACGTTTGGCCTTTTGTTCGGGCGTTTCTATTCCTATTCTCTTTTGGGCATATAATGGAGAAAATGCAATAAGGATCAATAAAATAGCTAAAGCGTTTTTTTTCATCGGATAGATAGAGGGCCGTTAGTTTTAAATAAAAGGACTGTTTTGCGGATAAGCCGTTTTTATAGCGATAAAATTTCATTAACTACTTCCTGTATGGGCCTTTGAGGTTTTTCAGGATATAGCTTTTGATTTTCATCCACCCATTTACGCTCCCATGAAAAGTAATCGGGCTCCTGAAGGCTTTTGCCCTGTAGGCTACCGCGCAGGTAATCAAAATAAATCTCCCAGCGGGGCAGGTAATAACCATCCATAAGGCCGGCCCATTCTTTGTAGGCATACTCATGCAGGTTATCTTCAGTGCGTACGTTTTCGCCCCAATAGGTGATCTGCATTAACATGTTTTTTAAATTGTTTGCCTTTTCCTCTGCTGTATTGCCGTTATCTATTGATTGTTTAAGATAGGTATTAAGCCTGAAGTAATGATCGGTGTTCAAAAGATCATCAGTTAATTTGATCATATTCAAAAACTTTCCGCTCGCCTTGTTGAAGGCCTGCAGGTCCTTATTGTTATATGCTGTTACCAGATCATTAAAAACAAGGGTTCCTTTATTGGCCAGTAACTGCCTAACCATATTGATAAGGTCTATTTTATAAGTTGCTGAATTAATGAGCGCAGGGGAGGCTTTGGCAAATTCTCTTACGGCATTTTCAAACTTAACGGTATCATAATTACGGGTAAGCGTACCCCAGCTGGAAATTGATTTAACTTTGAGTGCCGGCCTGGCGCAAAAGATAGATTCGCCTGCACCTTCCTGGTAGCCCGGAAGGCTTTGATAAATTGTTTGTAAAAATCCTTGCCAGGCATTATTGGCATGGTCATTACTCTTACCGTAGCGATATTTTGCATAATCATTGATCCAGTTACGGGTATCTACATGGTCTTTGCGCCAGCCTAATTCAAGCATCAAATCATAATCCGGTGGATTGTTATTAATGCCTTCGGGCATTATGCCTACGCCTTTAAGATAATTGCTGTAATTACTTTTTCGGGCTCTGTCTATTTCGTCAGCAAAGCGCTGTAATTTTCCATAAACACCGGGACGTTCGCCAAAATTGTTAACACTGCACCATATAAATGGAGTGCCATCATAAGCTTTACGCTTTTCCCAGTTATTTGTAAATTCACCAAAAAGCTCCTGCACTAATACTTTTGATTTATCGAGGCCATCAAGCATGCCCTGTTTGGGGTTATCCTGCCAGCCCTGCAACACCCATGTTGAACCCGGGTAATATTCTTGCATGGATGCCTGTATGGCAGCTCCTGCCTTCTTCAAGTCAACACCTTCTGTTTTGCCTCCTTCATGAAAAGGATCGCCTGCAAAAAAGTGAATATTTTTACCATATAATGCATGCATTTCGCTGTAATATATGCCTGCTATGCGGGCAAATTCAGGGTCGGTAGGATCAAGTATATCGGGCCTTTTAAAAGCCCCCCAGGTTAATTGATCAATGATATGCGCTTTGCTCTTGCTTTTTAATGAGCTTGGCACCATACCATAAAAGCCCTGCAATACCGGTTCTATGCCCAATTCATGCATCCGCTTCATCATTTTTTGTTGAAGCAGTTTCCGGTTGTCGATCTGACTTTGAGGCATAGGGCCTCCCCAGCCTTCGATATTACCCATCAGCCACCAGGCAGTATAGGCCGGGCCAACTATAAAATCGTTAATTTCTTTTTCGCTGTAGCCTATCTTCCTCAGCGTGTTTTGCCACACTGCTTCCATGCCTTCAACGGTAAGCATGGTATTTACTCCATTCAATGCCATCCAATCCAGCTCCCGTTCCCAGTCCGGCCAACTGTAAAAGCTCATTGTATAATTGTAAGTACAATAATTTAATGCGTATCGATACTTAGCCGCGGCCTGTACAGTCGTCTTTTTGCTAACAACTGGAATAGGGAATACAGGTGTCAGGTTGTCGCCCATGTGCGACATAGAACGGTGGCAATAGTGTTTCAAATACCAGTTAACACCAACGGCAGCAGCATTAGCGCCGGAGGCTGTGATAACCAGTTTGTTTTTTACGGTTTGCAGCTCAACTATCTCGGGGCCGGTACCTTTTAATGACTTGAAAATAACATGTTCGCTTAACCAGGGGGCACGCCTTTTAACCAATCCTTTTACAGGATCAAACTGTTGGGCAAAAAGCTTTAATGGCAGTAACAAAACAAGCAGGCAGGTTAGTTTTCGCATAAAAATGGGTCGATTTTTTCCGTTAATATGTCCGAAACTAACTAAAATTTAATGGAAAGATGGCTTGTGGTTGCATGCCCCATGACCTTAAAAATTACGCAAACGTTTGTTATGGCACACACAACCGATTGCGTAATTTTTCGCTATTTTTTTGGATTATAATTTTGTTACAATTGTAATCAATGGGCGCTGATCTATACTTTTTGCTGATGTCTTGCTCGGCATACCTTATCCCTTTCTCCAAATCGGGATGCTATCACACTCGAAAAAAACTTAAGTGTTTTTGAACTTACTTAGTAACACAGTTGAAATTGACCTTTAATGAAAAATAGTATTATCAGCCTGCTCCTTTTAATATATCTGCTAAGCTGCAAACCTGCTTTTGGTCAGCAGGAAATAAATGAACCGTTTAAAATTGTATGCTTTGAACGCGTAGAGGGGGAATTCGTGACTCCGGGAGTATTAAACGGATAATTTAGGTAGTCAGTGGAGTCGCCCGAACCTATAATCCAATGTTAGATTAGGATTTTTTGACAACAAAAAAGCGATTGGTGTATTTACCTAATCGCTCTATTTTTAAGTAATATCGAAGATGCTGATTTCCAAATACTTTATTGAGGATTTGGAAGTTTTATTACGTTTAATCGCTTAAGTCGGTATTTGCAAAGAAGGCGGTGGGAAGAAGATTCAAACTTTTATTGAATTTAAAACTGATCCCACCGACGGCCTTTTTTATGAATAGTTATTATAAGGTTTTTTGATTTTTTAACATCCTTTATTTGGTATGGCATAAATCACGTTGCCTGAAACAGATAAACTGAAGCCCTTATTTTCTATAGAAGGAAGTAACAGTTTTTCCCATGTTTTGCCCATATCAGACGATCGGAATGCACCATCTGAGCGACTACATATTAAATATTTGCCCGCTTGTTTGATAGATAAAATATCCGATGAAGATTGAACTAAGCCTATTTTTTTCATTAATAAATTACTCCAGGAAGGCTGAAGTTCTTCGCCTATGGCATTCCAGGTTTTTCCATCATCCAGTGAAATGTGTATACTGTTTGTTTGGGTTATTGTGTTGTTTACTATAGTAGCAAATCCTCCATCAATACGTTCCACAGCGATGCCAGCCCCCCCTTCGTTAAGGACACGATCCCAGTTTTGACCATCATCCGTCGATCTTAATATTCCTTCATAGCTGGTAGACAGAAGTACACCGTTTGACTCTGTCAATGTCATTCTACCGTCTCCAACATGTACTTGTTTCCAGGTTTTTCCACTGTTAGTGGATCTAAAAAGCATGTTGTTGGAGCCGATGAAAACTGTGCCTCCGGCAGTTTCAAAAACGCTGCGTACCTCCCTCTCTTTATAATTCTTGTACATCCAATCTATCGTTTTGTCTATGCGTACGGCTTGCTCCTGAAAATTCGTGTACATGGGCGACCAATCACTCTTTCCGTTTATTTTTTGTAAAAACTGCCCCCTGAAATTATATGCAAATATCCCATTCTTGCCAGGGGCAATCTCACGCTGTTGACCAGGAAAAATCTCTTTTGTCCAAAAAGCAGTTGTGGAATTTGGTTCACTGTGATAAACCCCATTTCCGGTACGTAAATAGAGCCCATGGTCATTTGCAAATAAACCATGACTCCACACACCTTCTCTTTGCAAATTTCCAGGCAGTCCTTCGCTAATGTTCTGCCATGTTTGTCCGCCATCAGTAGATCTGAAAACAATATTCAAAACACCTGGTTTAGCTCCTTCTGTTGTCTTCCCGCCAGCTTCTTTTTCTTTTAGCACAAAAGAATTTAGTAGAAATAATACCAGGAGGATAGCCGGAACAAATACAAATAATTTTTTCATTTTTTCATTTTTCATCGCCTATAAATTTGATACAGCAAATCTACTTTGATGTTTCCCGGCTTAAGGAATCAGGATTGTAAATAAAACTGTAAATTTTGTAAATAAATAGTAAATGGAATGTTTTATAGCCGAAATTTCCTCTCCGGGAAACGCAAATACCTGTGCAGATTGATACTGTTCTTGCTTCCCTCTGTAATCTGCACAACGTACAGCATGGAGAGAAATGATGATTTATCCTATGGTCGGTGTTATCACTGCAGGTGTTTGGAAGAAATAAAAAAGCTGGGGATTGTGTGATTCCGCCCTTGGGAGGGTGTAGGGAGGGGGGCACCGATAGGATTATCTGATTGAAATGGTGCATAAACCCCTCCCTGACACTGTACAACTCTGCAGCATCCATCCCCAAGGAGGTAATTAAAAAATCTTCCGAACACCCATGGTCCGTAAAAAATACTTGCGGCCGGAAGGAGCGTTGAAAATGTCATTGTAGGGCATTAAAAAAGGGTTTTCGAAAATCGCCAGATCTTCAAAAAACCTTTCAGTACACTTAATGATACAACTATACAATCATTTTTTGGGGGATATTCAGCTTTTGGGACGTTTAATAGCATAAAATCAGATAGAAGACGATACAATTATCCGGACGTTTCTAAAGACTTAGGAAGATATTCTATGGGACAATTGTTATGCATCACGCATCATCAAAAAAGTTGAGTTACAGACAGTGCAAACGCAATTGTCATTACCATTTATGCCCCCCTTCAACGCATTCCTGACAGGATACGAATTATCATCCTTGCACAAATAAATCATGTCGCCACTCGCGTCGTTGCCGCAATTTTTGCATTCGGTTTAGGTTTCCGTGATTAATGAGGTGGGTTAAGTAACTGCAATAATTATCCTAAATATACTGTATTTGTTGATAGTAAGTTAGTTAAATATATTTTACACGATGATATTTAAACAATATGGCAAGGCTAATAGTTATTCCGCATAGTAAAAAACATACTAAGGGAATTAAATGCAGATGATGAAATTATAACGGCCATTGACACCAGTGATGACCTTTACCGGGTGGGACTGGGTTTCTCTGTAGGTTTACGTTGTCCATCTTTCCGCTTATATCTTCATACACGCTGTAAGCAAAAGGGCTACAAAGCTGTTTATAACGCCCTGCGCTGGAATGTAGACGGCATTGAGCGTTCTAGGTACTACTTTCATTTCCACTCTGATGGAGTGGCAAGCGCCATTAGTGGCACTATACCATCCCAACTTGTTCAAGCGTTTAATGCACTTACAGATATTCAACTATTTAAACAGCTTTCGGGATACTGGTTACGAAGAAATACTGCGGGACTGATTGATCAAACCAACGTTACTTTATCCTGGCATCCGATTGCCGGGCAACTGGCTGGTATCAAAGCTGTTTTTAATACCTTACAGATTCGATCAGCAGATTTGCAGTTTTTAGCGGATATACCTTTACGCCATGTTGCATTTAAACCGATTGATGGGGCGCCGGAAGTTACTTTTTATATATCAGGAGCGGTGCCGCATTCCTGGCCGCAAAATGAAACAGCATTACAACAGCTTGTAATTGATAGCGCTATTAGTACGGCTCGGCAAACGGAAGGCTTTTTTGCCAAATTGCTCCTGCCAGAAAGTGAACCGGCGGGCTATTCCCCGGTTGATTCCTATGATGTTGATACCTGGCAACGAATATTAGGCCCCGGCATGCATTATCATATGGGTTTGTTTGAAGGGACCGGGCCTTTTGATGACGGGGACATGGAGGCTGCAATGATTAAAGCCGTGAAAACGCTTTACCCGCATTTGCCGCGCGGCGGTTCCGTTTACGATATTGGCTGCGGCTGGGGCGGACCAATGTCAATGATTAGCCGCGACCTTGATATACAAGTGCTTGGCCTAACGAAAAGCAGGCAGCAATTCGAATATATAACTGCACTCGGTTTCGATGTACGGCTGGGAAATGCCGAGCATTTGCTGCCGCCAGGCAATTTCGATGCCGTGCTGATGCTGGAATCATTGTGTCGCATCACAGATAAAAAGTCACTCTTAAAAACACTTTCTTTTTTTACTAAAAAACTGATTATTCGCATGAATTGCCAGGATAATGGAGTGCCGGGCGAAGCTTTTGACAATACCAGATATATGATTAGTTCAGCGGAGCTACGTAACCTGTTAACTGAAACCGGGTGGACGATCCAACATTGGCAGAACATTCGTATGCAAACGCTTCCATCTATTAAGTTCTGGAATGAAAGGGTAAGTTCCATTCTCTTTTACCGGGATCCGCATATCGATATGCTCAAAACATGGTCGGCAAGGGTGCTGTCTTATGCCGACGAATGGGGCCGAAATAATCCGCTTATAGAAGTTGTAGCTATAAGATATTGAGATGCGCATTAAAGTGTCCAATAAACTGATATCACAAGGGGCCTATTATGCTTTTTTAATTTTAGATTGCTTTTAAGGTAGGAAGGGAAAATTACAATTAAAAGCAATATGTTTAAAATTTCTCTAAAAATTGTCGGCGAAGAGAAGGTTTGCGTTATGAAGTACACTGTAATTTAAATCCCAAACGCCTCCTTGACGATTCCGAAATACGAGGGGCCGGTAATAATGCGCGTAAAATCCTGATTGTTTAAAACCAGTGAGTAGCGGTTGTTGGAGTATTTATGTATTTCGACTACTTTTTGCTTGTTGACAATATAGGATTTCTGCACGCGGATGAAATCGGCAGATAGCTTTTCTTCCAGCACAGCCAGCATGTGATCGCAAAAAAGCTTTTGCCCGTTCTGCGTATGCACGTAGGTGTATTTATCATAGGCTTCGAAATAAACGATATCGCACAGTTGTACCAGTGTGAATTTGGTGCCTTTTTTTACCGAAAGCGTTTTGATCTCTTTTCGCGGCTTGAACCCATTAAACATCGACTCGATATTATTCCAAACCGGGTTGACCTCGTTACCGCCTGCAAAGTGCTGTAACTTATTAATTGAACGTGCTATCCGGTCTTCTTTTAAAGGTTTCAGCAGGTAATCTACCGAGAGTGCGTCAAATGCTTTGATGGCATATTCATCATAAGCGGTAGTGAAAATAACAAAAGGCTTGTAGTTTAATTCCTTCAGCACATCAAACCCTAGCATATCGGTTAATTGAATATCCAGGAAGATAACATCAGGTCTTAGCTCATCGATCAGCTCAATCGCGGCCCTTCCACTATCAGTCTCTCCCAAAATATGGATCGTTTGTCTGTGTTCGCCTAAAAGCTCTGCAAGCAGCCGCCTTGCCGGGGCCTCATCGTCGACAATAACGGCATTAAACAAGTTGTGCATTTTTTACAGTGTCGGTTATAGTAATGGTTACTTGCTTTACTGGCTCGTTCTCAAAATAGATGGCATGTTTATCAGGATAAAATAAGCTCAGCTTATCCATCACGCTTTTTAAGCCGTAACCAATTTGTATATCTTCCGGGAAAGGTTCGCCATTGTCAAATATGATAAGATCAATATGATTCGCCTCACCCGTAATCGTTATTTTGATGAGCCCTTTTTTATCAGGCGCTTTCAATCCATGTTTCACCGCATTCTCAACAAGCGGCTGCAAGATAAACTTGGGAACCTTTACCTGCTTTACAGCTTCATGCATTTCAATCGATATTTCCAGTTTATCTTCAAATCGGATCTTTTCTATCATCAGGTAATTTTCAACCATTTCAACTTCGTCCTCTAAAGCGATCATGGTTTCGTTCTTTTTATTCAAACTATACCTAAACAATTCAGCGAGGGCTATCGTCATCTGCCTGGCTTTTGCGCCCTGGTGCAAGGATAACTCGGCAATAGAATTAAGCGTGTTATATAAAAAATGGGGGTTCACTTTGGCCTGCAACGCGTCCAGTTCCGCTTTCGTTTTTTGCTCGTTCAATTTTGATATCTCCAGTTCCCTTTCAAAGCGAAGTCGTTTTTCGGCGAGATTAGCGTAGGTGATATTAAGGTATAGTGCTGAAACGATCCCGCTAAACAACAGCGACATCAGGAAGGTATAGGTAATGGTATTGATGCGATGACTGGGGTCTATAAGCATAGCCATCCAGATATTGGTAGAGGTGAGGAAAAAAAATATACAGGCTACAATAATCAAATGCTGCTTAAAGAGTGGCAAGCCCCTGTTTTCGAGCCATCGTTGTATGTAGGATATGACCAATACGGGCAGGAAAACGAAAAAAGCCGACCTTAATAAATGAAAGAAGGAAACAAGACAAAATTGTCCAAACGTATCGAACCCGTTATAACACGGGTAAAACGACATGATAGCCATGTAAAAGCACAGGAATATGAGGCACAGCGCCAATCTGCGTCGGTTAAAGCTGCTGATATTAAACCCGCTGAATAGGATTTCGGACCGGTAATATAAATAGATCCCGATGCTCGAGAAGATGAAAATATTACTTAACACCACTGCCGTTCCAAAAGGGATATGCATAATTTAGTTTTAATAATAGCGCAGCCTGTTGATCATACCGGGCGCATTTATTTAGTAAAGATCATTTTAGCGGCGATAATTACCAACAATACCGCAAACATTTTTTTTAATAACGGGACTGGCAGGTTTAATGCCAGTTTTGAACCAAGGTAACCGCCAAGCATAAATACGATAGCGATAATTAAAGCATATTTGATGTTTACATAACCAGCCTTGTAATAATTAAAGGCAGCAAAAAAACCGATCGGCGGCAGCATAATTGCAATAGTTGTTCCCTGCGCCATACGCTGATCCATAGACAGGAAAAGCATCAGCGCAGGTATCAGGATAATGCCCCCGCCAAGGCCGACCATACCGCCAAGAAAACCCGCTGCGAGGCCTATCAATATAAGAATTAAAAATGTTGACCCGCTCATCATAATATAGTCAATAAAGGTTTTGATGATCGGTTAAAATAGTCTTTGCATCACGGCAGCTTTCAACATTACCGGACGCCCATACTACCGAATACAGGCCATTATACAGCAGGTACACGTGAGTATAGCCTTCTGATGTTAGTTTTTTACAAAGTGAGCTCACATCTACCCCGGTCATTCCCCGCATTTTCATACTTGCAGTAAAGGCCCCGTAAATCAGAACAGGGGTAGATTTGGGTTTATCCCTGAGGTAGGTTTCCAGGCCCGTTTCAGAAAAATTAACAGCATTTTTAATGTGCCCTAAATTTGAGTAGTTATTGGATGACATATTTTTAAACTCCATCGCCGGCCGGATGTCTGCTACTATTAAGCCGGGCGTTTTGTTCACCAGGTCCACGGTTTCCCTGACACCGATTATTTTATAGGCGGGTGCGCCGATAATTAATTCCTTTCGCAAATCTGATGTGGATATAGTGTTAGTCAAAAAAGAATTATATCCTTCGAAAAGTACAGATACGTTCCGGAACCCTACTTTAATTAATTTCGAGGCGGCTTTCATCGCATCGTCGGTATGCAACTCGTATACTAAAACAGGGCGCTCTTTATATTGCTCAAGCTTTGATATTTCCTGGTCAAAATTACTTAAAGGCACATTAACAGCGCCTTTTAACCGGCCAACATTCGCATAGTCCATGCTATCTGTGCCGTTAAATGCCGCCACAGACCTGACATCGATCACCACATTGTTTTTATCTTTAACAAATGTGAAAGCATCTTTCGGCCCCATTAATTTATAAGGCATCGCGGTGGTGAATAATGATGCTTTACAAGGAAAATCAGCATCCGGTGCCCTGTCAACTTCGGTCATCCCGCCATTTAAACTGTAAACTTTGGTGAACCCATTATCAGCCAGCGCTTTACTCACCACACGGCTACGCTGGCTGTGGGAACAATAAACCAGTATTGTTTTATCCCTATAGGTCTCCAGGTCCTTGGCATGATTATCAATGGAGTCAATGGAGATATTGATGGCCCCTTTGAACCTTCCTATATTGGAGCTAATATACTTGCTGGTATCCGCATACTCGCCCGGCGATCGTACATCAAGCAAAACGATATCCGGATTTTTAGCGATCAGGTCGCAAGCTTCTTTAAAGTAAATGGCTTTGTAATTACTATTGTCAAAACGCTGGTTTATTTGTGCATTTGCAGTGAAGCAAGCGATGCTGCAAATGGAAAAGACAAGGGTTTTAAATTTCATATGGTTGTTATTCAGATTTATTCCCTAAAGATATTTAGCACGCGACAGTCCGCCTAATAAAATGGAGTGAAAGCAAGGATAGCTGGAGTGAAGTAAGATTAATGAAGCTCATAGGGAAAGCTTTTTCGAACCCTTTTTAGCAGAATTAAGACTGTTAGCCGTGTCCGTATAAATATGAGACATTAATTTATAGTGTTTTAAAATGCTCTTCCAATCGCAGAGATTTGTTTTTACTTAACATAATATGTATCGTGTATCGATCGAATCAACATCTAATGTATGCTTGATGGTATTGGTGAAAACTTTTGCCCTTGCCACACACAGCAAGGCGGGCATTTATATCAAATAGTATCTGCCCGGGGCACCCGGGTTTCCTTTATTAGTGGTGTATGGGGGATAATACCGCCCCCTTATTTTTTGTAAACGGAATAACAGATATGGTCTTATAGGCGCTTTTGCGCTTGATCCCGGCCCTTGCTTCTTTGAACAACTGCATATTAAACTAAAGATGAAAATTATTATGGTGATTTATTACGCTTTTTGCTATTTTTTTAATGCCCGTTCTAATCCAAAATCAAGGATTAAACGATAGCTATAAACAAAATAATTACCTTTACGCCCATTTTTAGCAGCAACACAACGATGAATTTAGAGGAGCAATTACACGAGCGAAGCAATAACCAATGCGAACTATGTCTGTCTACTACAGATCTTTCTGTATACGAAGTACCGCCGCAAGACAGCAGTAACGCCGTTAATAGTATTCTGCTCTGTGGAAAGTGCGTCGCTCAGGCAGAAAAAAAGGAAGTATTGGACAACAGTCATTGGAGTTGCCTCACGAGCAGTATGTGGAGCGAGGTTCCTGTTGTTCAGGTAATGAGCTGGAGAATGCTCAATCGTCTGCGGCAGGAAAGCTGGGCGGCAGAGAGCCTTGATATGATGTATCTGAATGATGAACAACTGACCTGGGCCAAAGCTACCGGTGATCACGATGACGATAGTAGCGTGGATCTGCACAAAGATTGTAACGGACAGGTATTACAGGCTGGAGATAGCGTAGTACTTATTAAATCACTTGATGTGAAAGGCAGTTCACTCAATGCAAAAATGGGTACGGTAGTAAAGAATATAAAACTTGTAGAAGATAATAGCGGGCAGTTAGAAGGTAAGATAGAGGGGCAGACGATCATTATTCTTACTAAATTTGTAAGGAAACAGCACTGAAATATTTCCTGACTTAAAATAAAGGAGGCGAAATGATGACTATCTGAAATCGCTGCCGTCAGTATGGATTATAACATAATCCTTGAGACCTTCTATGTACAATATGTCATTAAAAAAAATCTTATGGTAGCGGCGTTCAGCCTTCACTGGTATGAAGTCTACCGATATGCTTTCCGCAGTGCCTGACCGGGTTAGCAGTTGCTGATACAACAAGGCTTTGTTAACAGCCCGGTCTAACTGCTCTTTTTTAATAGGCTTGACGAGGTAGTAGATCGCCTCTACCTGATAGCTGTCCAGGGCATATTTAGAATAGGCCGTGGTAAATATGACCAGCGCTTCTTCGGAAGTGTCACGGCGAAATCCAATCCATTTATATCCGGCATCTGAATATCTAAAAAAATCAGGTCGACCAGATGATCCGACATGTAAGCAGCAGCTTTACGCGTGCTATTGAAGCTACCGGCCACGTTGACTACCGGTATGCCCCGCAGCTGTATCAGCAATCTTCCCTGGCCAGCGGCTCATCGTCAATAATGATACAATTCATAGTGGAAAATTTAGTTTGATGTTATCAAGAACCGGGAAGGTCCCGATCTGTAATAAATAATTGACTAAGGCATCGAAAAGTTCACTAGACCATTCTTCGAACGCGTCCGTTTTTCTCGCACTTGGAGTGTCTTTCAGTTTTTGAACCGTAAAATATGCGGTTCGAAAACTGCCCAGTAAGGGTTCACTAAAAGCGCTCCAATTCATTTAAAACCCGGATTTGTTCTAAAAGTTGGTTCGAATTCCACCCAGTTAAGGGAGCCGGCGGATCATTTTTGATTGCAAGACTTTTTGAATGAGTCCATACGTAAGGCGAATAAAGTCGACTTTCCACCGATTAATAGTAAACATCGTTAGATTATTGGGTTGTTTACAATAACTTAAAGATTCCTTATCGCAGGCTCAAAACAGGGATTAATAATTTTGCCCGTATCCAATAGTGGGTGTATATGGCAGGTAAAGTTAATATGATGTTGAATGAGCAGGAAATCCTTGAACGATTGAAAGATCAGGATCAAAGCGCTTTTACCGTCATCTATAACACTTACTCCAAAAAAATTTACCGTTACGCCATTCGTTTTGTAAAATCAAACGATATGGCCGAAGATGCTGTTCACGACATTTTTGTTAAGCTTTGGAACAACGCGGCCGAGTTGGATATCCGGGTTTCCATTCAGTCTTATCTCTATAAGCTCGCCCATAATCATTTACTTAACCTCATCAGGCGGGAAGCGGTTGAAGGTCGCTATATTGATGAGATGATGAACAGTGCCGCCGACTTCAGTCAGAATACTGAAGAAACTATTCAATACCGCGAAACCCTCGCCAAGACACAACAAGCTATTGATAACCTGCCCCCGCAAAGAAAACTGATATTTGAAAAGGGCCGCGGCGAAGGCATGAGCCACAAACAAATTGCCCGCGAACTCAATTTAGCCGACAGCACGGTTAACAATCAAATTGTAAAAGCGCTTAAATCAATTAAAGACCATCTCTTGGCTACCGGCGCCATCGGTGCTATGACCGGTTTTATCCTCCTTCTAAAAAAATAAAAATATTTTTTATTTGGCGATAGTTATACCGCCTAACCTGGGTGTCTTTATCAATGTAGGACAGGAATATGGACCAGGAAATAATTTTATTATTACGTAAGTACGCTAACAATAGCTGTAACGCCCGGGAGCTGGAGCAGGTAAAACAGATCATCACATCCGGACAATACGCCGCCGATAGGACAGGAATATGGACCAGGAAATAATTTTATTATTACGTAAGTACGCTAACAATAGCTGTAACGCCCGGGAGCTGGAGCAGGTAAAACAGATCATCACATCCGGACAATACGCCGCCGAGTGGGAAGCTGTTTTACTGGAGGAAACTTTAAATGAAGATACCGAAACTTCAGATATACCAAACTTTAGGCAAGACGAAGTTTTAAGCCGTATAAACCGTAGCATTAAACCGGTTAAAAAGCTGACTTTGCCGCGTTGGAGCTTGGGCGTAGCCGCCGCGATATTGATCATGCTTTCGGCCGGTTATCTGTTTTTTAGCGACCACAATCCTGTTTCGGAAAACCAACCTTTGCTGAGCGTAACTTCATCAACAGGTCAACAAAAAAAGATCACTCTTACAGATGGTACCGAAGTTACGTTGAACAGCCAGAGCACACTACATTATAAAGATGTATTTAACGGGGCTAAACGAGAAGTTTATTTAGAGGGAGAGGCTTTTTTTAATGTAGTACATGATGCGCAACACCCATTTATAGTACATACCCAAAAACTGCACGTTCAAGTGTTGGGTACTTCATTTAATGTAAGGGCTTATGCGCGTGACCGGAAAACTACCGTAAGCGTAGCAACCGGAAAAGTAGGTGTAAATGTTTCCAATTCAGCTCATGCCAACATGTTGCTGCCCGGCGATAGGCTTAGCTATAATGCCGATAACAATATTCAAACAGATCATATCAATCCTGATGATGTGCTGGGCTGGCAAAAAGGTATTCTCATTTTTCACCAGGAAAGCATTCGTGATATAGCGCCGGTATTGGAGCGGTATTATGGTGTGCATATCTACTTTGGTAAAAATAACAATCCGGGTAAGCAGGTTACAGCCGCTTTTAAACAGAAAACACTATCGCAGGTAATGGTGATTTTATCTCAAACGGCTGGATTTACCTACCAATTGACTAACAACGAAATACATATTGATTAAACCCATTAAACAAGGAGGTACCCCAAAAGGAAACTTTACAAAAAAGTATGCGCCCTGTTGGAGCAGGGCGCAGAATATCAACTGAATTTGGAGATTCAATTAACAAAAATGCAGGTTTTTGACCCCTGCGATAATCAACACTAAAATAATGAAAAAAATATTTAGGTATCAATTTTTGATGCTTGTTTTTATGCTGTGCGCCGTTTTGCCGCGTGCAGAGGCGCAAAATACCGAACGCGCCATTACATTTAACAGCGGCCAGATAACACTGCAACAGTTTATAAAGCAGGTTAAAGACCAACAGGGTATTGAATTTACGTTCGATCAGGATGTTAATTCCCTGATGGCGAAAAAAATCACCGTAAGAAAAAAGAAAACAACCGTTGCCAACGCTTTAAAGTGGCTTACTGCCGATTTGCCTGTTAAATACAAAGCCATCGATAATTATATCATCCTCAGCCTGGCAAATGCGGGCAAGAGCGCTGGCGGAAAAGGCCATATTTCTGGAAAGATAGCCGATGAAGCTGGTGAACCATTGCCTGGTGCTACCATAAGTGTGGTAGAGGCCGGTGTATCTGCTACTGCCGATAAAGATGGTTTGTTCAATATCCCTGTGTCTGCGGGATCGTACACACTTGAAGTTACGTTTATCTCTTTTCAAAAAGAGGTAGTAAAAAACGTTTTGGTAGGGGATGACCGTTCGGCGGCTGTTACGGTGGTGATGAAAGCCAAGCCTAATTCACTTAACGAGGTTGTGGTTACTGCTTTGGGTATCAAGAAGCGCGAGCGTTCATTGGGCTATGCCAGTTCACAATTAAGCGCTAAGGATGTGAGCACTGTTCCGCAGCCTAACGTATTAAATTCATTGTCGGCAAGGGTTGCCGGTGTAAATGTACGGTCTACGGGTTCTGATCCCGGTTCGAGCGTGATGGTTACCATTCGCGGTCAATCATCATTAACTAAAGATAATCAGCCTTTATATGTGATTGATGGGATCCCGGTAGCGCCTGCGCTTCAAAACCCTACCGCTGGTATCGACGGTAAACAAACTATAGATTACGGCAGTCCCATAGGCGATTTGAGTGCCGATGACATAGCCAGTGTAACGGTATTAAAAGGGGCAAGCGCGGCTGCATTATACGGCAGCAGGGCAGGGTATGGCGTTATCCTCATCACAACAAAATCTGGCGCTGAGAAAAAAGGTTTGGGTATCAGCTTTAACTCAACCACCATTTTTGATAAAGCTTACCTGTTTCCGCATTTTCAAAACGAATATGGTTCTGGCGATTCGCCGGTTTCCGATAATACCATCAGCACCAGTGCCTGGGGGCAACGTTTAAACACAGGTACCAAACTGGTTCAGTGGAACAGTCCTCTTGATGGCAATGGCAAGCAGATAGCCACCGATTGGGTATCATACCCAAACCGGGTAAAGGATTTTTTTAAAACCGGGCATACCATTACCAATAATATCGCGGTTTCTAAATCGGGTGAGGCCGGTGATTTCAGGATCTCGTATGCCAATATGCAAAATAAGGGCATCGTTCCTAATACTGATATTAAACGTAATAACCTCAATTTTGCAGGTAACTACAACATTATTAAATCAATAAGGTTAAGCACCAACCTTGCTTATACCAATAACCAGAGTGATAACCGCCCATCAGCTTACAGCGAAAGTGTAACGTCTGAAGTATATAAGCTTACGCCGAATATCAACATTAATGACCTGCGCAATTACTGGGTTCCTGGCAAAGAAGGGATAAAACAATACAATCCGTTATCAAGCGATGACAACCCATTTTTAATAGCCTACGAAGAAACGAACGGCTTCAACCGTAACCGTTTAACCGGTCATGTGCAATTAGCAGTTGATCTCTTGCCTAACTTAACGCTTACCGCGCGCACCGGTTTGGATTACTATTCAACCGATTTAAACGAAAAGCGCCCATTCAGCGCCAAGCGTAACCCTAAAGGGGCTTATCTTACCCAAAACGACTATTTTAAAGAGCAAAACAGCGATTTCCTGTTAACCTATAAATCTAAAGTTGGCCACGACTGGAATTATTCAATTTCGGCGGGTGGTAATCAGATGGATCAGAAAGTTCGTACAGTACAAAACTATACTGGCACACTTACTTTGCCGGGGATCTACAATCTGTCAAACGCGGCTGCCGGCTCAATGATCTACGCTGAATCAGCATCACAAAAACGTATTAACAGTATCTACGGTTTAGGGGAGATCAGCTACAAACAATGGGCGTTCCTGAACTTAACCGCCCGTAACGACTGGAGCAGTACATTGCCCGAGGCCAATAATTCCTATTTTTATCCATCGGCATCATTAAGCCTTATCGCGTCCGATCTGTTGGGTATTAAATGGGATAAGCTATCGTATCTAAAGCTCCGCGGAAATATCTCGCAGGTAGGTTCAGATACCGACCCTTACCAGCTTTATAACGTGGTTCCATTTGATACCGATTGGGGTTCGGTAAAAAGGGCATCATTATCTTATGATCAAAAAAACAGCCAGCTAAAACCTGAAATTGCAACCTCATACGAAACAGGTGCCGATATCAGCTTTTTTAATGATAGGCTGGGCGCAAGTTTTACCTGGTATAAAACCAATAACAAAAACCAGATCATCCAGGTGCCAACTACCATTGCTTCCGGTGCCAGTACAAAACTGATCAATGTCGGTAATATCCAAAACTCGGGTATTGAATTTTCAATAAACGCGGTACCTTTTAAAGGCAAATTTACCTGGCGCACCGATTTGAACTTTACCCGCAACCGCAATAAAGTTGTTTCGTTAACTCCGGGTATAACCAATTATTTATTGGGCAGTACCGATGGCAGCAACGTTGAATACCTCATTAAAGAAGGTACCCAAATGGGTGATTTTTATACCCGCAGCTGGAAAAAAGTACCGAGCGGGCCCTATGCCGGTCAGCCGTTATTAAATAGCAATGGTTTGTTGCAGCAATCAACAGATTTTGAGAAGATAGGTAACTACAACCCTGATTTTATTTTAGGGATCAACAATAGTTTTACTTACGGGCCAGTTACCATGAACGTGCTTATTGACTGGCGTAAAGGCGGCAGCTATTACTCGTATGTAACTAAAAGCCTTATCGATGATGGTTTCCTGGAAACCACTTTACCCGGTCGTGATGCTGCCCATGGCGGTTTAGCCTGGACTGACGGCGACGGCGTGAAAAGAAATGATGGTATGATAATGCCGGGATATGTGGCCAATGCCGATGGCTCATACAGCGCAAACAATACCATTATTGCCGCGAGCGATTTTTACGATAGCAAATACTGGAAATACTACCAGAACGATACGTTCAGTGCTACCTATGTGAAGCTGAAAGAGGTTTCATTAACCTATACATTCGATAAAAAGATCATACGCCATATCCCGTTCATCAGCAATCTGTCGTTATCGGCGGTAGGTTATAACCTGTACACCTGGACTGCCGCTAAAATGGGCTTCGATCCCGAAACAACCATGAGCCTTTCTGGTCTGCGTTACCAGGGCGTTGGTCACTGGACACTGCCCGGAACCCGCTCATACGGTTTTAAACTGAGTGCCAATTTTTAACAACCAACACATGAAAGCTTATTCCCTTTTATATTTAGCAATTGGCGCGATGTTTTTTACATCATGCACCAAAGATTTTCAAAAGATCAATACCAATAATAATAGCCCGTCGTCAACCCGTCCTGAATACCATTTCACCGAGGCTATTACACAAACCGCTTATGCCTACCAGGAAAACGCATTCGATCGCCGCCCGGCAGCCTTGGGCAGGTATATCACCCTGGTACGTAATAACGACTACGAAACTTTCAGGTGGACAGCCGTTGATTGGAACGACATTTACCAGCGCGCCATGATCATCAAAACGATGCAGCAGGAGGCTACCACCACAGATCAACCTGTTTATGTAGCTACGGGTAATATTTTGATGGCTTTTAATATATCGTATCTAACCGATTTGTATGGCGATGTGCCTTATTCGCAGGCGCTGCAATCGGTAAGTACAGGTAATATCAAACCGGCTTATGATAAACAGCAGGATATTTACATGAGCCTGCTCCAGTTACTTAAAGATGCCAACGAGCAGCTGCGTACCGCCGGTACCGGTATTGATGCAAGCGCCGATGCTTTATATGCAGGCAAAGCTTTGCAATGGAGAAAATTAGCCAACTCATTGCGTTTGAGATTATTGCTGCGTTGCTCAAAAGTTTACGCAAAGGCATTTACAGATATGCAGGAGATCATTAACAACAGCGATCTGTACCCGATTTTCACCGCTAATACTGATAATGCCGAGGTAATTTACCAGGGCGTTAAAAAAGACGACAGCTGGCCTGGTGGCGCGAAAAACATGATCGATGCCGACTTTGCCAAAACCAAAGCAAGTAAAGAAATGGTTGACGCCCTCATTGCCCGTAATGACCCGCGTTTGGCAGTCTGGGTAGCACCCGTTGCTTCAACCGCAGGTTCAACGGTTGATCATAACCAGTATGTGGGTGTACCTCACGCGTTGGCTAACCCGGCAGATTATAATGGCGGTGAAACCCATCAATCGGTATTATCCTCATTTTTCAGGCAGGATAAGGCTACTGGTTTGAAAGCCAGCTTAATGATCTACCCCGAAATATGTTTCATATTGGCCGAAGCCGCGCAAACAGGCAAAGTAACCATCCCTTCAAAAACAGCCGAGTCATTGTATCATGATGGCATCGAGGCCTCGATGGATTATTACGGTGTTAAAGCACAGGCTGCGAGCCAGGCTTATTATGATTTGCCGCTGGTAAAGTACGATGGTACGCAAAAGCAGTTGATCATCCAAAAATGGCTGGCAATGTTGTTCCGTGGCTCTGAAGGTTGGTTTGATTTTCGCCGCACCGGCTTCCCGGAGTTTGTAGCGGGGCCGATGGCATTCCAGCCGAAATTTCCGGTGAGGTATTGCTGGCCAACCAGCGAGCCAAACGTAAACAACGACAGTTATCGTGCAGCTATAGCTGTATTTGGCGCCGACGATATCAATACCAAAATGTGGTATCTAAAATAAAATTATCCCCTAACACTACATAACAAATCAATAAGGATACGGACGGCAGGCTAATGAACCTTGCTGTCTTGTATCCTTTTACCAATGTTTTATGAGCAAAATAGCAAGAAGGAGTTTCATTGGCCGCACCTTGAAAATGGGGGCGCTATTGCCTGTTATCGCATCGCCGGTTAAGTTATTAAGCAGAGGTGCCGAACTGACAAACTACTCCGCCACTGAAATACCCGACCGTGTACTACTAACCATAACAGAAAATCCAGCTGTTAGCATTACCATTAATTGGCGTACCGCGATAACATCCGAAGTAAATTCGGTTGAATATACAATAGCCGATGCACATCCGGAATTTGTATCGAAAGCTAAAACGGTAAATGCTGTTTCAAAAAAGTTCAGCTTTGAAGAGATCAGTTTTGTTAACCATCGGGTTACTTTAAATGATCTCCAACCGGATACCTTATATGCCTACCGGGTTGGATATGGCGAAAACAGGAGCGAGTGGTTCCAGTTCCGTACAGCCAAGGCCAATCTTGAAAAAGCCAGGCTAAGCTTTATTTACCTCGGCGATGCGCAGGTGGGCATCAAACCATTATGGAGCCGTGTTATCCGCAAAGCTTACGCCACCGCGCCCAACGCGCAGTTAATGATCCACGCCGGCGATCTGGTAAATCGTGCCAATAAAGATGATGAATGGGGCGACTGGTTTGCCGCCGGTAATTACATCCATGCCGGTATGCCTGCTTTAATGACACCCGGTAATCACGAATATACCCACGAGGATGGTAAGCCCCACCTTTCTGTTTATTGGAACGAGCAATTTAGCCTGCCCACCAATGGTCCTGATGATGAGTTTTTGAAAGGAAGCTGCTATTATACCGACATACAAGGTGTAAGGTTTATCTCGCTCAATACCCAAATGATTGAAGAAGCCCCATCTGATGATTGCATACAACGGCAGGTAACCTGGTTACACAATGTATTGAAACAAAACCGCCAGCAATGGACATGTGTGGTTATGCACCATCCTATGTACTCAACAAAAAAAGGGCGGGATAACAAAACATCACGCGGGCATTTGAAACCCATATTTGATCAGTACGGAGTGGATCTTGTATTGCAGGGGCATGACCACGCTTATGCTCGCGGCATGAGTAAAATAAAGTTAACCAATGGTGGCCCTAATGATACTTCGCACACGGCTTACGTAGTATCGGTAAGCGGTTCAAAAATGTACGAGACCGAGCCGATGGATTGGGCTGATATCATCATTAACCATACCCAGGTTTATCAAACCATAAACATTGATGGCGATACGCTGCAATTTAAAGCATACCTGGCCACCGGGGAAATTGCCGACGCGTTTGATTTGATTAAGAGAAAAGGTAAGCCCAATCAGCTTATCAATAAAAAATCATAGATATGAAAAGAAGAGATTTTGTGAAAGGAACGGCTTTAACAGCCCTGGGCGCGTCAATTATAGCCCCGCTTGAAACACTGGCAGGCAGCAGGGAAACACACCTGGAAAGTGACGACCTATCAGGTGCCGTTGTTGCTGATGAAAATTACCCCCTCAATTTTGTGGCCATTGGCGATTGGGGCCGTAACGGCGAATATCATCAAAAAGAGGTAGCCGACCAGATGGGGAAATGGGCAGCTACGCATGCCAATAAATTCATTATTTCGGTAGGTGATAACTTTTATCCCAAAGGCGTTGTAAGTGAAAACGATCCCCTTTGGCATTACTCTTTCGAAAATGTTTATACAGCGCACTCTTTGCAAGATGACTGGTATCCTGTTTTGGGTAATCATGATTACGGCACCGATCCGGATGCGCAAGTGCGTTACAGCAAAATAAGCCGTCGTTGGAATATGCCGGCATTGTACTACAGTAAAGAAGTAAACATCAATAAGGTGGATGGAAAAGTATTGTTTGTATTCATAGATACCCAACCTATTGTTTATGATTTTGAAGAACGTCAACCCAAAAAACAATTGCAGTGGATAGATGACACGCTTGCTAAAGCATCTGCCGATGTAAAGTGGAAAATTGTTATTGGTCACCATCCTTGTTACACGGTTGGCCCAAGGATTAAAAACTATGATACGCTTGCTATCAGGAAAGCGTTATCCGGCATCTTCGAAAAACATAAGGTTGATGTTTATTTATCCGGGCACGAACATTCGCTGCAACATTTAAAAGCTGATGGGTATACACATCAGTTTATATCCGGTGCAGGCTCTGAACTTACTGAGGTTACCGCGGGCATCCCTTATTGCCGTTTCCAGGCTTCTGAGCATGGGTTTATGTATTTTTCTATCAATGCCAATAAACTTAGGGTAAACGCCATTAATGATGAAGGCAGGGTTCTTTATGAAACTACTTTAAGCAAATAATAATACAGCCGGGTTGATGCGATTATTGGATATCCACCCGGCCTTGTATACTTTACTGATATAAATAGAACGATAACTTAATATTGAGTTAATGTGATGAGGGGGCAAGCCTGTTTATTTTTGCCGGGGTTTGTTTGGTTAAGCATGACGAAGGTAATTAAGGATTTTTCAGATCGTTTATTGTGGGATGAATATCAGGGCGGCAATACCAGTGCTTACGATATCCTGTTTAAACGCTATCATGACCCTGTTTTTAACTACGCCCTGAAAAATGTACCAGACAGGGAAATAGCCGAGGAACTTACCTTAGATGTGATGCTAAGGCTTTGGCAAAAAAAAGGTGATCTGATTATAGAAACAGATCTTCGTTCGTACCTCTTTCGCTCCATCAAAAACGCCATTTATAACTACTACCGCAAAAAAATCCTGAGCACCATTCCTATCGATCTGTTAACCTTACAGGATACCCCTGTTGGCGGCGCAACTGATGACAAACTAAAATACGTTGAGCTGGAAAAGATCTATCATCAAAAGCTAAATGAGCTTAGCCCACAACGCCAAAAAATTTTCAGAATGAGCCGGGAACGGAACATGACCTACGCGCAGATAGCCGAAGAGACAGGTCTTTCGGTTAATACCATCGAAAATTATATGGTGATTACCTTGCGCATATTACGCCGCGAATTAAGCGAACATGCCGACCTGACGGTGATGCTTATCGCCATCGCATCTTTTTTTTAATTTTTTTCAAAACCGATAGGTGGTGCATCCGCTAAATGGTGTTTTCTATTTTGAGAGCCCATTTAAATGCAATCAGAAGAGAAAATAAAATCACTTATCAGGAAATACATTTCCGGTCAACATACTCCCGAAGAATTGGCAGATATCCGGGAGTTTATTTCAAAACCCGAATCACAGCAGCTTTTTGACGAGGTGCTGGAAGAGCAGGGAACAGGCCTTATTCCTGAGGAAAATATCGACCAGCCCCATCTTGAGGATAAGCTCAATCTTTTTTATCAAAAACTGCAACAACAAACGCAGGATGAGGTTCCGGAACCAACACCACGTGTTGTATCTATTTTTAAAAGAGGTTACCTGCGCCACGTCGCTATCTGGACAGTGTTTATACTGGGTGCAGCTATTTATGGTATAACGCGTTTTCGTAAAGTACCGGTAAAAGAACAAATAGCTTTTCACGAGCAGGTGAACCCCTTAGGCCAGCGATCAAAAATTGTGCTGCCCGATAGCTCGGAAGTTTATCTTGGGGCAGGCAGCAGATTGCATTATCCCGATAAGTTTGCAAATAATACCCGCGAAATTTCATTAGAGGGCGAAGCCTTTTTCCAGGTAACTAAAAATCCGCATAAACCATTCATCATTCATACGGGTACCGTGCAAACCCGGGTATTGGGCACTTCATTCAAAATAGATGCCTTTAAAGATCAGCCTTTGTCAGTTTCTGTTGCCACCGGTAAGGTTAGGGTTGATGATGTAAAGGGGAACAAAATTACATCATTAGCTGTGCTGATACCCGGCCAGATGGTTACCTACAATAACAGCCAGGCAATTACTTCGGCGGTGTTGGCTACCGAGGTGAGCGACTGGAAAAATGCATTGCTTTCATTTCATAACCGCAGCCTGAAGGATGTTACCTCAATACTTGAGCGCTGGTATAATGTGAAAATCCTATACCGTAAGCCGGCCATCGCCAATAAAAAAATATCTGTTGCCTTACAGGCCGATATGCCATTAAATAAAATTATGAAAGTGCTGGCGGCAACCGCTCAATTCAATTTTATCATATCCGGCCAGGAGGTAAATGTCAATTAACAATGATTCAGGTAATAAATACACGCTAACGAAAGGACAGGATATGTAACCTATTTGTACAAACAAAAAACGTCCCCTGCCACAGGCCGGGAACGCGTAATGCTTATAAACCGTGTGATTTTCGACCTCCCGCGGTTTAGATAAATAACCCATACCTTGAACAGGTATGGCCATTTAACAGATCATCGCCTCGGGGCGAATAACTTCATTATGCTCAAAAATATGCAAAAAGGATTAAAAGAATATCCTTCAATCCGATTTTTTATGAAATGCTCTTTTGTGCTCATTGTTGTCAGGCTCACTTTTATAGGTATGCTGATGGCAAGCAATGTGAAAAGTCAGAACCTTGATCGCCAGATAAGCTTACAGTTAAAAAATGTGAGCGTGGCAGAAGGCCTGACAGTTATAGGCAAACAAGGCAATATCAGGTTCTCCTTCCAGGAGCAAACTATGGATGCCGAAAAAAAGAATGTGACCCTGGTTGCCGAACATATTTCGGTAAGGAACGCATTGAATAACCTGTTAGCACATACCGGTTTGGAGTACAAACTGGTGGAAGGATATGTTGTAATAGGCAACAAGCCTGTACCCCTGGTTATAACCGGTACCGTAAAAGATGAAAAAAACGGCGAAACGCTGATAGGTGTTGCGGTTAGAGTAAAAACCACCGGTGCCGCCGTAGCTACAGATGCGAACGGGCGCTTTAAAATAACCCTGCCCGAAGGCGGGGCAACGCTGGTATTAAGTTATATCGGCTATCAAACTAAGGAAGTAAAGGTTGGCCCGCAGGATCGTGAGCTGACCATCACTCTGAAAGCATCGTCAACCCAACTGAGCGAGGTAACCGTACAGGCAAGGAGAAGAACCAACACTGAAATTTCTGTACTGGCCGAAAGAAAGAAAGCCGCCATTGTGCAGGATGCTATCTCGGCTGCGCAAATTGAGCGTACTGCCAGTATCACCACTACTCAGGCTCTGCAAAGGGTATCGGGCGTAACGGTTACTGATGATAAATATGTAGCTATCCGCGGCCTGGGCGACAGGAGCGTGATCGGCCAGTTGAACGGCATCCGCCTGGCTTCGTCTGACCCCGACCGCAGCGCTATCCCGCTCGATTTGGTACCGGCATCGTTACTGGATAACATCACAATTTTTAAGACTGTAACCCCCGATAAGCCGGCCGATGCCGCGGCAGGTATTGTGGAACTGAAAACTAAATCGGTACCTGACAGTATGGTGTTTGAAGTTGCGGCCCAATCGGGTTTTAACTCAAATATTGGTGTAGGCGGACAGTTCAATAGCTTTTATAACAGCGATATGGGTTTCTTGGGCCAAAAGATCAATAAAAAAGATCTGAGCAAAGATTTCCTTGATCTGGGTACTAAGTACAAAGGTGGCCTGTCGCAAATTCAAAAAATGATAGCCAATAGCGGCTATAGTGCCGAAACCCGGCAGGAGGTAAACCGCATTAACGGCATTATGCAGGGTTTTGATCCAGTTTTAACTACCCGTTATAAGCAGGCGCCGCTTAACCAGTTGTATTCGGCATCATTTGGTAATAGCTATACGCTGTTTAAAAAGCACAAGCTTGGCGTAATTGCCGGTGTAAACTATTACAGCCGCACTACTGATATCTCTGGCGGTGATGTGCAGCAATACAGCATATACCAGGGCGTAATTACCGGTAACCCGCAGGTTTATAGTCCGCGTAATATTCCTAACTATATCACGCCCAATAACCTTTACATGGGCAGGTATCAAACTTATAAAGAAAATACCGGTACCCAAACCCTTAACTATGGTGGCTTACTGGGATTAACCTATCGTTTCAGCCCGCAGCACGAGATCAGCATGCAATACCTTGGTAGCTGGGGTGGCGAAACGCAGGCTTATAACTTAAATGGTAAGTATGATTACACTGGTTTGCCTGGCGAAGTAAAAAGTACGGTTTACTCATTAAAGCAATCGTACCGCAAGCTGAACACGTTTAACTTACAGGGTGAGCACAAGTTTTTAAAGGGTGTTTATTCGCCGCGTTTAAGTTATAACGTAGCCACATCAAAAGCCGGTCAGAATGATCCCGATTATCGTTTCGTAAACCTTGCCGATTATACGCCAAGGGGAGGAGCCTACATTGCAGACCCAACAGTAGGTTCTACAAATACGAATCCCGGGTCGGTTTATACCAATCATTTATACGCGCTATCATCAGGTTATGTAAATGGTTTTGGTGCTTACGGCATTATCCAGGCCGAGCCTAACGGTCGCCGCTACCGCAACCTATCCGAAACAAACTACAACTACAAGGCCGATTTGACCCTGCCTTTTAAATTTTTAGGTAAAAAACAGGAATTTAAAATTGGTGTAAACTACCTAAACCGCGACCGCGTATTTACAGAGAACGTTCTGTTTTTACCGGGATCGAATTTTTCCTCTTTAGGAGCGCAGTCGTTGTACAGGGTGGAAGGCAATCTCGATCGTTTGGTAAGCTCAGAAGTAATAGGTATCCACCCAACAGCCTCCGGAACGGGAGAAGGCGCAGCACCTATTGGCGGCTTTTTATACAACAGCCAAAAATCACCTAACAACTACAAAGGCTTCTTTGAAACCAAGGCAGGTTATGCCATGCTTGATATGAAGCTTACCGAAGATTTGAGGGTTACAGGCGGCGTAAGGTTCGAATCAACAAATATCCAGTCGGCGGTTGATACTTCGGGCGTTTTTCTTGATCCGGCATTAACCACAACCCGCCCGGACGGCTCGCACATTCCTCTTTCATTAACCAACCCTAACTCGGTATATAAACAAAGCTATAAGCCATTTTACTCGTTAAATATGACTTATAACTATAAGGAAAACATGAATTTTAGGGCCGGTTTTAATACCACGCTCGCCCGTCCCGAATTAAGGGAAATCACCAATGTATTTGAGTTCGATGCTTTTCAGGGCGGTTTGGTTGTTGGTAACCCTAATTTGATCAATCAATCAACCCAAAATCTCGATTTCAGATGGGAATATTTCCCCGCGGCAGGCGAGGTGCTCTCTTTTTCACTATTCGGCAAGCGGATAAAAAATCAATTGTACAAAGTGTTCAGCCTGCAAACCAGCGGTCTTGCAGCTACTTATCCCGAATACCCAACCATCCGGTTTGAAAACGACCCTAACACAGGTAAGGTATGGGGATTGGAAGTAGAGATTGTTAAAGATCTGGGCAAATTATGGAGCCCTTTAAATAATTTTTTCATCGGCTCCAACTTGATGCTGGCGCAAAGCGATATTAAAAAATCAGCCCAACGGTTGGAGGCTAACCGCTCTATCGATCGTCACTCGCCCGATAATAGTCCACTGTTTGAGCAGGCCCCATACTCGGTTAACGGGTGGTTAAACTATACCAGTAAACGCTGGGGTACCACTTTTACCGGCACATTCAATATGGTAGGCGAGCGCCTGGTGCAGATAAACCTAACCGGCGAACCCGACCTGTATACCCGCCCCGTGCCGGTGTTGGATTTTGTGTTCAGCCAGCGTTTAAACCGTAAAATACTGTTTAAAGGTTACATCAAAAACTTGATTAATCCGGCTGTGAAAACCGTTTATGCCAACCCCGGTACCGGCGGCAAATGGTATGGCGGCGAATACATTAACCGCAGCTATCAGCGCGGCAGCGAGATCATGCTTGGTTTCACCTATAACTTATTGTAACCATGAAAAAACTGAATAAATATTTATGCAATCCGGTATTAGCGGCATGTTTGGCTTTAATGCTGGTATCAGCTTCCTGCAAAAAAGCCAAGTTCGATACTGTAATTGATAACCGGGCTGTTACCGATGCACGCAAAAACTCTACTGTGCGTATTGTTAATCTTGGCAGCTACAACCAGTTGCAGGCTAACGGCGATACGTTAACAAATTATTTAATAAGGGACAAGAATGGCCCCTTGTATGATAGTTACCCGGCTACCAAATATTTTCCAACCAATGGCAGGCTTAGCACCACCTGGGGTATCCCGCAAGCGATTTTAAATAATGGGTCAGCAAAATTTATAGCCGAAACAAGCGGTTACCAGGAAACGCCAACCAAAGTTGAATTTAATGTGCAGGAGAACGCGCAGCAACCGGTTGATTATTACCTGCTTCCTTCTCAGGCTTACATGCAGGTTACCGGTTTGCCTGCTTACTTAAAAGTGCCGCGTTCAATTGCCCCGGCTGCTGATGCCTCGCATTTTAAGATAAGATTACTTAATCTTAGCGGAACCCCCACAGATGATTCGCGTTTGGAGAACCTGGTTAGCCCGTTAACTTTAACCTGGGCCGACGGTACGCCCATTAGTACCCAAACCAGCAATATAGCTCCCGGTCAGTATTCTGAATATATTGATCTGCCTTATACAACGGCTCAAATTAAGGTGCTCACCACCAGTGGCGCGCAAGTACCGGGCTATGAATCAACTTTAGTGCTAAATCCTGCCAATTCAACTATTGAAGGTGCACCGGGACTTAGCTATATCCCTATTAAAACTTATGCGCCGGGTGGTGTTTACACCATGGTGGTTACGCCAAGGCCATATAATGTTCCGTCGCCGGGCACCACAACAGGTGAGACTGTGAAGGCACACCAAAACAGCGTAAGGCTGATAGCTGATATCAGCGAACCGGTTAACGTTACCTATTTCAGGATGCAGGCCGTGAATACCCTACCTGGAGTAAATGGTGTTAAAATATTGGTAAACGGCAAAACATTAGGTGCAGCTATTGATTACACTGCACATACCGATTACGATACTTTTATAATCGGGCAGTACGATATCCAGGCAGTAAATGCTTCCGGAACCGTTTTGGCAAGTACAAAAGTTAAAGCCGAGGCTAACAGTAATTATACACTTTGGTTAAACCCCGGTGCTGATGGTAAACCTGCCTTGGCTGCGGTAGCAAATGACCTGAGCGGAACTTTGGTAACCAATGCTACCGATGACGCTACTTATGCCCGCTACAGTAACGAGTTTTCATTCAGCATGCGTTTCCTGAACCTGAGTCCCGATATTCCTTACTTAACACTCACTACCGATAATGCGCAGGATTTTGTTAGCCAATATGGATTTGATACAGGCGCGGTGACTAATCTGCAACCCGGCAAAGTTCCTGTTGAGTTTCCTTACATCCGTGTTGGTTTTGATGCAAAACCTTACCAGATCATGGCATTCCGTTCTAAACCTACGGTGGTTCCGGGTACCTGGGCCAGCGATATCCCCGTGATTAACAGTAAAGACCTTATTGCCCGTCCGGCACTGTATGTAAAAGGAGTTTTGCCAAACCATGAGGCCGGTTTTTATACGATAGCCCTTATTGGTAAAACCGGCGCGCAGGCATCCGCGGCAGATAAAGCAAAAATGATCATTGTAAAACACAGCAAATAAAAAATTATGCTACGATCAAGATTACAATCTACAATAATGAGTGCTTTGGCCCTGCTGCTTTTAGCTTCGGGCTGTAGCAAGGTAGAATATAGAAAGATAGATAGCCCCGCCTATTTACGGGTATTTAATAACCTGAACTATACCATATCACTTGAAAACAAAGACGAACCGGTTCCCTTTCTGACGATGCTGATTGACCCACAGACCGGTCAGGACGGGATGCCGGTAAGCGCCGCCATTAAAGGCGATTTCCTGGATCAACGCGATCCTTATGCTCCGCCGTATCCATCGCATGTGGGCACAAGCATTTCCTATAAAAACCCGGAATATCCCGGTAAGGAAAATGTATTGGTTGGGCCTGTACTGAACGGTTTTGACCTGAGCAGCTGGGCGCAGATCCCATCAGGCAAGCATCGCGTTGTATTCATGTTCAGGCCGGTTAACAACACGCCGTTTTTTGACCTCGAACCGCGGTTAAAGAAAAGTGTGCTGATAGATACTACGCTAACGCTTGACGCCAAAGAGGTGTATACCCTGCATGTACTGCAAAAAGATTTTATATCCAAAAAGAACGGCATTTACCTGAGGCAGGAAAACTTTCATAAGCTGCCCCTGTCCGATTCGATGGTGTATGTTAACTTCTATAACATGAGCGCCAAGGGTTTCCAGGAAGCTGATAACAGCCTTAAAACTGGTTATAAAAAATCGGGGGCGCTGCAAAACGGGGTAAAGGATAACATGAATATCTTTTACACGCTATATAAAACCGAACCTTCAGCCGCATCGCCATTAACAGGTTACACACAAAAGTTTTTAGGTACACTTATCCGTAACTCAGAAGTACTGCAGGTAACCCCATATTACAGCTTCCCTCTTTTTGCCGACGGAGCATCGGATGGCATACATACTACTATATGGCAGCACCTTGATTTTATGGCACCGGGCATGCATCCGGCCAACAACCCGTATTATCCTTTTCAGTCTCAAACTGATGGAAACTGGGCACCGGTAGAATGTCTGCTGGCAGGTAAAACCGCTGTAAAGGGTAAAGATAACAGTGCGCTGCTGCCCAATATGATCGTGAATATCCCATCGGGCATTTATAACCCGCGCTCGTTTGCCACGGTTAATACCATCGAGATAGTTAACGGCAATATTTATCTCACCACAGTGCAGCGTAAATACGCCCCTCCAATTTATTAACCAAGGCAATCAGCTATCAAAAACATAGTCTAAATGAAAAATAGAAAACCGATAAGAAACTTGTTGCCGCTCATCCCCGCGCTGCTGATGCTGTTGTTCAGCGCCTGCAAGCACGATGACCTGGAAATTGCTAAACCGAACGAAAACTTCAGGCTGGCAACTGATTTTGTAAAGAATAATTATGACCTCACGCTCTTTTCGGCAGCGGTAGAAAAATCAGGCATGGCCGAAACGTTACGCGGCAAAGGGCCATTTACACTGCTTGTGCCAGCTAATTTGGCCTTTAATGAGATAGGCATCAACCGGGCATCTGATTTTGATAAGATGAATACCGATAGCTTAAAGGCCCTGGTACAACGTCACATACTTGATCAGCAGTTAAATTTTAACCAGGTGCCGGTTAACGGGGTTGATATCCGTTACCATACCCTCGCCGGAACCGATGTTTACGCCACCCTGGCAAGTTATGCGCCTAATAACAGCGCTTACCCTGCCAATGAACTGTATTTCAACGGATCGTCGGTAACGCGAAAGGATGTTACCGTGGCCAATGGGGTTGTTCATGTACTCAATAAAGTAATGAAGGTTACGCCCAATAGTACCGTGCAGGATTGGCTGGCTAAACGCCCGCAATACAGCATTTTTGTAAGCGGCCTTAAAAAGTTTGGTTTTTGGGATAAGCTTTCGGGTACAGGGCCATTTACGGTATTCGCCCCGCAAAACAGTGCATTTGAAGCAAATGGTATCACTGAAGTTTCAGTGGCCGATTTAGATCCTGCAATCTACTCGGGCGAAAGGTTATTTGGGAGTTATATACTGAATAACAAACACTTTTTTATCTCCGATTATAGTGTGTTTAACATTATCAACAATGAGCCCACTTACAACGGGCAGCTGGAAAATGACAGCTGGTATTTCATTATAGGCAGCACCAGGGATTTCTTTACAGGAGCAGTTACATACGGAGCGCATTTGCAATCGGCACTTACTTATCCTTATGATACCTACCCTGGTGCAACATCCACACCGGCTTTAACGGATAACCTGACAGATAACGGGCTTGTTCATGATATGCAAGGCTTGCTGCTATTGCCCGAACAGGCTTTAAAACATTGATAGATATTAAAGATTTATAGCTATGAAACTGATGAAAATTATTGCGTTTTGCCTGCTCACGCTAAGCATAGTGTCGTGCAGGAAGGCCGAATTTATGCCTGTACCCGAAGGTGCGGCTATCCCGCATACAGACATTACAATTACCTTGAAGGAGGCGTTGGCCACATCGCCTTATACCCTGTTCAAAGCCGCCTGGGAACGCAGCGATATGAACAGCATTATAAAAGCTAAAGGGAGCAAAGCCCCCTTCACTTTGCTGGTGCCAACAGATGCCGCTTTTATTGCAGATGGTTTAACGCTTGATGTGATCAACAAAACCACACCCGCTTTGCTGGATAGTATCCTGTTATACCACACCATATCATCCGGCATAAGTTTAGATGATATCAAAACCAGGAAGGATAGCTTTAAAGGCTTGTCGTTGTTGCAAAACCCATACCTGAAGGTTGCGCCGGCGGCCGGGGCCACTGGGGCAACCACATTCGATATTTATTCATATCTGCAATACATCAAAGTTGAGGACAGGACTTTATTGGTTAACGGCAAGGCCTGCGGTAAGCTAACACCAACCGAAGCTAAAGACGGCTTGCTGTGGCCAATAGACCATGTTTTGCACAAACCAACCAAAACCTTGCTGCAAGCCTTACAGGATGACGGCCGTTTTGGAATGTACATCGAGCTTGGTTTACAAAACGATGCTTTATATAACGAGTTAACCTTTGGTATTGTTGTTCACGATTTTACGCAGGGCTTGGTGCTTTTACCTTATTATGCCAATTATAACCTAACCTTTTCATCATTATTTGCTATTCCTGATGAGGTTTTTCATGCTGCCGGTTTCCAAACGGTTGATGACGTAATGAAACTGAACGACCGCAACCCGCTCCCTACTGTTGATTGGGATACTTATTCGGTAGTGGGTGGCCTTGCTACCGATACTTTGGTGGGCTATCACCGCTGGGGTACTATGTTTTCCTTTTATGATGTAAACTATGGCCGTGGAGATATCAATGCCCTCAATTTTTACACGCCTGATTTGACCAATGCTTTACTGGGTAATTATACAGTAGTAACCTCGGGTTCGAATGGCACTTACCCAATTTATCCGATGCCGCTTGATTTTGGTAAGCAGAACGGTGCCATTACCGTGAATGTAAAAGGCTCAAACCACCCGGCGGCAAAGATCATTGAGCCGGATATCAATACGCTGATGGGGCCAATACATGTAGTTGATCATTTTATGGTGCCAAAAAACTTTAAGTTTTAAACGCTGGTAACACACATCTAAACAAAAAATTAATGAAAGCTTATAAATATATGCTATTGCTTTTGCTTGCCCTTACTATGGGCAGCTGCAAAAAAGATAAGCAGGAAAAAGCGAACCAAGGCGGTAATAAGTTAAGTGATATTATTGCCGATAACTTTAACCTTTCGGTTTTTAACACCGGTTTAACAGCTGTTAGCTTACGCGCAAAATTGGCGGGTAATGGGCCTTTTACGGTGATCACCCCATCAGATGATGCTTTTGCACGGGGAGGCTACGGAAGCTCAGAAGCGGTTTTGAGTGAGGCCCCGGCACGCATCTCATCGATACTTAATTACCACATCCTTAATGGCGAGTATGAACTGAACAAACTTCCGTTTCTTTTTAACCAGGAGTTGAAATCATCAAACGGGGGTAAGCTTTTTGTTACCCATTGGATAAACGGTGCCGATACCGTACTTACCATAAACGGCGCGAGGGTGCTATCGCAAAATATAAAGGCGAGCAACGGATTGATCCAGGTGATTGACCGGATGCTTGAACCGTATACTTATGAGCAAATTACCGACGCCATAGCATCCGATAAAAACCTGAGTTTATTTTATCAGGCACTTCAGCGGGCGGGGCTGGTCACTTCGTTACAAAGCGGCGGCCCTTACACCATTTTCGCACCCGGTAATGCGGCCATGATTTCGTACGGTTATCCAACTTTAGCCGCCATTAACCAGGCCGATCCTAACACCCTGAAAACATTTTTACGATACCATGTCCTGAACGACAGGCGGTTTGTTTACGATTATGTTTTAAGCGCCGGCGCATCTAACAAAACCGAGCAGACCATGCAGGATGGAAATTCTATAGCGATAACCATATCATCCACTTCCGGACAGGGGGGCACAATTTACAGTATCAACTTAAAGGGAAGCGGAAATACATCAACCGTACAGACAACTAAACAGGATGTATTAACCGGGAACGGCGTTTTACACACCATAAACGGTGCGCTTAAAATTACCCAATAAGTATAACTCAAAAAAGACTTTACAGAGATGACGATATACAAAATATTCAAAAGGATCTTTTTACTCCTGTTGCTGCTATCGCCCTTTGTGGTAAGCGCGCAGGAAACAAGCGGTGCCATAAGCGGTTCGGTAACTGATGCTTCGGGAATGGCTTTGCCGGGCGCTACCATTACGGCAGTGCACTTGCCGTCAGGAACCCGTTATGCTTCTGCCGCTAATAAGGACGGCCGCTTTTATCTTAACAACTTACGCATAGGCGGCCCTTACAGTGTTGAGGCGACCATGGTAAGTATGGCTTCGCAGAAAAAGGAAGATATTACCATCAGGCTCGGTGCTGCTTATGAGGTTAACTTTTCGCTGGCAGATGCATCAAAGCAGCTTGGTGAAGTTGTAATTAAATCCACCCAAAAAAGTGCGCAGGCCAGTACTTATGGCTCGGGTAAAAATATCAGCGCAACGCAGGTGCGCAATATGCCTACCGTATCGCGCAGCATTACCGATATCACCAGGTTGGTACCGCAAGGCAGTAAGGATAATAGTTTTGGCGGCAGTAACTTCCGGTACAACAACGTAACTATTGATGGTGCTATCAATAATGATGCTATCGGTTTTAGTCCTTCATTGGGCGGACAGTCTGGTACTTCCGGTATGGCCGGAAGTTCAACCCGCACCAACCCTATATCGCTGGATGCTATTGAGGATATGCAGGTTTACCTGGCCCCGTTTGACGTGAAGATAGGCAATTTTACAGGTGGTTCGGTAAACGCCGTAACCCGCAGCGGTACCAATACTGTAAGCGGTTCGGTATATGGTTTTGGCCGTAACGCCGCGCTAACCGGTAACGATAGGGTAGGCACGCTGGGCAAAATGAATAGCGATTTTTACGATTACCAAACAGGTATCAGGCTGGGCTTTCCTATTATTAAAAATAAACTATTCTTTTTTACCAACGAGGAGATAGCCCGCAGGCAGGACCCTGCTCAGTTATTGGCAGGTCAGGCAGAAACCAGCCAGATCTTGAGTGTTGCCGATGCCAAAGCCATTGCCGATGCTACGCCGTTTAATGCGGGTACTGCCGGTAACTTTAACACTTACGCACGATCTGTTAAATTTTTTAACAGGTTGGATTGGAATATCGACGATAAAAATCAGCTGGTGGTACGCAATAATACCATCTTATCAAAAGCTACCATTATGGATCGTGATCAGCAGGATTTCAGGTTCAGCAGTATGGCTTATCTACAGAAAAATAACCAGAGCTCAACCGTTGCCGAGCTTAAAAGCAGGTTAAGCAACACGTTGTCGGGTAATTTACTGGTAGGGTACACCATGGTAAATGATTCGAGAGATCCATCAAGTGACCCGAGCCTGCCGCAGGTGCAAATTATGGGCCGCACGCCGGGTACCACCATTTATTTAGGTACCGATCGCGAAGCCAGCATATTTGATATGAAGCAACGCACGCTTGAACTTACCGCTAACCTGAACTGGACGGCTGGTAACCACCGCTTTACCGTAGGTACCCATAACGAGTTTTATAAAATTACCTACGGCTTTGTAAACGCATGGAACGGCCGTGTTGATTATAACAGCATTGACGATTACCTGAACAATAACCCTTACCGGGTACGCGGCGCATACAATTACACCAATAACAACCGTGATTATATCCTTAATAATCCGGGTGCTAAATTTGATGTGAACATGTACAGCGCCTACGTTCAAGACGAGATCACGGTATCGGATAAATTTAAGGTGATCCCCGGTTTACGTGCTGATATGACCTATTTGCCCGAAATGCCGTTTTTAGGCGATAAAACCCGTACCGCGCTGGATGATCCCAATTTTGGTACGACCTACACTTACACGCCGCTTAAAAAAATTACCAATAACTTTTTAAACAAGGTGCAGGTATCACCCCGTATCGGTTTTAGGTATGATTGGTTTGGCGATCAAAGCCTGATTTTGCGTGGTGGTGCTGGCTTGTTTACCGGCCGCATCCCTATGGCCTGGCTGGCTTATGCCTATTACAACACTGGTAACAGCTATGGCGCATTTGATCAAAAGGCCGATCAGAAACCTTTTGTGCCAGGCAGTAACCCGCTAAAAGGAGGCCCGAATGGCATTGCCGATTTTATCCAGGCCAACGGCGCGGTAATCAATAACCCCAACAGCGGCAAAACTCAGGTTGATTTGGTTGATAATAATTTTGTGATGCCACAGGTATTACGCACCAGCTTAGCCGGCGATTACACTACTGCCGACCAGTGGAAGTTTACCGTTGAGGCTATCTACACTAAAAACATTAAGGATGTACTGTTTCAACAATTGAACGTATTGGATAACCCAACATATTATCCGTACGATAAAAATCGTCAGCAACCTATTTACAGCGGCACTGTCGATCAGCGTTTTTCAAATACTTATTTGCTGAGCAATACCAATAAAGGTTATCGCTATAGCTTAAGCGCAACGGTAAGTAAAACCATTGCCAACCAGTTGCAGGCTTCGATATCATATACCTTCGGTCAATCAAAAGATCTTTCAAACGGGGTACGTAACTCTATGGAATCAAACTGGCAGTTAAACCAGTCGCTGGTTCCTAATAACCCAACTTTAGCTAACAGTAACTTCGATATCAGGCACAGGATTGTTGCCAATATCGGTTATAATAAAAATTGGGTTAAGGCTGGCCATACCAACGTTTCCTTGTTTTTCAGCGCGCAATCAGGCAGTCCGTTCAGCTATGGTGTAGTTAATAATAGCGTGCAGGGTTTGCCGCAGCAGGTTAGTTTAGTTTATATCCCAACAAGGGATGAAGCCATCCGCTTTTTCCAGGATAGCCCAACAGCAGGCACCGCGGTGCAGCAGGCTACAGCGTTTAACGCTTATATTGATAAAGACAGCTACCTGAACAGCAGGAGGGGCAATTTTACCGAGCGTAACAAAGGCCGCACACCATGGAATGTCCAGGCCGATCTGCATATCGCCCATGATATCTACTTAAACGCTGATAAAAAGCAGTTTTTCACTATCACGGCAGATGTAATGAACCTCACCAACCTGATCAATAAAAGCTGGGGCGTTCAGTACTTTTCGCCAAATACATTTAACTCTACCGCCAGTGTGGGCCTAACCCCGGTTTTATTCCCTCCGCAGCAAAACGTGGGCGGGTATCCGCTATACCAGTTCAGTACACCGGGTAAACCTTACAGTATTGACTACTATGGTTCCAGAACACAAATGCAATTGGGCGCACGATATACATTCTAAACCAGGAATTTAAAAAATCAACAACATGAAAAAATATAGTATCAGGTTTTTCAGCATGGTGTGTTGCCTTATGGTGATTATGCTGGGTGCCTGTAAAAAAGATAAGGATAAAGGCGTAACGCCCCAGCCCAAAGTTACAGAGTATTACCCTAACAGCGGTGGCGAAGGTACACTTGTTACCGTTGCAGGCAGCGGCTTTAGCGGCAGTATATCAGCTACGTTTGCCGGTACAAGTGCGGATGTAGTAAGCGTTACGACTACCGAAATGGTTGTAAGGGCACCTAAAGGTGGTAGCAGCGGGGATATAGCCTTAAAGCTGGATAACGCATCGCTAACTGTAGGCAAGTACACTTACCAGGATTTGAGCATCCGTAAAATAAGCCCCATCAACGGTACTGCCGGCGCGCATGTGCGTGTATCAGGTTCGGGCTTCAGTAGCGCCACCGGGCCTGCTGTAGTTACCATTAACGGGAAAACCACGCAGATAGTAAGTGCTTCAGACACCCTTTTGGTTGTTGAAGTGCCTGCCAACGTTGGCACAGGACCGGTAAAGATTACTGTTAATGGTAAAAATGTTACCGGGCAAAGCTTCAAATACCAGGTCATCAATACCATAAAACCGCTTACCGGTGGTAAGGGTACAATTGTGCGTATTAACGGCAGTGGCTTTGAAAATACCATTGTGGGTAACACTATCGATTTTAATGGTAAGCAAGCAGTAGTGAAGGAAGCTGATGTTGATCATATTATAGTAGTTGCTCCTGATGCGGTACAAACCGGGCCGCTATCGGTAACCATTAACGGGCAAAAAATTGTTGGTCCGGTGTTTACCGCAGTGCCGCCGCCGGTTATTCAAACAGTTACTCCGTTAAGCGGGCCTGCAAAAACAGTAATGACCATAGCGGGAACAACATTTAGTGCCATACCGGATGAAAATAAGGTAACCATCAATGGCATAACAATCCCGGTTACGGCAGCCACGGCTACAAAACTAACCTTGACCATTCCCGGTGGCACAGGTAACGGCAAAGTGATTTTAAGTGTAAACGATCAAACGGTGCAAGGGCCTGATTTTAAAGATCAATCGGTAGGTATTACCTCTTTGAGCCCGGAAAATGGTTTGGCAGGTACACATGTTATCATCAGCGGCTTAGGCTTTAATACTACCGCAAGTATGAACAAGGTAACCTTTAATGGCGTAGCCGCTACCGTGGTAAGCGCCACAGCCTCCAGCCTGGAGGTAATTGCACCGCAAGGTTTATCAACAGGCCCGGTAAAGGTGGTAACCGATGGAGTTGAAGCACTCGCTCCGGCCGACTTTAAACGTGCCGGCGTGATAACAATTGCCGGTGGGCCTGGAAACACTTCATTAACCCTGGCCTCGTACCGCTCAGGTAGTTTGGCTGTGGATAGCAAAGGCAATGTTTTTGTGATAGAGGTGGAGCAAAGCCGTATTAAGAAGATAGCCACGAATGGCACAGTTACCTTATTTGCAGGCAGCCCAACAGGCGAAAGAGGCTATGTAGAAGGCCAGGGCGATAAAGCTTTGTTTAACCTAAGTACCAACCCCGGCATGGATATCGACGAAAACGATAACCTTTATGTTAGCGATGGTACTAAGGTTCGTAAAATAACGCCGCAGGGCATGGTAAGCACTTTCGTGAGTAATTTAGGAACCATCAATAAATTGGCGTTTGATGAAACCGGGATCCTTTATGTGATGGGGAGTTTTAACGGCGCATGGCGAATAGATAAAGAGGGCACCCGCTCGGCTGTGAGTATTATCGCTTCGCAGGATGATTCACGCCCTGCTCCATATAATGGTTATTTATATAAGGTGAGTAACGAGGGGAATTATCTTGATAGTTATAACCTGCTTACCAATAGTTCTTTAAATAGATGGGTTGGCTCAAATTACGGTTTTGCTGATGGCATAGGGATGGCAGCCGCGTTCAGTGCTATAAACGGATTGGTATCTGATCGTGCCGGTACTATTTATGTATCTGATTACATTAATAAGGCGATCCGTAAAATAAATATCGCCACCAGGGAGGTTACCACCGTGTTACAATTCTCAGCAGGTACCAATGTTGATGGCGCATTCAACCAGGCCAAATCAGGCTCGTTAGGAGATATCACTGTAGACAGGCAGGGCAATATCTATTTTATAGATATGAGCAATAATGCAGTGAGGAAGATTTTCCTGAAATAAAAAAAGCGATGTAATAGTTTATGAACCGGGACAGTTTAATTGTCCCGGTTTGTTATTCAATATGTTTTATTTATTTTAGGAAAACATTTCTTCGGATTATAAGCCAGTAATGATAATACCTCATCAATCTTTGTTTTCATTTTAGATTAATTATCATGTCGCAAACTAAAGAAGAAGCCTATTCATTCCATAATCCGCATTTAATGATATTAGGTTTAATCGCAGTATTAGGAGGTTTAGCCATATATGGAGCGATTACGTGGCTTGTGTTAATTGTAACCGATACTAATTAAACCGGCGAAATAGCTTTAATATGCTACTATATGTTAAATTAGGGGCTCTCTGGTTGCCATTATTTCTGATATTGATTTGCATATACAAATGATAACCTGCTTTTAAAATCTTGATTGAAGCTCCGAAAATGAGCAGAAGGAAGCCATCTGCAAACTTTTCCAAATCATTAGCCAGGCTTTTGAAAAGTTTGGTATTATTATCACTTAAGTAAATCCTTAAACGGCACCGCCCGCTGTTGCTTGGTAACAGCGGGCGGTTTTTGACTTTAAGTATATTTCTTCTATAATCTGCCCTGCCAATTGGCTGATCCTTTTTAGGTGGTAAGACCTTCGAATTGAAAGGGGATGGTTAAAATTGCCATGGAACAGCAATCTGCGGCAGTACATCAAGGGGACTTGCTATTGTTTAACATGATGAACATTAACCGGCGCAGCATGGGAAGCCCGCTCTTGTGCCGAATGGTACGTTAGTATTGTAGTTGCGGCCGTGTTTAGTGCCATTTTATTTTTTGTAACTGTTGATGTGGTTAAATTACCTGTCAATTTAAGTGCCTCATTCAGTAAAGGATCTGCGGGATCTCCAAATTGTTTAAGCGGGAGCCCGGTAAATTCATCAGCCTGATAATCGGGTACCAGGCCGCTGCTGTAATCTCCATCTCCCCTGGCATTGTACAGCTTAAACACAAGCGGATGAAGTACCAGGTTTACAAGGGCTGGCTTACGTTCATCGGTAATCGAAAAACTGGCCATATCTTTACCTATGGTTTTTTGCCCTATTTGTATCACCGAAGTATAGGGCTTTAAGGTATTAATCAGTAACTCGGCCGATGAAGCAGTTGCGGCTGTGGTTAACACTATTATTTTTTCGAGGGACAGGCGCCTGTTTTTAATTTCTGAAAATGATTGCGGTTGATAATCGTTTTCAAGCATGGTTTGCTGAAAAGTGCGGCTGCTCCGGCCTCCGTTTTTGTTGGCCTGGTATATGGCAAACGTTTGGTTTGCCTCGGTGTTGGTTAATAACCCTGCTATTTTAGCGGCCGAAGAAACGTCACCACCGGGGTTATAACGAAGATCAATAACGAGGTTTGAAATTCCGGCTGCTCCCAGTTTTGATAATGAATCGAGCATATTACGATCAAATACGCCGTTAAAAGCATCATAAAAAATATAGCCTGTCTTTTTACCGGCCAGGCCGAATGTTTTGGTAAGATATACCGGCTGTTCGGTAAAATAAAGTGTAGAGAGGTTAATTGTTCCGGCGCTGATAAAAGCGCCGTCATGTAATTGGGCCAATTGTAGCTTGATATTACCACCCTGTTTAAAAATATGCTGTACATTGCTGCTGGTAGTACTGTTAATGGTAATATCATTAACAGCAGTAAAAAAGTCGCCCCGTTTTAATCCCGCTTTGTCGGCTGCACTGCCGGGCACCATCAATGTTACTGTAGCTATTAGTGACTGGGGTGCAGTGGCATTAGTTAATAAGGCATAATCAAACCCGTAATATCCAAATGAGGAGTATTCTGTTTTTACCTCGTCAGGATCATCAAGGTATGAAAACCTGTCGACACTATTTAGCAGGCTTTTAAAAAATGATGTGGCCGACTTATTCTCTGATGGGTTGCTGGGCAAAGTTTCATTCCAGTAATAATATACTCGCATACTATCCAATATCCATCGCCGGCTGGAAGAAAGGCTATCAGAAGTCACATTTTCCTTTTTGCATGATAGGGCAGTGACCATTATCAGCATTAAATAAAAAAACAGTGGGTGGGAATTGACCTTCATTTTTATCAATTTGAATTGTTCCTTCCTGTCATACGAATGGCAAGAAGGGATTCCCTATTGAGATTGGTGTTTTTCCTTACAGACAGAATTACCCTCAAAAAAATCAAAACCGGATAGGGAATCGGATCGGCTGCCGCGTATTATCAATAAAGAAAGAAAATACACCACCATATGGCCGATACGATCACCAAAACATTACTCAAAAAATACTTTGATGGAAATTGCTCCATTGATGAAAAAAAGCAGGTTTTAAAATATTTAGAGCGGGACGATCAATCGGTATTGGATGAGTATATAATGGAACAGGCTGCAGTGGGCAGCAAAATCGAAAGTTCTGCGTCGTTAAAAGAGCAGTTTTTCAATAGGCTTAGGTCGGCTATTGATAAACCGGATCAGCGCAAAATAATTAGTTGGAAACACGCAGTAACCTATCGCGTTGCAGCGGGGATTGCTTTACTTATGGCCGTTGGCATAGCGTACTGGCTTATTGGTAATAAAACAAATGAAAAAATACAGCAATTGGTTACCATCAGCAACCGTGAAAACTTCACTCATAAAATTGTATTGAGCGATGGTACTCAGGTTTGGCTTAATCCTAACTCTTCCCTTAGCTACAATAAAATTAATTTCTCAGATACCAGCAGGGAGGTTGCCCTGACCGGTGAGGCTTTTTTTGATGTAAGCCATGATGCTGCTAAACCCTTCAGGGTTACATCGGGTAATATTGTCACCCGTGTTTTAGGTACCGCTTTTAATATAACAGCTTATAAAAACGAGAAAAATATCGATGTATTACTTGTACGTGGACGGGTGCAGGTATCATCGGGCAGCCAACAGCGGTTGCTCACCCCCGGACAGTTGCTTAGCTACAACAACAGCAACAGTAATATCGATGTGCACAGTGTACAGGTTGATGGTAAAATGGATTCGTTTACCAGCGGTAAAATGGTTTTCGACAATACACCGCTGGCTACTGCAATTAACCGCATAGCCGATGCCTATGCTGTTCACATTGACTTTAAAGACAGTTCATTAGTTAAAAACAAAATGATAACCGGAGCCTACACCCGTAACACAGCAGATGAAGTGCTGCGCAGGATCCTGTTTATACATGGATTGAAATTTAAAAAGAAGGGAGAGCATGAATATATCATAAACGATTAATCCCTATGTTGAAAATTGGGAATACCGCAGCAACGGTATCCCCTTAAATTTTGAAATAAGTCCTCGAAAAACGTTATCAAAAAATTTATGTACGTATTTACTAATAATAAGTTCTTCAAACAAAAAAAAATCCATTTCACAGCTCAACTATTCTTTTTTATTGTTTTTTATGCGATATCCAAAGTCAATGCCCAGACAAATATCAGCCAGCTTCGCAATTCTGTGAGCCTGACCCTGGCCTCCGCTAATTTAGATGAGGTACTGGTGCAATTAAAGAAGCAATCGGCATATGACTTTTTTTACGATAAAGAAGCTGCAAAAAAAGTAAAAGTCAACAACCTGAAATTCAGCGACACCCCCTTAGGCAGCGTTTTACTCGATCTCAAAAAGAAACTGTCGCTTGAATACAATCTCGAAGGCCGGGAAATATCAGTAAGGATAGAAAAACGGCCGGTACAAAGCCCGGCTAAACAACAAAAGGACGGTAAAATTACCGGTAAGGTACTTGACGATAAAGGCGAAACATTACCCGGTGCAACCATTAAGCTTACAGAAGCCAATAAAGCAGTGCAAAGCGGCCCCGACGGCTCATACATGTTTGTAGTTACTCCCGGAACATACACCATTGAGATCACTTATATTTCCTTTCAATCGCAGCGGATCTCCGGCATTATTGTAACTGAAGACAAAAGTACGCTGCTGGATATTGCACTTAAACCTGCCTCAAATGCATTGAATGAGGTGGTGATCAAATCCGATTATAAAAAAGCATCGGTAGAAGGTTTATACGCGCGGCAAAAAAACAACGCTGCTGTATCTGATGGTATCACCGCCGAACAGATTAGCCGTACGCCGGATAATAATACCGCGCAGGTACTTACCCGGGTAAGCGGTTTGCAGGTATCACAAAACAGGTTTGTGGTGGTACGCGGCATGAGCGACAGGTATAACAATGTGATGCTGAACGGAGCACAACTGCCCAGCACGGAGCCTAACCGCCGCGATTTCGCGTTTGATGTTATCCCAAGCCCGCTGGTTGATAATATTGTAGTAAATAAAACCGCCACACCCGATTTGACCGGCGAATTTACCGGCGGACTTGTGCAGATAACCACTAAGGATATCCCTGATGAAAACTTTGCGGAGTTTACCGTAGGCAGCGGCTACAACAACAGGGCTACCGGCAAGGATTTCATAAGTGGATACCGCGGTTCTAAAAATTATTGGGGCTTTGCAAATGATTATCAGCGTAAGCCCACAGGTATGAGCCTGAATGAGTATAATAACCTGGCCATTAAAATTGGAGGGGGTACGGCAACCACCGATGAAAAAGCGCAGGCCGCCAAATTTTTAGGAACCTTGCCCAACAACTGGGCTTTAAGAAAATATACCGCGCAACCTATTCAAAACTACCAGTTTACCGCAGCACATAGTTTTCCTTTTAAGGATAATTCAACCCTGGGCATTGTTGCCGCTTTAACCTACCGTAATGAGCAGTTGGCCAATGAACACAATGTATATCAATCAACTGTAAGTGATTATAAAGGGACTGATTATATATTTAACACACTATGGGGCGGCAGTGTTAACCTTGGTTATATTAACGGCACCAACAAGTTTACTTTAAAAAACACCTATAACCGGCGTTTTAGTGACAAGTATTTTACCTATGCCGGCATTAATGGTGAAAACAATTCTAAGATTGACAACTACAGTGACCAAACCGTAATAAATGAATTATTTCAAACAAATTTTACCGGCGAACATATTTTAGGCAAGCGAAAGATTAAGGCCGATTATGGATTTGCGCTTTCAACTGTAAATCGCGATCAACCCTTTAGCCGTTTGATGGACAGGGTGATACCTAACGGGAACCAAACCCCCGATGATTATTTCACTTATAATTTCAGCGATAGCAATATAAAAAATGGCAGTGTTTATTATTCAGACTATGCCGAAAAACGCTACTCATGGCAGGCAAACATACAGGTACCTTTTCAATTGTTAAAACTCAACCAGGCTTTTAAATTTGGTTACCAGGGTAATTATCGTACTGCTGATTATCAAACAGATTTTTACCGCATAAAAAATGTTGGCGACAGTGGTACTGGAAACAGTCGCTACGATGGGTTAGCTTATTATGATGTATACAATTCATCTGAATTTGCCAAAGGAAACCTGTACCTGTTTCCTACTATTGCTGATGGTAACGGAGTAGCTGATAAAACAGTTGGTACCGGTTACAAGGGCCGCCAGAACCTCAACGCGTTCTATGGCATGTTTGATGCCAAGCTTACCAAACAGATAAGGTTAATTGCCGGGGTAAGGTACGAACAAAATACGCAGAAGGTATCTACTCGTACACGTAGGCCCGTGCCAGGCGACCAGGTAGCCCCGATTGTAGACAGCCTCATTACCACCAAAAAGAACACCCTGCTACCATCTGTTAATGCTATTTATGCCCTAACACCTAAAATGAATATCAGGGTCGCTTATTACAAAACAGTTGCCCGTCCGGATTTCAGGGAGCTCTCTTATTTTAGTTATTTTGATTTTGATCTGTTCAGGTCTGTAAGGGGATCAAACCTGAAATCAACTACCGTACAAAATTTTGATATCAGGTATGAATATTATCCTTCACCGGGTGAAATAATATCCGTATCAGGTTTTCACAAGGATTTTAAAGATCCCATCGAGATACTTTACCCTAATCAGGTTCCAAGGTCTTACGTATACAGTAATTTAAAGAGTGCTAAAAATACTGGCTTTGAAGTAGATGTACGAAAATCATTCAATTTTATTTCAACGTCTTCGTCCTTTTGGTCAAGCCTTTACCTTTCGGGCAATTTTACTTATCTCAAAGCCAGTGTTGACCTGGGTACTGTATACGCTGTTAATGATAAGGGCGAGGCCGTACCCAGCAAGCGCGACCGGCCGTTAACAGGGCAATCGCCTTATATTATTAACGCGGGCATTCTTTATACCGGCAGCCACTTTGGTTTTAACGCTGTTTATAATCGTTATGGCCAGCGTATAGTTTACGCGTCGCCAAACCGTGCCGAAGATCAATATGAAAACGGCAGGGACGTGATAGACCTACAGCTGAGCTACAAATTCCTTAAAAACAATAAGGCCGAGTTCCGCTTAAATATCAGCAATTTGCTCAATAGCCAAATGTTTTATTACGTGAACGCTTATCCGCCGGGCAACAAAACTTATTCTGAAGCAACACCTTCTGTTGATACTTATCCTGGCGATGGCACGCCGCCTCTGCCAGCAAATCAGGTTGATCCCAAGGGGACCCGGTACAATGCTGCTTATGACACAAAAATATTTACCTGGAAGTACGGTACTACTTCAACGCTCAATTTCATTTATCGCTTTTAATTGTAACCATCATATAAATTTTAAGAAGAAAGGAAACAAACATCTATCAAAAAACAACAAAAGCCTGCGTTGCTTACCGGCTTAAAAGGTGAAGCCAGTTAAAAACCAAATTGAATAAAGGGAACCAAATTTCTATTTATTTAAAAAGCACACACTATGAAAATGCAATTTAAATCCATCAGTTTATTAGTACTTGCTGCGGCTTTAGGCTTTAGCAGCTGTAAAAAACAGGAAGGCGTAACTGCTCCTCAAGGCGATTTTGACCGCTCCTCAAAAGCGTTATTCCCTGATACCCATGCGCTGCCAACTGCAACTGGTACTATCAGCGGCCTTATTACCAGCAACATTACCCTTACTAATGATAAGGTATGGTTTATTAATGGCCCTACTTTTGTTGACAGCACTGTTACTATCACTATACAGGCTGGTACTTATATTAAAGGTTTAGCAACTGCCAACACTACAAGCGGCTTCCCTTCATACCTGGTTATCAGGAGAGGGGGTAAAATTGACGCACAAGGTACTACTGCTAACCCTATCGTATTTACATCGGCCAAGGCAAGCGGCCAGCGTGCAAAAGGCGATTGGGGTGGTGTTGTACTTTTAGGCCAGGCTCCAACTAACCAGGCTAAACCACAAATTGAAGGTATCCCTGTAGCCCAGATCCCATCTGGCTTAGCAGGTAAAGACGCTATCGGTTACGGCGGCGCTACTGAAACTGATAACTCAGGTATCCTTAAAAATGTACGTATTGAATTTGCCGGTGTTGTTGTTAGCGACGGTAATGAACTAAACGGCCTTACTTTGGGTGGTGTTGGTGCAGGTACAACATTGGATCATATCCAGGTATCATACGGTGCCGACGATGCTTTTGAGTTTTTTGGTGGTTCGGTAAACGCTAAATTTTTAATCTCTTATGGTAATGATGATGATGATCTGGATTTTGATCAGGGTTACCAGGGTTCAATCCAGTTTGCCCTTGCTGCTAAAGATCTTAACTTTACTTATTCATCAAGCCCTAACGGTATCGAGAGCAACAATATCTCTTCTCCTATCGTTACCACCGGCGGTGCATTTGCAAGCCGTGTAACACAACCGGTTTTATCAAACATTACCTTTGTTGGTGGTGCTACAGCGGGCCCAACTTCAGGTATCGGTCACCTGTTCCGTGTAAATTCAAGTTACAAAGTACGTAACTCAATTAATTTTGGCTTTAACGCCGGTGCCACATTGATCAATACTACTGGTAGTGAGTATTCAAACAGTTACGTTCATGGTTACAGCACAGCTGTTACAGGTGCTGCTTTAACTTCAACCGCAGTAACATCATTAACCGGTGCAAATCCAAACACTACAATTAAGCTGGTTGCTCCGTTCAGTGCTACTGCTCAAGATTGGAGAATCCTGCCAAGTGCACCTGCAAATATCAGAACCGGCGCTGTGTTTACAGGCCTTGCTGTTACCCACCCGGGCGGTACTTTCTCCGCATTTGATACCACACCAGCTTATTTAGGTGCATTTGGGTTACAAGCTGCTGCCCGTTGGGATAGCGGTGGCTGGGCTTCATACGAGCCTTTCACCAATGCTTACTAATTAAAATTTATTTTGACTGGTTATAATTAAAAGAAATAAAGTACCGTGAGCATAAGGCTCATGGTACTTTTTAAATTAGTTTTATGAAAAAAATCAAACTCCTGTTTTTAATAATATTCGTTACACAATTCTTTATTGCATGTAAAAAAGAGGGTAAGCTTATTGAAGCAAAAAGCTACGGTAGTTTTTATATCAGTTCAACTACTACTACAGACATAGGTATACTTTTAATTGATATTGACGGTAAAATAGCCGATACATTGAAAGCCCCGGCAGATAGTAAAACTATCAAGGCATATATTGGTAGCCACAAAATAAAAATATATCAGCCTGGTAAATCGGGTAATCCGGTAATTGACACCGCGCTTAATGTAAAAGCCAATAATTTAAAACTGAATTTTTTATACACCGGCGATTTAAAAATTATTGGCGGCGGCTACGATGGTAGCATAAAACCGGCAACTGGAAACAGCCTTGTACAATTTGTTAACCTTGACAATTCATTACCAGCATTACTAAATATGAAGATCTATGAACTTTACTATAATGACGCAGGTGAATATTTTTACGATGAAGTTTCAACTATAAATGGTATAAGTAAAACGGGGTTTAGTCCTTATATAGAATTGCCGCCGCCTAAACATATTGATGATGGCTTCGGTGGTTATTATTATGAAGTTTTTAACGCCGCAAACAATGATAAATTGGTTGATGTATTAACCGATTTTCCAGCAGTATTATTTGAGAATCAATCACAGCAATTCGTACCTAACAAGGTCATGTCATTGGGTATAATTAAAGATCCATCCGGCCTCTTCAGTTCAACCATTATCTATGATACCATGCTCAAATAACCCCAATTAACAAATCAATATATATATAATAAAAAAGGCCGGTTCCAAATAACCGGCCTTTTCAAAATGCAATTTATCCATCAGATAATTTCTTATCGGGATATCCACAAAAATACATTTTTATATCGTTTAAATTAGTGTAATTTTAATATTAACTCCAAGTATAAATATATCAAATAAGTTAATGTTTGTTGGTAGTCACCCCCGGCATGTTACGCTAATCACTACTGAACTAAGTTGTCAACAGTTGAATGATCAGCACAACGGTTAATGATGACAAATTACCGGTTTGGTAAGCGAGTTTAACCTGTTTCCTTATTTCTTTTGATGCTTCATTCAAGTGGTTATCCACTGTTTTTGATGAGATCCCGAGACTTAACGCTATATTTTTATAGCTAAGGCCATCCTCCTTAAACATACGGTAAACACGCTGCCGTTTTGCGGGCATTTTATCAATAATTTCTTTAACGATAATTTCATATTCCTTTAATTCGGCCGACCCCTCCGAATCAACTGATGATGCGGCAAAGTATTTTAATTCGTCCCTGGCAATTTCCTGCCTGCATTTTTTTCGCAGTTCATCCCTGAAAACGTTGCGGGCATATACATATATTACCGGTGTATAATCGCCATGATCTTCCAGTTCATCCAGCTTTTCCCATAGCTTTATGTACGCTGTTTGTAATATATCATGGGTTTGCTCCTCATCCCGTGTCAACTTTAAAAAAGTGTTCCTGAGCTTATCAAAGGTATCGCTGTAAATTTCTTCAAAACGGGTTAACCGGGCAGGTTTATCAGCTAATTTCATATGCAGGTTTTACGTATGTAAATTATCCAGCAGATATTAACTGAATGTTAAAAGCCTAAAATATTTTTTGAATATTGTTCCTTATAAAATAAATATAAAATAGGAAACATAATTTAAAAATGCCGTCCTGACCAGTAGTACGACTTTATAAAAGTGATATGTATTGAACACCTTTGGTTAATCCTGCATTCGCTCATGACTTAATGGGAGAGCAAAGAAAAAAGCTACTCAATATAAAGTAGATCATTGTTCGAAAGGTTGTAGGACAAGATAAAATCGGAATTCGTAAATAACAGCTATAACGAGAGATTGCAGGAATTGCGTCTTTTAGATGGATCGGTCGGATTGTTTGATCTTGTTTTGGAGGATGAGAATATTGGTGTTCAAAGGATTGAATATCTGCAGGACCGCAGGTTATTAATAAAACAACTTGAAGAACAACGGTTGGTGATTTCGAAGGCAAGAAAATTATTTGTTGCAGATAGGTTGAAATTTGATGATTTTAAAGAACTTAAGATAGAAAGCCAGGCAATTTGTAACAATGTAGGGGTAGAGTTGAACAGTAATGCATCTAAATTAAAATTACTTCGGGAACAATTAAAAGTAGAAGGAAGAACTATCAATCAGATATTTTACAACTTTTTAAACCTGGACATATTGGATAAGATGTATATTGTGAGTATGATTCCACCAACAACTATTAATATTACTACAGGCTGTATCAATACAAATTAATAGTGTTTTGGCAAATATATTGTCTTTTAAAAACCCGAACGCAACCTTTGAAGGGGCGACTCCGGATAGGGAAATAAAAAGTTATAGAGAAAGAAAAGTTCCGACAAGACGGGCGATTTCGATCCTGATAAAAAATGGTATTCAATTAGATGAAAGCGAAGCCGGGGTGGTTTTAGATTTTCTATATCGCATGGCAAAAACATATAATTTTACTAATGCCCCAAATAACAAGATCCCTAAGTGGATATCGAACCAGCAAAAAACAGAGCAGAAGGTATCTTAAACTTACTTTTTAGACTACATCTCAAAAAGGTATAACAAATATTTACGGAAAAATCGAACCGTTGCTGGGAGTGGTGTAACTATTTGATTAGTAGATTTTTACGGGTATAAAAAAAGGAAACAACGACCATGTGTTGTTTCCTTAAGTACTCAGAGCGGGAATCGAACCCGCACTCCGTTTACGGGAACAGGATTTTAAGTCCTGCGTGTCTACCAGTTCCACCATCTGAGCAGCGCTTGTCCCGATTTGATCGGGATGGCAGTTTTAAAAATAAAACCCTTCTTTTTATCAGGAAGGGCTTTGAGCGAAAGACGAGATTCGAACTCGCGACCCCGACCTTGGCAAGGTCGTGCTCTACCAACTGAGCTACTTTCGCATTGGTATTTTCCTCGCTTTGAGTTGGCTTTCGTTAACCGGCTGCCTATCTCGTTTGCGGGAGTGCAAATATAGGCAGAAATGTATACTCTGCAAGGAAAATTTTAACTTTTTTGAAAATAGTTTATAACTCGCTGTTTTTCAAAATATCAGATATCAGCTCGGCCTCAAATCCGCGGCCCATGGCGTACTGTTGCAACTTGTATCGGCGCTTAAGCTGGTTCTTTTCGGTTATGGTAGCCGATTTTTTTTGCAGCAGGTGGGTTAATGCAGCTAAATAATCGTCCAAATCGATACCAAGGAGTGCTTTTTTGATCAATACATCCGGTATTCGTTTAAGCTTTAATCCTTGTTTTATTTTAATACGGCCCCAGGTTTTTTGGTTGAATTTGCTTTTAGCATAGAGCTTTGCAAAACGTTCTTCATTAAGGAAGTTACCCTCTATCAACTGGCTGATGATGTGTTCAACGGCATCCGGCCAAAGTCCCCAATCGTAAAGTTTGTCGCGTACTTCCTGCTGGGCACGCTCCTGGTAGGCACAAAAGTGTTCGGCTTTGGCAAGGGCAACTTTCTCGTCGGTAATTTTAATTGATTTGGGCTGATCCATTTAGAAATCAAAATTCGTTAAAAATTATTCTTTTTGTTTTAATATCTCCAAATTAGCATCATGCGCAGTAACACGTACACTATAACCGCTATAAAAAAGATCATCAAGGCAGATGGCAACATTGTTGATGAACATACCATCAGTGCGCTTTTTACTGATAGCCGCCGGATCAGCAATCCTGCCCATGGCTTGTTTTTTGCCCTGAGCGGCAGGCGCAACGGCCACGAGTTTGTTGCCGAAGCTTATGCAGGTGGTGTGCGCAATTTTGTGGTAGAGCATGGCCCTGAGTTTAACCTGCCCGGCGCCAACTTTTTAATAGTGCCCGATCCGCTGGCTGCACTACAGACACTGGCGGCTTATCACCGTAGCCGCTTTAAGCTGGAAGTGATTGGTATTACTGGCAGCAATGGTAAAACTATAGTTAAAGAATGGCTTTACCAGCTGCTTTCGGCCGATAAAAATATCGTACGTAATCCTAAAAGTTATAATTCGCAAATTGGTGTGCCGTTATCTGTATGGCAAATCAACGACCGCAACGAACTGGGTATCTTTGAAGCGGGCATCTCCACGGTAAATGAGATGGCTAAGCTGGAAGCTATCATCAAACCCGAGTTAGGGGTACTAACGCATATTGGCCCGGCACATGATGAGGGTTTTGAGTCGCCCAAACAAAAGCTCCTGGAAAAGCTTGGACTTTTCAAGCACAGCCGGTTGTTGATCCATAATTATGATCAGCTGATCGGTTATGAAAAAGATATCGCCGCCAAAGAAACTTTTACCTGGAGCCGCAAATTCCGGGAATCTGACCTGTATGTTTTCAGCGAGACTGTGATCTCCAAAAACTACTATTTCCGCGCCCGCTACCAGGGTAAGGAGATCGAGTGCCTTATTCCTTTTACCGATCAGGCTTCGGTAGAAAATGCCATTACTTGCTGGGCTGCCATGCTGGCTTTAGGCTATAGCCCTGTTGAGGCCGATAAACGCATCGAGCGCCTTGCGCCGGTAAGTATGCGGCTGGAATTGAAAAATGGGGTAAACAATTGCTCGGTTATCGATGATTCATATAATTCGGATCTGCAATCGCTTGAGATAGCGCTTAATTTTCTGTCGCAGCAAAATCAACATCTAAAAAAGACACTAATCCTGTCGGATATTTATCAATCGGGCCTGCAGCAGGATGTGTTGTATAAACAAGTGGCCGAATTGATCTGTGCCAAAAAGATAGACAAGTTTATTGGCGTGGGAGAGGCCCTGCTAACGCACCAGCAGTATTTTGATGTGGCTGAACAGTATTTTTATGCCGATACCACCACATTGCTACAACAATTAAAAGCGCTCAATTTTAAAGATGAAACCATCCTGATCAAGGGATCACGCAGTTTTGAATTTGAGCAGGTAAGCCGTGCATTGGCTCAAAAAGCACACGAAACCGTAATGGAGATCAACCTGAACTCCTTACTAAATAACCTCAACTTTTATAAGTCGAAATTAAAGCCGGGCGTAAAGGTAATGGCTATGGTAAAGGCATTTAGCTATGGCAGCGGTACGTTTGAGGTAGCCAATATGCTGCAATACAATAAGGTTGATTACCTGGCTGTGGCTTATATAGATGAAGGGGTAGCCTTAAGACAGGCCGGGATCATCCTGCCTATTAAAGTGCTTAATCCCGAAGCTTCGGCATTTGATAAACTTGCCGAATACAAGCTTGAGCCTGTAATTTACAGTTTTGGTTTGTTAGATGATTTTGTGGGATACGCTTCGGCGCGGGGTATTGCCGCTTACCCGGTTCACCTTAAAATTGATACGGGTATGCACCGCCTCGGTTTTGAAAATTATGAGATAGAAACCCTGTGCGATATGCTGGAAGCTAACCGTTACGTACGGGTGCAGTCGGTTTTTTCACATTTGGCAGCAAGCGAAGCTCCGGAGCATGACGAGTTTACAAAAAAACAGATCAAGCGTTTTGAAAAAGCTTTTAAGGAGATAGAAAAGGCACTGGGTTATAAGGTGATCAAGCATATCTGTAATACGGCTGGTATCATCCGCTGGCCTTCGGCGCATTATGATATGGTACGACTGGGGATAGGTTTGTATGGGATAGATTCGTCGGTACCGGCATCGGATGCCGGTTTGCAGCCTATTGCCAGCTTAAAAACCAGTGTTGCCCAGGTTAAAAAGATAGGGGCGGGGGATACCATCAGTTACGGCCGCAGTGGCAGTCTCCTGAAAGATGGTAAAATAGCTACCATCCGTATCGGTTATGCCGATGGTTATTTACGTGCCTTTGGCAAAGGTGTTGGCAAAATGCTGGTAAAAGGAACACTGGTACCTACGGTAGGTAACATCACTATGGATATGTGTATGCTGGATGTAAGCGGATTGGATGTGCGGGAAGGCGACGAGGTGATCATATTTGACGAGCACCAACGCATCGAAGAACTGGCAAAGCAGATAGGTACCATCCCCTATGAAATATTAACCAATATTTCGCAAAGGGTAAAAAGAGTGTACTTTTACGAGTAGAAATCAGGGGTTAAAATGAACAGGTTAGCGCGGGTATTATTCAAGTATTTTGTAAAAGGGATGTTAGTGGTAGTACCCGTTGGTGCCGCCATTTTCCTGATGTACTGGGCAGTGGCCAGCATTGATAAGGCACTTAACCTGAGCGATCTGTGGGTTGATAAAACCGGGAAACATATGTATATCCCGGGATTAGGGATCTTGAATGTGATAGTGGTTATCATGATCATGGGGGTATTAGTTACCAATGTGATCACCGAACCTATTAAAGGCTGGTTCAGGCGTTGGTTTGCGCGTTTGCCCATCTTTGCGTTCCTATACTCATCGATAAAAGATTTGACCGAAGCTTTTGTAGGAGAGGAGAAAAAGTTCAACGAGCCGGTGTTAGTTGAGGTGAACGAGTTCGGTTTAAAAAAGATAGGTTTTTTGGTTCAAAAAGATCTGGCCAAGATAGGACTACCTGGTGAAGTTGCTGTGTATTTTCCTTATTCTTATTCCTTTGCCGGGCAGGTGGTTATCATTGCTGCTGATAAGGTAAAACCGATGGATAAGAGCGCTGCTGATGTGATGAAGTTTGTGATATCAGGAGGGGTAAGCGGATTGGATTAATTTTTTGTAGAGACGCATCACATGCGTCTTTTCGCTTCAATAGACGCATGTGATGCGTCTCTACGTAATTACTTCCACTTCCTTTGACTCTACCAACTTTGCTTTCCTAAAACTTCTGATCGCTAAAAAAACAGCAATTAACATTAAAACGGCTCCCAAAATATAAGGCGCACCCGGAAAATAAGTTGAAGTGTTGCGATGGGTAAACAAATGAAACACCGAACTCATCAACAGTGGACCAATAATCACTGCCAAACTACTGATACTGGTTAAGGAGCCCTGTAATTCGCCCTGTTCTTTAGCAGACACGGTACTGGTGATCATGCCTTGTAACGACGGCCCGGAAATACCCCCAAGGCAGTAAGGCACCATAAAAACGTACATCATCCAACCCTGGTTAGCAAAGGCTATAAGCGTTAAGCCGATGGTGTAAAATAGCAACCCTGCCACAATGTTTTTCTCCTGCCCAAATTTGGGGATGGTATACCTGATGAGTCCCCCTTGTATAGCTACCAGAACAATGCCTATAAAAAAGCCTAAAAAGCCTATGCTTTTGAGTGCCCAATCAAATTTTTCGGTTACATAAAATGATAATACATATTCAACTGCTTTTTGGGCTATGTAAACCAATGAGAACGCGCCTATAAGCCCGGTCAAAGAGGGATAGCGCGACAGGTTCCGTAACGAACTAATAGGATTGGCCTTTTTCCATTCAAAACGCCTGCGATTTTTGATGTTCAACGATTCGGGCAGTACAAAATAGCCGTATGCAGCGTTTAGGAGCGCCAGACCCGCGGCCAGCATGAATGGGAACCGCACATTTAATGCACCCAAAAAGCTTCCGGTGCCTATACCAATAATAAATCCAAGTCCGGATGCTGCGCCAACCAAGCCAAAGTTTGCTGCCCGGTTTTTACCGGTGCTGATATCGGCTATGTAAGCGGTTGCTGTGGTGTTACTGGCACCAGCAAAGCCTGCTATTGCCCGGCCAATGAACAGCCATGCAACGGTAGGCGCAAAGGCCATAAAAACATAATCGATGCCGAAACCTAACAGGGAGCCCAATAAGATAGGTCGGCGGCCATATCTGTCGCTCAGGTTACCCAACAACGATGAAAACAGGAACTGCATAGAGGCATAGATAAATGTTAAGTAGCCGTTGTACTGGGCGGCTGTACTTACATCCATATTGCCCAGTTTTTCGAGTAAGGAGGGCATTACCGGGATAATGATGCCTAAACCAAGTACATCAATAAAAAGCGTTACGAAAATAAAGCCTAAGGCGGCGGTATGTTTTTTTTTAGGTTTGGCGCTCATTAATAATGATAAAGGTTTAAACAGGTTAAAAGTTTTGGGAGTCGATATTTTACAGTTTGACCGTTGATTGATACTTGTGCTTTTGCTGTTATTGATGGTAGCTCCATAAGGTTAGGATGGCAAAAAAATATGTCCTTACGAGGAGGAACGACGAAGCAATCGCATACTATACAGGGCGGTTATACTTCCGTGCGATTGCCGCGCTATGCTCGCAATGACATAGCTTTTGTTTGATTTTCCGGACGCCTATGGTAATAACATCAACAACGGCGAAGCTTTAAGCTTTGTGCATTCTGCTTTTATATAAATGATCAATGCAACGTAGCTACAGCATCAATATCCTTTGCCGAGGTTTTCTTTACGTTTTTAAAATTACGGATAGCAAGCAAGGCGCTTATGAGCATCAATATCGCACCTAAAATAAAAGGTGCCCCCGGTAAAAAGAAAGGCCTTTTATCGTTAGTGAAATAATAAAACAAAGTGGTCATCACCCATGGGCCAAAAATGGCGCTCAGGCTCATCAAACTGGTGAGGCCGCCCTGTAGTTCGCCCTGTTCATTGGCGGGTACCTGGTTGGTCATGATGCCCTGTAGTGCCGGGCCCGCAATACCGCCAAGAGCGTAAGGCACCATAAAGGCGAACATCATCCATCCCCGGGTTGCTAATGCAAACAGGATGAGCCCTACGCTGTACAGCAGCAGGCCAACCCAAATGCAACGTTCCATACCCAGCTTAGGTAGTATGATACGCATCAATCCGCCTTGAACAAGTGCTATCATCAAACCTATAAAAGCGAGTGAATAGCCAACAGTATCCTCGCCCCATTTAAATTTTTCGAAAGTGAAATAAGTCCAAACGTTTTGTACAGCCTGCCCTGCAAAATACACCAGGAACAGTGACAATGCTAAACCCATTACCGAAGGGTATTTTTTTAACTGCAGCAACGAACCCAGCGGATTTGCCCTTTTTAAATCAAAAGGGCGGCGATGCGCATCGTCCAGTGATTCAGGCAATATGAAGAAACCATAGATAGCATTCAAAAATGCTAAGCCGGCGGCCGCAAAAAATGGATATTGAACATCCATTTTACCTAATATGCCGCCAATTGCCGGGCCAATGATGAAGCCAAGACCGAAAGCAACGCCGATCATTCCAAAGTTTTGGGCCCGTTTTTCGGGCGTGCTTACATCAGCAATATAAGCAGATGCTGTAGTAAAACTTGCCCCGGTGATACCGGCAATAGCCCGGCCTAAAAACAGCCAGCCTATAGATGGTGCAAAAGCAAGAAACAGATAATCGATACCAAAACCTAACAGCGAGCAAAGTAAAACCGGGCGGCGACCGTACTTATCGCTCAGGTTGCCTATTAATGGTGAAAACAGGAATTGCATTACCGAATACGCAAGCGTTAAAAAACCCGCGTATAACGAAGCCTCGCTCAAGCCGGCATGGATCAGTTTTTCAATTAGCTTGGGCAGCACAGGTATAATGATCCCTAATCCTACCACATCAATCAGTAAAGTAACAAAGATAAAGCCTAATGCCTTCTGCGGTTTATTCTTGACGGAATTGTCCATGGTGCAAAATAAATTATTAAGGTTAATAATTGTTAAAATAATTGTATTTAAAATAATTTGTACCTAACTTCAACTATATTATTAGTTAAACCTATGAAACCACACAAATCAATCCTGCTATTGCCGGCTTTGCTGGCTATACAATGCGTTTTTGCACAAAAAACTCATCTTACATTATCCAGTAGTAATCCATCTCCAACTGAAAAGATTAAGATCACCTATGATCCGGAGGGTACGCCTATTGCCGGCAAAAAGGATATCGGTGCAGAGGTGTATTACATTGATGGAAAAGATAACCCGGCCACCGATATCAGTTTGAAAGCGGAGGGAAGTTTATTGTCAGGTGATTTTACTATCCCGGCTACAGCGAAGGCTTTCTTTATAAAAATATTTAGTGACGGTGATATTGATAACAATAACGATAAGGGGTATGTTTATTTAGTTTATAAGGATAAAAAGCCTGTCCAGGGCGCTTATGAAGCCCAAGGTTATATATTAAGTGGTGTTGGTAATAATTATGCCAAAATAAAGACCGACTCTGAAGAAGGCCTGGCATTGTTTAAAAAAGAGTATGACGCCTATCCTCAGGCCGAAAAGCCTTATCAGTTTAATTACTATTACATATTAGCGAAGAAAAAAGATCCCGCTACTGCAGCCATGTTAAACGCCAAGGTTAAATCGCTTGAAAAAAGCGCCGTGGAGAAAGACCTGATCCTTGCAGCCAATATCCTGAACTGGCGAAACCAAAAAACATCTGCCGATTCATTGGGCGAAATAATCAAAGCTAAATTTCCCAAGGGCGAATCGGTGAAAAATGATGCCGAGTTTGTTATGGTGCGCGAGCGTGACGTGCACAAAAAGGATTCGCTTTATACCGCTTATGTGACCAAATTTCCTGAAATGGCCACCGATAAAGGCGGAAGGATAGATTTTATAAGAGGTCAGTTAGCCGGTGGTTTTTTAAGAGCTGGTGATACCGTGGCGTTTAATAAATACGCAACGTTGACTCAAGACAAAATGAGCATAACAATGAGCTACAATAATATGGCTTATGAATGGGCACAAAAAGGAGAAAACCTTAATCAAGCCGAAAAGCTTTCAAAGCAAACGCTGGATATCATTACTGGAAAAATGAAGAATCCGATTGTATCATCGTTCATGTCGGTAAATGATGCAAAAAAGCAAAATAAAGTTGTTTACAACATCTATGCTGATACTTATGCATTCATTTTATATAAAGAGAAAAAATATGATGAGGCACTTAAGTATCAGAAAGAACTTTATGCCACTAACAAGGATAATGACCCAACCACAAACGAGCATTACGTACTTATTTTGAATGCCCTCGGTAAATATGCCGAATCAAAAGAGGTAATTGAAAGCGCGTTTAAGGCAGCTAAAGTTTCACCGGTTTTAAAGGATGAATTGAAAAAAGCTTATGTTGGATTAAAAGGTAGTGAAACGGGTTATGATCAGTACCTGGTTGGTTTATCAGATATCGCAAAAGATAAAAAGAGGGAAGAGGTGGCTAAGCAGATGATCAACCAACCAGCCACAAAGTTTGCCCTTAAGGATTTTGCCGGAAACACTGTTTCGCTGGCCGATTTGAAAGGCAAAATTGTTATAGTCGATTTTTGGGCTACCTGGTGCGGCCCTTGTAAAGCATCTTTCCCGGGTATGCAAATGGCCGTAAATAAATACAAGGACGACCAGGATGTGAAATTCCTGTTTATAGATACCTGGGAAAATGGAGATAATTATATTGATGGCGTAAAGAAATTCATTGCCGATAATAAATATACTTTCAACGTGCTGGTAGATGAAAAAGGAGGCGATGGCAGGCAGTCAAAAGTAGTATCACAATTTGGCGTGAACGGTATCCCAACAAAGTTTATTATTGATAAAAATGGCAATATCCGCTTTAAGGTTGTGGGCTTTGATGGTTCGGCAGAGGGGTTGGTAGATGAAGTGAGCGCAATGATTGACATGGCAAAAGGGCCTGTCACCGCCGAAGCTGCTGTTGCTCCAAAACAAAGCATGAAATAGCTGATCACAAACCTAAAACTATATCAAATAAAAATGCCGCCCTGATGGAGCGGCATTTTTTTATTGGTGAGCCTGTTAAAAGTTTGGCTTAAGTACGTATTTGTTGTAGAACCTGGTGATGTGCTCAACGGCTTCTTCGGCAGTGTCAACAACCCGGTAAAGGTTAAGATCGTCGGGGTTGATGTTATGCTGTTCGTTCAGCATTTTTTCCTCAACCCAATTAAACAGGCCTTTCCAGTATTCAACCCCAACAAATATGATGGGGAAGCGGGCAATTTTACCGGTTTGAATGAGCGTGATGGCCTCAAACGATTCATCCATAGTGCCAAAACCACCGGGCAAAATGATAAAGCCCTGTGAGTACTTCATAAACATAACCTTGCGGATAAAGAAGTAATCGAACTCCATGATCTTATCCCTGTCGATATATTTATTGTGGAACTGCTCAAACGGCAACTCAATGTTAAGGCCTACTGATTTACCGCCGTTTTCATAAGCACCTTTGTTGGCAGCTTCCATAATACCAGGGCCACCGCCAGATATTACGCCATAGCCATGCTCGGTAAGCAGGCGGGCGGTATCTACTGCAAGTTGGTAGTATTTGTTATCGGTATGCGTACGCGCCGACCCGAAGATGGATACGCAGGGGCCAATTTTAGCCAGTTTTTCAAAGCCGTCAACAAATTCGGCCATTATTTTAAAGATCTGCCAGGAGTCGGTAACCTTAATTTCCTGCCAGTTTTTATTCTCGAATGCTTGTCTTATTTTATCTTCTCCGGTCATATGCTTTTTTTAGTCCGAAAGTCCGATGTCGGGAAGTCGGAAAGTTTTTTTTATTCTGTATTAATTAATGCAAAGTACGAAGAAAATTGATTTCGGTTAATTAGTGGATGAATTTTTTAGCTATCCAATCTCAGGGCTTTCGGACTTGCGGACTTCTCCGACTTTCTGACTCGAAGTAATCCACAACCCAACAAATGTAATTAATCCGTTTACAATGATGAGTTCGTTACCAAAAACATATCCGCCTAAAATAGATTTTGATTCGGCATTTAATAAATAACATATAGCAGGAGAGAGCAGGCAAATGAAAGGCACCAGTTTATCCATAACCTGCCTGTTGCTTACAAACAAACCAAACGAATAAAGGCCAAGTAACGGACCATAAGTGTAGGATGCCACGCTGAATATAGCGCTTACTACAGCCTCGTTGTTAATTGCATTAAATATGATAATGGTTAAAAACATCAGCCCCGAAAAAGCTATGTGTACCCAATGGCGCACAGACACCATCTTTTTGCTGTTCACATCCGCGCGTTTGTTAAAACTTAAAAAATCGACACAAAAGGAAGTGGTTAGCGCTGTAAGGGCCGAATCGGTAGTGGCAAAGGTGGCTGCCGTTAAGCCCAGCATAAATATCATGGCCGGAACAAGCCCTAAATATTGCAGGGCAATGGTAGGGTACAGGTAGTCGGTTTTAGTAACGTTGATGCCGTTTTTAGCAGCGTACATGTAAAGCAAAGCACCCACGCTCAGGAAAAAGATGTTGATGATCACGAAAACGCCAACAAAGCTGAACATGTTTTTTTGCGCTTCTTTGATGTTTTTAAGACTGAGGTTTTTCTGCATCAGGTCCTGGTCAAGCCCGGTCATACCAATGGTAATGAACATAGCCCCGAAAAACTGTTTACCTAAATGCAGCTTGCTGCTCATGAAATCATTAAAGAAAAATATTTTAGAGTAACTGCTGTTTTTGATGGTTTCGGCAGCCTCAAAAATATTCATGTGCAGGCTCTGGCAAATGAAATATATCGACAGGAAAACGGACAGCACCAGGAAAAACGTTTGCAGGCTATCGGTAATAATGATGGTTTTCAATCCCCCTTTAAAAGTGTACGACCAGATGAGCGCCAAACAAATAAGCACTGTAACGGCAAAAGGGATGTGGTAACTATCAAAGATGAATTTCTGCAATACGATTACTACCAGGTATAACCGGAATGCAGAGCCAATTACCCGGCTCACCAAAAAGATAGCTGCCGCTGTTTTATAGCTCCAAACGCCCAAAGCTCCTTCAATATAACTATAAATAGATGTGAGCTTAAGCCGGTAATATAACGGGAGTAATACGGTGGCTATAATAATAAACCCTGCCGCGTTGCCTAATACAAACTGAAAGTAGGCAAACTGATCGGTACCAACCTTGCCCGGTACAGAGATGAAAGTAACCCCGCTCAGCGCTGTGCCTATCATCCCGAAGGCAACCAGGTACCATTTAGAGTTTCGATTAGCTACGAAGAATGTATCATTATCCGACGATTTTTTTGATGTAAGCCAGGAGATGATAAGTAATACCAGAAAGTAACCGATAATGAATGACAATAATGCTCCGGGTGACATAGGCGTGTGTTATGTTTTTCTAAAGTCGGAATCTTTTTTTGAAAAAAGGTAATTATTGTTAGATGTGTATTTCAGCTCCCGTCATTGCGAGGAACGAAGCAATCGCGAACTTTACAGGGAAACCTTGCATAGCCCCTCCGCAAATCGGGGATTGCTTCGTACCTCGCAATGACGTTATGGAGATGTTATTCAAAAAATATTTACCTTCGCACAATGAATTTCTCGTCCAAATTACTGGAAAATGCTGTAGCCGAATTTGCCAAATTACCGGGTGTTGGTCAGAAGACCGCCCTGCGTTTGGTACTGCATTTGCTTAACCAGGATAAGCAGGATGTTGAACGATTCAGTACCGCGGTGACTAAGCTTCGTAACGAAATACAGTTTTGCCGTGTTTGCCATAACATATCTGATTTACCGGTTTGTGAGATCTGCTCATCGCACCGCCGCGATCATAGCCTCATTTGCGTGGTTGAAGATACCCGTGATGTGATGGCTATTGAGAATACCAACCAGTTTAACGGTGTTTATCATGTGCTTGGTGGCTTAATATCGCCGATGGATGGCGTTGGGCCGTCAGATTTGCAGGTAGATACCCTGGTTGAGCGCCTTAAGCCAACAGATGACAATGAGGTGAAAGAAGTGGTTTTTGCCCTTAGCGCCACTATGGAAGGTGATACAACACTATTCTATCTTCATAAAAAATTAAAAAGTTTCAATATTACCATTACAACTATAGCTCGTGGCATAGCTTTTGGTGGTGAATTAGAGTATGTAGACGAGATAACTTTGGGCCGTTCCATAGCTACCCGCGTTCCGTACGAAAATTCACTATCCAAGTAAGCATGAAACTATCTATAGTTGTTGTAAGCCATAATACCTGCAACCTGCTCAGAATTGCCCTGAATGCAGCGATCAGGGCTGCCAAGGACGTTAGTCATGAGGTTTTTGTGGTCGACAATGCTTCGGCCGATAAGTCGGTAGCCATGCTTAGTACCGAGTTTCCTGATGTGAAAATTATTGCCAACGACAAAAATGACGGCATGGCCCGTGCCTATAACCATGCACTTAAACTGGCTATAGGGGAGTATATTTTACTGGTCAATGCGGATACAATTACAGGCAAGAAGACTATTGAGAAGGCGCTCGAGTTTATGGATATGCATCAAGATGCTGGCGGTTTAGGCGTACGCATGTTAACTCCCGAAGGAAGATTTCTGAAAGAATCAAAACGTGGTTTTAATAAACCGTGGGAAAGTTTCTTCAAGGTTACGGGGATGGCAAAACACTTTTCAAAATCGAGGCTTACCAGCCCGCAGAGTAAAGACTGGGTTGAAGAGTTTCAAACTTCCGAATCGGATATTATCAATGGTGCTTTTATGCTGTTGCGTAAAGAGGCGCTTAACCAAATAGGGTTGATGGATGAGCGTTTTCATACCTATGGCTATGATATTGATTATTCATACCGCATCAGGCTTGCCGGGTTTAAAAATTACTATTTTCCCAAAACATATATCATCAATTTTAACATACAAAATAAGGTTAAATTTAGCTGGATACACATTAAGGAATATTATGGGGCGATGATTATCTTCGCGTCCAAATATTTATTTAAGGTGCCCGAACTTAAGGTGGAAGGCATCCCCCAGCTAATTCCTCCTTCGTATGAAGTTAAATGATAAGGTTGTTATAATTACCGGCGCTTCGTCGGGCATCGGAAAATCACTCGCTTATGAATGTGCCAAACGCGGTGCCTATGTGGTGCTGGCGTCAAGGCAGTATGTTACCCTTTGCCAGCTTACCGAACAGCTTGAGCGGGAATATAAAATCAAAGCTTTAGCTGTACAGTGCGATGTAACCAATGAGGACGATTGCGCCCATCTTATAAAACAAACCCTTACCACATTTGGTAAAATTGATGTATTGATCAACAATGCAGGCATTACTATGCGCGCTTTGTTTAAGGATGCTAAAGTAGAGGTACTTAAACAGGTAATGGATGTTAACTTTTGGGGGATGGTAAACTGTATTAAGTATGCCCTGCCCGAAATAACGAAAACTAAAGGTAGTGTTGTAGGTGTATCATCGATAGCGGGCTACAAAGGTTTGCCTGGCCGCTCAGGCTATTCAGCTTCAAAGTTTGCCATGAATGGTTTTTTAGATTCATTGCGGATCGAAAACCTCAAAACCGGGGTACATGTTTTAACTGCATGTCCGGGATTTACAGCATCTAACATCCGCAATTCGGCTTTAAACAGCGAAGGCAAACAACAAGGTGAAAGTACGCTTGAAGAACAAAAAATGATGAGCAGCGATGAAGTGGCCAGAAACATTGTTGATGCCATAGAAAATCGCTCGCGTACAATAACCCTAACAGGACAAGGCAAATTAACTGTTGCCCTGAGCAAATTTATTCCGGCGTTTTTAGATAAAATGGTTTATAAGCATTTTACTAAAGAACGGGATCCGCTTCTTCATTAGTCAGAACCGGAATTTTTAGAATTAGGTGAATTAATCGAATTTGAAAAGCAATTCTGGAAATTCTTTAATTCCGAAAATTCAGGTTCAGACAATATCATACTCACTTATCCTGCTCAGATCCAAAATAACACGACCTGTTTCGTCGCGCTCAAAGGCAGGCTTAAACTTAGCATCCCACATAAAATCATCGTATTGATATGATGTGCGTGAATGGATGGTTTGCGAAAAAGTATCATCGAAAGTTTTGAGACTAACCGTTAATCCGGCTTGCCTGCGCTCAAGCTCTTCGGGGTTGATATCTTTGATCGGGCTGTTTTCATCAAGCGGGTGAACCACTGTCCAGTTTAGACTGAGAATGCTTACCCGTTTGCGTTCCAGTTCCAGCTGGAAAAATTTGCGTACCGTTTTACCATTTTCCTCATCGTTATAACTGAAAACTACCTCCATCTCCAGGTCGATAAGAATATTTCTGCGTTCGTTGGCGAGGCGGAACATTAATCCTTTGCCGCCATCACGATAGGGGGCAATAAGCACATTACGGCTATACATGATCTTAGCTGATGGGCGTGAAAAACGACCGTAAAGTAAGCCGGTTGCCAAAGCAAAGGCCAGCAGTCCCATCATTGATTCGAGCGCGGCGATGGTATTGGGGATCATACCCTTGGGACTGATATGGCCATAGCCTACAGTTGATATGGTTTGTGCCGAAAAAAAGAAGGCATCCATAAAACGGTCAAAATCGCTATTACCGCTTTTGCCATCAAGTACATCAGGCCCCAAAGAAACGTAGATGAGTGCAAAAATGATGTTTACAGTAAAATAAGCGCTGAAAACAATAACCCAAAACTTGCGCCAGCTCATGGTAATAAGCGAGTGGTAGTTGTTTGAGGTAGTGAAAAGCGGCAGACCGGTACGTTTCACATTGATAGTACCATCCTTATTAATAACCGGCTGGCTTTTAATAACCGGCTGGGTACCAAAACCAAGATCGTCTTCGGGGTTAATTTTCTCTTTACGTATGGCCATGTTATATAAAAGCAATGAGCTTCATGGTAAATTTATCATTCTGTTTGTTTTTATAAAAACTATTTCCATATTTGTGCCAACAAGTAACAATGAACAAATTAAACAACAATTGGTGGTGGCTTAACGAGTAATCGTAAGGCAATTCCATGTTTGTTTAAAAAATATATTCAAAAAGGGTTGCCATACGGCAACCCTTTTTTTATGCCCCCCTAACCCCCTAAAGGGGGAACGATTAGCGCGAGGCACAATAAATAAAAATTAAATTATTCCAACTCCTCCGCCGGCTGGCGGAGGCCGGGGGGCGAGCACATGAAACAGATACTGAATCATCTTTTTGAACACAAAACCTTTAGCAGGGAACAATCTAAAGGCATTTTGATGAACATCGCGCAGGGTAAGTACAACAACGCGCAAATGGCCGCCTTCATGACGGCGTATTGTATGCGAAGCATTACTGTTGAGGAACTGGAAGGTTTTCGCGATGCGATGCTGGAACTTTGCCTGCCGGTCGACCTGGAAACCGACGGCTTGATCGATCTTTGCGGCACAGGTGGCGATGGTAAGGATACTTTCAACATCTCAACGCTTGCTTCATTTGTTGTTGCGGGAGCTGGTTATAAGGTTGCCAAGCATGGTAATTACGGTGTATCATCAGGTTGCGGTTCATCTAATGTGATGGAGTACCTTGGTTATCAGTTTACCAATAATATCGACGAGCTGAAACGCAGTACCGATGAAGCCAATATCTGTTTCCTGCATGCGCCGCTGTTTCACCCGGCTATGAAAACGGTTGCACCTATCCGCAAGGAGCTGGGTGTTAAAACTTTCTTTAATATGCTTGGTCCTATGGTTAATCCGGCCAAACCTGATAATCAGCTGGTAGGGGTGTTTAACCTGGAGCTTGCCCGTGTGTATGCTTACCTGTACCAAAAATCAACAACAAAATATACTATTATAAATGCGCTGGAAGGGTATGACGAGATCTCGCTGACCTGCGATTTTAAAACTTTCTCTGCTGATGGAGAGAAGATTAACAGTGTTGAAGACCTCGGTTTTGAATTGCTCGATCCTAAAGAGATCATAGGCGGTGATACCGTTGAGGCTTCTGCAGCCATATTTAGTAATGTACTTAAGGGCGATGGTACTCCTGCTCAAAATAACGTAGTGCTGGCTAATGCTGCACTGGCTATAAAAACCATAGGCCCGGAAAAAACCTTTGGCGATTGTTTTTATGAAGCAGAGGAAGCATTGTTTAGTAAAAAGGCGCTGAAAAGCTTTAATACACTGTTGCAAAACTAAGTCATGAAAATAAAGGTTTGCGGTTTAAAACATCCTGAAAATATAGAAGCGGTTGCCGCTTTACAGCCCGATTATGTGGGCTTTATTTTCTACGGAAAATCGCCCCGATATACAGCAGGCTTGCCTGCGGATACACTGCGAGCTATACCCGCTTCCATTCAAAAAACCGGTGTTTTCGTAAACGAAAGTGCCGAAAATATTGAAAAGCTGATTGTTGAATGTGGCTTTAATGCTATTCAACTGCATGGCGATGAAAGCCCGGAGTTTTGCGCTGCTTTTAAGGGCAGGGTAACGGTGGTCAAAGCATTTGGCCTTAATGAGGATTTTGATTTTGAACAGCTGAAAGATTATGCGAACAATGTTGATCTTTTCCTGTTCGATACCAAAACGAAGGAATACGGCGGCTCGGGCAAAACGTTCGACTGGAAAATACTTGATCAATATAAACTGGAGATCCCTTTCTTTTTATCAGGAGGGATAGGCCCGGAAAATATAGCAGAGGTTAAAAATATCACACATCCCCAATTTTATGGGGTTGATCTTAACAGCAGGTTTGAGATTGAACCGGGCTTAAAGAATATCGAAAAATTACAACAGGCATTTAACATCATCAATAATAAAAAACAACAGATGAAATACGGAGTTAACGAACAAGGTTATTACGGCGATTTTGGGGGGGCATATATCCCCGAAATGTTATACCCTAACGTGGAGGAATTAAGGCAGCAATACCTCAATATCATAAATAGTGATGATTTTAAAGCCGAATTTGATGACCTGCTGAAAAACTACGTTGGCCGTCCTTCTCCGTTGTATCATGCCAAAAGGTATTCGGAAAAATATGGCGCCAATATCTTCTTTAAACGTGAAGACCTGAACCACACCGGCTCGCACAAGATCAATAATGCCATAGGTCAGATCTTATTAGCCAAACGTTTAGGTAAAAAACGCATCATTGCCGAAACCGGCGCCGGACAGCATGGTGTCGCCACTGCCACTGTGTGCGCACTGATGGGCATTGAATGTGTGGTTTACATGGGCGAAATTGATATGGCCCGCCAGGCCCCTAACGTATCGCGCATGAAAATGCTGGGCGCTAAAGTGGTGCCGGCTACATCAGGCAGTAAAACATTGAAAGATGCTACCAACGAGGCTCTGCGCGACTGGATAGGTAACCCGGTTGATACCCATTACATCATAGGTTCGGTAGTTGGTCCGTATCCGTATCCTGATATGGTGGCCCGCTTCCAATCTGTTATTTCTGCCGAAACAAAAAAACAACTTCTGGAGCATACAGGCAATGAGTTGCCGCAATATGTACTGGCCTGTGTAGGCGGCGGCAGCAATGCCATGGGCATGTTCTATCATTTTTTAGATGATGAAAATGTAAAACTGGTAGCAGTTGAAGCTGCGGGAAAAGGCGTTAACAGCGGCGAATCGGCAGCTACTACAGCATTAGGAAACGAAGGTGTATTGCACGGCAGCCGTACCATTTTAATGCAGACCGAAGACGGGCAGGTTGTTGAACCTTACTCCGTTTCCGCAGGTTTGGATTACCCCGGTATTGGTCCGCAGCATGCACATTTATTTAAAAGCCATCGTGGCGAGTACGTGAGTATTACCGATGATGAAGCTTTACAGGCAGGCTTGCTTTGCTGCCAGCTGGAGGGCATCATCCCGGCCATTGAAACAGCCCATGCTTTAGCCCATTTGGAGAAAATGAAGTTCGAGGCTAACGATAACGTGGTGATCTGCATTTCAGGCAGGGGAGATAAGGACCTGGATACTTATATTAAATATTTCGGCTATTAAAAAAAATCGTCTGAACTCGAATTAAACGAATTATAAGAATTAATTGAATTCTAAAATTCTGCTCAATCGTTAAATTCGATTAATTCGAGTTCTGACAAACCTAACATACAATGAACCGTTTAAACAAGCTTTTTGCATCAAAAAATAACAACCTGTTATCTATATACTTTACCGCCGGTTACCCGGCACTAAATACCACGGTTGATATTGCCGAGGCCCTTGAAAAATCGGGTGTTGATTTCCTGGAGATCGGTTTCCCTTATTCCGACCCGGTAGCTGATGGCCCAACTGTTCAGCACAGCTCAGAAGTTGCGCTTGAAAACGGTATGAGCCTGAAAGTTTTGTTTGAAGAACTGGCCGAACTGCGCAGTCGGGTAAGTATTCCTATTTTGCTTATGGGCTATTTTAATCCCATCGCCCAGTACGGTATCGAGCGTTTTTGCAAAAAGGCGGCTGAAGTTGGTGTTGATGGCATTATCGTGCCCGACCTGCCTATCTATGAATATGAAAAGATGTATTCGTCATATTTTATTGATAACGGACTAAGTAATATATTCCTGGTAACGCCGCAAACATCCGAAGATCGCATCCGCAAAATTGATGATTTAAGCAGCAGCTTTATTTACCTGCTATCGTCATCAACCATAACCGGTTACAACCTGAAATTAAGCGATAGTGTGGAGGATTATTATAAACGCATCGTTGCAATGAAGCTGAAAAATCCTACTATTATTGGGTTCGGTATTACTGATAGCAGCAGCTTTGCTAAAGCATGTAACTACGCTAACGGTGCCATTATAGGCAGCAGGTTTGTAAAGCTTTTAGGTGAGGAAGGTTATATGGATAAGATAGATGGGTTTGTGAAGGGAATAAGGCCGTAATTTCTTAAATATCTAATTTTATGTGATGGCTGAGAGTTTGCTTTCGGCCATTTTTATTTCTTCGTTTATTCCATAAGTATCAGGATTAAGTTCGAAAGCTAAGTGTAAACTTTCGAGTGCCTTGCGGTATTGTTTTGTATCAAAATAATACACCCCAATTGCACGGTGTGCATATGCTTCATTTTCATCGATACTTATCGCATACTTGATATCCTCCCGGCCATCATCTAAGAGATCAAGTTTAATTTTTGCATATCCTTTATTTGCCCATGCGTAAGCATAATCGGGCTGCATTTTTATTACGCTGTCAAAGTCCCTGATAGCTTCTACATACTGTTTTAATTGGATGTATGTAAAAGCCCTGTTGCTAAGTGAGTAGATATTAGCTTCATCAAGGGCAAGCGAATTGTTATAATAAACCATTGCTATCTTATGTTCGCCTAATAGTGATTCAATAAGCCCGATTTGTGCCCAAACCTCCGTTGAAATTGTGTTTGACGGCCGGTTCAGAATAATAGTGTAAAACTCTTTGGCTTTTGAATATAATTTGAGCTGCCTGCATGCTTCAATGATATAGGAGAGGTTTGTTTCATCTATAAATTCGGGCTTTAATTTTTCAAAAAACTTTATAGCTTCCTTATAGTTTTCCTCTGCATAAAATTTATACGCTTTGTTTAATAAAGTATAACCATCCTTATTTTTTAGTAATAACATTATTCTATAACCATCCTGGTATGTAATTGTGCCATTATCGGTTATAATAGGTGTCGGGTTGGGATAAATATTTCTGAGATCGACCAACGCTGAGAAAGAAAAAATGGCAATACAAAGTTTAACAGCGCCATGGAAATTGAATGAGAACGACACATATAAAGCGATTACAGCTAACATTAACGACATTAACGGGCCAAGCGCTGATATAATAATACGTTTACCGTGCGAAAGATTAGTTGCATAATGCTCCACCATACCGCTTCGCCATCTGAGGATATTATATTTGAAATAAATAGTGAATCTTCTCGAGACTTGCACTTTTTTCGAGTTTTGCTTATCTCCATATGATCCCAGGTACATATTGACCGGTTCCCTGGTAAATATTAATGCAGGTATGGCGTGCCCCATTTCGTGAAGAAACGTAGTTATCGATAGAGCTGCCACCCATATCGCAAGAAAAAGCGGTAATATGAAAGAGAAATATTCCACCGTGTTATGTGTAAGGTTTAATAAGTTATAAAGTTAACTTATTCAGGCATTGTTGCAAACGGGCGAATTACAAATACAGCTCCAAATCTCCTCTGGCGCAAGTCTTGTGTGACGGTCTAAGCCGGGAGGACTTGTGCATTCTGTATAGTCCTAAAAAAGTTTACAATTTTAAAAATCACAAGTCATCTCCCCGCATGGCTCCCCACAAGATTTGCGCCAGTGGTGTCATGTTGTACGTATTTAATAGTCAATAAACTTTTGCTAACGGACCGTCCTGTACTACAACTCTCGACCATCCTGGCTTAGATCCTTGAGAAAGCTTGGCGATAAGTTTTCCTCTGATCCAAATGATAGCTTCTTGTATAACTTCATTATCATTAATCGTAAGCCATTTTATTTCGACCTCATTATCGTCAGTAATGGGGGAAATATTTTCTTATTATATAATCTAACGAATTTAAGAATGGTAAATCATCGGGATTATCCCAATTTTCTTTAACCGGGGATTGCTCTTGATTATAAAGCCAGACATCCCCCACAATATTTTCTCCCTCCAATAAATAGGCGTAAGCAACTCTATTATCATCCTCGATTATTATCGAATAATTGGCATTGAAATTGCAAAAATATTGGAAGAAAAAATTAGACATAAAATTATTTATTGGATGGCATTTTGTTGGTGCCAATTCTCTAAATAGGTTAAAGGTGTTATGATAAACTATGTAAGATGTTTGAATAATCTGCTTCCGGATATGTCTTAGACGGGGGCACTACCTGCTACAGATTACTTACAAATACAGTTCCAAATCACCCTTACCCTCACGCACAATTTCAAAGTCGCCGGTGGTGCAATCTACAACGGTTGAGGCCACGTTATCGCCATAGCCGCCATCAATCACAATATCTACCAGGTCTTCATATTTCTCGTGGATCAGTTCCGGATCGGTAGAGTATTCCATGATATCGTCATCATCTCTTATTGACGTTGAGAGGATTGGGTTTCCTAAAACGCGGACAATTTCGCGGGCTATATTATTATCGGGCACCCTGATACCAACAGTTTTTTTGTTAGAGCTAAGCATTTTGGGCACCATATGACTGGCGTTAAATATAAAAGTGAACGGCCCCGGCAAGGCTTTTTTCAGTACACGGAAAGATGTGTTATCAATTGGTTTGATATAATCTGATATATGGCTGAGGTCATAACAGATGAAGGAGAAGTTAGCTTTTTCGGGTTTAATGTTCCTGATCTTACAAATAGCCTCAATGGCTCGATGATTTGTGATATCACAGCCAAGACCATAAATGGTATCGGTAGGGTATATGATGAGGCCGCCTTTCTTTAACACCTCAACCACCTGCTCAATAGCTTTAGGATTGGGGTTTTCGGGATATATTTTAATCAACATAAGTATAAGAACAAATATAGCGCTACTTAGTTTAATAACGGCTGTGAAACGACTTTAAATCATGTAATTACGATGGTGGTAATAAAGAATCGTCATTGCGAGGAACGAAGCAATCCCCAATGAGCAGAGTAGCTATGCAGATTCGCCCTGTAAAGTCGGGGATTGCTTCGTTCCTCGCAATGACGTTTTTTAACTCTGAACAATTTCTCAGATCGAATAAAAACCAAAAAGCCATTCGCTTTAAACGAATGGCTTTTCTATCATTAATTTTAACCTGTTAAGTGTTTCAATAATGCCGTGTTGTTTGGATCCTTTAACAACAGCGGCATTTTAAAAGTTAAAACACAGCAACAGTATTAAAACAATTAAGCTTGTTTGGTGAACTGTATGTTGATCAACAATTTAATGTCTTCGCCAACTACAATTGAACCGGCTTCAGTTACGCCGTCCCAGGTTAAGCCGAACTCTTTACGGTTAATTTTACCACTGATCTCAAAACCTGCTTTGGTGTTGCCATAAAAATCAGCAGCCGAGCCACCAAATTCTACGTCAAGGGTTACCGGTTTAGTTTGATCTTTAATGGTCAGGTTACCTTTCAATTCATATTCTTCGTCATCAGTTTTGGTGAATGAAGTTGATTTGAAAGTGATCTGTGGATATTTTTCAGCATCAAAAAATTCAGCTGATTTTAAGTGCTCGTCGCGTTGGGTCTGATTGGTATCGAGGCTGTTGATATCAAGAGCAAAGTCGATCTCTGCATTATCAAAATCATCGTTGTCAGTTAGTAACTCACCGTTAAAGCTTTTGAAAAAACCGCTTACAGTTGAGATAACCAGGTGTTTAACTTTAAATTGTACTTCTGAGTGCATTGGGTCGATAACCCATTTTGTTGCTGTTTCTGTTGCCATGATTTTTTTGTTTTTTTTGTTGATACAAAGATAAGTACAAAAATGAATGTTTAAACATCTATTTTTGCTTTGTGACTTTAAAACGACATAGAGTAAGTTTGTTAACCACAAATTTGCCCTATTGTTTAAATTATAAATCTATTTTTATAAAACTTAATAGCCGCTTCATATAAAATTAACCATCCATGAGAAAGCTCTTCGTTGTTTCCTTCTTTATCATATTTAGCATGCTAACTGCCTGGAGCATTATCTGGCCGCCGGCGGTATGGTCATTCCTATTCATGGGACCTATTTATGTTATCGGCTTTTATGATATGATACAGCCCAAGCACAGCATTGTGCGCAATTACCCGGTGTTTGGTCACCTGCGGTATTTGATGGAGGAGTTGAGGCCCAAAATATATCAGTACTTTATTGAAAGCGATACCAACGGCACGCCTTTCAATCGTCAAAACAGGAGTGTAGTTTATCAGCGTGCCAAAAAGGTTGATGATACCCGCCCCTTCGGTACCGAACTTGATGTTTATGATAATGGTTACGAATGGCTTAATCATAGCATTGCTGCTATCGATCATCATAAGCTGAACATGGATCCGCGTGTAAAAGTAGGTGGACCGGAATGCAAGCAGCCTTATATGGCCAGTGTATTCAATATTTCGGCCATGAGTTTTGGCTCACTGAGTATGAACGCTATCTTGGCCCTTAACGGTGGTGCTAAACTGGATAACTTTGCCCACAATACCGGCGAGGGTGGCCTGAGTGATTACCACCTGCAACCCGGCGGGGATATCATCTGGCAAATCGGTACAGGCTATTTCAGTTGCCGCCATAAAGATGGAACGATAAACTATGATGCTTTTGCAGAACGTGCGGTACTTCCGCAGGTAAAAATGATCGAGATCAAACTATCTCAGGGAGCAAAGCCCGGTCACGGTGGTATTTTACCGGCAGCTAAGGTAACCCCCGAAATTGCCCGTATCAGGTTGGTGGAGATGGGAGAGGATGTAATATCGCCGCCATATCATACCGCTTTTACCAATCCTTTAGAATTGATGTCCTTTATTCAAAAGCTCCGCGATCTTTCAGGGGGGAAGCCTGTCGGGTTTAAATTGTGCGTTGGTCATAAAAGTGAGTTTTTAGCTATTTGCAAGGCGATGGTTAAAACGGGCATAACGCCAGATTTTATTACGGTTGATGGGGGAGAGGGCGGTACGGGTGCCGCACCATTGGAGTTCAGTAACTCGGTTGGGATGCCGCTGCGTGAAGCTTTGGCATTTGTTTATGATGCGCTGACAGGTTTCGATCTTAAAAGGCGTATTAAACTCATTGCATCAGGCAAAGTTGCTACCGGCTTTGATCTTGTCAAAAATTTCGCTCTCGGTGCCGATATGTGTAACAGTGCCCGCGGTATGATGTTCGCCCTTGGTTGTATCCAGGCGCTGGAGTGTAATAGCAATACCTGCCCTACAGGTGTAGCCACGCAGGATAAAAGCCTGATGAAAGGCCTAGTGGTTGATGATAAAAAAGTTCGTGTAGCCAACTTTCACAGGTTGACGATCAGCAGTGCTATCCAAATGATAGGCGCTGCAGGTTTAACCAAGCCCTGCGATCTGCATCGCATGTATATTTACCGCCGTATCAACCACAGCCAAATCCTCACTTATGGCGAGTTATTCCCTTACATCCCGAAAGGTAGTTTGCTCAATACACCTTATCCGGCATCGTTTGAATTTGATATGGCCATTAGCAAGGAAGATACTTTTGTACCGGATTACAGTGGCGTAACCAATATTGATTATAGTAATGTGAGTTCGTATTGAGATGAGTGGTTGCCTGGGTTGACTAAGTGAATGGTTGGCTGTTTTAAAACTGGCATATTCAAGCGTCAACGCTTGAATATGTGATTGAGTAAATCCATCAGAATCAAAACAAAATCCCCTTAAAAATCATTATCACAATAAGTTATCAACTAAATCAGCGTAATCAATTCCCAATCAACGGTGCGGCCAGCAGCATATGAAAACCTTACCCCCGAACAGGCCATAGCCTGGCAGCATGAACTACGCGGGCAAATAGATATCCGCCCTTTAGATAAGTCCGTTAAGATCATAGGTGGTGCCGATATCTCATTCAATAAATATTCGGAAGTGGTTTATGCGGGCATAGTCCTGTTAAAATATCCCGAATTAACTATCATAGGCCACGCAACGGCCATCAGCAAAACAAAGTTTCCGTATATATCCGGCTTGCTGGCTTTCAGGGAGGTGCCTGCTTTATTGGAAGCTTGGGAGAAGCTGCCCTTTAAGCCCGACGTCATGGTTTTAGATGGGCAGGGGATAGCGCATGAGCGCCGTACAGGGATAGCTACCCATTTTGGTTTGCTTACCAATGTTCCATCCATCGGCAGTGCTAAAAGCAGGCTTTACGGCAGGTACCAGGAGCCCGGTAATGAAGTGTTTGACCAAAGCCCAATGTATGATAAAGGTGAGCTGATAGGCACCGCCTTACGCACCAAAAGGAAGTGTAATCCCATTTATATCTCTCCGGGGCACCATATTAGCATGGAGCAAAGTGTTGAGCTCATCAAAAACTGTATCAAGGGATATCGCATTCCCGAACCTACCCGCCAGGCGCATTTGTTAGTGAATAAAATAAGAATTGCCGATGGAGAAAATTTTAATCCTCAACCTACGTTATTTTAGCTGACCTGTCATGATTAGCTGAATGCGTAACACCATAAAAATTACCTGGTATTTTTATAAGTCGATATTGTTATGGTGTACGGCCATCAATATGATATGTATTTACTATCTGTTTCGTGGACAGGTAAACGTTGTTGGGTCGTATGTTTTGAAAGTAATGAGCTATGGCATAATGATCGGCTTTCAGCATTACAATTATAATTCTAACAAGGCTTTCTTCTACTTCCGCAATGCAGGTTATGGTATCGACAGATTGTATCTATATGCCCTTACTTGCGACGCCGTAGCCTATGGTTTATTGCTATCACTCTTAAAGCTTGTAAAATATTGGGCCAGCATATTTTGAAAACCGATAGCGTTCACCTGGAGTTTGATGGGCGCAAAATTTTGCAGGATATTTACCTCGATTGCAGGCAGGGCGAGGTGGTGGGTCTGCTTGGCCGTAATGGTTGCGGTAAATCATCGTTGCTGCGGATTATTTTTGGTACCCTAAAGCCATCTTATAAGCACATCAGTATTAATGATAAGCATATTTACAAAGGTTATGACGGAGGGCGTGTAGCCTACCTGCCACAGCATAATTACCTGCCGCAAAATATAAAGATCGAAAGCCTGGCTAAGACCATTATTGACGAACAGTTTTGGGATGATTTCACCGCTCAATCTATTTGGCAAAATAGTAAAAGTAAAAAGGCCGGCGAATTATCGGGCGGCGAGCTCAGGCAACTGGAAACCCTGATGTGTATTTACAGCCGGGCCGATTTTATTTTGCTTGATGAACCGTTTACACATGTTTCGCCGGTACAAACGGAAATGTTTAAAGGTATTATTCGTAAATGCGCGGAGGTGAAGGGTATTATTGTTACCGATCATCAGTACTATAATATACTCGATGTGGCCGATAGGGTAATCCTGATCAATGATGGCAGCACTAAAGCTATAAGCAACCCCGACGACCTTATCAGGTACGGATATGCCAATCACATCATTTAATCGTTGGGCTGTAACTTGTAGTATAGAAAGCGGGTCTTATTAGGTATAGTATGTAATGCAATGCCTAAGGTTTGTTTGTTTATCATAATTTTTGTTTTCTGCTGTTTTAATGCTGCGGGAAAAGAGAATGTGACTATTGGCGGCATCACCTTTAAAAACGTTAGGCCCAACCCCGCTCCATCTCCCGACGGCGATTTTAAAACGCTGGTGATCCCTATAAAAAGAGCCGGCAACCTGATCATTGTTGAAGCGCAAATTGATACGCTTGAGGGCAATTTTGTGCTGGATACAGGTGCTCCATACCTGGTTTTAAATGAAACTTATTTCAGGGATCTGCCGCACGTAGCAGAGCAGGAATCGGGAGGTATTAATGGCTATGCCGCGAGTTCGTTTACAACTTACGTCCGCAATTTTAACATCCTCGATCTGAATTATCCAAGGCTCCGGGCCGATGTTACCGATCTGTCTGCCATTGAAAACGGCAAGGGGATTAAAATATTAGGATTGCTGGGCACCAGATTATTTGCAGGTTTTGCGGTTACGGTTGATCTTTTTCGTAATACCCTTTACATCCAAAAGCTTGATGAGAACGGGAATATCCCCGAAGCCGAAAAAGTATTTCATGATCGCTTTATGGTGAGCCCTTTTAGTTTGCTTAACGACGTTATTTTAATGAAGGGTACAGTGAACGATAAAACGCTTTGGTTTGCTTTTGACAGCGCCGCCGAAACCAGCTTGCTTGATTACCGCCGTTCAAAAAAACTGATCCCCGATATGGATGTTATCAGCCGCTCAAAAATTATGGGTATAGGCGGTACTTCCATCGAAGTGATCTATACCCGCTTTGATAACCTGGTTGTTGGCGACCGCAAGTACATGAAAAACCGTATTTTGATAACCAATCTTGAAAAAATGGGAAATGCTTACGGTTACAAAATTGATGGAGTGTTAGGCTACGACTTCTTTGTTCGCGGTATATTCACCATCAACTTTGTTAAAAAAGAATTTGAAATGTACATTTACAATAACCAGTAATATGAAAAGTTGCACGCATATAGTTATTGTTTTTTTTGCGATTGTTTGCATGGCTATATCTGCAAGGGCGCAAAAACGCAGCAACCTGGTTATGGGCAAAGATAAACTGGTACTGATCATTGATACGCGCTCGTCCAAAACAGAAGTGGATAGCCTGCTCAAAAAAGCCGGTCTAAAAGGTGTTAATGCCACTGCTGTTTTAAAAGGCGACTTTACCGCCCTGAAAAAAGATGGCTGGACAATGGCAGCAAAGCAGGGCAATGTAATTAAGTTTGAAAGGCCGCTTGAAGATGTTAACCTTAACCCGCAAACCAGGCCTTACCTGATCACCACTAAAATGGATAATGAAAATGATGGTTCGCCGGGTTATCCTGCTGATGTTGATTTCGGTATCAACAACTTTGCTAAAGTTACCGTGCATGAGTTGCCATCGGGATTAACCCGTTTCTTTTTGCCTGGCTATTTGCAAAACAGGAGAGTGCTGTTATCAGGGAACTTTAATAACTGGAGTACCCTTAAAGGTATCATGGCTAAAACAGACAGCGGCTGGATTGCCGACCTGAAGCTGAAACCAGGCAAATACGAGTATAAATTTATTGTTGACGGCCATTGGATCAACGACCGGTATAATAACCTGGTAGCGGATCATGATGATAATTCCATCTACTTTCGTTATAACTATACCTTTAAACTGAATGGATATGCCAACGCCCGTAAAATAATGCTGGCAGGCAGTTTTAATAACTGGAATGCCAATAGCCTCATCATGGAAAAAAATGGCGGAGTTTGGCAAAAGCAGCTTTACCTGCATGATGGTACTCAGGCATATCGTTTTTTAGTGGATGGCAAATGGATCACCGATCCTGCCAATCCAAACAAGATCCAAGGCGATGATGGCATTACCAACTCAGTACTAAATCTTGGCGAAACAGTAGTTTTTAAGCTTGATGGTTTTGCCGATGCTAAAAAAGTATATGTGGGCGGAGGTTTTAATAATTGGGAGCGTGGCTTAATTCCGCTTTCCAAAACCCAAACGGGCTGGGCTTTATCGCTGATCATTCCGCCTGGTAATTATGGCTATAAGTTTGTTGTGGATGGYAGGTGGATTACGGACCCTAAAAACCCACGGAATATGATGGAGGGCGGCATTGTCAATTCATATATTTCGGTAAAACCTAATTATACGTTTAAGTTAAGCGGTTTCAATAATGCCAAAAGCGTTCACCTGGCAGGAAGCTTCAACAATTTTGATGAGTTTGGCTACACCCTTGCTTTTAATGGTACCGAGTGGACGGTTGATGTTAAATTGAAACCTGGCAAGCAACTATATAAATTTATTGTTGACGGTAAGTGGATGATTGATCCGGGCAATAAACTTTACGAACCCAACCAATATAAATCGGGTAATTCCGTTTTATGGATCGAATAGAGGAAGGAATCAAGAGGTAAGAATAAGAGAAAAGAATTAAGAAGCAGTAAAAACACAATTACAAACGCTGAATAATAAAAATCTTTATTCTTATAGTCTTGCATCTTGATTCTTATTGACTTGCATCTTGACTCTCAGCTCACTATATTAGCTAAACACAATATTTTTATGACCATCCCAATATACCAGGCCGACGCGTTTACCGATAAGCTTTTTGGCGGTAACCCGGCGGCTATCTGTCCGCTTAATGAATGGCTGCCTGATGCTACCATGCAAAAAATAGCCATTGAGAATAATCTTGCCGAAACTGCCTTTTTTGTAAAAGAAGGGGGCGGCTATAAACTTCGCTGGTTTACACCCGAATATGAAATAGATCTTTGCGGTCATGCTACACTGGCATCGGCACATATCCTGTTTTCGGAAATGGGTTATGAAGGTGATACTATTCATTTTGACACCATAAAAGCAGGAACGCTTACCGTAAAGCGCGATGGCGATAAATATACCATGGACTTTCCATCGCGGCCGCCCATTCCTATTGAGGCCCCAAATGGATTGGCTGAAGCACTTGGGGAAAAACACCCGGTGGCCTTTTTGCGCTCGAGGGACTATTTTATTGTTTATGAAACCGAGCAGGATATCAAAGATCTTACACCCGATTTCTTCGCGATGTCAAAAATGGATACTGTAGGTATTATAGCTACCGCTCCCGGCGATACAGCCGATTTTGTTTCCCGCTTTTTTGCGCCGGGTGCAGGTATACCAGAAGACCCGGTAACCGGTTCGGCACATTGCAACCTGATCCCTTACTGGGCAAAACGTTTAGGTAAAGATAACCTTCATGCCTACCAGCTCTCGGCCCGCCGAGGCGAACTTTGGTGTGAGCTTAAAGGTGACCGCGTGCTAATGAGCGGTAAGGCGGTTACTTATTTGAAAGGGGAGATAAGGGTTTGATTTCTTCTTCATGTCATTGCGAGGAGGAACGACGAAGCAACCGCATACTATACAGGGCGGCTATGCTTCCCTGCGGTTGCCACGCTGCGCTCGCAATGACATGGTGCTATAACCTTTAGCCTTTTCCCTTTCTCCTCAAAATATACTTTCAAAACTCAATTATTTATGATTACTTTGAAGGTTTGAACTTTGCAAGGTACTTAATAAATTAAATGCAGCTTACCCGTTTAGAAATCAAGGGTTTCAAGAGTTTTGGCGATAAAATAACCATCAATTTTAATGAGGGTGTTACCGCTATTGTGGGGCCCAACGGTTGTGGTAAGTCGAATGTTGTTGATAGTATCCGTTGGGTTTTGGGTGAGCAAAGCACCCGGGCGCTTCGTTCGGAGAAGATGGATAACGTTATTTTTAACGGTACCAAGAGCCGGAAATCGGCCAACCTTGCTGAGGTTTCCCTGACTTTTGATAATACAAAAAACATACTGCCTACCGATTATTCGCAGGTAACGCTTACCCGTAAACTTTACCGTACCGGCGAAAGTGAATACCGTTTAAATGATGTACAGTGCCGGTTAAAGGATATTACCGATCTTTTCCTGGATACGGGTATCGGCTCCGATTCCTATTCTATCATCGAGCTCCGGATGATCGACGAGATCATCACCAATAAAGAGGGTTCACGCCGTAACCTGTTTGAGGAAGCATCCGGCATCTCCAAATATAAGCTCCGCAAAAAGCAGACTTTCAGTAAACTGAAGGAAACCGAGGCGGACCTGGCCCGTGTTGACGACCTGCTGTTTGAGATTGAGAAGAACCTCAAATCACTGGAGAACCAGGCGAAGAAGACGGAACGGTTCTATCGCCTCAAAGAACAGTACAAAACGCTGAGTATTATGCTGGCCTCGTTCAGGATAGTGGCTTTCAGCGAATCATTAAAAAAGATAGAGGAGCAGAAGTTAAAGCATAAAGCAGATAAAGGTGATATTATAGCGCAGATAGATACTTTAGAAGCTACCCTGCAACAGCAAAAGCTGGATAGCATCACCAAGGAAAAGAACCTGTCTGTTCAGCAAAAAACAACTAACGAGTTTGTTTCCAAGATCCGAGCTTATGAAAGCGAAAAGAAGATCAAGAACGAACAACTAAAATTTCAACAGGATAAAGAGTCGCGTTTGACGGAAGAGTTGGAGCGGGATAAAAACCAGCTGAACCACGTTTTGTACAACATTAAGCGCTTAAGCGAAGAAAAAGCTACCGAGGATGAAACTCTGCAAACTATCCAAAGCCGGGTAACTGATTTAAAGGAGGCAGTTGATGAATTGCGTGCACAGCAAACCGAAGCCCGCAACGAACTTAACGAGTTAAATAACATTAACACGCGCCTGCAAAATCAGGCTTACAAAGCCGAAAAAGACCTGGATATCTTACAGATCCAGCAGCAGGCTTTGGAGCAGGAAAGTCAGCGCAATATGGAAGATACCACCAATAAAGAGGTGGAACTTTCGCACTTTAACCAGGTGGTTGCCGAGCTGCAATACCGCAAGGAAACGCTTGATGATGAGTTTCAGCAGGCTGTTGAGTTTGAAAATAAGTTAAAAGAGCAAATTGCCGAAACCGATGTTGAATTGAACTCGGTTAAGGATACCATTATAAAAGAAAGTCGCCGCCTGGATGCCAAGCAAAACGAATACAACCTTACCAAAAGTATGGTTGATAGTTTGGAAGGTTTTCCTGAGTCGATCAGGTTCCTGAAAAAGAATACCGACTGGGCTAAAAACGCGCCGCTGTTCAGCGATGTGCTATTTTGTAAGGAGGAATTTCGCGTAGCCATCGAAAACTACCTGGAACCGCTCATGAACTACTATGTAGTTGAAAGCTATGACGATGCGGTGAAGGCTATTAACCTGTTGAGCAATTCGGCTAAAGGCCGGGCAAACTTCTTTGTACTGAACAACTATGCCGATGAAATTGCTGCACAGGTAAATTTTGAGAGAGTTGATGCTATTCCTGCGCTTGGCGTTATTGAGGTTGAGAAACGTTACCTGCCACTTTGTAATTACCTGCTTAAAGGTGTTTACCTTGTTAATGATGATAAAGAGGGACAGATCAACAGTGAGGCTTTGCCGCAAGGCGTAGTGCTGATAGGCAAAAGCGGAAAGTTCAATAAATCAAAACATACCATGGCCGGTGGTTCAGTGGGTTTGTTTGAAGGTAAAAGGATCGGTCGTGCTAAAAACCTGGAGAATTTAGCCAAGGAGATCCGTGGGATAGAGAACCAGGTAGGGGCGTTCCGTACTAAATCCGATGAATTGCAGAATAAGCTTGCTGCTTTACGTTCATCAACCAAAGCTGCCGAGATCAACGAACAACAGTTGATCATTAACAGGTTGAATACGGAACTGATCACTGTTAAAACCCGGCAGGAACAATACCAAACCTTTATTGAAAACAGCCTTAACCGCAAGGAAGACATCGCCCGCAAAATTGCCGGAATAAAGGATGAAATGGCTGCCCTGCAACCGCAATTGGCCGAACTGAAAACCCAGCGGCAGATCCAAAGCGATTTACTGGCCGATAAGCAGATGGCTTTTAACGAGCTTAATGAATACGTATCGGTACAATCAAACGCATATAACCAGGAAAACATTCGCTTCCATCAGCAGCAAAACAAGGTGTCGGGTTTAATGAAAGACCTTGACTACCGCGATACGCAGCAGGAAAGCCTTGAAACACGTATCAGGCAAAACAGCAGCGAACTCGAAAAAGTGAAAATTGCTATACAGGAAAACCTGAAGCTGGCCGATAATTCGGACGATAACCTGCTCGAAATGTATGAGCAAAAAGAGAACCTGGAAAAGGCTACGCAACAAGCCGAACAGGAACACTATCAATGGCGGGGTCTGATCACCGAAAATGAAAACCAGGTAAGCTCATTAAGGCGGAAGAAGGAAAATAGCGAGGTTATTGAGAACGAGCTGCGTGACGAACGTAATAATTTAAAGATAGACTTGAACGCACTGAAAGAACGCCTTTCGGTTGAGTTTAATATAGATATTGAGGACCTTCCCGAAAGCGAGGTGCCTGAAKGCGAAAATGAGCAGGACCTGCGCGAGAAAGCCGAGAAGCTGAAAAAACAGCTGGACGATTTTGGTGCTATAAACCCTATGGCGGTAGAGGCTTATAACGAAATGAACGAGCGTTATACCTTTATCCAGGCGCAAAAAAAAGACCTGAGCGAGGCTAAAGCATCATTGCTGGCTACGATTCAGGAGATTGACGATACGGCTAAAGATAAGTTCATGACCGCCTTTATGATGGTGCGCGAAAACTTTATCAAAGTGTTCCGTTCATTGTTTAATGAAGAAGATTCATGCGATTTGATCCTTACAGATCCTGATCATCCGCTCGAATCGGATATCGATATAATCGCCAAGCCCAAAGGTAAACGGCCGTTATCTATTAACCAACTGTCGGGAGGAGAGAAAACGCTTACCGCAACGGCTATCCTGTTTTCGCTATACCTGCTTAAGCCGGCACCGTTCTGTATTTTTGATGAGGTTGATGCGCCGCTTGATGATACCAATATCGATAAGTTCAATAACATTATCCGTACGTTCTCTAAAGAGTCGCAATTCATTATCGTATCCCACAATAAACGCACTATTGCCAGTACCGATGTTATTTATGGCGTAACCATGGTTGAGCAGGGTATTTCACGAGTAGTCCCTGTTGATTTAAGGGAACTGGCCGATTAATCTGAAGCTTAAAGCTCTTGCTGACGAAGTCATCAATAGTCTTAAATGAAAAAGGCGAAAAGCCTTTTAGCCCTTCGCCTTTCTGTTTACATTATATAAAGTCTATTAATTAATTTCACATATAGCAGTCAAATAAACTTGATAATCAATTTGTTTGCTTTAGGCTTTGCGCATTCTGCTTTTAGCTTATATAAAATATACTTATTGCTTCTTTTTCCTTTTAAAAATAGCAGGCTTTTTAAGCATTAATCCATTGGTTTTTCGTTGCTCAAGCTGTTGCGCCATTTTTCGGGTTTGCTCCGCCGAACGTGTATTTAGCGATTGGGCTAAACTTTGCGTTTGCAGGGAACTAAGCTTATATGTACCTTTTCTGATAAACTTTACCGCATGTGCTAAAAGGGTTTCGGTAGTATCTCCGAAGTCTTTTGTTAAATCGTCATCGTCAGCAAAACCATCGTAAGTGGTACTCCCGGGTGTCATACCTGAATAATAATCCCCTTTATTGGCCGAGTTTCTTGTTGAAAACATTGGCATGTAAAGCTGGTACCTGTTTATATCGATATTGTAAAATCCAACAGGTTTACCATAAGTGGTTAAGCCTATCAGTTTAACATCCATTTGAGGGATCAAGTTATTGATGGTGAGCTCGCTTGCTGAAGCTGTACCTCCGGTAACAATAAAAAATATACGGCTAAGGTTTAATGAACCCCTCTTTTTGAAATTAACAGATTGATTATTTACCGAAAAGAAACCCCTTGGTATTTCGTAAAGATTCTTAAATAAGGTGTAATTATCTGATGTTAGTTTATCGTTAAAATATGAAGTGTACATTTTTGTTCCCGATTTTGAAGCTGGAACCAGGAAGTTATCCAGGATCTCGGCTGTTTCAACTGATCCGCCGCCGTTGTAGCGCAGGTCAATCACAAGATCGGTTATACCACCAAACGTGCTGAACGTGTTTATGAGTTGTGGAACCGCATTAGTTGTGTCTGTAAACGAATTAAAAACCATATAGCCGATCTTTTTACCGTCAACATCAATAACCCGATGGGTAATAACGGGGTTTATGGTGTATTTTTCTGTATTGAGGTTTACGGTAATCGTGGTGTTGTCTGCTCTGACTAAGGTCATTGATATTGTTTTACTATAAGCGTATGCGTTTACAACAAACTGTGTCGTAGCGCCTCCATTGTCGTAAGTAAGATCAGTGCGTCCGTTTATCTTAGTTATCTGATAGCCGCGTTTAATACCGGCTTTATCGGCAGGCGACCCCGGGTAAACATATTTAACTCTCAGATCGGTGTTTATGGGGTAAAAAACAGAAAAACCGAAATCACCGCCATTGCCGCCTAATTCACTTGATACGGAGCCGTCATCAATAAATGAATATTTGGCACTTCCCGAATTATCATAATATTCATAAGGCTGCTTAGTGGCCGGGTTAATAGCATATTGCGATAAGTGGTCAACCTCACTGCTTAAACCGGTAATGGTATCGGCACTTACATAATTGCGCGGCTGAAAATTTTTATACGTAGGTAGCTGATCATACCACAGGTAAGTTTCTTTAGGGTATAGAAATACCGAATCCCTGATGCGGTCAAGCAGTGTGCCGGTACTTGGCGGCCCCGAATTATCGTCGTTATTGCCGCCCGGCTTGTCCTTTTTGCAGGCTGCGAGTGAAACTATGGCGATTACTGTTAAAAAGTAAAATATTTTTCTCATAAGCTTGAGTTTAAGTATTTAGACGCCTTGTTAGTAAGTATGTTATAGTTGATATTATAAAAAATCATTGACATTAATACAGTCAATACCGCTGGCTTCGGCGCAGCGCCTGTCGGTTTCTGAGTTTTCAATCATCACAATCTCTTTACGCTGGAGGCCATGTTCCTGAATAAGCAGGTTTATTACATCAGGCTCGGGTTTCGGAGCGGTTTCTTCGGTAAAGTAGCAACGGAGATATTTTTCCAGTCCGTGCCATTCCGTTTGTTTTATTTTGTTTACTTGTTCCTGTACGTTGCCATTGGTTACAATGAACAGTGCTTTGCGGTCGACCACAATTTCCTGCATCAAGGTAAGTATATTCTGATACAAAAGCAGTTTCAGCGGTAATTTGGCAGTTAAAAGCAGGTTTTCAAACTTATCGCGGTATTGCTCAGCTACCGGAAATTGCTCCGTTAAGCGGTTAAAAGCAGCATCCTTCCCTTCAGTTATATACGTATCGGTTAGTACTTTGGTTGCAGCCTTAGCATCAATCAGCTCAATATATTCAAGCATGTTTGCAAACAGGTAATAAGCCTGAAAGTAATAATCCTTCGCCGGATAAAGCACATCATCTAACTCAAAAATAAAAGCCGTTTTACGTTTATCAATATCCTTATAGTCCATTAAGCAATTACGTGTAGTTTTATATCGTATTCATTAAAAAGGGTTTCGGCCTTTAGTAAAAGCGCTGTTTCATCGGGCCTTAATAAATAAACCGAATCAACGCCTTTATCAAGGCAAAGCGTTAACATCTCGTGCGTATAACTTGCCGAAGCCGGTTTAGGCAACAAGATCATTTTGCCTGTTTTAACCATAAAATCGGGCAAATCCATATGATCACCTAAAATAATATTTTTTCCTTCCAGTTTGTTTTTAAGCTGATAGGCTTGTGCCGATGTGGCGGCTGTAATTAAAATGCTCATGTTAATGGGCGTTAACAATTAAACCATCCTTCATTGTAACTGTACGGTCAGACAGGTTTGCAAGATCTTCATTATGAGTAACAATTACAAACGTTTGTCTGAAATCATTCTTCAGTTTAATAAATAATTCATGTAGTTCAAGCGCGTTGACCGAGTCAAGGTTACCCGAAGGTTCATCTGCAAAAATAAGGGCAGGGTTATTGATCAGTGCGCGCGCTACGGCTACCCTTTGCTGCTCACCGCCCGAGAGTTGATTGGGTTTGTGGTGTAGCCTTTCTTTTAAACCAAGCAGGTCAAGCAATTCAGATGCTTTTTTTTCAGCATCGGATTTTGATTTTCCGGCTATAAAAGCCGGGATACAAACGTTTTCAAGGGCACTGAACTCAGCAAGCAAATGATGAAACTGGAATATAAAACCAATCTGCCGGTTACGGAAATCACTCAGGTTTTTATTGCTGAGCTTATTTAGCTCGATATCATTAATGTACAACTCGCCCGAATCTGGCCTGTCAAGTGTGCCTAATATGTTAAGCAGGGAGCTTTTTCCCGCTCCCGAGGCCCCAACGATGGTCACAATTTCGCCTTTTTGTACCTCAAGATCAACACCTTTTAATATTTGCAGCTGTCCGTACGATTTATGGATAGATTTGGCTTTAAGCATTTGACAAAGTTAACGGATTAGCTGATTTATTTGTTTGGGTTGGATGGATTTGTTGTTTCTCGCAAAGGCGCTAAGACGCAAAGGTTTTTTACGGCTTGTGCGTAGGCCGCGTTAGGGATAGGAGTGGAAAGCCCGGAGCGTGCGATGACTCTGTGCGTTGGCAAAGCGAGGACTTGTAGCGGATAGCCCGGGCCGCAGGCAACGCCATATCGATTTCGGATTTTGGATGTTCGATTTCGGATTTATACAGATTGAAGAACTTACAGAACGGCGACACCCAATAATAGCTATTTTATTAATTTTCTTCTTTGTGCTTTTGAGTGCTTAAAAATTAAAGCGGTATTAGCTGATTAAATGTTATTGTAAATACAATGTTATTTACCCTAAATAAGGGCAAATAAACTGAAACAAGGTGTTTACCGTTTCAAACAAAATTGTAGCTTTACCGCAAATTCTTCAAAACATGAATATTCACGAATATCAGGGTAAAGCTATATTAAAAAGCTATGGCGTTAGAGTTCAGGAAGGCATTGTAGCCGATACTGTTGAGCAGGCTGCTGAGGCTGCCCAAAAATTGAAAGAAGACCTGGGATCAAGCTGGGTAGTGATAAAAGCACAGATCCACGCAGGTGGCCGTGGTAAAGGCGGTGGCGTTAAACTTGCCAAAAATATCGACCAGGTAAAAGAAATATCAGGTAATATTTTAGGTATGCAGCTGGTTACTCCACAAACCGGTCCTGAAGGTAAAAAAGTTAAGAAGGTTTTAGTAGCACAGGATGTTTATTATCCGGGCGAAAGCGAAACCAAAGAGTTTTACATGAGCGTGTTGCTTGACCGTGCACGTGGCCGTAACATCATCATGTACAGCACCGAAGGCGGCATGGATATTGAGGAAGTTGCACATTCAACTCCTGAGCTTATATTTAAAGAAGAGATTGACCCTAAAGTTGGTTTACAGGGCTTCCAAACCCGTAAAATAGCTTTTAACCTTGGCCTTGAAGGCGAAGCTTTTAAGGATATGACCAAATTCATTGCTGCTTTATACAAAGCCTATGAAGGTACCGATTCATCACAATTTGAAATTAACCCGGTTTTAAAAACCTCTGATAATAAAATTTTAGCTGTTGACGCCAAAGTAAACCTTGACGATAACGCGCTGTACCGTCACCCGGATTATGCTGCAATGCGTGACACCGATGAGGAAGATCCAACTGAGGTTGAAGCCAGCAAATCAAACCTTAACTATGTTAAGCTTGATGGTAACGTTGGTTGTATGGTTAATGGCGCCGGTTTAGCTATGGCTACCATGGATATCATCAAAATTGCCGGCGGCGAGCCTGCCAACTTCCTTGACGTAGGTGGTACTGCCAACGCGCAAACTGTAAAAGCTGGTTTCAATATCATCCTTTCTGATCCTAACGTAAAAGCTATCCTGATCAATATTTTTGGTGGTATAGTACGTTGCGATCGTGTAGCACAAGGTGTAATTGATGCTTATAACGAGATCGGTAATATCCCGGTTCCAATCATCGTGCGTTTACAAGGCACAAACGCTGCCGAAGCAAAAGCATTGATCGATAACTCAGGTTTGAAAGTTTACTCGGCTATATTGCTGAAAGAAGCTGCAGACCGTGTTAAAGAGGTTTTAGCGCTCTAATTTATAGAGATTAGAGGTTGGTGATTAAAGATTAGTTGCCAATTTCTTTAGATATGAAAAGCGGTGAGTTTTGGCTCACCGCTTTTTTTGTAGGTACGCGTTTGTGCTCGCGCTCTATACCACGTCATTGCGAGGAACGAAGCAATCCCCAATAAGCAGAGCAGCTATGCAAATTCCTCTGTACAGTTTGAGATTATTAATAATTATAATTTGATTTTTATAGGTATTAATGAGCTCCCTACGGTCGGTTGTCTTCGTACCTCGCAATGACGGTAGGGAGAGGGTATGTAGTACAAACAAAAAAGCCACCGGCTTTAACCGATGGCTTCTGATATTTTTAAGATTGTGATTAACCTAAGTATGATTTCAATATTTTGCTCCTTGAAGTGTGGCGCAGACGCTGTAAAGCTTTATCCTTAATCTGGCGTACACGTTCGCGGGTAAGGTTAAATTTTTCGCCAATTTCTTCTAACGAAAGCGGGTGGTTAGTGCCTAAACCAAAGAACAATATAATGATCTCACGCTCCCGCTCAGTTAAGGTTGAAAGCGAACGTTTGATCTCTTCAGATAATGACTCATTGATCAGGATCGAATCGGTGTTGGGTTCCTGATTTTCCAGTACGTCAAGCAGCGTATTTTCTTCACCCTGTACAAACGGTGCATCCATTGACACATGACGACCAGAATTGCTTAGCGTATCCGAGATCTTATCAACAGTGGTTTCAAGGATATCGGCAAGTTCTTCGGGCGATGGTTCACGTTCGTACTCCTGCTCAAGCTTTGAAAAAGCCTTGCTGATCTTACTTAATGAACCTACCTGGTTAAGTGGTAAACGCACAATACGTGATTGCTCGGCAATGGCCTGCAATATTGATTGGCGAATCCACCATACAGCGTACGATATAAATTTAAAGCCTTTTGTTTCGTCAAAACGTTTGGCAGCTTTGATCAGGCCAAGGTTACCCTCGTTAATCAAATCACCCAGTGTAAGACCCTGGTTTTGGTATTGTTTAGCAACAGATACAACAAAGCGAAGGTTCGTTTTGGTTAAACGCTCCAATGCCGCCTGGTCGCCCTCGCGGATCTTCTGAGCTAAAATTACTTCTTCTTCGGCGGTTATTAGGTCTACCTTACCAATCTCGTGAAGATATTTATCAAGCGATTGCGACTCGCGATTGGTAATGGATTGCGTTATTTTGAGTTGTCTCATCTATTTAATAAACCTGTCTATTCCTTATATCCTGAATAGAACGTGCAAAGCTAATATTTTGTTTCTAAAATAAAACATATAAATCAGAAATAGCAATAGCAGTGTCAAATTTTATATTTTAATTTTTTGATTGATGATTTACAGATAAAATTTATTGTAAAACGATGAATTTATTTTGTTATTTAATAAATATTGTTTTCATTTGAATTGAATTAATATCATAGTGTAATGAAAAAGGTACGTGCCCTGCAAATACTTGTTTATATAGTGTTTGGTTTGTTTGTTTTTCAGAATATGGCCGCCGATATGTGGCTGGGGTTTCAGGATGGATATAATGATGGAATGGGTGCTACCGATGGCGTTAAAAGATACGGGCCAACATTGCAGGCCACTATTGACGGAAGCTTCATTTCGCAAAAAAATAATGGCGAAATGAAGATAGGTGACGATTATACTTTAAAGAATATAATTATAAACAGTAATATTGTTGTTAATAATGATAATATATCTGCATCCTGGTTGTTGAATGTGATTGAAATTGGACTGGTACTTATTACAACTGTAATAGTAATAAGGATAGCATATCTTATTAATAAGGTTATTGTAAATATTGTAGAAGGCACTTTGTTTGAGCCGCAATGTATTAAGCTGATCAAAAGCACAGGGATACTGCTGTTACTATTTACATTGATTGATTATGCAGGCCAGCAGGTATCTTACCGGTTATTAATAGCTAAGCTGCACTTGCCGCTAAAAATCATCAATACCTCGGCATTTAATTTTGGTACGCTGCTGTTTGCCATATTGGTATTTATATTGGCGGAAGCGTTTAAGCAGGGTGTCAGGCTTAAAGAGGAACAAGCGTTAACTATTTAAACTATGCCTATTATTATTAATCTTGATGTGATGATGGCAAAGCGAAAAATGTCATTAAATGAACTGAGCGACAGGGTAGGGATCACCATATCAAATCTTTCTATTCTGAAAACGGGTAAAGCGAAAGCTATCCGTTTTGAAACCCTTGAAGCGATATGTAAAGCCCTCGATTGCCAGCCGGGAGATATTTTGGAGTACAAGTGAAATAGAATGAGGCTGTATTATAAATCAAATTGACCAACTTTGGTGTTGTGTCACCTATGAATTGAAATTTAGCTGATAATATTTATACAAAAAGGGGGTTAACTTGTTTTCTGTATAAAAAGCGCTCAATTAGCTGATTGTCAATTGTATAATGAAATGTTAACCCTGAATTGTGTTAACCCTGTTAACCCCTTTTGTTAGTGGAGACAATCCAACCCAAACTTGCAATCCCTAACACTGAATTAAGATTAATAAATCCAATAATCCGGCAAATCGTATAAATCCTGGTTCAGACAACAAAAAAGCCGCCCTCATCGGGCGGCTCTTCTCATTAAATATAAAAACTATTAAACACTTTTCTCTGCTTTAACAACCACGTGAATGCTCATAGGTTGTTTATTCATCTCTTTTTGAATCCTGGCACTGGTGGCAGCCGGGTGGCTATTCAGGTGAGGAGCAATAACCAATGAAACTATCGACATTAATTTAATAAGGATATTCATGGAAGGGCCAGAAGTATCTTTGAAAGGATCGCCTACGGTATCACCTGTTACTGATGCTTTATGTGGTTCAGATTTTTTGTAGAAGATCTCGCCATTGATCTCACATCCTTTTTCAAAGGATTTTTTGGCATTGTCCCATGCACCGCCGGCATTGCTCTGGAAAATACCCATCAACACGCCAGATACGGTAACGCCGGCCAGCAGGCCGCCTAATACTTCGGGACCAAAGGCAAAACCGATAATAATAGGGGTGATCAGTGCTATTAAGCCAGGGGCAACCATTTCACGGATTGATGCTTTGGTTGATATGGCCACGCATTTTTCGTATTCGGGTTTACCTTCGTAGGTCATGATGCCCGGAATTTCGCGGAACTGGCGGCGTACTTCTTCAACCATGGCCATAGCAGCACGGCCTACTGCCGAGATACACAAGGCCGAAAAAATGAAAGGGATCATCCCGCCAACAAACAGGCCGGATAATACATCTGCCTTATAAATATCAATATGCTCAATACCTGCTACACCTACAAAAGCCGCAAACAGCGCCAGCGAAGTTAATGCTGCCGAAGCAATGGCAAAGCCTTTACCTGTAGCAGCGGTAGTGTTACCAACGGCATCCAGGTTATCCGTGCGATGACGAACTTCTTCAGGTAAACGGCTCATTTCGGCAATACCACCGGCATTATCCGCAATTGGGCCAAAAGCATCGATAGCCAATTGCATGGCAGTTGTTGCCATCATACCGGCAGCGGCAATAGCTACGCCGTATAAACCGGCGAAATGATATGAACCATAAATTCCCGATGCCAAAACAAGGATTGGCAGCACGGTCGATTCCATGCCTACTGATAAGCCACCGATAATATTGGTAGCGTGACCGGTTGACGACTGCCTGATGATGCTCAGTACCGGGCGTTTACCCATAGCTGTATAATATTCTGTAATGATCGACATTAAAGTACCTACTACGAGGCCAACCACTATTGATCCGAAAACGCCATTTTTGGTGAAAGGAATGATGCCTTCTTTTACAACACCGTTAACTTCGTCACGTACCATGTGAAATTCGCCGGCAGGCAACATCCATTGTACAACAAAATAAGTAGCGATGGCAGTTAGTATAATTGATGCCCAATTGCCTATGTTCAGAGCATTTTGAACGCTATCGGTTTCTTTCTTGATTTTTACAAGCGATGCGCCAACAATTGAAAATATTAATCCAAGACCTGCAATAACCATCGGTAGCAATACCGGGGCTATACCGCCAAAGTTATCGTGCGATACAATTTCGCGGCCCAGTACCATGGTAGCCAGCATAGTGGCAACATATGAGCCAAAAAGATCGGCACCCATACCTGCAACATCGCCTACGTTATCGCCTACGTTATCGGCAATGGTAGCAGGGTTACGAACATCATCCTCCGGGATGCCTGCTTCAACTTTACCTACAAGGTCGGCACCTACGTCTGCCGCTTTGGTGTAGATCCCGCCGCCAACACGGGCAAATAGTGCAATTGATTCGGCACCTAATGAAAAGCCGGCCAAAACGTCAAGCGCTTTTGCCATGGCCTCGCCGTTAACAGTACTGCCTGCTACCTTAACTACATAAACCTGGTAAAAAACAATAAAAAGTGATCCTAAACCAATAATGGCTAAACCGGCAACGCCTAAGCCCATCACGGTACCGCCGGTAAATGATACTTTTAATGCTTGTGCCAAACTGGTACGTGCAGCCTGCGTAGTACGTACGTTAGCTTTGGTAGCGATACGCATCCCCAGGTAACCGGCAAAGGCCGATAGAAACGCGCCTATCACAAATGATATGGCAATAACCCAGCTCGAAGTGGCAACTGTGGTGCCCGACCAGGCCAGTAAAATAGCTGCGACTGCAACAAAGCCGCCAAGTACTTTCCATTCGGCACGTAAAAATGCCATGGCGCCGTCGGCTATGTAACCGGCAAGCGTGGCCATTTCGCCATCACCTGCGTCTTGTTTGGTAACCCAGGCGGCTTTAACGGCCATAACAAGGATCCCGATAAGTCCAAAAACAGGAATTAAATAAATTAAGTAATTGTTCAGAAAATCCATATCACAAATTTAGTTTAGTAAGTAGGTGCCGTTTGGTTTTAACAGCGATTAATAATTGGTATTGCAAAATAGTAAATTTATTTATTTACTATGCTCAACCCTAATATTAAAGTTTTTTGAATAGTTTAGAGATTTAAACCCTAAAACAATATATGGCGAAAAACTCATCGCAACCCAAAATGAAACACGAGCTGAGCTTGCTGGATGGTACCATGCTGGTATCGGGATCCATGATAGGTTCAGGTATTTTTATAGTTAGTGCAGATATTACCCGTAACGTAGGCTCGGCCGGCTGGCTGATAGCCATCTGGATCATTACCGGGTTCATGACCCTTACCGCCGCCCTTAGCTATGGCGAATTAAGCGGGATGTTTCCTAAAGCAGGCGGCCAGTATGTTTATTTAAAAGAGGCTTACAATAAGCTAATAGCATTTTTATATGGCTGGAGTTTTTTCGCGGTGATCCAAACCGGTACCATCGCAGCCGTAGGTGTGGCGTTCAGTAAGTTTACGGCTTATTTAATACCGGCTTTTAGCGAAGATAATATATTGTGGAAACTGCAAACCGGGGCAACATCAACCGGCGACCCAAAGTTTTTTACTATAAGTGCTGCTCAGGTAGTATCCATTATATTGATCATTATCCTTACTTACGTAAATACCCGTGGTGTAAAAGGCGGAAAATTGATCCAAACTGTTTTTACATTAACTAAGCTCATTAGTTTATTCGGGCTTATTGCTTTTGGCTTGCTGGCTTTTAAAGGAGAGATCTGGCATGCCAACTGGACAAACGCCTGGGATTTGCATAACCTTAATAAAGACGGTAGTATTACCACCCTTACTACCGGCACTGCCCTTGGTGCTATAGCCGCCGCTATGGTGGGCTCTATTTTTAGCAGCGATGCCTGGAACAGCGTAACCTTTGTAGCCGGTGAGATGAAAAACCCCAAACGCGATGTGGCTTTAAGTATGATGTGGGGAACTATCATCGTAACTTTCATTTACGTGATGGCCAACGTGGTTTATACCGGTGTGCTATCATTACATGAAATTACTGTTGCCGATAAGGACAGGGTAGCGGTGGCTGCTTCGCACGTTATTTTTGGCAATATCGGTACTTATGTAATTGCCGTGATGATCATGGTATCAACGTTTGGTTGTAATAACGGTTTGATCCTTTCAGGAGCAAGGGTGTATTATACCATGGCTAAAGATGGTTTGTTTTTTAAGCAAACCGGTAACCTTAATAAATTCGGTGTGCCGCAGTTTGGGTTATGGATCCAGTGTGTGGTAGCTTCATTACTGTGCCTGAGTGGTCGTTACGGCGATTTGCTGGATATGATCTCCTTTGTGGTGGTGGTGTTTTATGTGTTAACGATATTGGGCATCTTTATTTTACGTGCCAAAATGCCTAATGCTGAGCGACCTTATAAAGCGATAGGTTATCCCGTTTTGCCTGCTTTATATATTATTATGGGTATAGCGTTTTGCATATTGTTATTTGCTTACAAACGTGACTTCGCCCTGTATGGCCTTGTAATTGTATTGATAGGGATCCCGATATATTATATCTCGCAGCGGAACGTTAAGAATGAGGATGAGAAGGTTACTGTTAGTTAGTTTTTTATTTATAGGGGGATATGCCGGGGCACAAACGCTTCAGCAAAAAATATCAAACGCTTTTAACCGTTTGCAGGCCGATAGCCAGTGCAGTTATGCATCGGTATCATTAACTGTACTTGACGCCAAAACCGGCGAACAGGTTTTTGGCGGCAACCCTAATATGGGGCTCGCAACAGCCTCAACGCTTAAAACCATTACCAGTATTACGGCTTTTAATGTTTTAGGTCCCGATTTTCAATATCAAACGCAGTTAGGTTATACCGGCGAAATTAGTGCCGACGGTACCCTCACGGGCGATATCATTATTAAAGGCGCCGGCGACCCAACCCTGGGCAGCTGGCGCTATGAACAAACCAAAGAAAATCATGTGCTTGCCCTGATGACTGCGGCCTTGCAAAAGGCAGGTATMAAAAAAATAAACGGCCGTATTATTGGCGATGACAGTATTTTCGGTACACAATCAATCCCCGAAGGCTGGATCTGGCAGGATATAGGAAATTATTACGGGGCAGGTACTTCGGGCCTTTGCTGGCGTGAAAACCAGTTTGATGTTAAACTACGTACTGGGGGCGTTGGTAATCCGGTTGGCGTATCCCGTACTGTTCCGCAAATGCCCTATCTTTCCTTTAAAAGCGAACTGATTAATGGTTCGGCAGGTTCGGGCGATAATGCTTATGCCTTTTTACCGGTTGGCAGCAAAGTGATGTATCTTCGGGGCACTTATGCTATAGACCAGGACAAAAAAAGTATTTCGGCAGCCCTGCCCGATGCTGCTTATGACGCTGCACTGAGGTTAAATGATACGTTAAGAAGTTTAGGTATTGCCATTGGTAACGAACCTGAATCCGCAGCTACTTTGAGTGCGAAGAATTTACCCTTGCCGGTTATTGCTAAGAATCTTGCAACTATCTCGTCACCAACCTTAAGCAAAATAGTTTATTGGCTAAACCAGAAAAGCATTAACCTGTATGCCGAACAGCTGCTTAAAACCATAGCCTGGAAGCAAGGCCGCAAGCCTACCACTGCCAACGGCGTTGATGAAGTACAGAAATTTTGGGCAGCCAAAGGGATTGATACAAGGAGTATGAATATCTATGATGGCAGCGGCCTTTCGCCCGGCGATAGGGTTACCACGTTAACACTGGCGCGCGTTTTGCAATCGGCTAAAAAGGAAAGCTGGTTTGCTGATCTTTATGCAAGCCTGCCTGTTTATAATGATATGAAAATGAAAAGCGGCAGCATCAATAATGTATTGTGCTATGCAGGTTATCAAACCAAAGGCGGACGTGAGCTTTGTTTTTCTATTATGGTTAATAATTTCAGCGGATCGAGCCGGGGGATAAAGGAAAAAATGTTCAAGGTGCTGGATGAGTTGAAGTAGGTATAGTTTGTTATGAACTCTATCCATTGTATACATTCGAATTGTGCCAATCAATAAAATAGGAATGTGGTTTTTCTATGTCTTTTCTTGGATAAGATATTAATTTATTTCCGTGGTATTTGTAATAGGTTTCCCCGCCATCAAATTCTTCTTTTATTCTTTTGCTAACTTCTATTCGTAGTTGTTTAGTAATCGTTATATAACCAGTATCAAATAGTCTGTGAAAATCTGATCTTAAAAGCAAACCATTGCAAGTTGAATTTGATCCTGATAATGCATAAGGTTTGATATGGGCTGCTTCAAGTACTGGTAACGCTTTCTCGCCACTAATTGCACACTTTCTACAATATGCATCAGTTACCAACACTCTAAAAGCTCCTTGGCCAATTCTTACCCTTGTTAAGGTAGGGTTACCATATTTTACGATGGGTTCTTCTAAAATCGACTGATTTTTATTGTAATTGATATCTAAATAATTTCCAAGTTTGCTTTCAACTTGTTCCCATAAACTGGCTCCTATATATTCCGTTGTCGAATATGACTTTCCCTGAACGATATTTTTAGCCCAATTATTGGGCAAAGAAATCCAATCTTCTTCTTGGAAAAAAATAGGGCTAGTTAAAACAATACATCCAATGGTCGGATTTATATTGGTCTTGTCTTTTCTATAATCGAAAATCTTTTTTTGAAAGTCTACGAAGCTATAGACTCCATTTCTGTTGTGAAACGTATCCCAAGCAATGGATAGTGGTAGAAATGTGTGAGTTAAGAAAAATCCTACGCCTCCAATGACATTTAATTGTCCCTTTAATTTGAATAAGAATGGATCACCAGGCGATAAAGCTCTAAACTTTCTATTTCCTCCGGGTTGCCAAAAGTTTACATCTTCTGGATTAATTTGACTTAAGTTCTTATACCAGCTATTATCAGTTACTCCTATGTAAAAGTTCACAGTATTTATATAATGGAAAATCTATAAGTTTGATTTTCTTAATCAATCTTTTAGCTAAAGATAAATATTAGAAGTATTTATTAACCTTTAAATCTAACTAGAGATGAATAAACTGATTTTTTTAATAAACCTCTTGTCAATAATGTTTTGTATTTCCTGCAAAAGCAAAAGCAGCTCAACTGATGATGTGCAATCTATTAAATTCAAATTTACAGAGCTTGGCCGTGAGACTCAGTTCAGGATCACCTGCGATAAGTTTAACTATTACTTCCCCGAAGGGAAAGAGAAAAACTTTGATAAAAAGCCTGCTATTGATAGCGTGATGCAGCTGCTAACCGGCATGAAAACGGTAAACGATGGTACCGAGCCTGATGTAAGGGGAAAGATCTATATTACCCACGCCAATAAAGCTATTGATACGGTTTGCGTTGGCGTTAAAGCGCTTAGCTATAAAGGCACAACTTATGAAACACCACAGGAGTTGTTAGTGCTGATCCAGAAATAAGATTTACAGCGCTTGCTTCATCTCATCCAAAACCACACTTCTGCAACCTTTAGCACAAACGCAGGCTTTGCCTACACATTTATTCAATTGCCAAAGATCGAGGCAGCGGATGATTTGATTGGCTGTTTCCTGTAAATCATCATCGGTATTCGTGGTATGTTGAGAAGATACAGCAGGGATATTGGCCAGTTTAATGCCAAATTGAGCGGCCGCTTCTTTATCGATATGAACGGTTTCGGATGATCGGGTTACAATATATTTAATACCCGCTGCTGCAAGCTTTTCCATAACACCGGCAGTTACCTCGTCATCAATGGTTATGATAGCTGCCGTTTTCCCTTCGGCAAATATGGCGGTATCCTGGCTGAGATTATTTGATATCAGCGTTATTTCGTGCTTTTTATGATTGGCTATCGCCAAAAACTCTTTTTCGAAGGGCTTAATATTGTAGGCTATCGCTTTCATCCATGATTTATTTAACCAAAGGCAAAGCTATCCTTAAGCTATCACCGCAGGAATGAGCAACATCAGCTAAAAAAGTGACGACGGTCAGTTTTTCATTTTACCAAGCCGTTCGGGCGAGAGCACGGTGATCTGGCTGCCCTTTTTATCAATGAGGTTTTCATCTTTAAAATCGGTGAGAGTGCGGCTTACTGTTTCAGTTGCCACCCCGGCCATCGCTGCGAGGTCCTCGCGCGAAACTTTGAAATCGCCCCCTTGTTGTTTATAAAGGCGCATCAGGGTATCGGCCATTCTTTTCCGTACGGAGTTATAGGCAAGCTGCAGTAGTTGCTCCTCTCTGTCGCGGATATGGTTGGAGAGCAGTTTGATAAACTCGCGGGCAACATCAGGATATAAATTAAGCAGATTATCCAACTGGTCTTTGGGGATCAGGCAGAGCAGGCTATCCTCCATTGCGGTCGCGGTATCTGAATAAGGCTCGTTGGAAAGCATAGCATTTACGCCAAGGTACTCTTCGGCCGAGTGAATGGCGGTCATCAGCTCGCGGCCATCGTTTGCCAGTTTAACCGTTTTGACCCTGCCGTTCAGTATCAGGTATAATCCATTCCCTTTATCGCCATCGTAATAGATAACCTGGTCTTTTTTAAACAGGCGCGCCTTACGTTCGGCAATAATGCGTTTAAGTTCGGCAAGACCACTGTTTTTTGATACAATCGAGTTCAAACTTTCAAGCGACTGGCTATAAAAGCTCTGCTGGGTGCTTTTTTTCCGGAGTCTGCTCTCAATCGCGCTCAATAATTCAATATCATCAAAGGGCTTGGTTAAATAATCATCTGCGCCCATTTCCATGCCCTTACGTTGGTCTATCCGTTCGGCTTTGGCAGTTAAAAATATAAAGGGAATGGTGGACGTTTTGGGGTTTTTGTTCAGCATGTATAAAACGCCATAACCGTCAAGTTCGGGCATCATGATATCACAAAGGATCACATCGGGCAGGTTTTTAACCGCCAGTTCTACTCCGGTTTTTCCGTTAGCAGACTCAAACACAGTATAACCGGCAAGTTCCAGTATTTCAACCACATTTTCGCGGATATCGGTATTATCTTCTATGATGAGGATCTTTTGGCTCATTGTGCAGGGAATGAAATGGTGAATAAGGTGCCTTCGTTTACATTGCTCTGGAAATCAACCTGGCCATTCATAAGGGCGGCATATCGGGCTACAATATTAAGCCCTAAACCGGTACCCGGGATATTGCCGGTATTATGCGCCCTAAAAAATGCCTCGAACAAATGCTTCTGATCATTTTCGGGAATACCTATGCCATTATCTTTTATAGTGATGGAACAACCGGAAGTGTTTATCTCAGTATTAAATTCGATAAAGCTATTCTCGCCGGAGTATTTAACGGCGTTTGTAATGAGGTTGATAATACAATTTTTGAGCAGGTTAATATCAAGCTGTACCATGCTGCTGGTACCGGTATGCTGATAAAGAATGTTTTGATTTTGTTTGGCCATCAACTGCATTTCCTCCGTAATTTCTTCGGCCAGCTTAACAAGGTCAAAAGTAGTATAGGAAGGTTCAACACGCCCTGCTTCCAGTTTTTCGAGCGAAAGGAAATCGTTCAGTATAGTGGTGAGGTTGCCAACCGCGTTTTTGATTTTATTAACATGTTTGCTTATCTGCGGGCTCTGTATAGGCTCTGCATATTTATCAATAAGCGAGGCCGATAATTGAACGGCACTTAAAGGAGTGCGAAACTCATGCGAGGCCATGGATACGAAGCGGCTTTTCAGTTGTCCCAGCTCTTTTTCTTTTTCGAGCGATTGACTTACCTCTTCCTTCGCTTTTTGCAACTCCTGAACAGATTGTTTTAAGGATAAAGTACGTTCCTCCACTACTTCTTCCAAATGGGAGGCATATTCCTTCAGTTTATCTTCGGCTTCTTTTTCGCGGCTCAGATCATGGATAAAGCCTGCATATATTTTGCGCCCCGAAAAATTCACATTACTAACACCAAGCCTGAAGGGGAATTGGGTGCCATCTTTGCGCAGTCCGGTAACTTCGCGGCCAATACCTATGATATGTGCCCTGCCGGTAGTTTGGTAACGATCAATATAATGGTCATGCTCCTGCTTGTAAGGCGGGGGCATTAATATCGATATATTTTTGCCGATAACTTCCTGCGGTTCGTACTGAAAAAGTTTACATGCCGATGGGTTGATGGTTTCTATATTCCCCCGTTCACCAATGGTAATAATACCATCGATGGCGTTTTCAATAATGGCTTTTAGTAAGGCGGCATTTTCCATGGGGGATATTCGGTAAAATTATCAGCTTTTACAAATATCAAAATTGACATGGACTATTTTGTCCTAAAGATGGTATATCTTAATTTAAATCAAAAATAGGCCTGTTTTGTAAGAGGAAAGTTACCGGCCGTTAACTTTGAGTTTATGTGCTTAGGCGTTATTTGCGCCTTGTAAAAAAACAGTTCAATGAAAAAAATCCTGCTACTAATAATGCTTGGGTTGAGTGGTTTAAGTGTCTCCGCACAAACACCGGCCCCCGTTAAAAATCCCCCGACAGATTATGTAAAGACTAAAAACTACGGCCTGCTAACTTTGTTTCAACAGGACGCCGAAGTAAGCACTTTACTTAAAAACGATGCTGAACTGGCCCAACTTACCAGGAAAAAACTAAGTGCCCTTAACAGTTCACTTAGCGATTGTAAAGACGCATCATGTTTAACAGCTGCTATAAAACTAACCGACGATGATATCAAATCAGTAAGCGACCGCCTTACAGCTTTATACAAAACAGGTAACGCACTTGACCGCCTGGTTAAATCAAAGCTGATCCCATCGGGCCAATACAGTTTGTATAAAAAACTATCGCCAGAGCAGTTGCTCGTGAAGGCATGGGAGCAGGATGCAGGCAGTATCAACTATACAATTGGGGTTTACGCTGAAGGCAAAAAGCCTAACTATCCGCAGATAGATTCGATTAGCTACAATGTTAAAGCGAGGGCATACTATACGCTAATGTACGATGCCTCGGCAACATTGGCGGGTGATATTAAAGGAACAAAATTGTTTTTTGAACCGGCCATGCAGGCTGCCCTGCTTTACCTGCAGATAAATGAAAGGCAGGATCCGGCTAACTACGAGCCTATGGAGCTAAACGCAAATAAGGCTGCCGTAACCCGCGTCAAAACCATTAAATGGGCCGATTATCCGTACTCAAATATCCTTGTACCGGGCGCTGGTCCGGATAATTTAACATCGCCGCTGAGCGGGGAGGGGATGCTGCGCTGCAGGCTGGCGGTACAGGAATATAAGGCAGGTAAAGCACCGTTCATCATTGTATCGGGCGGTAAGGTGCATCCTTATAAAACAAAGTATAATGAGGCTGAAGAAATGAAGGTATATCTGCTGAAAACCCTTCACATTCCCGAAAACGTGATCATCATTGAACCACATGCACGCCATACTACCACTAATATGCGCAACAGTGCCAGGCTGCTTTATAAATATGGTATCCCCGCCGATAAGCCGGGTATCGTAGTAACCGATAAATCACAAACAGATTTTATCATGACTATGGATGCCCGCTGCCAAAAGGAATTGAACTATGTGCCTTACAAATTGGCTAAGCGCAATTCTGAAACCGAAGTTGAATATTACCCGGTTGAGGAAGCCAAACAAATTGACCCGGATGAACCACTTGACCCCCGTTAATCATTATATAAAAGCTGAAAGCCGAATGCACAAAGCTTAAGGCTAAGGACTTGATTAATTACTTTATGTGGAATTAATAGATTTTATATAAAATCATGCAAAAACTTACTTTAACAATGATAGCTGCTGTGTTAGGTATCGGCAGTATTACCACCGGGACAATTGATCATAAACTTAACCGCGCCATAACCATCGATTCGTTAGGCGCCTGCCAGGGCATCTCTTACCAAAATGGCCGCATATTTTTATATGGCGACAGGGAAGTTGGGATGATTCGTGAGTTTAAGCTGGAAAATGATAGCCTGGTTTATCAGCATAAAGAATATAAACTAACCCAAAATGGGCAGGATGTTATTAACCACCCAACAGGTATAGCTTATAATAATGACAAGGGGCCAACTTTTATAGGTAACTCCATCCGTTTGAATGCCGCGGGCAGCCAATGGAGAGCGGTAATTTATAACGTAAACTGGAAAGGATTACTTAAAACCGGCACGCTGGATGGTAATTTAATTAATACCATTGAAGATGATGCCTGCATTCAGGGCACCCGCCCCGAATATGTAAAATATAATAATAAGTGGTATGTAGCCACTGCCGATTACGGTGATCATGGCAATGAAGTGCGTTTATACGACCCCGAAAAGCTGGCTAAAGCCAAAAGTACTAAGGAACCCGGCGTACTTTACAAAAAGTTTACCTGTACACCATGGGTACAAAACCTGTTTTGGAAGGCTGATAAAGGCGTTTTGGTACTTATCCAGAATAAACTCGAAGGCAGGCAGTGGCGGTTTACCTATGTTGATCTTAAAAAATCTATAGAAGCTGGCAAGCAAGTGGTGCTGAGCCAGATTGACGGCATAGACAGGGGCGATGAACTGGAAGGTTTTTCGCTACTTGGCGGCAACGAAAAAGGGATAGCCGTAACCTCGTCACGCAAAAATAACGTGAATTTTACCACTACTTCCTGGTAGTATGAAATCCTGTCAATAGACGGGTGTTTTTACTTTTTTTGTTAATGTAAACTTAACACTGAGGTGTTCTTTGGTTAAGATAGCTGGTTTAGCTTTGCTGCCATTATTACAATATTAATAACTCTGTATTAATATTATTTAATGATAACGCAATAATAATTATTAAATTATTAATTTCTTTTGCTTACGTCTTTAAAAATAATCGCCTATGTAACATTAACTTCAACTTAACATCGAGCTCGGCGATAAAACTAAGAACCGGTGAATGCGCTAACATCCACGCGGTCCGGGATTAATTGTCAAATAACTAAAAAGCGGTCCAAGGCTTAAAGTCATTTCTTTCAACAATCAAATTTAAAAGTATGAATAAAAAGATTATTCCAAATCTTTTGAGCAGGTTTTTTTTAATTCCTGTATTATTTTTACTGGTTTTGCTAAAACCTTTTATCTCAAACGCTTCGGCAAAAAATATAGTATTTAATGCCGCCAAGGAAATTACCGGTACAGTTACCGACGAAACCAGCCTTCCTTTACCTGGTGTATCGGTTAGGATCAAAGGCTCTGACAAGGGCACTGCTACCAACACAAACGGTAAATATACCATCTCTGCCGAAGAGGGCGCTGTGTTACTGTTTAACTTTATCGGTTATGAACAACTGGAAGTAACTGTTGGCAATTCATCAACTATTAACGTTAAGATGAAGCCAAAATCAAACATGCTTAACGAGGTTGTAGCCATCGGTTACCAAACCATCCGTAAAAGTGATGTTACAGGTGCAATTGCCAGCGTAAAAGCCAGCGACCTTAACCTTTCTGCCCCGTCATTGGGCCAGGCCCTTGCCGGTAAGGTAGCGGGTGTACAGGTGTCTCAAACCAGTGGTGCACCTTATACAAGCACCAAGATCCGTGTAAGGGGTATTGGTTCGTTCAACGCCAGTTCTGATCCTTTGTATGTAATTGATGGTTACCCTGCAGGTAACGATATTTTCATTAACCCTGATGATGTTGAAAGTATCGACATTTTGAAAGATGCTGCATCTGCTGCTATCTATGGTTCACGTGCATCGGGTGGTGTTGTATTGATCACTACTAAAAAAGGTAAAGAAGGCAAAGGCCGTTTTGAGTACGATGTACAAACCGGTGTTGATCAGCTTGCGCATAAAGTAAAATTGCTCAATGCAGATCAGGCTGCCTTGTTGGTTATCGATGGTCGTAACAATGCGTATCATGACCTTTGGGTGAGTAATCCTGCCCACACCTGGAGTGATGCCATGTACTCAGATGACAACAGCACCCGCGTTAAGAATGTTGGTAATAGCGGTAGCGTAAGTATCCCTAACGGTTTATATAATTTTGCTGCGCAAACGCCAATTAAACAAACTGTAAATACCGACTGGCAGGACGAATTATATCATAATGTTATATTTCAGAAACATACCTTATCGTTTTCAGGAGCTTCAAACGGCGTGCGTTACTATGTAAGCGGAGCATATCAGAATAACCCTGGTATCGTGGTTTCAACTGGTCAGCAGCGGTATAACTTCCGTACCAATGTTGATGGTGATGTAAGCAAGCGGATCCATATCGGCGCTAATATATCATACACTCAAAATACTAACCAGGAAATACAGGAAGGCCGTTTTGACCATAGTCCAATTTTAGGCGCGCTGATCTATATGCCTTATTTACCTGCGTATAATGCAGATGGTTCATTACAAACCAACGTTGAGGCGGCTGGTTCATCACAATATGGTTACCAGGGCATCGAAAACCCCGTAGCGCTTGCCGAAAGGGTAAAAATTAACAGGAAAGGATATCGTGGTACTTACAATGTTAATGCTACCTATAACATTTTGCCAGGGCTTAGCTTTAAAACTAATTTAGGAACCCAAACCTATACTGAAAAGTACGATTATTATTATCCAACTACTTTAAGTAGTGGTGCAAACCCTCCGGGATCAATACAATCTATCCAGGCAGCAAACGCCCTTGCTTCAGATCTGATCACGGTTGACAGGCTTGCTGAGTTTACCTTAAATTATAAAAAGGATTTTGGTAAGCATCATTTAGACCTGTTAGGCGGTTATACAGCTCAAAAAACAACTGATGATTTCCTGAGTGCGAAAGCAAACGGTTTCCAGAATGATAATATACCTGAGTTATCAAACAGGGGCGCATTACCGGCAAACTTTTATTACAATGGCACAAACGGTGTTTATAAAGATGCTTACACGCTGTTATCATATCTTGGCCGTGCCAGCTACAACTATGCAGGCAAATACTTTTTAACAGCATCATTCCGTGCCGACGGTTCATCTCGTTTTGGTCCTGCCAATAAATATGGTTATTTCCCTTCGGTAGCCGCAGGCTGGAATTTATCTGATGAGTCGTTCTACCACAACTTCCTTGGCGAGCAATCAACTGTTAAGATCCGCGCAAGCTGGGGTAAAAGCGGTAACTACAATATTGGTAATTACAATATCCAGCAAACTCTGGCAAGCCCTACAGGTGTTGTGCTTGACGGCAATAGCGCTGTTACAGCTACATACCCTAACGGCATCCAGGATAACACGTTAAGCTGGGAAACTACCTCACAGTATAACTTTGGTACAGATATCGGCTTGTTCAACGGTCGTTTGCAGATCATTGCCAACTACTACCTGAGCTATTCATATAATTTATTATACAAACAGCCAATTTCGGCAATATCTGGTGCCACTACTATTTTAACCAACCTGCGCGATTCAAAGATCCGCAACAGCGGTATCGATTTACAGTTAGATGGTAAAATCATTAGCACAAAAGATTTCACTTTTGGTGCAAGTGGTAATATTTCATTAAACCGTAATATGGTTGTTAAGCTGCCTGCTAAAAATACCCTGATCATTAATGGTGCCGAGCGTTCATACCTTACCAGTATCACCACGCAGGGACAACCGGTAGGCATGTTTTATGGTTTCCAGGTTGGCGGCATTATCAATGCCTCAAACTATGGCAAAACCGCACCATCGGCTTCACAAACCAATCCTGCCAAAATTGGCGACCTTTGGTTTGTTGATACCAACAAAGATGGTGTTGTAAACGATGCCGATAAAACAGTTATCGGTTCGCCTTATGCTAAATTTACCTACGGCTTTGCCCTTAACAGTACTTACAAACGTTTTGACTTCGGTGCATCATTCAATGGTTCTTATGGTAATAAGATCCTTGATGGTCAGGATTACTACCTGTACAATGGGGAAGGTTCCGGCAATCAGTATGCTAATGTTGCACAACGTTACCGTAACGAAGCTGAACCAGGAGACGGTTCATTTTATCGTGCCTCACGTGCAGGTACACAAAGTAACAGTACCCGTTTATCAAGTTTCTACCTGCAAAGCGGCTCGTACCTGCGTTGTACCAACCTTATGTTAGGTTATACATTACCTAACTTTTTACAGCAAACTTTAGGTTTGAGCAAGGCACGTGTATTTGCAAGTGTTGTAAACGCATTTACTATCACCAAGTATAAAGGCTATAATCCTGATGTTGATTATAACTACTCAGGTGCTGCTTCAAACAACACCCAGCCTGCCAACCTTGCTCCGGGTATCGATTATGGTACTTATCCGCTGGTTAGGTCATATAACTTAGGTGTTAATGTTACTTTTTAATGAATTTTTTAAGAGATATAGAGATGAATAAAAAATTTGTAGCCATTGCCTGCCTTGCAGCCGTAGTGGCGATAAGCCCTTCTTGTAAAAAAGACTTTTTAAATGAGAGTGACCCCAACGCTATAACAGTTGATGCCAGCTATAAATCCCCCAATGATGTGCTGTTGGCTGTAAATGGTATTTATCAATCATTGCGCACTGGTAACAACGTTGGCGAAGGCAGCGATCTTTGGACTGATCAGCGGTCTGATGATACAGGTACCCAGGATAATCAATCTAACGCGGGCGAACCTTTTCAGTTTGGTAATTTTTCCATTTTGCCAAGTAATACCTACCTTAAAAGTCACTGGTCGTCATTATATACCACAATCAGCCGTGCTAACGTGGTGTTGTCACATATTGACAAGGTGACTTTTCCGGATAATAGCTTAAAATTGAGGTACGCTGCAGAAGCCAAGTTTTTACGGGCTTTTATCTACTTTGATTTGGTACGTACCTGGGGCGATGTGCCTTTGGTAACTGAACAATTAACATCGGCAGGCCAGGTTGCAACTAAAACATACCGCGAAAAACAAGCCGTTGTTTATCAACAGATAGTTGCCGATTTGACTGATGCTATTAACAGTCCGCTTCCAAATCTGCAAGCGCCAACCGGCCGTACATCAAAGGCGGCGGCTAACTTTTTGTTAGGCCAGGTATACCTTACCATGGCAACCACACAGGATCAGGCAAACCGTGCCACTAATTTGGCTAATGCTAAAACATACCTTATGGCTGCGTACAATATGCACACATTTGGTAATTTGAATACAGTGCCTTTTACAGATGTATTTAACGTAGGTAAAAAAACAACTTGCCCCGAGTTGATCTTTCAGATTGTCAATATTCAGGGCGATCAGACTTACAGTTCATCTATAGCGGCAAATTTCCAGGCTAAAGGTGAAACTATCAACTCAAGGGTAGTATCATCAGGTGCAGGTTATAATGTTACGCATGACTTAATTAATGAGTACGAAACCGGTGATCCAAGAAAGGACTTTTCGGTAAAGTTTGCGAACGACCCAACTATACAGGATTGGTTTGTTACCAAATTCAGGGATAACAGCGATGGCGCAGGTGCTTTTGGCTGGGGTGGTAACGACTGGATCCTGATGCGTTTTGCAGATGTGATCCTTTCACTGGCGGAAGTTAACAATTACCTTGGCGATCAGGCTACCGCAACAAGCTTTTTAGACCAGGTGCGCACACGTGCAGGTATGCCAACTTATGCTGTATCAATGACCAACAGTGATTATGCTACCAAATATCCAACATTAAAACTGGCTATTTTGCATGAGCGCCGCGTTGAGCTTGCGTTTGAGCATCACCGCTGGTTTGACCTGCTGCGTACTTTTAACGATGCCGAATTGGTGGCTTACTTCAAAGCAAAAAAACAATCTGATTTTGGTTTGGCTTCATTGGCAAACTTTACTACTAAAGATCGTTATTTCCCAATTCCGTTTGATGAGTACAAACTTGACCCTGTTAAGATGTACCAAAACCCGGGTTATTAATACCAATGTTACATAGAGAAGGAGGGGCCTGGCCCCTCCTTTTTTTATTTTACGCCATGAAAAATACGTTCATTACCCTATCTGTATTTACTTTATTGTTTACCGCTTTTAAAGCATCTTCCCAAACTAAAAAGCCGGCCGAAACCAGTCCTTCAAGCCTGGTAAATGTTTTTGTTGGTTCTTCAGGCGATCATGGGCAAATGTCGCCCGCGGCATCATATCCCTTCAGTATGCTGAGCATCGGGCCGCAAACTTACCCTAACCTGCACATGGGGTATGAGCATAAGGCCAAAGTATTTTTAGGTTTTACCCATAACCGCTTTGAGGGTGTTGGCTGTCAGGGCAGCGGCGGCAATATTTTAATCAAGCCTTTTTTGGGCGATGATGTCAGCGCTTCTATCCTGAATAAAGTAACGGAACAAGCCGGGCCGGGATTTTACAAGGTAGCTTTCAGTAACCACATTGCAGTCAAAATTGCTGTTTACCAAAACGCGGGTGTTGAAAGCTATAGTTTCCCGCAGGGTAAAAAAGGTTTCTTTATCGATTTGAGCCATACACTTGCTAACCGTTTTGTTGCTGAAGAGCATGAGCTCGGTAATAATGAAATAACCGGCTGGGTAGACTCACGCACAACCTGTAATGTGGGTACTTACCGGGTTTATTATTGTATCAAATTTAATCAGCCCGTGGCTTTTGTTCCGGGTGCTGCACATAAACTAACCGCTAATACCAATTCAGGCCAGGTACAATTGAGTGTCGCTTTTTCTTCGGTTGATATCGCTCATGCCAAAGCTTCCGTTAAAACAATCGGTTTTGAGCAGATGAGGGCTCAAAGCAGCGAAGGATGGAACAAAGTATTAAGCCGGATCAAAGTAAAGGGTAATCCCGAACGTGAAAAGCTTTTTTATTCGATGCTTTACCGTACCGTTCAGTCTCCTTATGTGGTTTCTGAAACAGACGGCAGCTACAAGGCAACGGATGGCAGTCTGCAAACTACCAAAGACAGCATTTATAATGGATGGGCTATCTGGGATAATTACCGCACCCAATTACCACTGTTATCTATTTTATACCCCGATAAGTATAAATCTATGACTACCTCTATAGCTAATCTTTACCGTTTTGGCAAAAAGGATTATGCAACCAAACATGAGCCTTCAAACACTGTGCGCACCGAACATGCTATTGTAGTACTACTGGATGCTTACCGTAAGGGTTATAAGGTTGATTTTGCGGGTATTTTGGATTCACTAAAAAGTGATGTTGATAAGCTTGATTTTTCGCACCCGGATAAAGCTTTGGAATCGAGTTACGACACTTGGGCATTTTCACAAATTTTGAAAATTGCCGGTAAAACTGAACTGGCCAATCAATACAAGCAAAAAGCTTTGGGCTATAAAGAATATTGGAACAAGGATTTTAAGGATATCACCAAAAATGATGTAGACCGTGTTTCGGCCCGCGGGCTTTACCAAGGGACTATTTGGCAATACCGCTGGTTTGTTCCTTTTGATTTAAAAGGCCTCACCGAATTGATAGGCGGTGAAAAAGAATACATCCGTCAATTAGATCAATTTTTTGACAACGATTATTACAATCACGCCAACGAGCCGGATATCCAGGTGCCGTACATGTACAACGCATCTGCACAACCCTGGAAATCGCAGGCCGCGGTACATAAATATGCCGCAGATACCGTGGTTCAATACTATTTTAATGACAATAGCCGGGGTATCGATCCGTTTGTTGATGTTATTTATCAGAACAAGCCCGATACCTATGTACGTACTATGGATGATGATGCCGGTGCCATGTCGGCATGGTTTGTTTTTGCGGCTACCGGTATCTCGCCGGCTTGTGTTGGCTGGCCGGTTTATTATTTAAATGTGCCGTTGTTTAAGCAAGTACAACTTGCATGGCCGGGTGGCAAAACTTTCAATATAAGTGTATCCAATTACGTTGAGGGCCGGAAATATATCCAGTCGGTATTGTTAAATGGTAAAAAGCTGAGCCGTAACTGGCTTACCCACCAGGAAATTATGCAGGGAGGCACACTGGTTATTACCGCTGCTGATAAGCCTAATGAGCAATTTGGGGTAAGTGATCAGTGGGTATCTGATATTGAAATGAAGTAATGAAATAAAAACCATGTCATTGCGAGCGCAGCGTGGCAACCGCACGGAAGCATGTCCGCCCTGTATAGTATGCGATTGCTTCGTCGTGCCTCCTCGCCATTGACATTTTTATAATTGAAAATAACATATGAAACTAAAACTGTTAATCCTGGCTTCAACCATTTCACTGTCGGTTAGTGCCCAAAACAAGATCCAGGTAACCGCCCACCGCGGCGACTGGCGTAATGCGCCCGAGAATTCATTGAGAGCTTTTCAATACGCTGCCCAAATGGGTGTTGATATTGTTGAGCTCGACCTGAAGAAAACTAAAGATGGCGTAGTGGTGATTATGCATGATGAAACCATTAACCGAACAACAAACGGTAAAGGCAAACCTGCCGAATATACTTTTGATGAAATCAGGAAATTTGGTTTGAGGAATGGCATCGGACGTATAACTAAAAACCAGATCCCAACACTGAAAGAAGTAATGCTGGCCTTGAAAGGCACCGGTGTAAAGGTTAATCTTGATAAAAGCTACGATTACTATCCCGAAGCTTTCGCAGTGCTCAAAGAAACAGGCACCGTTAAACAGGCTATTTTTAAATCGGAGGTGCCTTATGCCGATCTTAAAACACGTTACCCAAGCCTTATAGATAGCATTATTTATATGCCTGTGGTAAACCTTGATAAGCCCGAAGCAAAACAGATCATTGTTGATTATCTGAAAAACATGAAGCCTTATGCGTTTGAGCTTAATTTCACCAAAGATACATCGGCCGTACTAAGAGATAATAGGTTCATCACTCAAACAGGTTCAAAGGTATGGATCAACTCGCTCTGGGCCTCGCTAAATGCCGGGCATGATGACGATACGGCTGTAGAAGATGATAATAAAAAAGACAGCTGGGATTGGATCATAGCCCATGGCGCTACCATCATTCAAACGGATAGGCCGTTGTTAATGCTGGAGTATCTGCGTAAGAAACATCTGCATAAATAACGGGTATAACATCGTCATTTGTAAAGTAAAAGGCTGTGATACTGAATAGGTAAAATCTCGGGGCTTTGAAAGGGGGAAATGAAATTTTTCCCCTTTGTCATGCTGAGGTACGAAGCATCTTCTTCGCCCTGTATTGCGGCCATGCTTGTTGAAGAAAATCCTTCGTTACTACCCATGACATAATTAAAATAGGGTCATGCTGAGCTTGTCGAAGCATGGTGGGCAGGGCCTCTGCGCGCGAGTCTTCGACAGGCTCAGACTGACCGGCTCTCGTTTGTCATTTCACCTTCAGAGTTCGCTGGATTTAAACACTCAGGATGACAGTTTTTTTAAATTATGTTATGGGTAGCTCTTCGTAGTATGTGGGCAGGCCTCTCCGCACGAGTCTTCGATAGGCTTAGACTGACAGGCCTACTACTTTTTTCATTTCACCCCATATCATCTTTTCGTGATCTCCACACTCCTGTTTTGAAATTGCCGGTCGTAGCTGTTTATTCCGCTGAGCGGACTGGCAGTACCAAGGGCGGTTTTGTCTTTGATTTGTGCCCCGTTAACATGGAGACCTATCAAATAATTAACAACACTGTTTATCCTTGCCTGCGATAGTTTAACGGGAGCATTGCTATCGTTATTCAATTCCATACGAGGTATTTCCTGTGTATTACAATGGCCTTTTAAATCTATTTGTGTGCCGGGATTAGCAATCAAATAAGTGGCTATTTCCTTAAGCTTGTTTTGCATAGCCGGCTTTACCACCGATTGGTGGGCATCAAATACAACCCTCAATGGGAAGGGGCTGCTTGCTTCAATTTGTTTAAACTCAACGCGGCGGTTAAGCTCCCGGCCTTCCGCGGTTGTATTGTCGGCAATTGGGTGGGTTTCACCAAAGCCCTTTATTTTTATGTTTTGAGACGCAACTCCTGAATTAACCAGGTAAGTTTTTATTATGTTGGCGCGATCTTGGGATAGTTTAATTTTATGCGCTGCTGTGCCTTCGTCTTTCGAGGCAAAACCATCAAGTTCTATAGTTTTTCCCGACTCGCGCAAATTGGAGGCTGTAGCATCTAATGCAGGGTATGACGATGTACGCAAAATTGAGCTGTTAAAGTCAAACTGGATATTTGAGTAAGATGCCGCTCCTGGAAATGCTTGTGTTCTGTCATGCTCAAATAAAAAAGGACAGCCAGAACCATCAACAATTGCGCCGGAAGGTGTACCCGGGCAATGGTCAAACTGATCACTTACGCCATCTTCGTCCGAATCTTTTTTTAGGTCATTGACAGTGGTCTCTACATTAGCAATGCGACCTTTCAGCGCTTCAACTTCCTGACGTAAAGCTGCATCATACAGTTCGTCATACATCATAGCTACCGGGTTAACCCACTCTAATACTGGTTTCGATTTTGAACCTAAAGTGAATTCTAAACCGGCGTAACCGTATGAGTAATGGTCTTTAGTAGGGTAAGCCCTGTTGAAACCATCAAGGTTATCACCATCAACATAGTTTTGAGTGTAACCCAAATCTAAGGCAACAGCGTCGCTTAAACGGAATTTAACACCTGCACCTACAGGGATAACCAATTCTTTTACGTAGTGGGTTCCATCAGTACCGTTGTTTTTAAAGGGAGCTGTAACG
>NZ_JBFUHE010000009.1:0-294904 GCF_056402535.1 Mucilaginibacter sp. P4_A11
GCGAGGTACGAAGCAATCCCCGACAGGCAGGTAACGATCTTTGTTCTATGGACTTACATCGTCGAGCTCTTGGCCGCGCGGGGCCAGATACTTTTGTCTTGACACAAAAGTATCCAAAAAGTCAAGTCAGCAGGTAGGCTTCTTTGCGCACAAGGCCTTTGCCCTGCAAACCGGACAGAACCACGGGCTGCAATTATTTTGCCCCGCTGCGCTCCCTAYGCTTCTGCAAAAACTTGCTATGCCCCTTCCCGCGCACAAGGCCACCATTGTTCTGCCCGCTTTCACCCGAAGCTTACCTGCTGACGCGAACATCCTTCATTTATTATGTCATGGGTAGGAATGAAGCATCTTCTTCGCCCTGTATAGCGGTCATGCTTGTTGAAGAAGATCCTTCGTACCTCAGGACGACAAGCGTTTTTTAAATTATGTTATGGTAGCTTGTCGAAGCATGGCGGGTAGGCCTCTGCGCGCGACCCTTCGACAAGCTCAGGGTGACAGGCCTAAGCTTGTAATGTTAATATGCTTCTAAAGGACAGAGATTTACATACTATTAAGATAGTAAATATTAATGTACCGGATGTACCGCCGAATCGGTGTCAGCGCCAAGCGTGGTAGTATCCGACGAATTAGGTGTAGCGGCGCTGTTGCCGGGCGTAGTTTTGGCTGAATCGGCCGGGCCGCCGCTGCCTTTAGCTGCGCTGCTATCGTTTTGACGGGTAGTATTTTTTTCGGAGCTGTGGCAGGAACTCAGGATTACACCTGTTGCAAAAAACAAAACAAATATTTTTTTCATGGATGTTGTTTAATGTGGTTAACAATGTTGTGTGATATAAGTTCTTAAGATGCCTTAAAGACTATTTGCAATACTTTTTGATATTATCCGGTGCAAGTTTATTGCCAAGTGTAGCAGCTTTATTGAAATCGGTACAGGCGCCCGTATCGTCATTAAGTAAATGTTTCGCATAACCACGATTATTATAGGCATCGTCATTTTTTGGATCCAATAATAAAACCTGGTTGTAATCGGCTATAGCCCCTTTATAATCATTAAGGTTTCTTTTGCAAAGGGCACGGTTATAAAGTGCATTTGAATATTGAGGATCGATTTTTATCGCCATGTTGTAATCTACCATAGCATTTTTATAATCCTCAAGATCAAATTTAGCATTGCCGCGTTTTAAATAACCATCAGTGTCTTTAGGCTCCAGCGCAATGTATTGTGTATAATCATCTATAGATGAGTTAGGATCATTCAAACCGTCCTCGGCTAACCCGCGGTTATAATATGGGGCCGAAAATTTATTATCAATAGCGATAGCTTTGGTAGCATCTTCTTTGGCACCATAATAGTCTTCCATGTTTATTTTGGCTAAACTCCGGTTATTGTAACCGTCCACATCGCCAGGTTCAAGATTGATATATACAGAATAATCAGCAATCGCATCTTTATAGAGACCAAGTTTTCGCCTTGCATTTCCCCTTGCAAAGTAGGCATCTGAGCGATTCTGTTCTTTTGATATCACAAGGTCAAGATCGGCAATTGCTCCTTTGTAGTCTTTCAAAGCATTTTTTGCGATCGCTCTGTTATAATAAGGATCGGTTTCTTTTGGATCAAACGCTATTGCCCTGGTATAATCGGCAATCGCCCCTTTATAATCTTCAAGGTGTTTTTTGCAAATTCCGCGCTCAATAAATGCATCCGGATCCTTGGGATTTAAGAGGATTGCCTGATTGTAATCAAGGAGAGCCCCTTTATAATCCTCTTTTTGCCGTTTGGCCAATCCGCGATTATAAAAGGCATCGGTATTGCCTTTCTTCAGCGCAATGGCTTTAGTATAATCGGCAATGGCCTTGTCATAGTCTTTAAGGGCAAAATAGGTACGACCGCGATCAAAAAAAGTTTCTTCGGTTTTTACATCCATCGAAATGCTTTTGTTCAGATCATCAAGCGCGTCTTTAAAATTATCAAGGTTTAAATAGGCAGCCCCACGTTTATGATAGTAGTCGGCGTTGTTTGGCTCCTGAGTAAGAGCTTTAGTATAATATTTAACGCTGCTGATGTATTTTAAACTATCAGTGTTGGTTTGAGCTCCTGCAAGTAAAGGAACAAAAAGGGTAGCGAAAAGCAGTTTTTTCATTTGTGATAAAGAATAAACAGGATAAAAATAATATTTTATTTTAGGTTCTGATTATCGATATGCTAAAAGCGAATTTGTTCGCTAAGGAGATTCACAAATAAAATAAATTATCAAGCCGTTGATTTACGGGATTGATAAGCATGCTGTTTACTTCGTGCTAACAAAAGGCTACGAAGCAGCAACACAGGCGCATGCTGTAAAATTTATTTTAATGATAAAAGAGTTGTACATGATACCCACAGGGAAATCAAACGTCCTGTACAGTTACCTTAAACTGCTTAAATTACTGAGCTTTTTCTACCCTTAAACCTACATCGCTGATCTCATGCAGTGGGTTATCGCGCATGTTTTGCTCTATCTGAAAACGGTAAACACCTTTTGCCGGGAAGTGATAATTTTTGCGCAAAAGTACCTGGTAACTGTATAAATTACCTGACCCTTTGCCCAGCCATTCGCCATCGGGGTTGGCCAGCTTTACTTCAAAACGGGTAGTCTGCGTTTTTTTATCAGGCGTGATCTGATAAACAATCACGAATATGTTGGAGTATTTATAGTTGCCTGTTACCCGTAAATTAAGGTATTGGTTATAGGCGGCCTTTTCATCATCAATTTTAACATCAAAATTTACGCGGTTAACGTACGACCAGTTATGATCGGTAATTTCGGTGTTGGTATCAATGATGCTATTAGGATCGGTACAGGAACCGGCAAGCATTGTTATCAATAACAATGCTGCCGGGTAAAGTATATTTAAAGCCCGTTTCATTCAGGTTTTGCCTGTTGATTGTTGTTGTTATTATTATTCCGGTTTGGCCTGCGGCGTCTGTTGTTATTACTGCCGCCTTCTCCCTGCGGTTTTCCCTCTCCTTGTGGTCTCGGTTCGCCCTGTGGTTTGCCCTCCCTTTGCGGTCTTGGTTCACCCTGTGACCTGCCCTCCCTTTGCGGTTTGGCTTCACCCTGTGGCCGGCCCTCTCCTTGTGGTTTATTTTGCTGTGGAGGTCTGTTTCCCTGAGGCCTGTTGTTTTGCGGCTGGCGGTTTCCTTCAGGACGTGGCTGTTGGGCCGGTTTTTCCTGCGGATTACCTGATCCCTGCTGAGGCTGCTGATTGGCAGGTTTGCCTTCGGCTTGCGCCTGGCCTCCGGGTTTCTGGTTTTTATTACGGCTTTTGTTCTTCTTTTTATTGTTGTTACGGCGCTCGTCAAGACGGGTAAGGCTATCCTGGCCAACCACGTTTTCGTAATCAAGCACTTTTGAGGGTGCTGTTTCCACTTCAACAATTTCGCCCAGGTCTTCAGGGATCACGCCATCTTTATTTTGCTGCTGGATCTCTTTAACCTTTTTTATCGGCAGCGGAACCCATGATTCTTCGCCGGGGTAACTAAACCACATCAGTTTTTTAAAGATGTCGGTTTTTTGCAGGCGGGCATCACCTTTTTGTGTTCTGAGTATGTTTACATTATCAGGGATGTGTTTAAGTGCATCCATGTAAGTATCCAACTCGTAGTTAAGGCAGCATTTCAACTTGCCGCACTGGCCGGCCAGCTTCAGCGTATTTAACGAAAGATTTTGATAGCGGGCAGCTGAAGTAGATACCGTTTTAAAGTCGGTAAGCCAGGTTGAGCAGCACAATTCGCGGCCGCATGAGCCTATGCCGCCTAAACGGCTTGCTTCCTGCCTCATGCCTATCTGCCTCATCTCGATACGGATGCGGAAGGTTTCGGCCATTTTTTTGATCAGTTCCCTGAAATCAACGCGGCCTTCGGCCGTATAATAAAATGTTGCCTTGGTTTTATCGCCCTGGTAATCTACATCGCTCAGCTTCATGCTCAGGTTAAGATCAAGCGCCAGCTTGCGCGATTTGTGCATGGTTTCCCATTCCATATCCTTGGCGGCTTTCCATTTTTCAACATCAGCAATGGTAGCTTTGCGGTAGATCTTTTTTACTACATCGGCTTCCTTAACGTGGCGTTTCACCATTTGCATCCGCACCAGTTCGCCGGTAAGCGAAATGTGGCCGATATCATAACCACCGGTAGTTGCTTCAACAGCCACCAGTTCACCGGCTTCGAGGTAAATATTATCGTGGTTTAAATAAAACTCCTTGCGCGAGCCTTTAAACTTAACTTCAATAACCTGGAAAGGCTTATAGTTAGTTGGCATGTCCATATGCGACAGCCAATCGTAAACATCTAATTTGCTGCAACCATTAGTAAGGCAACTGCCGTTACTTTTGCAGCCCGCAGGCGAACATCCGCCACCTGTTGAGCAACTTCCACATCCCATAATTAACTTGGCATATATTGATTCCCCGCAGGGACATTTTTATTAATTAGTATTTTAATAATTTGTAAAGATACATCTAAAAATAAGATTTTAGGATTAGCGTTACGCTCCACATGATAATGTGCTTTTTCAAGCTCGTCAATGATCAGTTGCGATTTGCCTATACTCAACACATTACTCATTTTTTGAGCCGTATCCAGTTCTTTCGCCGGTAAATGCACCAGGCTTCCTGCACCGGCAATCAACAAACAGCATTCACGAACAAAGCTGGTTCCGTAACGCAAAAAGTTCTTTTGGTTTTCGCGACCCATTTTGGCAAACTGATCAACAAAGGCCATAACCTCAATGCCCTTATTGCCAAAGCAATAGCGAAGCCACTGTACAAACAGCTCGTGGTAGCTTTTGTTATCCTGTTGCAGCATGGCTAAAGCCTCGGTCATGTTGCCGTTGCTCAGGTAAGCCATTTCGGCAGCCGCTTCTTCGGTTTGGTGATGGGCACTTATTAAATGTTCTTTAATTTCATCATACTCAAGCGGTGGTATTTTAACCAGTTGCGTACGCGATAATATGGTGTTCAGAATCTGGTCCTGGTTTTGAGCAACCAATAAAAACAGCGTATTGGGCTGCGGCTCTTCAATAATTTTAAGCAATGCGTTCCCTTCCTTATCCAGGTATTCGGGCAGCCAAAGGATCAGGATTTTATACTCCGATTCAAAAGGCTTAAAGCTTAATTTCTTGATGATCTGGTGGCATTCGGCAATGTTGATGTTGGCCTGTTTGTTTTCTGCATCCAGGTATCCTCGCCAAATATCGAGGCTTAAATAAGGATTGGTAGTTAAAGCCCCACGCCATTGCTCAATAAAAGTAAGCGCGGTATCGTCCTTATGTTTAGCAAAAAAAGGATAGGAAAAATGCAGATCAGGATGCATCAGTTTCTGATACTTCCGGCATGAAGAACATACTCCGCATGAGTCATCCGGCTGTTTATCTTCGCAGGAAAGGTACTGAGCATAAGCAACAGCAAGCGCCAGGCTACCCGAACCTTCAGGGCCTAAAAATAATTGCGCATGGCTTACCCGGTTCTCGCTCACTGTGTTAAGCAATCGTTGCTTGGTTGCCTCCTGTCCTACTATTTCTTTAAACTGCATTTGGTGCAAAATAGTAATTAGATATGAGATTTTAGATGTGAGATATGAGACAGGAATATTTTTTGACAGTAAAGAAAAGATATATCATGTATAATTTTCATCTGATTTGTAGAGATGATAGAGCTAAATCTCAAATCTATATTCCACATCTCATATCTTTACAAAATGAGAGTAATGGCATTTGATTACGGAACCAAGCGCATTGGCATTGCAGTTACCGACCCCCTGCAGATCATCGCTACCGGGCTTGATAATATCCACCCTAATAATATCATTGAGTTTTTAAAAAAATATCTCCAAACAGAACAGGTTGAGCGTTTTATTGTAGGCGAACCTAAGCAGATGGACAATACACCCTCTCAATCGGCCCCGCATGTAAAAGGCTTTGTGAACCTGTTAAAGAAAACTTTCCCTGAAATGCCCGTCGAAATGGTTGATGAGCGCTTTACCTCCAAAATGGCGTCGGCAACTATTGCTCAAAGTGGTATGAACAAAAAGAACCGACAAAATAAGGAATTGGTGGATACGATATCGGCGGTGATATTATTGCAGAGTTGGATGGGAACGAGATTTTAATCGATCTTGAGAATATTAATAAATTTCCTTTATGATGCAGCTGACCATTTTCTCCGTTCGGAGAAAATGATATTAAATAGATTTAAAGCGGTTAAAAGCAAAATAGAAGCGTCATTGCGAGGTACGAAGCAATCCCCTATTAGCAGGTCTGCCCTGTATAGTTTGGGATTGCTTCGTACCTCGCAATGACGCTTTTTTTACTGTACTTATTTTGAGCTACTGTTTTTAAAAAGGATTTAAAAGTGTTGTTATTCACTTGAAAACGCCATAGAAAGAGGACTAAAATAAAATTCCGTACATTTGCCCCCATGGATATTCTCCCTAATGCCTTATTGGCTTACTTAGATGACCATTGCGACCCGGAACCGGAAGCGCTTAAAAAGCTCAACCGCGAAACGCATATGAAGGTGTTAAAACCTAACATGCTATCGGGACATTACCAGGGCAGGCTGCTTAGTTTTTTGAGCAAAATGGTGCAGCCTAAACGCATCCTGGAGATAGGTACCTACACAGGCTACTCGGCTATTTGCCTGGCCGAAGGTTTGGCCGAGGATGGCATTCTCCATACCATTGAAGTTAATCGCGAGATGGAGGAGATCATCACTTCACACCTTAAACTAACAAATGTTGAAAATAAAATAAAGCTGCATTTTGGGCCGGCAGAGACTATTATTGCTGATTTACAGGAAGATATTTTCGATTTGGTGTTTATAGATGCGGATAAAAAGAATAATTATACTTACTTTGAATTAGTTTTTGACAAAGTCAGATCCGGAGGATTAATAATAATTGACAATGTTTTGTGGAAAGGAAAGGTGTATGGCCCCGAAAAAGATGCCGATACACAAGGAATTCGCAAACTAAATGACCAGATAGCTGTTGATAGCAGGATAGAAAAATTAATCCTGCCGGTACGCGATGGGCTGCTGGTTATCAGAAAAAAATAAATTATGAAGAAAATCTTACTGATTACAACACTGTTGATCTCAACATTAGCTGCTTCAGCACAGAAAAATACCTCATTATCCTACATCGATAAATTCAAAGATGATGCCATTCGCATCATGCATGAAACCGGGATCCCTGCAAGCATCGTTTTAGGTGTGGCCATGCACGAATCGGGCTGCGGTAACAGCACAATAGCACAAAACCTTAATAATCAATTTGGAGTAAAAGGTTACAACACTGTAGTTTATACCAAACACAATAAAAAAGTTCGTACTTCATATAAGCGTTACGATTCGGTTTTTGACTCATTCCAGGATTTTGCACGCATCATGACCGAGCGCAAACAGTTCAGTCACCTGGCCGACGCGCTAACCCATTATGATTACAAAGGATGGGCAAAAGGTATTCAACGTGCTGGTTATGCAGGTAGCCGCAAATGGGCCGCGCAGGTATTAGGCATTATTAATAAATATGACCTTAACGAACTTGATGAAAATCCGGCAACCCAAACTCAATTAGCCGACGCGACAACTAAACAATAATATTTACGTTTATAAATCTTAATTTGGCCCCTATTTATATGCCACTCAATAAGATTTAAGCATAATGCGAAAAATTATATACCTGTTTATTGCTGTCGCCTGCTTCAGTTCGTGCTCTGCCCGTAAAAAAACGTCGACCGTATCAAACCGCGATGCCCGGCGGAATAACAATAGCATCCAAAAAGCAAATAAGGACGCCGTTGCCAACTACAAATCATACACTTCGTTAGAATATATTGAACGCTTTAAGGCTATAGCTATACAGGAAATGAACCAGTATGGTATCCCTGCGAGTATTACCCTTGGGCAGGGTTTGTTTGAATCCGGTGGGGGCAGCAGCGATCTGGCTAAATATGCCAACAATCACTTCGGCATAAAATGCACCAGCGACTGGACGGGTAAAAGCTATTATAAGGACGATGACAACGTGAACGATTGCTTTCGCGTTTATGACAACCCGGAAGATTCTTTCCGCGACCACTCTAATTTTCTGAAACGTAAAAATTACGCCAAGCTTTTTGAGTTGGATAAGGATGATTATAAAGGCTGGGCTTTCGGCTTAAAAAAAGCCGGATATGCAACCAATCCTAATTATCCGCAGTTGCTGATCAATATCATCGAAAAGTACAACCTTGCCCAATATGACCGTCCTGAAGGTGAAATAGCTAAAATTAAACGGGAAGACCGCGTATTGGCCCAAATTAATAACAACATCAATAAACCCGCACAAGATACCCTTTCCAAAACCCCGCCCGACGATAAGATCTACACCGTAAAACAGGGCGATACACTATACAACATATCTAAACGTTTTGGAATAACTATCGACGACCTGAAAGCATTAAACAGCATGAGTGACATTGGCATTAAAATTGGCCAGAAGCTTGTCGTCGTGAAGTAAACAAGAGGCAAGACAGCAAGAACCAAGAGTCAAGATGGTAAGAGAAAGGATCTCCAAAACTGCCTTAATTCTTGATTCCTGACATCTTGACTCTTTCTCAAAAGGTTAATTGTTGTTAAATTGTATGATCACCCGCTACGCAACACGTATTTTTGCCTCCTCAATGAAACTGTGGTTGCTTTTCATATGTTTGGCCTTGCCCGCGACTGAAGTTTTTGCCCAGCAAAAAACGGTTGACGGAGTTGTGTTTGATAAAGACAGTAAGGACCGCATAGCTAAGGTAAACGTTCAAAATATCACTTCAGGCAAATCCATTTACAATACTTTTAAAGGCGAGTTCAAGATAGAAGCCCAACCCGGCGATGTGCTTGTTTTTACCAAGTTTGATCATCTCCCTGATACTTTAAAAGTGCAAAACGACGAATCACTTGCCGTTTATATGAAACGTTCGGCGATACAACTCAAAGAGGTTGTTGTACGCGATACCTTGCTTAATCCGCTAAAGCGCCTGGCGGCAACTAAGAATGATTACACTAAGATCTTCGGTCCGCTAAATAGCAAGGATCTGCTAAGTTTTGGGCCTGGTGGCGCAGGATTAAGCATTGATGCCATTTACAACGCCCTAAGCCGAAGCGGGCGTAATGCTGCCCATCTGCGTGAAACTATCGAAAAAGATTACCAGCAAAACGTTATCGACTATCGTTTTAACCGCACTTATGTTGGCGCTATAACCAATTTAAAAGATCAGCAGCTTACCGATTTCATGTTGCGGTACCGGCCCGGTTATTATTTGGTAAAAACCGCCAGCGACTATGAATTTATAGCCTCCATTAAAACAAACCTCAATCGCTTTTTAAAGTATAAAAAACGGCCATATTCCCTTACCCCCCTCATTACACCCGAAGACAGCAAGAGAGATCTTGGTCGCGACAGTATATCTAAATCTTAATAAAAGGTTCACTTTAGTATTCAAAAATTCCAATATTTTTGGCCAAAACTTGTTAGCCTGATTAAACCCAGGGGCAACATTTTTGTTTATTGTAGGTAAAAAAGGAGATTTTTGCTTTAATTTGTTTACTATGTTAAAAACAAAACCGGGATTACTAATACTCGCATTATCAGTCACGTGTGTTTTTTCAGTAAAAGCACAAACAGATACCCTGAAAAAAGACACTGTTAAAATAGACACAGCAGTACTCAATAAATACCGGATCAATTCCCGCAAAAACGCCATCCCCACCCGGGTCCGCCCTATACAAATTCAGCGCGAAATGGTACCCGTTACCATGCTTGATTATAAAATAAACTACTGGAAAAAAGCCGTCACCTTTGGGTTAAACTTTAGCCAGTCGGCATTCAGCAGCAATTATGCCGCTGGTGGTGTAAGTGCAGTGGCATTAGGCTCCAATTTTATTTATCACACCGAATATAACAAGGCTCCATTCAGTTATGTATCGGAGCTTAACCTTACTTATGGTGTATCAAAAAACAAGGGTCAGGGTAAGCGTAAAACGCAAGACCGTATCTATTTTGATAACAAAGTGGCCTCGCAATTATCAAAAAGCTGGTATTTCTTCGGTGCGTTGACCTTCGAGTCGCAGTTTGATAAAGGCTTTAATTATGTTGATCTTGGTAACGGCAAGTTCGATCAGCAATATATTTCAAACTTCATGTCACCGGGCTATTTAACCGAATCTATCGGTTTTGAGTATAAGCCTACAGGTTGGTTCGATTTGCGTTTAGGTACTGGTACCGCAAGGCAAACTTTTGTACTTGATGATAAGATCCACATCAAGAAGCCCGATAACTACGGTGTGGATACCCTAAAGACCGTTAAAAATGACCTCGCATTCCAGATTGTAGCCCTGTTTGATAAAGATATTGCCAAAAACATTCACCTTAATACGCGTTACGCACTATTTATCCCCTATGCGCAATCGCCCAAGTTTATCACACACCGTGTCGATTTGGTATTATCGGCAAAGGTTAACAGGCTCATCAGTGCAACAGTTAACGGCACTTTGCTTTACGATAAACACACCGCCGCCGCCGCCCAGGGCTATGAAGGTATTGGGTTGGGGATGCTATACAGGTTTCCGTAGCAGTTATTTGTAAAACACTAATACACTCATTTTGCGTTCGGCCTTATCCAGTATAAGGCCGAGCTTGTTTACAGACTGGATTACCCCCGCTTGTGTACGAACATCGACAGTTGTTTTAATATCATATTTTTCTTTCAGTCCGGTTTCGTCCACAACCGGAAGATCAAGGTCATTGCTTAAATAATCCTTCGCGAAATTTGCCAGAGACACAGATGTGCCGTTATACCCCTCCCCGCTAAAACTGACCATTGATTTATTTTGCGTTGATACCGGGAAAGCCAATTTTTCACCAGGATGTACCCTGAGAACATAAACCGGGATTAATTTTTCGGTTACCCGGGCCTTTATGGATAGGGATGCAAGCAGCTTTTTTTGCATGATGCTGTTAAGGCTATCCTTATCTTCCGGCTTAACCAACAGGTCAAAACAATAAAGGGAGTTTTTATTATCAAAATCACATATCTCTTTTTTATCCATCTCGTAAGCGATCTGTTTAGATGAGGTAATGTCGAAGGCATCTTTATATAAAACATCAGCACAAACGTTGACGAAGCTTACTCTCCTGCCATTGTATGGTGCATTGAGATAATGCCTGCCCATGCTTTGTTGTCCTTTCATATAACCGCGAAGCGTAAAGCTTTCGGCAATAGTGCTATCTACACCAAAAATGTCTTTACTATTGTTTACAGGAACCTCTTTTACTTCGGCCGAAGAAATAATTGCTTTACCGGCTAAAAGGTTGTTGATAAGCCGCTGATTTACAGAATCGGTTTTAACAAGTGCTACCACCCGGTGTTTGCTGTTGATGATGGCACTTTGCCCAACGTACGAAAGCCCGAAAGCTTTGTATAAAAAAAAGGTGGTGTCGCTGGCCAGCCATAGGGCCGAAGGCTTTTTTATTAAATATTTTTTTAACCGTTCAACCGGCTCGTTGGAAATGGCGATCACCCGGATTTTGCCTTCATTTGCTTTTTGCAGTTTAGCCAAAGCATCCATTTCGGGAATGCAGGGGCTGCACCAGGTTCCCCAAAAGCTTAAAATGTAAAATGGTACCTTGATCGGGTCTTTGAGGTTTACCTGGGTTACCGGGGCGTTGATCACCGGGCTTATTACGATAGCCGGGAAAGCATCGCCGGTTTTTAAAGTTTGCTGGGCCGATACCGAAAAGCACAAGGCCGATAAAAGGATAACAAATATTTTTTTCATTATGGATACAGATTTATACCCGCAAAAATGGCGTGGATGAAAATAAAACCGTGTTATCGGGCAGGTTAACTAACGTTATATTATGTTAACGGCCGGGTATATTTAATGCCGATGTTTTACATTTGACTATGCCGAAAAGTACCCGTTTTGTTATTGTTGTGTGCGCCATTGCCATAGCAATGGTTTTACTGCTGCAATTTTACTGGGTGAAAAATTACTATGCCGTAAACCAGGCCACTTTTGAAAAAGAGGTGAACATGGCTTTTGAGGATGCGTTGAAAAAAGAGTTTAGTCTTCGTTGCGATACTATACAGCAATTAATTGCCAAACGGCTGATGGATACAACCGAGTTTAGGATTACAAGCCAGTTTGATACAATACAAGGGAAACACATTTTTACCATCGCAAATGCCCATAAGCCGGGGCAAAAATTTTCATCGTCGGCATTAAGCTTCCGCGGCGTTAATAAGGCATTAATGCCAGGGGATACTACCTTTAAATGGACAATTGCCAGGCGTTTTGCTTACACCTTGCGCACCGAGGACCTGCAAAATCACGTGGTTTACTATCGTACTCAGAACCTCGGTGGCTTCATGGTTGATAACGTTAATAAATATGATTTTGACACTATACGGCTAAGACCTGTGCTTGTACATTATCTGAAGGACAGAAATATCGACATCCCTTTTCATTTTTATTTGCGCGAAGCAGACAGCACAATGAACCGGAGCCATTTTAATGAAAAACTGCTTTCCCACTATCCTATCGTTACAAAAGCGTATCCCACTTACAAGCAAACAGGGAAAGAACAATATGTAAGGGCGATGTTCAGTAATCCGTTTTCTTACATTGTTGGACGCATGGGGCTTATGTTTGCAGGTTCACTATTGCTTATTGCATTGGTGGCTTTTAGCCTTATTTACTTATTGCATTCCTTATTTAAGGAAAAGAGGTTATCGGCCATCAAAAACGATTTCATCAGTAATATTACCCATGAATTTAAAACGCCGATTGCCACGGCTTCGGCTGCAATTGAAGCATTGACTGGTTTTGGGGTGCTTGATGATCCTGAAAAAGCCCGGCGCTATCTCTCTCATTCAAAAAGCGAACTCGAAAAACTTGCCGGCCTGGTAGATAGGGTATTAAGCATTTCAATGTACGAAAGCCTGGATTTTAATATAAAGCCTGAAGCTGTTGATATCGACGCTAAAATAAACGAACTGTTAACCTGTACGGTTGCGTTGTCCGGAAAAGAGATTAATTGGGACTATATAAACAACACAGGGATAAACACTATAATGGCCGACGATCTGTATTTTGAACATGCGGTTAATAACATAGTTGATAACGCGCTTAAGTATTCGGGCGGCAAAGTTCAGTTACAAGTAAGTGTTGACATAAAAAGTGACTTTTTAATTCTGATGATAAAGGATAACGGAATAGGAATAGCCGCTGCCGACCTGCCAATGGTATTTGAAAAGTTTTACCGGGTACCATCCGGAAACCAGCACAAGGTAAAGGGGCATGGCCTTGGGCTAAACTATGTAAAAAGCATAGTGGAGCGGCACAAGGGCTGGTGCAAAATAGAAAGCGAACCAGGTAAGGGGACGATATTTAGTTTGGCATGGCCGTTATAAGCAGCGTTAAAGTTTTACTGGTTGAAGACGAACCGGTACTGGCCGAAATTGTGCAGGAAAGCCTGCAATCGCGTGGTTTTGAAGTGGTTCATGCCGATACTGTTGCCGGCGCAAAAGTGGTTTATTACAACAACAAACCTGATATTATTGTGCTTGATGTAATGCTTCCAGATGGAAGCGGGTTTGATTTTGCCCGGCAGATCAGGAATGTTGATACAGATTTGCCCGTTATTTTTTTAACCTCCAGGTCATTACCACAGGATGTTGTTGAAGGTTTTGAAAGCGGCGGTAACGACTATTTAAAAAAACCATTTAGTTTGGAGGAGCTCATTATCCGGATCAGGGTTTTGCTGAGTAAAAACCGGCTGGTGATAAATAAAAGTACGGGGGTAACTGAAATGGGCAGGTACCGGTTTTATTATCCACAGGGGGAGCTTAATTTTGAGGGCATTAGCCGTGCGCTTACCACTCGCGAAAGCGAGATCCTTAACCTGTTGATCATGAATAAAAACCAGCTGCTTAATCGCGATGAGCTATTGTTAAGCCTGTGGCAAAACAACGATTATTTTAGCGGCCGAAGCCTGGATGTGTTCATCACTAAGCTGAGGCGTTATTTAAAAGACGACCCATCGGTAAGCATCCTTAACATTCGTGGGCGTGGCTACAAGTTAATCTATTAAGTAATTATTTAATATAGTTCAAAATCATACCTTTGCATTCTTACAAAAGAGATTAAAGTTTTTTATCATAATGTTTGAAAATCTTTCGGATAAACTCGACAGGGCATTTAAAGTCCTAAAGGGTCAGGGATCAATTACTGAAATAAACGTGGCCGAAACTATGAAGGAGATCCGCAAGGCTCTTCTTGATGCCGACGTTAACTATAAAACCGCCAAAGCATTTACCGACGATGTAAGGCAAAAAGCGCTTGGTAATAATGTATTAACATCTATTTCGCCTGGGCAGCTGCTTACCAAGCTCATGAACGATGAGCTTACAGAACTAATGGGCGGGACCACTGCCGATCTGAATTTATCGGCTACGCCTACCATCATCCTCATTGCCGGTTTGAACGGTGCCGGTAAAACAACCTTTACCGGTAAGCTGGCCAACTACTTAAAAACACAACGTAATAAAAAGCCTTTACTGGTTGCTGATGATATTTACCGCCCTGCGGCTATTGACCAGCTGGAGGTATTAGGCCAACAGATAGGCATCCCTGTTTATGCCAACCGCGACTCAAAAGACCCGGTTGCTATTGCCCGCGAAGGTATAGCCCAGGCTAAGCAAAACGGAAATAACGTAGTGATCATCGATACCGCCGGCCGTTTAGCTATTGACGAGGCCATGATGGTGGAGATTGAGCAGGTAAAAGATGCCGTAAAACCACACGAGATCCTGTTTGTGGTCGACTCCATGACTGGTCAGGATGCTGTGAACACCGCTAAAGTGTTTAATGACCGCCTTGACTTTACCGGTGTGGTATTGACCAAATTGGATGGTGATACCCGCGGTGGTGCTGCGTTATCTATTAAATCGGTTGTTAACAAGCCTATCAAATTCATTGGTACCGGCGAGAAGATGGAAGCGCTTGATGTTTTCCACCCTGATCGTATGGCATCGAGGATCCTGGGCATGGGCGACGTGGTATCCTTGGTTGAACGTGCGCAACAGCAGTTTGACGAGAAAGAAGCCGCCGAGTTACAGAAGAAGATCCGCAAAAACAAATTCGACTTTAACGATTTTTACAGCCAGATCCAGCAGATCAAGAAAATGGGTAACATGAAGGATCTGATGGGCATGATACCGGGCGTAGGTAAAATGATGAAGGATGTTGAGGTTGATGATAATGCGTTTAAAGCTATCGAAGCAATTATACAGTCGATGACTCCATTTGAAAAGGAAAACCCTGAAACAATCAATCAAAGCCGCCGTAACCGAATAGCCAAAGGTTCGGGTACAGATTTGCAGGAAGTAAACCGCCTCATGAAGCAGTTTGATGATATGAAAAAGGTGATGAAGCAAATGAGCAACCCTGCCGCCATGGCCAACATGATGCGCCGGATGCCGAAGATGTAAAGTAACGTTTAATCTGAATTATAGAATGCCCCTTGCCAAACAAGGGGCATTTTGTTTTAACGAAAATAAAACAGCAACAAATAGCATTTACCTTACTTCAATATATCTTTAACTATTACCTAACGAAGCGTGTTTTTATTAGCTTTGTTGCAGAACACCACAAACTGAAGGAAGCATATGCGCAGGATATTTTTAGTTCTTTTATCGTTACCAACTTTTTTTGCTATACCGGCCATTGCACAGGTTCCCGGGGCAACGATTGATGTTAAACATTATACGTTTGATATTAAATTGAATGATACCGACAATAACATAGAAGGAAAAGCCACAGTTTCGGTAAAGTTTTTGAATGGAGCGGAGGGATTTAACCTTGACCTGGTAAAAAAGAACGCGGAGGGAAAGGGTATGCTGGTATCTGCAGTAACTGAAAATGGAAAGCCGGTAAAGTTTACACAGGATGATGAACAATTAAAGATTAATACCCGCGCATACAAAGGGAATACCCGCGATTATACCATAAGCTACAACGGTATTCCGGCTGATGGCTTGATCATCTCAACCAATGCTTTTGGTCACCGGACTTTTTTTGGTGATAACTGGCCTAACCGGGCCCATAACTGGCTGCCCTGCGTTGATAATATTGCCGATAAAGCCCCGGTTGATTTTATTGTTACTGCGCCTGATCATTACCAGGTAGTATCAAATGGTTTGCAAACAGAAGAAAAACAACTCGACAGAAACCTGAAACTTACCCATTGGGTTGAAACCGTTGCGCTGCCCACTAAGGTGATGGTTATTGGCGTAGCCGAATTTGCGGTTGATCGCCCTGGAGATGTTAATGGCATCCCGGTTTTTACTTATGTGTTTCCGGAAAGTAAGGAGGCTGGGTTTAAAAGCTATGCGGTGGCTAAAAACATTCTCCCCTACTTCATAAAAAATGTAGGCCCTTACAGCTATGAAAAACTGGCCAATGTACAATCGAAAACCATTTTTGGCGGAATGGAAAATGCCAGCGCTATATTCTACTTTGAAGAGTCGGTTAAAAGCCCGGAGATAGAGGAACTAATGGCGCACGAAATTGCCCACCAATGGTTTGGCGATGGGGCAAGCGAAAAAAGTTTCGGTCACCTGTGGCTAAGCGAAGGTTTTGCTACCTACATGACTAACCTCTATCTCGAAAACAAATACGGTGCTGATACATTAAAAACGCGCTTAAAAGCCGACCGCAAAAAGGTACTCGATTTTGAAAAGAAACGATTGACCCCTGTTGTTGATACTGCCGTTAAAACACAATATATGCAGTTGCTTAATGCTAACAGCTATGAAAAAGGCGGCTGGGTACTGCATATGCTAAGGCGTAAACTGGGCGATGATATTTTTTGGAAAGGGGTAAGAAATTACTATTCCAAATACCAGGGCAGCAATGCCAATACCGATGATTTAAGGAAAGTTATGGAAATGACCAGCGGTAGAGATCTGAAACAGTTTTTTACCCAATGGCTGCGCACGGCAGGGCACCCCAACCTGGTTGTTAGCTGGAAGTATGATGAAAAAGACAGTACCATTGCTATAAATGTAACCCAGAGCCAGGAATATGTTTACAATCTGTCGTTAGAGGTTTCTGCTGACGGGCAATTGCTGACTGTGCCGGTAAAAGAAAAATCAGCTACAGCAAAATTTAAAGTAAAAGCCAAGCCTGTTGATGTTAAGATTGATCCGAATGTGAATCTGTTGGCATCGTTTGAGGAGAAATAAGTAAAAAAAAGATTAAAAATAAAAATGTCATTTCGATAGAGCTGTGAGGGCCTGAACAAGGGGGCGAAAGAGAAATCTTCTACGCCAGGTAGAACCTTATGCAAGATTTAGAGTAGGGTGTATAAGATTTCTCCTCACCTCCCCCACGCATTCCTCAGCTAGTTCGTCGAAATGACAATTGGATTTTTTTGTAGTAATAAGATTTAAAAGAGGACCCTCTCAAGAGGGGAATCGCACGAACCGGAGTTTTTTCTTCTTGGCTCTCTCCAACCTACGCCGCAATCACTCTATTGATTACCTTTTCCAGGTCTTCCAGGTCAAAAGGCTTGGCTAAATAGCTTTGGGCACCGGCGTCGTTGGCCAGGATCTGGATATCGCTGTTGGCCGAAAAATAAATCACGGGTATTTCTTTAAGGACATCTGTTTTTTTGAGGGTTTGCGTGGCAATGATCCCGCCCGAATCAGGGATCCAGTTATCCATCATGATAACATCGGGCAAAATACCCGAAACTTTTTCAATGATGTTATTGCAATCGCTAAAGGTGTATACTTCCCATCCCTGTTCCTCTAAAATATAACTGCAAATAGATAGGATGTCCTCATCATCATCAAATATGACAATCTTTTTGTGTGAAGTATTCATGAGATAGTTGTACGTGAATTTATAAACATCTTTTCATAAAACCAAATGTTTTAAATTGCTAATTAAATTTATGGTGTTTAAACGGATTTTTAAGTCGTCTCTACGCGGATTATTTGCATAAAAGACCACTTCTTAACTACTACAAAACTCAATTATTGACTTTGTAACCGATTAATTACTGCTTTATATTGAAAACAGTAATATTTTTACCTATCCAATTCAAACAGCCTTATTAATTCCTGTTACACCAACAATATACCTGTAAACTCTGTTTCATGAACACGAAAATTAAATCTATTTTATTGGGTGCCTTGCTGCTTGGTCCGGCCGCTACAATAAACGCCCAAACAACAAAGGCAAGCTTATGGCTTACCAAGGCCGATAGGTCGGTACTTTTTGAGCAGCAAAAAGAGCCGCTTACATTTAAAACGGGGGAAGCCGCCGGTACTACTATTACGGTTGATGACAAGCAGCATTACCAGCCGATAGATGGATTTGGGTTTGCATTAACCGGGGGCAGCGCCATGCATATCATCCGTATGAGTGCCGATAGCCGTGCAGCCTTACTTAAAAATCTTTTTGCCGTTACCGGGAACGATATTGGCATCAGTTATTTAAGGCTGAGCATTGGCGCATCTGATCTGAACGAGAAAGTGTTCTCTTATGATGATATGCCCGGAGACCAAACCGATCCAACGTTAAAACACTTTGACCTTGGCCCGGATAAGACCGATGTGATCCCGGTAATGAAACAGATCCTTGCTATAAACCCGGCAATTAAGATCCTGGGCTCGCCATGGTCGCCACCGGCATGGATGAAAACCAATAATGATACCCGAGGTGGTCGGCTAAAACCCGATTGCTACCCGGTTTACGCCAGATACCTGGTTAAATATATCCAGGGCATGAAAGCCAACGGGATCAATATCGATGCCATCACCATTCAGAATGAGCCTTTGCACCCTGGTAATAACCCTAGCTTGCTGATGGTTGCACCAGATGAAGCTGATTTTATCAAGAACAATCTTGGCCCGGCATTTAAGGCCGCAGGCATCAAAACAAAAATTATTGTTTATGATCATAATGCCGACAGGCCCGACTACCCTATCTCGATATTAAATGACCCGGCTGCCCGTAAATATGTAGATGGTTCAGGCTTTCACCTGTATGGCGGCGATATCTCGGCGCTTACTGATGTGCACAATGCGCACCCGGATAAAAACATCTACTTTACCGAACAGATGACCGTTGAGCCTGAAAATCAAAGCACCATCAACATTGCCTGGCCTGTAAAAAGCCTCATCATTGGTGCTACCCGTAACTGGAGCCGTAATGTGCTGGAATGGAACCTTGCCGCCGACCCGGAATATAAGCCGTATACCGACAGAGGTGGCTGCCCTTCATGCCAGGGTGCGGTTACTATTGATAAAAACGAGGTGAAGAAAAATATTGCCTACTATTCGGTAGCGCATGCTTCAAAATTTGTGCGTCCGGGTTCGGTGCGTATAGCATCAAACAGTTCAGATACTTTGCCTAACGTGGCCTTTAAAACGCCCGATGGCAAAAAAGTGCTTATCGTAGCCAATACCGGCGATAGCGCGCAGGATTTCAATATCAAATGCCAGGGGAAAGTATTGGCAGTTAAGCTTGACAAAGGTTCGGTTGGAACATATATCTGGTAGTATAAACGGGTTCAGAAAAATTTAAAACGTACAACAACATGTTAACATCGTTAATAAAAAATATAAGGGTAAGCTCAGGGATTAAAGCCCTGTTAACCGTGGTTCCTGCCCTGTGTATCTCGCTGCAAAGCAATGCGCAAACCGGCTTTTTAAAGGCCGACGGTAAAAAAATAGTTGATGAAAAAGGCCAGAATGTACTGCTGCGAGGTATGGGTTTGGGTGGATGGATGCTACAGGAAGGCTATATGCTGCATATTAATAAAGACAGCCGTCAGTACCGCATCCGCGAGCGCCTGGAAGAACTGATGGGCCCGGCCGAAACCAAGGAGTTTTACGATACCTGGCTGGCCAACAATACCCGCAAAATTGATGTAGACTCGATGAAGCGCTGGGGCTTCAATTCTATCCGTCTGCCGATGCATTATAACCTTTACACCTTGCCGGTTGATAAAGAGCCAGTGGCCGGTCAAAACACCTGGCTGGATAAAGGTTTTAAAATGACGGATGATCTGCTGGCCTGGTGTAAAGCTAACCACATGTACCTGATCCTTGACCTGCATGCCACCCCCGGCGGGCAGGGCAACGACCTTAATATCTCCGACCGCGCCCCGGATAAACCATCACTCTGGGACAGCGAAGCCAATAAGCAAAAAACCATTGCCCTTTGGCGTAAACTGGCCGAGCGTTATAAAAATGAGCCAAACATAGGTGCATATGATATCATCAACGAGCCAAACTGGGGTTTCGACGATCGGCTGAATGATAAAAACGGTCTGAAGGAAAAAACAAACGGCCCGCTAAGAAAACTGATGGTTGATATTACCGCGGCCATCCGCGAGGTAGATAAAAAACACATCATCATTATTGAAGGCAACGGCTGGGGCAACAATTATAACGGTATTTTACCTCAATGGGATAAAAATATGGTGCTGAGCTTTCATAAATACTGGAATTTTAACGATCAAAAATCCGTTGATCATATCGTAAAAACACGAGATCAGTATAATATCCCCGTATGGCTGGGTGAAACAGGCGAGAACTCAAACACCTGGATAACTGAAGCGATAGGTTTGTTGGAGAAGAATAACATTGGCTGGTCGTTATGGCCATTGAAAAAACTTGGTATCAATAACCCGATGGAGATTGTATCAAACCTGAATTATGATGATGTCGCCAAGTATCTGAACACCAGCAGGCATAAACCTAAAGAAAGTAATGTGTACAGCGGTACTTTGGAGCTGGCAACTTATGCTAAACTGGAAAACACAATCATTCATCATGATGTGATCGACGCTATTTTCAGGCAGCCGCATACAACGGTTACCAAGTCGTTTAAGGCCAATAAAATCGGTAATGGTACAGTGATCAATGCTGTTGATTATGATCTGGGTCGTAATGGCTATGCTTATTTTGATACTGATACTGCCGACTATCATACTTCGGGCAAACCGGGCGTTGGCAACAAAGGGCATCTTTACCGCAATGACGGAGTTGATATCAGCAAAGATTCGACCCAATATAACAGCTATTATGTTGATCATATTGAGACCGGTGAATGGACACAGTACTCCGTACTGGTTAAAACACCGGGGGTATATTCTATAAGCCTCAAAGTGGCTTCCGCTACCGACGATGCAAAACTTTCTGTTTTGGTTAATAATACAACCCAGGCAAAAGAAGTGACAGTACCCAACACCGGCGGTCTTAAAAAATGGCAGGTTATTGCCGTTAAAAATATTGTACTAAAAGCCGGAAGCAACAAAATAAAAGTGTTGGCAAATACCGGCGGATACAACCTGCATTACCTGCAATTTTGGAAGGGTAAATAAAATATAATAGCGCTAAACAGCCGAGGTATGAAAATGCTCCGGCTGTTTTTTCTTCTCCCATTTCTGGCCCATCTCATCTCATCTCTGGCGCGAGTATGCAGCGTTGGCCAAAAGCGTGGAGTACTCGTGACTGTTTTTGCAATCCAGCATAGGTGTCACAAGTAGCCTTTGCCCTCATTCCCGCCCTTCATACTTGCGCCAGGAAAGATTTTATTTAATGCCAGGAAGGGGGAGCCAACTGTTAATATTATTTTTCTGATAATAGCTATTGTAAATAAGTGTTTTTATAGTTAAATTTATTATACCAATTATCAATATAATCTAAACAGGGGGATTCGTTATGAAAAAACAAGCTACGATAGTTTGTCAGCCAGATAAGACTGAAACTACCCAACCAATTTTGGTAAACTGCCCGCCACAACACCAAAAAATGTACCGCGATCATACACATTGCGATCACCAGTATGGTAGAGTTAACAAGTTCCCAATAGGCAGCAGCCGGGGGCCATGCTTCTTTTAAGTTAAAGCGCTATTTAATATAATAATACAGTTGGCCGTATGGCTTAAAGTTTTGCAGGTAAACTGCCAGGCTGCATAATCCAATTTGCTCCCGCCGGGTATCAACCCCGGCTTCGTCGGCAATAGAATAAGCTTCATATTGCCCGTTATTGAGCCTTAAATGAGTGCCATAGATCTGTGTATTGTTTTCATACAGGGCAATATTATCGGCCATGATCGCAAAGCCTTCGGCTGGCAGCGATCCGTTAAGCGCGGCAATTCTTATTATCGAAAAGTATTTTTTCTGATTGGCGATACTCGCATGAAGCAGCGTGGCGATCAGGGCTTCCGGCCCATCGGGGCCAAAGTATTCTTTGCCCTTCCATCCATAGGTGTTAACTATTGATGATACTTTTATAAAGTTGATAGAATCGGTTTCACGGATGCGCTCTTTAAACGATCTGGTTTCAGCAGCGTTTTTACCATGCTGATTAACCAGCAACTGATATTCGTCGAAATCCTTTTGGTAGTTTTTCAGCATCTGGGAAAGCTCCGCGGCTACAGCAGGAATAAGCTTAACCCGGTTTTGATGAACAGCCGATAAAATGGTTTCCCACTGGCTGTCACGATGCAACCTTGTAAAAAGAGGATCGGCCGATAGCATTCGCTCATTTTCAAAACCGCGACCGGCTATAAACTCCAGGTATAAAAAAGCGCTGTCGCGTTTACCAGTAGCAGCCCAGCAGGCTGCTGCTTTATACAGATGGGCGGTATCCAACACACCATAATTGAGCGTACGTACAGTGGCATAAACCGTGGCTGCTTTTTGATATTTTCTTGCTGCAAATAAGGAGTCGGCAATATGAAGCGGGAGAGCATAGTTTTGCTTGTCCTGCGCTTTGCTTTCAAAGGCAAAGGTCATGAACAATAATAAACAGCAGTATTTAAGGCACATGGTATAGGTTTAAATGATAATCATAAAAACGTATTTGCCATATTAAAAGATATATGAGAATGGTGGATTTAACATTTGAGGGCAGAGATTTAACAAATAAAGGCAAGTAGGAACACGAGGAATCGATTATAAATCCAAACCATCCCCTTTATGGTCAATAAACGTTTGGTTAGGATATAGCGTTAACTTATATAGAAAATAGCTATTAATCGAATCGAGTTGTTCTATCTCAACAATACCAAATTTGGGGCTAACACTAATTCTGAATATCCTGTCTTTGTAATAGCGGCCATCATTAGAATACGATTCATAAGGGTGAAACTCAAAAACATAATACTTTTCTCCATTAACTTCTTTCTTTTTTCTAAAAATCACAGAATCACCGCTAACAGTGTTGCGATCTGTCTGGTATTTAATTATCCAAGAAGCGTTTTCTTTGGCCTTAAAATCAAACAGTTTGTATTCGCTCAATGTGGGCTTAAACCATTTGTAATCATGGGGAACAAACATTACTGAATCCTTCGTGCTTCGCAGATAACCGGATAAGAAAAAGTACGATTGGCTATCATCATTGAGTTTCCAATATGTTTTTCCTCGGATATTATTGCTTGACTCTGAAAGACCAAAAGATTTTATAAAATAACCATATGCGATTTTTACGTCGGGATATGATTTTTTCATTTCCTGAAAAAAAGGCCTTCTGGTTTCTTCTTTGCAACCTTGTATTATAGCCGGTTGAAGTAAACAAGCAGCGATAATACAAGAGTGTAATTTGATGTTTTTTATCATGCGTTAAATCGCTGCATTACTCTGCCCTTTTCAACTCAAGTTTTCCTCCATCTCCATAAAATATCAAATGGATCTTACCGTCGGGATCTTTGTTAAACTCCAGTTCGTAAGGTAAATCTTTCAAAAAAAAGCGGTTGAGTGACTGTGGAAAAAGTTCCCGTTTGGCCTCTCCGCTGGCCTCGGCATAGAGCTTGCCATTTGTTTCGCTTATTATTAAAGTTCTTGGCGGGCCGATAAAAAATTTACCTGTATAAGTTTTCAGCATATCGGCTGGTACCGGTACTATTTTCTTTAGGTTGGCATGAAACAATCCTTTAAAGCCATAAACCTTTGCCACGCTGTTAATCAACTCCTGGATAACACCACCATTATCGCTGTTAACCATCACAACCACGCCATTTCCTCCCTCCAGGCTGCCATAATATTGACAGCGGAAACCTTCATTCCCGCCACTGTGGCTAAAATACAAGGTGCTGTCCATTTTATCTATAAAAGCTCCCAGTCCTACGTTATTACCGGCATGAACAGTAAGCCTGATCCTGGTAGTTTCCTGGTTTAAGATTTTTGCCGATTTCCCCTCGTAAGCCAATTGGGTTTCAATGATGTACTTTGAAAGATCGGTTGGGTTTGTCCATAAGCCGGCCGCGGCCTGTTCAGGATAAATATGATAATTGCCTTTAATTGGTTTGCCTTGCGGATTATAAGCAACCGTAAGCAGGTTCTGATCCACATCATAAGGTGGCTGAGCATAGGTACTGCCAGTCATGCCAAGCGGTTTTAATACTTCGTTTTTCATATAATCGGAATAGGGCATATGGGTTATATCCATCACTATCAGCTGCGTAATGGTGGTGCCCCCTCCCGAGTACTCGTACCGTTTCCCCGGTTCAAACATCGATTTAATGGCGGGAGAATTGGCCGGCTTTTCGCCATTGAGTACCTGTACTATGGTTGGCAACGATGTGCCGCGTTCATACCCGCCAAAGCCATGTACATTTAAGCCTGCACTATGGCTTAACAAGTTTGCGATGGTGATCTTTTTGCCTTTTGATAAGCTATCATACGGAAACTTCCAGCTTTTGAGGTAAACGTTGATATCGGTATTCAGATCGAGTTTTTTATCCTGCACCAGTTTAAGCAGCCCCATCGAGTTTAGCGACTTACTGATGGATGCCGCCTGGAAAAGTGTTTTCTCTGTCACCGGAATTTTGGCGCTGTCATTGGCAAATCCATAACCTTTGGCCCAGGCAATTTTATAATTTTGAATAACCGCTATACTTAAACCGGGAATTTTATAATATGCCATCCGGTTTAACAGGTTCCAGGGTTTTTCGCCCTCGATTTGAACACTACCAACCAGGCCATTCTCAACCTGTGTGATTTTATCCTGTGTGCTGTTTTGGGCATGAACTGCTACCTGGATAAATAGCAGCAGGGAAAGGGTTAATGATTTGCTTAAGATCCTCATAGGTTTAGCATTAAGGAAAGGAGTTTATTTCCTTTTATTAAAGCTAAAATATGAAATTAAGATTTATGAAATCAAAATTAAATTTTATAAATATTAGAATATCGAAATTATGTTTCGCTCCGATTGCGTAGAGACTGAGCTACTGTGCCTTTTAGGATCAAGAAGAACACCAATGGCCATTACTCTCGTTGCTGGCCCTTCATGCCTTGCGCCTTTGAACACGACCCCTTGCATATAATAACAAAGCCCTAAAATCAATGCCATCGGGCCTTTACAGCAATGAAGTTATCATCAGCTCCAACGTACGATGGTTCTTTTGATCGATGCGGAAATTTTTAAAAATTATTTTTCCATCTTTATCTATCAGAAAATTTTCGGGCTCGCCCTGCACAGCATAGTTTTTAAGGGCAAACGCCTCGCTGCCGCGTAACGGGATAAATGAATATCCTGCGTTTTTTATTAAAGGGGTTACGTACGGATCCTGCTCAGGTGCTACATTAATGCCAACATAAACAACATCTCCGGATTTAAATTTATTGATCACGGCCTGAAAGTGAGGAAACTCGGCACGGCACGGCCCACACCCCGGAAACCAAAAGGTAAGCAATACTACTTTTCCTTTCAGATCATTCAGGTTTAAGCTATCCTTACTGCTATACAGCCCTAAATTAAAGGGATAGGCTGCAACTTCTTTGCTGTTTCTTATTGTTTTAATATCAGTTATAATTTGCTCTTTATCTTTGCCTATTTCCTTTCCATACAATTCAAGTGCGGCGTAAAGCTCATCGGTGGGTAGTTTTGCAAATTTTTCGGCGAGGCTGTTATATGCTGTCTTAACATCGCCGGTCTTTTGCTGTAACGATGCTTTTTTTAATAATATAAAATCGTCTATATAATTAAATCGCGGAAGTATTACCTGGTTAAGCACATTAAAGGCTTCTTTATAATTTTTCGTTTGCTCCAGCTTACCGGCTTGTATTAGTGATTCGGCCACCTTTTTCCTCATTTGCCAACCCTTTTCATCACCCATGCTGTTAATTAATATCAGGGCTTTTTCAGGATCTATTTGCAAATACGCATCGGCCAATCCAATCATTCCGGAAGATGACCAATTAAACTCTTTAGGCGGGTATAACTTGCGAAGCTCTTCCAGATAGTTGATTTTATCGTGAATATCAATAGCATTTTCGCCCAACCAGTATAATGCCTGTGCACCATGTTCATCTGTTGGGAAGCGCTTTACAAAGTCAAAAACCTTTTGTTTGTACTCATCAGGGTTGCTATTGCTAAATATGAAAAGGTACGTAAATGCGTAACTCACATTTGAAGGGTCGGCAAGCGTGGCTTTTTTAATATATTCATTTGACAGATCGGTTTGCCCCCTGATAAAAGCATCTTGCGATAGCATAAACCATATTTGGGCATTATTGGGATCAATTTTAGCGGCCTTTAGCAAAAACTCTTTAGCCTCCGACATTTCGGCGTGATAATAAATCGTGCCAATGGTTAATGGAATATTTATGTTTTTCGGATATTTTTTCATCCACGCCCTATATTGGGGAATCAAAAGTGGATTATCCAGGTTCAACGCATAGATGTAAGTTTTATGCGCCTCAATGCTCTCCATATTAAGCATTACCGCCGCCCGCGCTTTCTCAATCTCCCCGGCAGGTGCCGGACCGATACGGACAAGCCTTTGGGCTGTAGCCGGCCCGCAATAAAAGGCTATTGTCAATAAGAGGGTATAAATGAAATAATTCAACTTGTTTTTCATCAGAGTGTGTTTTTGGTTCTTGTTGTGCTGTTATAAACAACCAACGGCTATACCATTGTTATTGAATTGACTCCTGTTTTAGCTTATGCCAATGGATATATCGTTTCTTTTACCCTGCCCAACCCTCTCTATCCAAACTCCTGAAATGAATAGCTTCGGCCAGGTGTTCCAGTTTAATCTCTTCGCTTCCGGCAAGGTCGGCGATGGTACGTGATACTTTGAGGATCCGGTCGTACGCCCTCGCCGAGAGGCCGAGCTTTTCCATTGCTTTTTTAAGCAGGGTTTGGCCGGCTGGGTTAATCTTGCATAGGTCGCGCACCATTTGGGGGCTCATCTGGGCGTTGGCATGTAAATCCTGCCGGTTGCCGAAACGCTCTACCTGGATTTCTCTTGCCTTAATCACCCTATCGCGGATAAGCTCGCTTTTTTCGGCCGGCCGATCAGAAGAAAGTTCGCTGAAGTTAACCGGCGTTACTTCCACATGCAGGTCAATCCTGTCTAACAGCGGACCGGAGATTTTGCTCAAATATTTTTGCACCATCCCCGGCGGACAGATGCATTCCTTTTCCGGGTGATTGTAATAGCCGCAAGGGCAAGGGTTCATACTTGCCACCAGCATAAAACTGCTGGGGTAATCAACCGTAAATTTGGCCCGCGATATGGTTACCCGGCGTTCTTCGAGCGGCTGGCGCATTACTTCAAGGGCGCTGCGCTTAAACTCGGGCAATTCATCTAAAAACAAAACGCCGTTGTGTGCTAATGAGATCTCTCCGGGAGCAGGATTACTACCCCCTCCTACTAAAGCCACATCACTAATAGTGTGGTGCGGACTTCTGAACGGACGAATAGTTACTAACGCGTCTGCGGCGGCAAGCTTCCCTGCAACTGAATGGATCTTGGTGGTTTCTAACGATTCATATAAACTTAAAGGTGGCAAAATTGATGGCAGCCTCCGGGCCAGCATAGTTTTACCAGCTCCCGGCGGACCAATCAATATCACATTATGGCCACCTGCTGCGGCTATTTCCAATGCCCGCTTAATGTTTTCCTGGCCTTTTACTTCGCTGAAATCGCTGTCGTAATTGCAAAGGCTGTCGTAAAATTCTTCGCGGGTGTTTACTACTTCGGGTTTAAGTTCGGTGGTGCCGTTGAAAAAGCCAACCACGTCTTTAATGCTTTCAACGCCGTAAACTTCCAGGTCGTTTACAATGGCGGCTTCGCGGGCGTTTTGCTTGGGAAGTATAAACCCTTTAAAGCCATCTTTGCGAGCTTGAATGGCAATGGGCAAAGCTCCTTTTATCGGCTGCAAGCTTCCATCAAGAGAAAGCTCGCCCATGATGATAAATTTTTCAAGGGTCTCGGGTTCTATCTGACCGGATGCTGCCAATACACCGGTGGCGATGGTAAGGTCATATGATGATCCTTCTTTTTTAATATCGGCGGGGGCCATATTAACCACTACCTGCTGGCGCGGCATCCTGAAACCACAGTTTTTCAGTGCCGATTCTATCCTGAAATAACTTTCTTTTACAGCCACATCGGGCAGGCCCACAATGAAATATTTTGTGCCCGACGCAATATTCACCTCAACCGTTATGGTGATAGCTTGTATCCCATAAACCGCGCTTCCAAAAGTTTTAACCAACACTGTGATAAAAGTTTAATTGAAGCGAAAGATATAGAATTTTGATGAGGGGATAAAGCCGGGAACATACAAAAAAAACCCGCCGGTACCGGCGGGCCTTCTATAATCACATTGTTAATCTTATCTTAAAAACACCCCGGCTTCAGAAACAACCAATAGCATAGCGCAGGAAACTATTACACAAACCATCAGCATTATTGACCATGTGTTGGGATTGTGTTTGCTGATGCGTGCAAATGCAATGTTTACCTTTTTAAAATAGATGCTGTTTAGCAGCACAAAATAATTAAGCACAAAAGCACCTGTGGCACCCAGCAATATTATTAAGCCTGACATCGGGCTTATCTGAAACCAACCGGAGTTTAAAAATAGCTGTGCAACACTTACTAAAATGGCCAGCAAAATGATCATTAAAAAACTTGCTCCAAAAAGGGCGTTGGCTTTTGGCAATCCGCCGTGACCAAAGTTTTTAACATTCCACCTGTAAAACGTTACATAAATGGATTTGTAGGTTTCTGCTGCTTTCATAATGTTATGGTTTTAGGTAATTAATTCGGTGCAAAATAATATTACTTGCACAATATTGGTTTAAAAACGGAATTGGCAAAATTTTATTGCGCTTTCATTTGATTTTTATCGGATTTGTATTCATTTATTTGGTTGAATACATATATCGCAACAAATACAATAAAGCGAAATGAATAATTTTATTTCTAACAAGAACAGACAAGACGGTCAGTTTAGTAAAACAAATGTTACAATGTTAAAATATGTGTTAAAAAAGCCCTTTCCTGGCAGGCATAGGGCAATATTTATACTGAATCCTTGTTATAGGAGCAAATTATAGCATATAATGCTGCCGTGCGAGGGTATTGTGTAGTGGTTAAGTAGAGGGGTGGTTATTTATGCTTTAAACCTTTCTGTTGATATTTGTCTAACACACGTTTATCAATAAAACAATTAACAAAATGCAACACATCTAAACCCTATAACTACCTCATGATTTAATTTCCAAACTTACCACGGCCCTACATCACCTATAACACAATTTACTTTTACCTTACACCGTCTGCACCTAAACCTGGATGAAAACAATTTTTCTTTCATTAATCCTGTTATGCCTATTTTCTTCGGTATCCGTTGCCCAAAACAGGGTTACCATTAAAGGCAAAGTTACCGACTCGCTGAATAACCAACCGCTTGAATTAAGTACAGTGGCGATGGTTGATCTGAAAGATACCTCGCTTATTGCATATACCCTAAGTAAAAAAACCGGAGATTTTGAATTACAACGCCTCCCTGTCGATAAGCAGGTCAGGCTGGTTATTTCTTATGCCGGGTACAAAAGCTATGTCCGTCAATTTAACTTTAAAAAAGGCGAAACAATTGATCTGGGTAATGTCGCCCTCAACAGCAAAATGCTTAGCGAGGTTATAGTGCGCGCTGAACGTGTACCTATCAGGATGAAAAAAGACACTATCGAGTTTGATGCAGCCGCCTTCAAAACACGGCCTAATGCCGCTGTTGAAGAACTGCTTAAAAAGCTTCCTGGTGTACAGATAGACGGCGATGGAACCATCACCGTTAACGGGAAACAGGTAAGCAAGCTGCTGATTGATGGTAAACAGTTTTTCGGTTCCGATCCCAAAATAGCCACCAAAAATCTTGACGCGGCTATTGTTGCGCAGATTCAGGTTTATGATGACCGCGAAAATGATCCCGACCACCTCGTGAGCGAAACCCAGGTACAAAAGATCATCAATATCAAACTTAAAAAGGCCATTAAAAAAAGCATTTTTGGCAAGGTATTCGGTGGTGTTGGCTCGCGCGACAGGTATGAGGCCGGCGGGCTGTTTAACATGTTTCGTGATACGTTGCAGGTAAGCCTTATCGGGTTAAGCAATAACCTTAACCATACTGCTTTTTCGCGCGAGGACCTTAATGCTCAGGGCGGTTTTGATCGCAGCGGAGGCAATACATCATTTAACGGTGGCCGAAACTGGGGCGGCGGCATAGAAAAAATAACCTCGGGAGGTTTTAACATCAACCAAAACTATGGCGAAAAACTAAAGCTCAACCTGCAGTACTTTTATACGCAGCGCAATAATGTAAATGAATCGGCCAATTTTCAACAGCAGTTTCTGAAGGATACTACGCTGTTAACCCGATCCTCAAACAGCAGGATCGCGAACAGCTATGTACATACTTTAAGTGGTCTTGTGGAGTGGAAACCCGATACCATCCGCAACCTGCGGTATAACCCGTCGTTAAATTATAATTCAAATAGCAATACTTCAACATCGGCGGGGAGCACCTCAAACAATTTTGATATGCCGGTAAACCAATCGGCATCAAATTCATGGGGCGATGGCCATTCAACACAGTTTAACCAAAGCTTTTATTTTCATAAACGCTCCAAAAAGAACAGTAAAGAGTCGTTCACTATATCGCATAACCTCAGTATTAATCCTAACCATAACAACAATTTCAATAATAATGATGTGGTTAATTATCAACGTCCGGAATTATCCGATAGCTTGCACAGGTTATCTGCCCGTACATCAAACAATGCTTCGGGCAATCTCGATTTCAGCTACAGGTTCCCGGTAACTAAAAAGCTCATTGTGGATATTACTACATCTGGCATATACAACAAAACCAGCGATCAGCTCTTTACCTACGACCGCAAAACCGGCTTTGATTCGCTGCTCACCAATCAAAGCTCCGACCTTAAACGCGATCAATGGACAGAGAACATCAAACCTGGGATCACCTATCAACTCAACAAAAAAACACAGATCATAGCCGGCCTTAACACCCAATGGCAGCAGATCAACAACAACTTTGTAACCAGCAGGCTTCTGCAAAATTATTTTTTCCTGCTACCAACTATCCGTATCGAAGCCTATGGCATATCTTTGAGTTACGAGCGCCGGGTTAACCAGCCAGGTATATCAAGCCTGCAGCCTATTACTATAGTTTATAGCCCGTTGTATAGCTATACGGGTAACCCTAACCTGGTGCCCAGTATTAGTAACAACTACAACTATAGCTTTTTTAAGTATTGGGATAACAGTCAATTTGGTGTTTATTCAAACGGCAGTGTATACTCACAAAAAAATATGGCCGTTACACAACAAACCATTCGCTCGGACGGGGCGCAGACTAATACAACGGTTAACCGCGACGGCAGGCCAAACTATAATTTCTCAGTCGGGGCTTTTAAAAGGCTTAAAACGAACAAAGACTGGCAGCTTAATTCATCAACCAGCTTTTACAGTAATTATTACCAAAGCCTTAATCTGCTGAATGATGTGGAAGGCTGGCAAAATACCTTTTCATACGGGGTTCATGAAAACATAAACGCTAACTGGAAAGATAAGATAGAACTGTACACCGGTTTTGGTTTTAACCAGTCGAACACGAAATACCGTTATGACGATTTCAGGAACGTAAAGGTGGGTACCTACAACATTAGCAATAGTCTGATAGTGAGGTTTCCTAAAAAAATTGTTTGGGAAACTAAACAGGATTTTAATTATAATGGCCAGGTGGCGGCAGGATTTAAAAAAGGCGTTAATGTAGTGAGCTCTTCACTCGCCCTGCAAATGCTTAAAAAGGATCGCGGAGAGCTTAAGTTTTCAGTTTATGACATCTTTAATCAAAATGTGAGCGTTTACCGTTACATTAATTCTAACTCGGTTAGCGATGTGCAAAACAATACATTGAAGCGATATTTTATGGTTACTTACAGCATTAAGTTTAATAAACTAATCACTAAATAAAAGCAGAAGCATCGGCATAAAACAAAGGGGCTGTATCAAAATTCAAAAGATGCAGCCCCTGTTTTTTACGAAGCTTTTCTGTAACTTTCTTTATCAAGGGATCGTCTTACTTACAATCAAATTACCTATCATGATGAGTACCAGGACCTGCCTTTTTTTAGCCATTGCTATCACATTAACATTTTGCCTGCCAGGCCGCGCTGCAGCGCAGGACATGCCCGGCAAACGCGACTCCATCAAATCAGTTGTATTGAATGAGAAACGCGTTATCCAGGTAATCCTGCCCGATGGCTATAAAGCAGGTTCAACGACTAAATATGATGTATTGTACATCATTGACGACTGGAATATAAAATTAGGGCGCGATATACAGCATTTCATAGTAGATGAGCACACCATGCCGCCGATGATAATAGTTGGCGTGTTGAATACCGACCGGAATAAGGATTTTTTGCCGACCCATAATAATGGGAATGGAACATCAGGCGGGGCTGATAAATTCCTGAAGTTTTTCAAGGACGAGCTGATACCATATGTTGATAAAACCTATTCTTCTGATGGTGACAATACACTTTTCGGCCACTCTTTCGGTGGCGTGTTTGTTACTTATGCTTTACTGAACGAGCCTCAGCTTTTTAGCAATTATATTGCCGGCGACCCAAGCTTTTGGTGGGATAACGGTGTTATGCTTAAACAGGTTAAAGAGAAATTGCCTTCGCTTGCCAACAAAGGGAAGTCGCTTTATATCGGCGGGCGTGAAGGACAGGGCATGAAGGAAATGAACATTAACGCCATGGATAGCCTGCTGAAAAAAGATGCACCGGCAGGGTTTGAATGGGTAGTGAAAGCGTATCCAAAGGAATCGCACGGTACCGTGAGGTTGAAAAATATGTATGATGGACTGAGATTTGCCTATAATGACTATGGCGGTAAACCGCTGGAGTTTCACCCATCCCGCGGGATCGTGCTTAAGGACAAGCCAATAAAGATCTGGTACTTTGATGATACAACAAAAGTGCATTATACATTCGATGGCTCACAGCCTTCAATGACATCGCCGACGGTAAGACCCGAAATAGAATTATCAGGCTCCACAAATGTTACCATGCGGCTGATCGCCGGTCGCTCTAAATTTGACAAATCCGCCACCGGCGAATTTACGGAAGGTACTTATCTGCCCGCGACACGGCTCAAGAAAAACTACAAGCCCGGCGGCTTTCACTACACTTACTACGAAGGCCAATGCGATAAGCTGCCCAACTTTAAGGCGTTAAAACCGGTTAAAGAGGGCGTAGCCGATAGTATCTTCAGTATCAATAAACTTCCCCGTCAAAACAATTTTGGCTTAGTGATGGATGGGCAATTTGAAGTTAAAGAGGATGGTTATTACATTTTTGGATTAGGGAGTGATGATGGCTGCAAAGTGTACCTGAATAATAAGCCGATAATCGACCTTGATGGTTTGCACGATGGCGATATAGAGCGGTCATACATTGTTCCCCTGAAAAAGGGGTTTTATCCGTTGCGGATAGAGTACTTTCAAAAAGAAGGAGGCCGTAAGCTTGAATTGGTGTACGTAACCCCCGATAATATCGCCAAAAAGAAGATAACGCCAATTCCTTACGCATTGCAATACGGCCCAAGATAGGTTGCCTGCCTTAGAGACTGTTTAAAAACGATAGTAAAGTTTTTTGTAGAGACGCATCACATGCGTCTCCCGGCGGATAGGCCATTTAAAGGCTTCTAATTCCGTCGGAAACTGCACGTGGGAGAGGCATGTGATGCGTCTCTACATTTAAAACAATCAATTTTAGCAGCTTCTTAGAATCGAAAAAGACTGTTCTATATTAAAGCAAAAGAGGCAACATCACGATCATGATGCTGCCCCTTTTGCGTTTTTATATAAAGTCTATTAATGATTTCACATAAAGCAATTAATAGTATCGATAAACAAGGTATTCGCTTTAAGCTTTGTGCATTCCGCTTTCAGCCTAAATTAGGTACATTATTCGTTAGAAAGAACCCGGACCGCCGGGGCCGCCACCACCGGGACCGCCGCCTGGTCCACCCGGGCCTCCGCCATCGCGGTTAAACCTGCGCTGGCCGGGCTCTTGTGTTGGGGCTTTGCCTGCAAATTTTTGCAGGCGGAATGTAAAGCTTAACAAGTAATAACGGCCAAGCCTGTTCACATTAGATTGCGTGGTAATGTTGCCATTAACAACCGATGTAAAACCAGTATTTTGATTAAACAAATCGTATGCCGCTAAGCGGATAGTAGCGCGGTGGTCTTTCAAAAACCGGCGCTCAACATAGGTATTAAAGATATTGGGGTTTTTAACATTAAGGGTGGCGGCATAGCCATAATTTACCGTACGGGTAAAATCGTAGCTCAATGTCCAGTCCTTCCAGAAATAGTTTTTGCCGGCTAAGCCTAAAGTCAGCGTACGGAAGTTTGAGCTGCCATCAATAATCTCAGTATGGATAGAGTTGCTTGTTTTGTTGATGCCATAGCTGCTGCTGGCTTCTGCATCAATAACATCAACAATGCTTACCCTGAATTTTAAACCCGGGGTAAAGTTGAGGTTTTTGGCTATGTTTTTTAATGGCACTTCTGACGCCAGGACGTTATTAGTAGTAACGCTATCAGAAAACGCAATGCCATTGGTGTACGTTAAAGCGCCATTAAATTGCAGGGTAAATTTACGCTGGGCCCATGGTTTGGCATATACCACATTTGCACTACCGGTATAGTAACCACCGGCATTTAAATAGTTGGTAAGGTTGGTCCCTTCAAAGCTTTTTAGCGATGGATTTGCTGCTAAAGCGGCTGGGGTAAATGCGCGGGGATAAGATATGGTGTATTGTACTATTTTATTTTGAGTTGTGGTAAAGTTGAAATTAGTAAAGAAAATATCGCCGGTTTGGAAGCTGAAATTATTGTATCTCAGTGAAAAGTTATTGGCAAACTCGGGCTGCAGGTTAGGGTTACCCTGTACCGGGTAAAGCGCGTTACTGAAATCAATAACCGGCTGCAACTGGCTGAATGTAGGCTGGTTGCTTGATCCGCTATACAGGAAGTTTAAAGCTTTTCCTCTTGTAAAGTTATAGCTGAAACGAGCTGTTGGGATCACATTAAAGGTGGTTACGTGGGTGGCCGAATCGTTTTTAAGGTTCAGGCCGTTCAATGTTGCCGGCTGTACGCCAATACCTACAGTAACGTTGTATTTCTTTTCGATAAAGCGATAGTTAAGGCCAACGCGGTTGGTGGTAAAGTTGTATTTATAATTGTTGCTCAACCGGTCATAATGATCATATGTATTGGAGGTACTAAGCGTATCGGTTTCCTTATCGCTTGTGGTATTTGAACGGTTAAAGGCATAGTTTAACTCCAGGTATCCCCTTTTGCTTATAGGCTCAATGTAGGAGAAATTTGCACCGACGCTGGTAACACGGCTATCGGTAAAAGTTTGCTGATTGGCAGGTGCCTGAACTGGTGCACCTGCGGCATAATCATATGTTGGATTATCAAACTGCGACGTTTTTGAGGTGTTAGCGCTCACATTAATACTCAGGTTACGGCCATGCCCGTTAAAGCGGTGGTTATACAACGCGTTAATACCGTAACTTGGTGTTGTGCCATCGCTGTGCGATAACGAGGTATATGACGGACGTGTTATGCCCCCTACCGTTGATGTTACATCCTCGTTAGCATCGGTATTGGTACTTGAATAGGTGAAGTTTGGTACAACCTTTAAATAGTTGATAGTATCCGGCTTCCACTCCAGGTTGAAGTTAAAACGGTGGTTGATCGGGTTGTCTGTCTGGTTACTTTTTTGTGTACTTCCGCTTGGTGATAAATTGTTATTGGTTTGAATAGATGAGCTAATGGTGTTCGTAGTATTATCTGTATAGCTATAGCTGCCGTAAACAGAGAGGGTTTTACCCCATTGGTCGCGGAAATTTGCCCCTATTGAATGTGCGTTGGTAATACCATTAGCGCTGGTTGTTGAGCCGCTTGAGCCGCGCAGAGCATTGCCCCTGCCGCCGCCGCCACCGCCAAAACCACCGCCGCCCCCGCCACCTGATGTTGCGCTGCCATAGGTGAACGTATTTACGTTGGTATTGTTAATGGTGCCCAATACGGCTATCTGTTGCTCGTTGTTAAAGTTGAAAAATTTCAAATCGCCTATGTAGCGGTTGGCATTGGCTATGCCCTGGTCTTTCGGTAAAAAGTCCTCGCCATCGCCGGCCGTTGCCTGGCCAAAGTAGCCGTGATTTTTGTCTTTGCGGATAGTGATGTTCAGGATCTTGTCTGGCTCGCCGGTTTTAATGCCGGTAAGGTTGGCCTGATCCCCGTAATCATCAATTACCTGAATGCTTTCTACCACATCGGCAGGAAGGTTCTTGGTAGCTGTTTTAACGTCGCCGCCAAAAAAGTCCTTTCCGTTAACCCTTACTTTGGTAACCGATTTTCCCTGGGCTGTCACGTTGCCGTCTTTATCCACATCAACGCCAGGTAGTTTTTTTAACACGTCTTCAACAGGTGCATTTTCGCGTACGGGATATGCGCTTACCTTATATTCGGTAGTATCCTCTTTTAATATTACGGGATTGACGCCTACAATGGTAACCTGGTTAAGCATATTGGTTTCTGCCTTTAAAATTATTGGGCCCAGATCAACCGGTTGTGTACCTGCATCAAGCGAGTAATGTTTTTTTATTGCAGTGAAACCAATTGATGAAATGGTAAGCGTTAGCTTGTTGCCCTTCACTACCGGAAACGAAAACTTACCGGTAGCATCGGCAATAGCTATAGTGCTGTCGCCGCTGTTTGAAACCAGTTTAACGCTGCTTCCCGGCAGGGAAAGCTTCGTGGAATCAACAACGGTTCCTTTTACTTCCCGTCCCGTTTGGGCATAGGAATTAAAGGCAAATAAAAAGGTAAAACTCAAGATAAGAAGTAGGGGTTTCATAAGTGTTTTTTCAGCGTACGATTGTTGTATTTGTGGTATATAGACGTAATTGAACTACAAATGTTCAACTTAATATATACATAAAGCCTAATCAATATATTATTGTTACATATAAGACCTGTAAAAGCCTATCAATCATATTATTGTTACAGATTATTAAATGAAAAAGGCCGGGATTTCCGGCCTTGAGATTGGTATAAAGATCCGTCAGTCAATTACAAGCAGAAAAGAAGCGCTGTCAGATTGGCATATTCGGTTTAATGCCAACAAAACTATTGGAAAACCGCATGGATTAAACCATTCCTGTAGGTGGGCACTATCAGGAAAGCCAGCCTTTAATATTTGATAAAGCTATGTGTGTTATTACGAATTGTGTGGATAATTAGTTTCAAAAAATGTTGCAGCGGATACCAATAACGCTTTGAAAGCGTTAAGTATTCCACACAAGAAATAAACTATTGTTTAAAATCATTTTATATGATAGTAACATTGTGGCACAGTATTTCGTAATACTTAATCAAACATTAACCTATGAACAATATTGGAAGCACGCTGCACTCAAAAGTGCACAAATGGATCGATACGATCGGATTCAGGCTTAATACTTCACAAACAAATAGTAAAAGCCATATTACAACCAATCATTATTTTTTTGAAACCTTTAATTTTTTCGAAAAATCGAAGAAAAATAAACCGGAGTTAACAAAGTTTTTGTGCTTTGATGCTTACGGCGAAAAAATAAATGTAAAGTCATTGCTTGATTTACAAGTGGCCTTTTTTGAAAATATAAGCCAGCTTAAATAAGTTAGCCTACTTTCAAACCAAACCAATTATATTTTTAAGCAATCTCCAAAGCCATTATAACAGATCTTTAAATAAAAAATCCCGCCCTAAAAATAAGGCAGGATTTTAAGAGGGATTTTTTGAAGATTATAGCAAATTAGTTTTCAACATTGGTGCGTGGCCAGCAGTTCATACTTCCTGTTTTCTCATTCAGTATATCCTGGTTAGCGGTGTTTATTCCTCTAACCATTCCACCTGCAATATTTACAACCGGCCTTGTTGGATTAAGGGCTTCCTTTATCCTCAGGCGAAGGTCGGCATAATGAGCTGCTGTCATAGCATCGCCGCCTTTTGGTAAACCGGCATCAATTTTTTTCAGCTCAGCACGTACCATTGGCCTGATATCAGATAGTGCAATGTTGATTGGCGTAAAGCCCCAGCTTGCCAGCTGTGCGCTTGATACGCCCGGGAACGAAAAGCTTGCATCTGCATTTAACAGGTTCTTCAGGTTTTCTATATATCCTCTTTGCAGGTTGCGCTGGTAGCCATCAGGTTTAGCCGTGCCGAATATACCCGCGTGCAGATCGGTTAAAAACTGCGCAACAGTGTATGCATTGGCGCCGTTTTTGGCTTCGTTATCATACATACGTGCCAACCTTGAAGCGTTTAACTCATTGCCTAATAATGAAACCTGCATAGCTTTAATGCGGTTGATAATAACACCGTTATCAAACTTGGCCAATTCTGTTTTGTTAATAAGCCACAACGGTGTAGTGTATAATTGCTGGTTTAAAAATAAAGCTGCTTCGCGCTGACGCTCTTTGCTAACAAAATCATAAACCGGACCTTTTTGATCGTAAGTTTTAAAGTTTTCGTTCATGCCGCCAATGTTGGTGGTTACATGGCCCATATAACGGTAGTACTGACCTAAAACTTCATTGTATAATTCATTAAGATCGCTATAATCCTCATCTTTTTTGTACGACCATTTTTCGAGGTTTGGCAAAATTCGTTTCAGATTGGCAATACCGTATGCGCTTGCCTTCATGGCGTTATCACCCAAATCTTCATTTTGCAGGCGAGGGTCAATAGATGTACCCTGGCGACCGAAATAGTAAACCGGGTTACCTGCGTTTTTATTGGTCCACACGGCTAATACTTCCTTCTCCTGCTCCGGTGTTTTATTGCCCGGGAACCAGGTATACCCCCATTTTATCGACCAGTCATCATATTCGCCAATTTGCGGATATAGGTGTGTAACGCCATCGCCGGGTTGGGCTATGTAGTTAAAGCGGGCATAATCCATAATGGATGGTGCGGTACCATGTTTATCGGTAAAAGTTTTTGAGCGTAATGAATCAACAGGATAAGCGTAGCTTGAACCAAAGTTGTGCGGCAAACCTAAAGTGTGACCCACCTCATGCGATGAAACAAAGCGGATCAGTTCGCCCATTTGATCATCAGTAAATTGCGCATGACGTGCATTAGGGTTTACTGCAGCTGTTTGGATCAGGTACCAGTCGCGCAATAGCTGCATTACATTGTGGTACCAGCCGACATGGCTTTCCAGGATCTCGCCGCTGCGGGGATCGGCCACGTGAGGGCCGTAAGCGTTTTCAACATCCGATGCAAAATACCTGATCACACTGTAACGGGCATCCTCGGTGCTAAACTGTGGGTCCTGTTTGGCTGTTGGGGCTTCTTTGGCGGTGATGGCATTTTTAAAACCAGCGGCTTCAAAGGCTTTTTGCCAGTCGTTAACGCCCTGTATTAAATAGGGAACCCATTTTTTAGGTGTAGCCGGATCAATATAAAATACAATTTGCTTTTTAGGTTCAACCAGTTCGCCTTTGGCATAAGCAGCGGGGTCTTTAGGCTCTAACCTCCAGCGATGGATATAGGCGGTAACCAGTGCTTTTTGTGCATTAGTGCCGTAATCTGTTTGGCGCTGGCCGAAAAAGCCCACACGCGGATCCATGATCCGGGCTTTCATCGGGGTTTTAGGTAGTAAAAGCATCGAGGTGTTCAACTCAAATGTAATGGCCGCAACACTGTTGTCTGTTGGCGATTCGCCGGCACGGTATGTTTTTAATGTGTGTGCTTCAATATTTACCGGGAAGCTTTTAATGGTGTCGATATAGGAACGTGAGTTATCAACCCCCATAGTTTTATAAGCCTTCTTGATATCGTCTGATAAACCAATAGCGGTAATATCGCCGTTATAAAAATCGGTAACATCAATTAAAACACCGGTAGTATCTTTATTAAATGCTTTTATTTCAAATGATGCCAGTATAGCATCAAGATTGGAGTTTTTAACCGATTGGTACATGTCGCTGGTGCTATCGGCACGTAACGAATAGCTTGGTACACGGATAAATACCTGTTTATCGTGTTTTTCCCACTTCCAAACCTGGTCGTTTATCTCTTCGCCGCCATACTGCTGGCCAAAGGTTCTTAGACCGCCCGGCGTTTTTACAAAGCGGGTAACCACCAGCATTTCGCGGTTAATTAATGAATCGGGTATTTCGTAGTAGTATTTGCCATCAACCTTATAGGTGTTAAAAAGCCCGCTGTCGGCTTTTGTTTTAGCGGGGATAAGGTCGCTGAACTTTTTAATGCCCTCTTTTTTGGGAGCTCCCGTTGTTGCTGTTGCAACAGTGCCGTTAGCTGTAGTTGTAGTTTTTAGGGTTAGGCTTTGGTTTGCTGCCTGCTTTTTGGTGGCACAAGAGCCTGCCAAAACCGCAAGTGCCAATACAGAGCCACGCAAATAAATACCCGGCAACGAATGTTTTTTCATTTATTAATAATAGTTTAAACCGTAAACTTATATAAAAAGCGGATCTTTTTTAATGATAAAGCGTTTTATCAACAATAAATTTACAGTTATTATTAATTATATCCTTCGTTTTAATGTTAGCACAACATTATCCACTCGTTTCTCATGATAAACCTCAAGCAACAAGCTCCTATCATCCTTTGATTTGAATAATTCATCAATATCCTGGAGGTTCATTCTTGAAACAGGTTTAAAATTTATCGAGATGATCTCGTCGTCGCGTTCAAGGCCAACTTCGTCGGCTGCCGAGCCTGGTTCTACCCTGCTGATCACTATCCTTTCCAGGTGATCGCCTGCCGCATAATATTCGAGGCCGCTCATATCATGTTCAAACGAATCGTTATATGTTGAGCCTGGTTTTAAATACATGACACTATCAGGATAGTCAAGAATAACATTAAATCGCTTCAATATGCCTACGCCAAGGTTTCCGTCACGCTTCACCGACAGGTTAGTTTGATTATTCCTGTCATCAGGAAAGGAGGCTAATACTTTTTTCAACCTGAATTTACCTAAGTCAAATTCATCCATCCTGCTTATAAAGCCGTTTATTGGCCCGTTTAAACCAATACCAAGGTTAGCCGAGGCAATGAATTTTTGGGGAAGGCCGTAAGTTGTGATATACCGTTCAATTGATACCGGGTGCCCGGCCCCAAGGTCAACAACCAGCTTTGTTTTGAAAGGCGCTATGCCGGGCATGATCACCCGGGCTTCTACATAGGCCTTTCTGTCTTCAACAGACATGGGAATCTTATTCGCTTTTCTGAACGGTTTAAGATCTTTAGGCCTGCAAACGGTAACCACGCTATCCTGGAAACTGATCTTCACAGCCAGGTTGTTAAAAAACTCATAACCTAACAAACCATGAATAGGCATTCCGGCATATCCCGAAAGGTTAAAAACATCTTTTTTTAGTATGGCAGCGGCAACATCGTAACTAACCAGACCGGGGATGGCAACATCCAAAGTTGAGGTTACGTAAGCCTCCGAGTCATCGCCTTCACCGAGGCCCGGGATTTTTAGTGTTCGTTTATTAGGAATGCTGATGGAATCAACTAATTTCGGATCGGTTATGATCATGAGGCCTACGCCGGTATCCAATATAAAATTAAAGGGCCCTTTGTTGTTGATCTTGAGTTTAATGATCATCAGGTTACGTTCCAGCTTAAATGGAATATTCACCTTTTTTTTATGCACATCAAGATCAAAGTACTGGGCCCGGGCTGTGGTTGTAAAGCAAAATGTTAACACAAATGCCAGCCACAATGCTCCCGGATGGCGTAAATTATGATATAGCTTGTGTAACAAAGTGGTTATAGTTGGTATATTAAATTTACGAGATTTATTTGTTAAATAATTATTTTATTATGCGAAAGTCAACTATTTCATTTCTGTTAATTGTTTGTGTTTTATCCCTTTGTCATGATACTATTTATGCCCGTTCAATAAAAAAACGAAAGGTTAAAAAGCTGTTTAAGCATTCGCAGATTGTTAACGACCACTTTACCGGTTTCGCGCTTTATGACCTGGACGAGCATAAAATGATATATGAATTAAATGCCGATAAATATTTTACCCCGGCCTCCAATACCAAGCTCTTTACTTTTTATACCTGTCTTAAAATGCTTGGCGATTCTATCCCCGCGTTACGCTACCAAACCCGCGGCGATTCGCTGATATTTTGGGGCACCGGCGATCCCTCCTTTTTGCACAGCGACTTGAAAGGCGTGAACGGACTTGATTTTTTGACGAGCAGCAATAAACATCTTTTTTATTCGCCCGGCAATTATACCGGCGAGTTTTTTGGCGCAGGCTGGGCCTGGGACGATTATAATGATTATTACCAGGCCGAAATTACCGCCCTGCCCATTGAAGATAATGTTGCCCAGCTTTACGCTGATCGGGACGGCAACATGCAGGTGAAACCAAGCTATTTAAAACGGTTTTTAAATGCAGATATCAACTATCGTCCTGCCCAGTTTAAAGTTAAGCGAGATTTTATCAGCAATAATTTTGTATACCCTGCCGGCGGGATCCCCCCAAATTACAAACAGGAAATCCCCTGGAAAACAAGCCTGCAATTGACCATGGCCCTGTTGCAGGATACATTGAAAAAGCCCGTATCGTTATTGCAGGAACCAATGGCCGCTGATGCCAAAATTGTTTTCAACACCAATGCCGATTCGGTTTACCGCCGTATGCTGCAGCCAAGCGATAATTTTATTGCCGAGCAATTGCTGCTGGTTTGTTCGTCTCTGAAGTTTAATACCCTTAATACCGATTCGGTGATCAATTACTCAAAAGCACATTTTTTGAATGATTTGCCCGATGTTCCGCAATGGGTTGATGGCTCGGGATTGTCGCGCTATAATTTGTTTACCCCTCGGGATATCGTAGCCCTGCTGCTCAAAATTCAGGACGAAGTGAAAGATGAAAACCTGCTGCATAGCATGATGCCGATAGGCGGCGTTGCCGGTACAATTAAAAGCACCTATAAAACAGATAACGGGCAGCCATTTGTATGGGCTAAAACAGGATCGCTAAGCAATAACCACAATCAAAGCGGCTATATGGTTACCCGCAAAGGCAAACGGCTGGCTTTTGCCTTTATGAATAATAACTTTACCCGGCCTTCCCGCGAAATAAGAGATGAAATGGTGAGGATCATGACGTATATACATGAGGAGTTTTAAAGAAAGCTGAAAGCAAAACTCGCAATGACGGGTGGAAATAGAAGTTTTCTTTTGGCGCATGTGTTGTGCGATTGGTTGCAGGTATGCTCACTTGTGCCGATTAGAAAAAGCACAATTAAAAGGGCCCTACCCCTTCCCCTCTCCTCCATCCTTTTTTAAATTTCCTTCAAGCTGGGGGTTTTGAGCGGGCAGGATCTTTACGCGGTGTTCAACTTCGGTTTGCTGGATGTGAACGGCGTAATCAGCAGGTTCAATATGGCTTCCGCTGGCTTCGGCAAATACCTGGGTAAACTCTGCTCCAATGTATAATATAGCTGATGTATAATAGATCCAAACCAAAATTACAATAATGGAACCCGCAGCTCCATAGGCCGAACCTTGCGCAGTGTATTGAATATAAAGGCTGATGGCATACTGGCCCAGCATAAACAGGATAGCCGTAAATATGGCTCCGCTACGCACATCGCGCCATTTGATCTTAACATCGGGCAAAAACTTGAATATGATACCGAATAAGGTAGTGATCACCACCAGGGTAATACCAAGGTTTAAAACCTCGACAACTATTTTGGTTACAGAATCTATCCCCGGTAAAAAACGCTGGATCTGGCTTTGAAGTGCGCTTATGATCAGGTTGATAATGAGCGAGGCTAATAACAGGAACCCCAGGCTGATGATGAGCGAAAATGATACAAAGCGGTTTCTGAGGAGCTGTAGCCAGCCGCTTTTGGGTTTGGCTTTAACCCGCCAGATCATATTAAGCGAATCCTGAATCTCGATAAAAATACTGCTTGCGCCTAATAAAAGCGTAACTACGCCAATAATAACGGCTATGCCCGATTTTCCGGACAATGCCAGGTGCTTCAGTACATCCTGGATTTGTGCTGCTGGTCCTTTGCCAACATAATGAACAATTTGAGGATATAAGCGATCGGTCGCGGCATCTTGTCCAAAAACAAGACCTGCTACCGATATTACAATAATTAATAATGGAGCGATTGAAAAAACGGTATAATAAGCCAGTGATGCACTTAATTTTAAGCCGTTATCTTTTGAAAAGGCCGAGAACGATGCCAGCAGCACCCTCCATAGTTGTTTGAAATATTCTTTGCTGAAAAGCTTCATGCCTGTATTTTTGTGAGGTTAACGCCGTTTGTGTATAGCTAAGCAATATTAATGCCTTTTGTAGGGTTGTGTGATAAAAGGTGTAAGTTTTGAAGCGGTAAGCGCAGGAAAGACCTATAAATTTTGAACGGGAATATCCAGCAATTCATACCCGGCCCAGCCTGTAAAATCATAATGCCACCATTCGGTTGAGATCACCCTGAAGCCGTATTTGGCCATTACTGTTTTCAACAGTTCGCGGTTGGCAATTTGTTGTGCCGGTAAATCCATGTAGTCTGCCCCTGCCCTGCGGCTAAAGCTGTCAAACCCTGTTGGCATATCCAGTTCTTTGCCGGTTTTAAGATTGATGAGAGAAAGGTCAATTGCGCAGCCCCTGTTATGTTTTGAACCCTTGCGCGGGTCGGCTACGAAATTGGTATCAGAGGCCATTTCGTAAAAATTAACCGTAACCGAATATGGCCGGTAAGCATCATAAATTTTAAGGCCAAGCCCCTGCGTTTTTAATTCGGCCTCAACCTGCTGAAGCGCTTTTACAACCGGAAGCCTTGCAAACGCTTTGGCCGTGGTGTACATGCGGCGGTGCATAAAATTGTTGCTTGTGGCATATCGCAGGTCTAAGGCGATGCCTGGAATGTATTTTTTTATTTCAACCAGCTGTTTATCGGGGTTGGCCTTCACCTGTAGCTTATAACGGGCAATACCGCAAACTTTTGTACTGTCGATATATTTATAATGCTGCGCACTAACGCGTAATGTTACGGCAGTAAACAGCAACAGCATTAAATATTTACTGACCATATTATCTGTGCGATACGATGAGCAGATCAAGGTCTTTGCAGGGGATGGAGAAACGTTCGCCGATGTGTTTGTTGGTTAGCTGGCCCTGGTAAATATAAACCGCGTTGCGTACGCCTGATTTTTGCCAGATGAGGTTTTTGATGCCCCCCATATCGCCGATATCAAGTAGTATCGGGGCAAAAATATTGGTAAGCGCATAAGTAGCGGTACGGGCTACGCGCGATGCAATATTAGGTACACAATAATGAATTACATCATACTTGCGGAAAACAGGATGCGTATGGTTGGTAACTTCGGATGTTTCAAAGCAGCCGCCCTGGTCAATGCTTACATCAATGATCACCGAGTCGCGTTTCATGCGGCTAACGGTAGCTTCAGAGATAATACATGGACTGCGTCCGTCCTCAGCCCGAAGCGCGCCAATGGCTACATCGCAGGTGGTGATGGCTTTTTCCAATACAATAGGCTGCACTACCGAGGTGAAAACCCTTGCACCGATATTGTTTTGCAGGCGGCGAAGCTTGTATATGGATGGGTCGAACACTTTAACTTCGGCGCCCAGTGATATAGCGGTACGTGCTGCGTACTCACCTACTGTGCCTGCTCCGAGTATCACAATTTCAGTAGGCGGAACACCTGTTATGCCTCCCAGCATCAGGCCCTTGCCCTCAAAAACATTACTTAAATATTCGGCTGCTATGAGTATGGAGGTAGCGCCAACAATTTCGCTCATGGCCCTTACCACCGTAAGTATATTTCCCTCATCGCGCAGGTGTTCAAAACTTAGCGCGGTGATTTTTTTGACCATCAGTGCGTGGATACTTTCGGCTTTAAGCGTAGCCAATTGCAGGGTGGAGATCAGAATTTGCCCTGGTTTCATCATTTCAATTTCGTGGGCGGTAGGCGGCGCTATTTTAATGATGATATCGGCTTCGTAAACCTTTTTGGTATCATAAACTATCTGCGCGCCCTGCTCGCTGTAATCCTTATCCGAAAAATTAGCGGCCTGTCCGGCATGGGTTTCCAGCAATACGTCGTGACCGTTATTAACCAGCAAGGCTACCGAAAGCGGCGTTAACGGCACGCGGTTTTCCTGGAAGGAGACCTCTTTAGGAATGCCGATGTATAGCTTGTTCTTTTTACTTTTTACCTCCAGCAACGACTCCTGGGGTTGCATCATTGCTTGTTTGGCAATATCCGAAAACCCGCTATATATCCCTGAACTCATGATGTATTGTTTTTAAGGCTGTTGAAGATAATAAAAAACGATGGATGATAAAACTAAATATTTTCGATGCTGATGCTATGCGAATTGCTGTCCAAAACGTTGATCCGGATAGTGGTATAGTGGTCCGGGAGCAGGTCGGGAATCTTTTCGGGCCACTCAATAAAGCAGTAGGCACCGCTATAAAAATATTCCTCATAGCCCATATCAAGCGCTTCTGTTTGGTTTTTAAGGCGATAGAAATCAAAATGAAAGATCCGGCTGTCGCGGCCAATGTATTCGTTCACGATAGAAAACGTTGGACTGGTGGCCTGTTCGGTTACACCTAAGGTTTCACACAAAACTTTGATAAGCGTTGTTTTCCCAGCGCCCATTTCGCCATAAAAAAGAAAAATTTTATTCCCCGCCGAGTTGGCCAGTATGGCTTCGGCTGCCTGCGGAAGTTTGGATAATGAATTTACAGATAGTTGCACAGTGTAATGATGTTATGTCGGCCTGTCATCCTGAGCCTGTCGAAGGATCGCGCGGAGGGGCTTGCCCACCATGGTTCGACGGGCTCACCATGACACCCTTTTATTTACATTCAAAAATACTCAAAATCCCTAAATTATAAATTAGCTGTCAACGCCTTAAAAAAAGATTCTTTTGCTTCAATATGTGGGATATGCCCGCAATTGTCAAATTCAATGAGCTTACAGCCGGGAATCTTTTTAGCAGTTTCGGGGCCTAGTATTTTATACTGACCGTGTTTGGCTTTTTCTTCCTCGCTGAGCAAGGCCTTGCCTACAATGGTTTTATCCTCTTTGCCTATGAACAATACCGTTGGTGCTTTAATGAGGCCAAATTCATAACAAACCGGCTGCTCATAGATCATTTCAAAGGTGAGTGCTGCAACTTTAGCATAACGCGGGAAATCGGCGCTTTTACTTACGCCTGCACCAATGGCAACTAAATAATCATATTCAGGTTTCCAGGTAGTGAAGTAGGATGTTTGGTAGTATTTCTTAACGCTTTCGTAGCTGGTTTTCAACTCGGCCTTATAATCATCCTCGGCACTTGCATAAGGCACAAAGGTGCGGTAATCCTCTAAGCCAATAGGGTCTTCAAGCAGGAGTTTTTCAACTGTGTTCGGGTACATAAGTGTGAAACGGGTAGCCAGCATCCCTCCCATGGAATGCCCCATTAAGGTGATCTTTTGGATCCCTAAGCTATCCAGCAGGTTTTTGTTAAACCTTGCCAACTGGTGAAAGCTGTAATGAATAAATGCTTTTGATGATTTGCCAAACCCTATTTGATCGGGCACTATTACCCGGTAGCCTTTATCGTTTAATAGCTTAATTACGTCTTTCCAATAATATCCGCCAAAGTTTTTCCCATGGAAAAGCACGATGGTTTTGCCATTTGGAGTAGCCGCTTTTACATCCATATAAGCCATGCGGATGTCCTGCCCTTCAACTTTTATGGGCATGAAATTTACGGGGTATGGGTACTTTACATTTTCGAGTGTGATAGAAAGGGTATCGGACTGGGCATGGGCCGTAATGGTTCCGGATATCAGGAGAAGGAGGATTAGTATTTTGCGCATGTAGAAGATACAGGAGATGGAATTAAATGTTTGTCACTTGGTTCCTAAAGGAGGAGTTTGACCTGATGGTGACGATTACATAGCCAGCAGTAATAAGCTCGCAAAGGCGCGAAGACGCTAAGAAAAAGCTTTGCGCCTTCGCGCCTTTGCGAGAAATAGTGTATAAGCCAGAAGATCATCTAAACAAAAAAGTCCCACCATTACGGCGGGACCTTCAGTTAATAGCTTAAACGAGATCAGGATTTTTTATTACTGTTAAATCCAAAGGGAACCACCACTTTAAAGCTGATGTTGCGCCCCATATTAAATATGCCGGGGTGTACACCTTCAGGCACGTTAGGATTATCAAAATATTTAAGCCTGCTCATGTTTGATTGGTAGTTAACATTGGCAAGGTTGGTGCCTTCAATAAAAAGCTTAATAACCGGCTGACCAGCTTTATTAACAATGTTGCCGCCGAAGCCTGCGCTTAACAGGTTGTAGCCTGCGGTGTAGGTTTCTGTTCCGTATGCTGCGAAAAAGCGGTCTTGCGCACTGTAATGGTCAAAGCCGACAAAGGCATAAATGCTTTTAACTTTACCGAAGCCGCCGTTAAATGTACCACGCAGTTCTGAGTGTGTGTGCAATGGCGGAATGAATGGCAGGTATTTTAAGCTATCAGCTACCGGGCCGCCGTTGCCTTTGTTTTCGCCATAGGTTAAGCTTAAAGAGTTTTCAAAGTGCAGCCATGTTAGCGGGTGCAGGTCAACGCTGACCTCGCCGCCATAAATGCGGGCTTTACTTTGTACATAGGTAAACGTGGTATAACCCTGAGTATAAACCGGACTGCCATCGGCAGCTAATACCTGTTGCTGATATATATAGTTTGACAGGTTGTTGTTAAACACCTCAACACTGGCCGAGATATTGGGCAGCGTAAGGAAGGTGCCAATATCTTCCTGCAAACTAAACTCAGGTTTAAAGTTTTTATCGCCGATGTGATAGATCTGTGAACCCGGATCCGGGCCGTTAGCTGAGATCTCGGCAATGCTTGGCGCCCTGAAACCGCGCGAAATATTACCCTTGATCAGGAAAGCATCCGACACATTATAGGTTGCTCCAAAGCTGCCTGAAAAGCCGCTGAACCTTTTGTTAAACGAATCAAATTGTTTAGTAACATTTGCTGCTGTTTCGGGATTGCTGCCGGTATATAACTGCGGAAACCCATTCCGGCCAAGTGTATCAACATAGGCTGCGCTGTTGCTGAACGAGCGGGTATCATACCTTGCGCCTGCTGAAAGGTCAAGCTTGCCGAAACTCTTTTTGATTACAAAGAAAGGGCCGATATCAAACTGATGATAGGCTGGGATCGGGAAGTCGGTAGCATCGCCAATGGTATTGTTTTGGTACTGCCCATTAATGCCAAAGGTGGTTTCATAATCGTTACCGATGTTAAAGTTGTACTTAACATCATAAGTATAAGTAGTAAGGTGCAGGTTAAGTCCGGCAATATCGCCCGCCTCGGGGTGGGTATATTCACGACGGTGGCTGAATTGATAGCCCAGGTTAACTGCAAGGTTTCCGTTGCCTAATATAAAGTTACTGTTATTGTAGATGCGGTAAAGTTGTACGTGCTGATGCAATGTTGGGATGCCGTACGAGTTTAAAACCGATTGCGGAACAATTGGTCTGGGGGCATCACCGTCCTCAACAACCTGTCGCGTAAATTTGCGGGTAAGCGAGTCGCGGCTGCCGTCGGGGATAGCCTGCTCATCATCAAATACTGAGGCATGCAGGTATGAATAGCCCCATGATTTATTAAGGCCTACCATTACGCGGGCATCTTTTTCGCGGTAGTTGGTAGCATATACACGGCCGTCATGCTCGTTTTGATAATCCTTGCTGCCTTTAGCCGAAACTACTGTACCCCAGATAAGGCCGTTTTGATTGCCCTGCAACCTGAATGAACCATTATATAAGCCCTGGTTGGTGCCATACAGGCCTTGTACCGATCCGAGGATCTTCCCTTCGGGTACTGGTGCCGGCGAGATGAGGTTCACAACACCGCCAATAGCATCCGAACCATAGGTTAAACTTGCCGGGCCTTTGATCACCTCTACCCTGTCGATAGAGTTTTGATCCACTTCAATGCCGTGCTCATCGCCCCACTGCTGGCCTTCCTGGCGGATACCGTCCTGCAGGGTGATCACCCGGTTATAACCCAGACCATGAATAAACGGTTTTGATACGTTAGGGCCGGTAGTAACGGCACTTACGCCGGGCAGTGTGGCTATCTGGTCGATAATGTTACCCGAGGCCGCACGCTGTTCCAAATAGGCTTTACCTACTGCTAACATGGGCACTGGGCTGCGTTTTATTTCGGTGGCTTTGCTTACACCGGTAATAACAACCTCGCCTGCTTCAAGCGACGAAGTTTGCATTTTGACATCAAATACGCTTGTTTTTGAAAAATCGACCCTTTGGTTAACGGTTAAATAACCGATGTAAGTTACCTGAACAAGGAAAATCCCCTTAGGCACGTTGGCGAAGCTGTATTTACCATTCACATCGGTAATGGCCCCTTTGCGTAAATCCGGAATGTTTACTGTTGCGCCGATAATGGGTTTACCGTCGGCTTTATCAGTAATAGTACCTGAAAGGCTGCCCACTGCATCTTCAGTTTTATTATTTATGGCGTTAGCGGAGTTGTTGGCAAATACAAAAGATTGAGCAGATACTAATAATATAATGAAGCTTATAAGCTTTAATTTCATGATGAAAATTTAAGAAAATTCAATAATGCCGCTGTTGGGGCGGTTTTGTTTTGAGGAAAAGATAAGATAGCGTTATACAGCTGCCGGAGGGGCTCTGCCAGCCGAGAGGATAAGCGCAATGCTTACAAAGTCGTAATCGCCGGGTTTAAAAACGTGGGCAGATGTTACGAGGGGGATTAAAAATAGGGTATTGCTTACCACCAATGCATCGGTATGGTGCATGGCATCGCACAGTAAACATTTTTCTTTGACTGTTTGCTGCCCTTGGGCCACATGACTGTGTTTGGTAATACCTTTAATAAGGATATGCTGGTGCGAATAAACCATATACTGCCCGGCCACAAAGCAAACAAGCAGCAGCCACGCGAATACAATATGTAGGCGGTTTTTTTTCACAGTCAACATCCTTTTAACGGACTAAAGCAAAAGTAAGTATTAAAACGGGAATATTAATGCAACATTGTAACAATAATGCGATCGTTCATTAGTTCACTGGTTCATTAGTTTATTTGTCCTTTCTCTCGTACAGGTATTAAAACGGGGTTATTAAACTTTTCACCAATGAACCAGTGAACTAATGAACCAATGAACCTATCTTTGCCAATTATGACACCTGCCGAGATCAATAAAAAATGGGACGTGCTGCAGCAGCGGATAGCTGAGGATTTCGATAACGAAAAACCCGATATAAAAGTGATGCTTTTTTTGATCGGTGTACAGGAGCTGGGGCAAGGCCCGCGTAAGTTCAGCAAGCGACAAAAAGAGGAACTGATGCATATAGCCACCTGCCGCTTAATGAGCATGGTGGGCTTTTACGAGCTTGAAGGCCTTGACCAGGATGGCTGGCCGCATTGGAAACGCATAAAAGTGATCCCTAACTATACCCTGCTTGAACAGGAAATGATGATGAAATCCCTCATTGTAAATTACTTTGAGGAGATGGATGGTGAGGGATAGTGAGTGGTTTATTGAGTTGATTAGGCGAGTGGTTGGCAAAGGGCCAATGTGTTTGTAAATGGCTTTTGAGCTGGGGATACGTGCGATTCTCTCCCCTGGGAGGGTGTAGGGAGGGGGTTCTCAACTATACTTATTAATTGGCAAGGCTTATAAAGCCCCTCCCTTCCAACACACTTGACAGCCGAAACCCTCCCCAAGGAGGGAATTTAAAATATTCGAATACCTATAATTCATCTATATCAACAATACGGTTGTTGTAATCAGAAAAAATCAACGTAATCATCGAAATCAAAAAAATCAACGGTCATATATGAAGAAACTTTTTACCCTAAGCATTCTTTTATTAACCCTTACTGCTGCATTTGCAGGGCCGCCTAAAAACCAATATGTGCGCATTCATACGGTTTATGGCGATTGTATCCTTCGTCTGTATAATGAAACACCTTTGCACAGGGATAACTTTATCAAGCTTACCAAAAAAGGATTTTATAATGGTACGCTGTTTCACCGGGTGATCCAGAATTTTATGATCCAGGGTGGTGATCCGGACTCAAAAGATCCGGTAAAAGCTAAACCCGGTGCCGAGTTAGGCAATGGCGATGTGGGTTACACCATCCCGGCCGAATTTCGCGACAGCCTGTTTCACAAACGTGGCGTACTTGCCGCTGCGCGAGATGACAATCCTAAAAAAGAATCAAGCGGCTGCCAGTTTTATATTGTAGAAGGCAAGCGCTTTACCGATGGCAAACTGGATACGCTGGAAAACACCCGGCTTAAAGGCCGCAAGATCCCGGTAGGGCAGCGCGAATGGTATAAGTCGGTTGGCGGTTCGCCTCACCTTGATCAAAACTATACCGTTTTTGGCGAGGTTGTTTCGGGTATCGATATGGTTGATAGGATTGCTGCCGTTAAAAAGGATGCCAATGATCGTCCGAATGCTGATGTGCCTATGACGGTTGAGTTGCTGAGCAAAAAGGAATGCAAGCAGTTGGATAAGATTCTTTTCCCGGAGAAAAAATAAACCAGACTACCGCGAGTTTAGCGATAGCGTAACTCGTGGTTGGCATGATGTAAGTTTTCAACTTATACAATTTAGCTGAAAGCTGAAATCATGGTACACCACGGGTTAAAAACCCGCGGCAGTGGAGCAATTTTATTGTAGTTTCGTGATTTGATTCAAATCCAAAATCGAACATCCGAAATCCGACATGAAAATAATTACATATAACGTTAACGGTATCCGTTCGGCAATAAACAAGGGTTGGCTGGCCTGGTTGCAGGCTACAGATGCTGATGTTGTTTGTTTGCAGGAAATAAAAGCAACACCCGATGTGCTCACCGATCTTGGTTTGGTTGACCAAATGGGCTATCAGCATTACTGGTTCCCGGCCGAAAAGAAAGGTTACAGTGGTACTGCCATTTTCACCAAAATATTGCCTAAACATATTGAGTATGGCTGCGGTATCCCCGACTTCGACCGAGAAGGCCGCTGTATCCGTGTTGATTTCGACGAGGTATCGGTGATGAGTGTTTATTTCCCGTCAGGCTCAAGCGGTGATGAGCGGCAAATTTTTAAATACCGTTTCCTGGATGAGTTTGGTAAATACCTTACCTTGCTTAAAGTAGAACATCCTAACCTGGTGGTCTGCGGCGATTACAATATTTGCCATCGCCCTATTGACATCCACAATCCAAAGTCAAACGCCAATTCATCAGGTTTTTTGCCGGAGGAACGCGAATGGATGGAGAACTTTATTGAAGGAGGGTTTATAGATACCTTCCGCCATATAAATAAGGAACCGCACAATTATACCTGGTGGAGTTTCCGCGCCGGGTCCCGGGGTAAAAACTTAGGCTGGCGTATCGATTATGCTATGGCCAGTACCCCGCTTGAAGATAAGATCCGCCGTGCCGCGATACTGCCCGAGGCCAAGCACTCTGACCATTGCCCAGTATTACTGGAGCTGGAATTTTAGGCCCTCTTAATTAATAAAAAAAGACGCCATTGCACGAAGCAATGGCGTCTTTTTTTATTAAAATGGATGTCATGCTGAGCTCGTCGAAGCATGGTGGGCAGGCCTCTACGCGCGAGTCTTCGACAGGCTCAGACTGACAAACCCTCTTTATTCCTATTTCGGCCCGTAAGTAACCACCGGCACTATCATTTCCTCTAACGAGATCCCTCCGTGCTGGAAGGTTTCATTATAGAAATTCACAAAGTGATTGTAGTTGTTAGGATATACAAAATAGCTATCTTCCTTTGCAAATACAAAGCTTGAGCTGATGTGCAGCCTTGGCAGCATGGCATCATGCGGGTTACGGATATGGAAAACCTCCTTGGCGTTATAGTTCAGGTTTTTGCCTTGTTTATAACGCAGGTTGGTGTTTGTATTCCTGTCGCCCACAATTTTGCTTGGGTTTTTTACGCGGATGGTGCCGTGATCTGTAGTTATCACAACACGTACCTGTTTTTGCGCAAGGAACTTCAACAGATCAAACAGCGGCGAGTGCTCAAACCACGACAGGGTTAATGAACGGTAAGCGGCATCGTCACTTGCCAGCTCGCGGATCATCTGCATATCTGTACGGGCATGCGATAGCATATCCACAAAGTTATACACCACCACGTTAAGCTCGTTGTTCATGAGGTTATTTACCGACTCATTCAGTGCTCGGCCTTCGTCAATATTCAGGATTTTGTGGTATGAGTGTTTACAATCCTTACGCAGTACGCGTTTCAGGTGATCAGCTAAAAATTCGGCTTCATATAAGTTCTTACCACCCTCATCCTCGTCGTTTTGCCACATAGATGGGTAGCGGCGCTCCATATCTAAAGGCATCAGTCCAGAAAATATGGAATTACGCGCATATTGTGTAGCTGTTGGCAGGATACTATAATAGGTATCTTCTTCCTCCAGCCTGAAGTATTCAGAAATAATAGGGTTTATGATCTTAAACTGATCGTACCGCAGGTTATCTATCAAAATGAAAAATAAAGGGCCTTTGCCATCCAGTTTGGGGAACACCTTCTTTTTAAATAATTGAGGCGATGAGGTTGGCGCCATATCCGGATTCTTGATCCAGTTAAGGTAATTGCGCTCAACAAATTTGCAAAACTGCGTGTTGGCTTCGGCTTTTTGCAGCGTCAGGATCTCGTGCATGCCGGCATCTTCCAACTGTTCAAGCTCAAGCTCCCAGTAGATCAGTTTTTTGTAAACATCAACCCATTCCTGGTGGCTCAGGTTATCATTAAGTGTCATACCCAGTGTACGGAAATCCATCTGGTAGGCCATGGTGGTTTTTTCGGTAACGAGGCGTTTGTTTTCGGTCAGCTTTTTGATGGTGAGCAATATTTGCTTAGGGTGTACCGGCTTGATCAGGTAGTCGTCAATCTTCGATCCGATGGCATCTTCCATCAGGTACTCTTCTTCGTTTTTGGTGATCAGCACAATAGGTACATCATTATTGATGTTCTTGATCTGCTGCAGAGTTTCCAGGCCGGTAAGGCCGGGCATGTTCTCGTCAAGGAAAACCAGGTCGAAATAATTGCTCTTAAAAGAGTCAACAGCGTCATAGCCATTGGTAACGGTAGTTACTTTGTAGCCCTTTTCGCCCAGGAAAAGTATATGTGGTCTTAGCAGGTCAATTTCGTCATCGGCCCATAAAATGGTGGTGTCTTGCATGGTATGTATATTAAATTTCTGAATCAAAATTTTCAGGATTAAAAAATTTCAGAATGATTCAGTATAAGGTTAAACGTTAATTCAAATATCGGTTTTTTTGCACCGAGATTCGGTAAATCCTAAAATTCTGTAATCCTGATTCAGACAAACTTCTGATTCAGACAGTAAACCCCAAAGAGATGCTTTTGTTGTTGCACAGTAAAGGTATTAACAAAATTTAACAAACCTGACTCGCTTATTTTACCTTTGTTTTACATTTTTGCACTTACATAAGCAGCATTGAATAAAAAGAAAATAATAAACGACCCGGTTTACGGTTTTATCAGTATCCCTACCGAACTGATCTTTGACCTTATATCCCATCCATACTTTCAGCGGTTACGTTATATCAAACAGCTGGGCATGACCCACCTGGTATATCCCGGTGCCCTGCATACCCGTTTTCATCATGCTTTAGGCGCGATGTACCTGATGGATACGGCGCTTGAAACCTTGCGGAGTAAGGGCCACCACATCTCTGCCGAAGAGGAAGAAGCCGTTACCATTGCCATATTGCTGCACGATATTGGTCACGGGCCGTTTTCGCATGCTTTGGAAAACACCATTATTGATGGCATAGCACACGAGGATATTTCATCCTTGCTGATGAATAAGCTCAATGAAGGGTTTGAGGGCAAGCTTACCATGGCCATTGATATTTTTAATGATACGTATCCGCGTAAGTTCCTGCACCAGCTGGTATCCAGTCAGCTGGATATGGACAGACTCGACTATCTTAATCGCGACAGTTTCTTTACGGGTGTATCTGAAGGAGTGATCAGTTCCGAGCGGATCATCAAAATGCTGAATGTTAAAGATGATCATGTGGTTGTTGACGAAAAAGGGATTTACTCGATAGAGAAATTTTTGATTGCCCGCAGGTTGATGTACTGGCAGGTTTACCTGCATAAAACAGTAATAGCAGGCGAGGAAGTACTGACCAAGATTTTTAGACGTGGCCGGGAGCTGATTTTGCGGGGCGAAAAATTGTTTGCAACCCCTGCCCTGCTGCATTTTTTAAAGAACCGCATCAGTCGCGATGCTTTTATGAACGAAGACCACCACCTGGAAACTTTTGCCTGTTTGGATGATACCGATATTATGGCCTCTGTAAAAGTGTGGGCCTACCACCCCGACCTGGTGCTTTCGCACCTTTGCAAAAACCTGGTGCAGCGTAACCTTTTCAGAGTTGATATCACCAACGAATGCCCGGATGAGGTTTTTGTTGAACAGCTCCGCCAAAAAGCAATGCAGAAATATGGGATAACTTATGAAGATGCAGCGGCATACTTTGTATTTACCACATCCATCCGCAACAACGCTTATAACCAGAACGATGGCAATATTTGCATATTAATGAAGAATGGTGAGGTAAAGGATATAGCTGCCGCCAGTGATAACTCAAACCTAATGGCTTTGGCTAAAACGGTTAAAAAACACATATTGTGTTACAATAAGGACTTGCTGAATTAACAGGCGGTTTTTCACTGTAGCGGCGCATAATTGCGTCTCCCGCATGCCGGTTACGGGAGTTTGGGATTGGCAGGGCGGCTTGCCCTAAAGGAGATGCAATTATACGTCATCTATGTAAAAGGCATTATGGATAAATGCCGGGAATGTGCACTGGCCGCGTTAGGGATTGTAGAGGAAAGCCCACAGCGAGGGCTGGAATTGCGGGTTGGGTAAGCGAGGACTTAGAACGGAAAGCCCGGCCGCAGGCAACGCCCATATTCAGAGATTGGTGAATAAAGATTAGTTGTTGTTTTTTTTAAAGAGAACGATCAAAAATGACGTTGTACATGGGATTTTAACAAATAGTAAAACAAAACCAGATATATACTTGCGACAAATGAAGAAATAGTGAAAAATGAAACACTATGACAGTCAAAACTTTTTAACGTGTGTTCATAACTCATTAATAATTTGTTGCTTCAATTTTAACATTTAAATTTGCCCGATGCAATTTACTGCTCATGATATAAGTTTACTGCTCAACGGAACTGTTGAGGGCGATGCTACAGCTACGGTTAGCCAGCTTGCTAAAATAGAAGAGGCCGGTTCCGGCTGTCTGTCTTTTTTAGCAAACCCCAAGTATGAGCCATTTCTGTATACCACCAACGCCTCAATAGTTATTGTTAATAACGATCAGCAATTGACAGCCCCGGTAAAGGCTACCCTTATCAGGGTTGAAAATGCTTACAGTGCTTTCACTATCCTGCTTGATAAATACAACACTTTCAGGCTCGATAAAAAGGGAATTGAACAGCCCAGCTTTATCCACCCCACGGCGCAGGTTGGCGCGGGGGCTTATATTGGCGCATTTGCCTACATCGGCCAAAATGTAACTATCGGCGATAATTGCAAAATTTACCCCAACGTTAACATTGGCGATAATGTAAGCCTTGGCAACAACGTAACCCTGTTTGCCGGTGCTACCGTTTATTTTGACTGCGTTATCGGGAATAATGTAATAGTGCATTCGGGCGCAGTTATTGGTAGCGATGGTTTTGGCTTTGCGCCTAACCCGGATGGAACCTATACTAAAATTGCACAGATTGGTAACGTAATATTGGAAGATGACGTTGAAGTGGGTTCAAACACCACTATCGACAGGGCAACAATGGGTTCGACGATAGTACGTAAAGGAGCTAAAATTGATAACCTGATACAAATAGCTCATAATGTTGAGATTGGCGCGGATACTGTAATTGCAGCACAATCGGGCATATCAGGAAGTACTAAAATTGGTGAAAGGGTTGTGATTGGCGGACAGGTAGGTTTTGCCGGTCACCTCAATATAGCAAACGGGTCACAGTTTTCGGCCCAGACGGGTATAAACCGCTCTATCACAGACGAGGGTAAGGCCTGGGGAGGTTCTCCAAATATGCCTTTAAAAGACTACCTTCGTGCCCACGCAAAGTTGCGTAAACTGCCCGAGCTTGACCGCAGGGTTTACGAGCTTGAAAAATTGATTGAAGAACTACGTAAAGGCGGCGCTACAGCATAGCGCCTGCCTGTAAATTTAAATATGAACGTTAAACAAAGAACTATTAAAGCGCCGGTTTCGGTATCAGGAACAGGCTTGCACACCGGACAAAGCGTTACAATGACCTTTAATCCTGCCCCTGAAAACCATGGTTATAAATTCAGGAGGGTTGATATTCCCGGTGCGCCAATTATTGATGCCGATGTTGACAATGTAACCGATACTTCGCGCGGAACATCTATCAGCCAGAACGGTGCTACTGTAAATACTGTTGAACACGTGCTGGCCGCTTTAGTTGGGCTTGAAATTGATAATGTGCTGATTGATCTTGATGGTCCGGAAACGCCAATTATGGATGGCAGCTCGATCCAGTTTGTTGACGTAATAACCGAAACAGGCCTTATTGAGCAGGATGCCGATCGCGAATACTATCACATCCCTTATAATATCCACTATTCTGAACCTGACCGTAAAGTGGAAATGGTGGCTATGCCGTTAGACGATTATCGTTTTACCTGTATGGTTGATTATAACTCGCAGGTATTAGGAAGTCAGCACGCCAGTATCTCAACCATTGGCGAGTTCAAAAAGGAAATAGCCTCATGCCGTACCTTCTGCTTTTTGCATGAGCTTGAAATGCTGTTAAAACATGACCTTATAAAAGGCGGCGATTTGAACAATGCTATCGTGGTTGTTGATAAGGATGTTGATGAAGAAGAACTTAATCACCTCGCCAAGTTGTTTAACCGTAAGGATATCAGCGTTGCACCGCAGGGTATTTTAAATAACATTGAGCTTCGCCATCAAAATGAGCCTGCACGCCACAAGCTGCTGGACATGATAGGCGATTTAGCGCTGGTTGGTGTGCCGCTTAAAGGGCATATCATGGCTGCAAGGCCGGGCCATGCCGCTAACGTTGCTTTTGCTAAAAAGATCAAGGCGTTAATTAAAAAAGAAAAAAGCCGTAAGCAGGTAAAAACGTATGACCTTAACGCCAAGCCGCTTTTTGATACGGTTGATATTATGGGGATGCTGCCCCACCGTCAGCCTTTCCTGATGATTGATAAGATCCTGGAGCTTACCAAAAGCCACGTTGTAGGTTGCAAAAACGTAACCATTAACGAGGAGTTTTTTAAAGGCCATTTCCCGGGAGCTCCAATATTTCCCGGTGTATTGCAAATTGAAGGCATGGTGCAAACAGGAGGTATCCTGGTGTTAAACACTGTTCCCGATCCGCAAAACTACCTTACCCTGTTCCTGAAAATTGAGAATGCCCGTTTTAAAAGCAAAGTAGTTCCGGGCGATACTATCATTTATATTTGTGACCTTATGGCCCCTATCCGCCGTGGTATAGCTACCATGAAAGGCGTGGGGATGGTAGGCGACCGCGTTGTTGTTGAAGCCGAACTGATGGCTCAAATTGTAAAAGTAAAAGAATCTGAAGCATGATCCAGCCATTAGCATACATACATCCACAGGCAAAAATTGCCGACAATGTGGTAATTGAACCTTTCGTTACCATTCACAAGGATGTTGAAATTGGCGAAGGTACCTGGATCGGTTCCAACTCCGTAATTATGGATGGCGCCCGCATAGGTAAAAACTGCCGGATCTTCCCCGGTGCGGTAGTATCTGCCCCGCCGCAGGATTTGAAATACAAAGGCGAGCAAAGCACGGTAACCATAGGCGATAACACTACCATACGCGAGTGTGTTACCCTTAACCGTGGTACAGCGCTTGATAAAAATACCACTACCATTGGCAGTAACTGTTTATTGATGGCCTATGTGCACGTAGCGCATGATTGCGTTATAGGCGACAACGTGATTGTTGCGAATGCTGTTCAGCTGGCTGGTCATATTACAGTTTATGATTACGCTTTCATTGGCGGTTCATCTGCCGTACACCAGTTTGTTGAGATTGGTGCACACAGTATGATCTCTGGTGGTTCATTGGTCCGTAAAGACGTTCCTCCGTTTACCAAAGCTGGCAGGGAGCCGTTATCCTATGTAGGTATTAACTCTGTAGGTTTGCGCCGCAGGGGCTTCTCGGCCGCTACCATAGCCGAGATCCAGGAGATTTACCGGATCATCTTCCTTAAAAAATATAACGTAACCAAAGCACTTGATATCATCGAAGCCGAGTTTACCCCAAGCGTGGAACGCGATGAGATCATCAACTTCCTGCAAAACTCGCAAAGAGGTATCATGAAAGGCTTTGGGAATACCTAAATTTGTCCGAATCAGAATTTACAGGATTTTAGAATTTTCAGAATCCTGTAAATCCTGATTATTTGCCTTACTATTCTGTTGATTCTTCCATTCTGAAAATTCTGATTCAGACAATATTATGATCATCACCCTCCAAAACATCGGCCGCCGCTTTAACCGCGACTGGATTTTCAAAGGGGTGGATTATACCTTTACTTCCGGCGAATCATATGCCATTCTTGGTCCTAACGGTTCCGGGAAATCAACCTTGCTACAGGTTTTAAATGGCAGTCTCTCTCCTTCGTCCGGTAAAATTGAATTTGTTAACGATGGAAAGCCGGTTGAGATAGAAACAGTTTTTACCCACTTAAGTCTTGCCGCACCCTATCTTGAGCTGATAGAAGAGTTTACCATGAGTGAGATGATCGATTTTCACTTTAAATTCAAAAGCTTTAAGCCGGGCATGGATAAAGCCCAGTTAATCGATTTGCTCAATCTGCCTAAAAGCGCCAATAAGCTTATCAAATACTTTTCGTCGGGCATGAAACAGCGCCTTAAGCTGGCCCTTGCTTTTTGTGCCGATACCCCTTTGCTCATGCTTGATGAGCCAACCTCCAACCTGGATACCCAGGGTGTTAACTGGTACCTAAGCCTCGTGCAGCAATTCGCGGCAGGTCGCCTAACCATAGTATGCTCCAACCAGGAACACGAGTACGGTTTTTGTAATCACAGGCTGAGTATTGTGGATTATAAGGTTTAGTGAGTGGTTGTTGTGCTGGTGAGTGGTTGATTAGGTTGATTGAGAGAGTGGTTTGCATGTCTGATTCAGAATCTTTCGATTGAGGAATTTCTTAAACTTCTCAGCTGGGTAGCTGGCAGTCATTGAATATTGAACTATTCAACCACTCTCCACCCACCCAATCAACCACTCACTAAAAAACTAACTACTTGTTTCTTTGCACTTAAGTAACTAAGTTTGCGCCTCAATATTATTTTATGGCTAAGGCATCAGATGTTAAAAATGGAAATGTACTTCGCTTCAACGGCGAATTAGTTCAGGTTGAAGAGTTTTTACACCGTACCCCGGGCAACTTACGCGCGTTTTACCAGGCCCGTATGCGCAACGTTAAATCAGGTAAACTGGTTGAATACCGTTTCCGTACAGATGAAGAGGTTGACATAGCCCGCGTTGAAACTAACGATTATCAATACCTGTATGACGAAGGTGATTCATTAGTAGTAATGGACAACACCACATACGATCAGCATAACGTACCAAAGGCATTATTTGGCCCCGCAGTTAAATTTTTGAAAGAAGGCATGAACGTAATTGTTGCCTTTGAAAGCGAAGAGCCTATCATGGGTACTATCCCAGGCTCTGCCGAGCTGGAAATTACTTACACGGAGCCAGCTGTTAAAGGCGATACTTCAAGCGGTGCCCTTAAAAGTGCTACTGTTGAAACAGGTGCAGAGATCCGCGTACCGTTGTTCATCAACATTGGCGATAAAGTTAAAGTTGATACAGCTACCGGCGCATACGTTGAGCGTGTAAAAGGGTAAGCCCTCCGGCCTCCTAAAGGGGGAGTGAAGGTATTTTATAAAAAGAGAAGGGGATTCGCATTGCGAATCCCCTTCTCTCATTTATCCACCCGTCATGCTGAACTTGTTTCAGCACCCCACAGGATAGATATGCGAGTTGCTAAGCATGGCGGCTTAGCGAGTGAGGTGTTGAAACAAGTTCAGCATGACCATAATTTATAAATAAACTAAAGGAAATAACCAGAGAGGCCCGCTAAGTAAAATCCGGTTAATCCTCTAATCCACCCAAATCCCGGTTCAGTTTCCCCACAATCTCATCTGCAGTCAATTTCTCCTGTACACCGCTGGTCATATCCTTAAAGGTCAATAAGCCGGTTTGTATCTCATCGCCGCCGATAACTACCACGTACGGAATGTTTTTATTGTTGGCGTAGTCCATTTGCTTTTTGATTTTTGCCCCGGCTGGATAAAGCTCGGTGTTGATATTGTTGCGGCGAAGCTGCTGTAATAGAGACAAACTATAAAGTTCGCCTTCTTTATCGAAATTGCATATAAGTACCTGTGTGGTTTGATTGCTGCCGGCCGGGAATAGGTTCAGCTCTTCCAGTACGTCATAGATCCTGTCGGCACCGAAGGAGATTCCCGCGCCGGTAAGGCCTTTTAATCCGAACATTCCGGTTAAGTCATCATATCTGCCACCGCCTCCGATGCTACCCATATTTACCTCGTTGGTTTTTACTTCGAAGATTGCGCCGGTGTAATAGTTCAATCCGCGGGCAAGGGTAATATCCAGTTCAAGCTTGGCGGTTTGCAGCGGACAGCGTTCTATATAACCAAAAACGGTTTCTATTTCATCGCAGCCCTTTAAGCCGATCTCTGATTGAGCTAATGCTTCGCGAAGGCTCGCCAGTTTTTCGGTATTGTTGCCTTCAAGCAGGATCACCGGTTTTAATTTGTCGATATCAGCATCGGTAAAGCCTTTTTCAATCAACTCTTTGATTACGCCATCAAGGCCTATTTTATCCAGTTTGTCGATGGCTACAGTTAAATCAATGATGTTATCAGCTTTGTCTATAACTTGCGCTATTCCAGATAGTATTTTTCTATTATTGATTTTTATGCTGAAATCTTTCAACCCAAGTTTGGTTAAAGCCTCATCGTAGATCATGATAAATTCAGCCTCGTTCAGCAAGGAATCGGAACCGACAACATCCGCATCGCATTGGTAAAACTCGCGGTAACGGCCACGCTGTGGCCTGTCGGCACGCCAAACCGGCTGCACCTGGAAACGCTTGAACGGAAAAGTGATCTCGTTTTGGTGTTGTACTACATAACGTGCGAAGGGCACGGTAAGATCGTAGCGGAGGGCTTTTTCGGAGATGGCTGCGGCTACTGAATTGGAGTTGCGCTCAACAAGTTTTTGTTCGTCAACTTTAGCAAGATAGTCGCCACTGTTAAGTACTTTAAATATCAGCTTATCCCCTTCTTCGCCATATTTTCCCATTAGGGTTGATGAGTTTTCCATTGTCGGTGTTTCTATCTGCTGATAGCCGTACTTACGGAAAACGGATTTAATGGTATCGAAAATATAATTGCGTTTCACCATTTCGGCCGGTGAAAAATCGCGGGTGCCTTTGGGTACAGATGGTTTAATGGATGCCATGCGGCAAATGTACAAAAAAGAGGGTTATGCGGTAGATTGTCGTGTCGGTTACTAAGCATGCGGGCCACAAGCCGGGAGGCTTGCGGCAGCGATTTATCTCCCTCCCGTCATTGCGAGGCACTAAGCAATCCCCGATTTGCAGAGCGGCTATGCAAGTCTCCCTGTAAAGTTTGGGATTGCTTCGTGCCTCGCAATGACGATTTGAGAGTTGTGTGTTTGTTACTACTACTTATGCGTGTGAAAGCTCAAGCTACTGGCAAAGCCAACCGTAACATAACCATAGCTATCTTCAAAAAACTGGTTATAGTCGTCCTGTCCGCGGTAGCCTCCGCCAACCATGAGGGCTGCATCGGGCATAAACGGAAACTGGTAATAGTATTTCAGGCTTACGTTTAAACGTTTCTTAAAGTTAAAGGAAGAATAATTATCGTACTTATCGGCAATGTAAGTAAAGTCGAACCGGATGCGCTGCCAGTTTTGATATACTTTTTTGCTCTTGTCGGTTGGATCCTCGTAGGCTTTGGCAAAGTTATACATGCGGCTGCCGTTAATACGAATAAAGCCATAATGATCTTTTAAACCCTCAGATAAACCAAGATTAAACAAGCCGGCGTGAACTTCTAAGCCCAGGTTATCGTAGCGGTTTATGATCAGGTCTTTTTTATCAAAGCGTTTACCGCTGTAATAAGTTAAAGTATAAAAGTTAGTAGTAAACTTGCCGCTGTCGCGGTTAAAGCTGCCATCGGGATTAAGTGATGGTCCGCGTACCCCGTTTGAGTGGTGTGAGTAACCGAACGAGAAGAACTTGGGATTGTAAGTGTCCTCATTTACCCTGAAGTACAGCGTACCGCCCGGCATAAAGCTCGGCGATTTTACAGGTGCCCCTTGTGAGGCCAGCAAGCGGATCTTCACCCTCGCGGTAAACACGAAAAAGAAGCGCGATTTGGGTGTACTGAACAAAATAAAGTTAGGTGCAAGATCGGCAGTAAGCTGAGTTTTTACTTTGTTAAAGTAGTCGTTCCCTCCTTCTGATACCCGCAGGTTTTGCTCATAAATATGATCGAAAGCCTGGTTAATGAGGCGCTTTTTCATCAGCGCGCTATCGGCCAGTGTATCTGCCGGAGCTGTGGTATGGCTAATTGCGGCCGCTTTTAAATTATCGGCAGCAATAAAAATAAACAAGGCACAAATTGCTTTTAATGCAAACGTGAACTTGAAACGCGAAGTCAAGCCGGACTTCATAAAAGCCGGCTCTGAAAAATAAAAATTGATCAATGTAGTAAGTATTATTTTACCGATAATGTCTGGGTTGTAGTTAATTATAGCTAACCATATGTGTTAACGTACGGTTAATTATAACGGCGCAATATTACTTATTATAAGTTTTTTCGCAATCGGGCATATGTCAGCATTAAGTAAATGTATCGGTAATCGGCATCTTGTGACATTAGCCGGAAATTATAAGCGTTTGTTGGCTGGTTCTGTGGCGCGAATGAATAAGAAATTTTTACACTAATTTTTTCGAATTAATCTAATTACACGAATTTTTCAATTGCATAAATTTGAAATTCGTGTAATTCGATTAATTGTGGTACATGGAAAAATCAATTCGTGTGAAAATTTCTTACTGCGATTTTTAAATACTCAACCGGCATCAACTGGCGCGAGTATGCAGCGTTGGTTTGCAGGGCCGGGTACTCGTGACTTCTTGAGGATTGTCAACAGTGTTTTGTTAAACGTAGGCTTATTTTGCCCCAAGGGGCAAAATAACGCATTTCAATCCGGAATTATGGTGGTGCTATTTTGTCAGTACTTAGTACTATTCATTCCGTTAATTTGGAAAAACTTAAAAAACCCATAAAAACAACTAAAATAAATACGGTTTTTCAGACCTGCGTGTGAAACACTTTTTAACTATCCCTTTAAGTTTTATTTATTGATAATCAATTATTTAAAGATGTTTCACGCTGTGTTTTAAACGTTTGATTATCAGTGTGTTTCATAAAAAAGGTGTTTCGCTGTTTCACTCTCAAAAAATGGAACATTACGGGTTCTTTAAAAAATAACGGTAGGCGGTTTTTCGCTTTTTTATGGAGAATCAAAAGATTGGGACACCGCATTTGTTACAATCAGATGCCATGGCGGCGTTGTCCATCTACCGTAATTTATCCATTGTAACCAAGCTTTTACCTCGGTTTTGACGGGCTTATACTTTATTTTTGCGATAATCGTTTTAGCATTAAAAAAAAGCCAATATATTTAGCCCAACCTAAAAAAATGTTCGCTTAATTTGTAATTAAAACGTTTTATCAAAACAGGGCACTTAAACAGTTTTATATTATTTAAGTCACATACCTTGTACAAAGCAAAACAATGAAACCAACAGGAGCTGCCTCAACCAACCAAAGCTATTTAAATGGCGGTTCCGCTACTATAAAAACAATTATAACTTTATGAAAAAGATCATGCTTGGCCTGATGGCCATCCCTGCCTTTTGCCTGTCGGTATCGGCACAAACTAAACTGTTCGACGGCAAAACCACCACAGGCTGGCACACTTATCTTAAAAAAGATGTTGTAGGCTGGAAAGTTGTTGACGGCACCTTACAACTCGACCCGAAAGCCGAAGGTCACGGCGATTTGGTTACCGATGGGGAATACGAAAACTACGAACTTAATATTGAGTGGAACATTAGCAAGGAAGGGAACAGCGGTATCATTTTCGGTGTGCACGAAGACCCTGAATTTAGCCAAACCTATTTGACCGGGTTGGAAATGCAGGTGCTTGATAATAAAGACGCAAGCGACAACAAAAAAGCCAATCACCTTGCGGGTTCATTATACGATATGAAAGCCCCGTCAAAAGATGTGGCTAAACCGGCCGGCGAATGGAACAAAGTTAAATTGCGTAAAAAAGATGGCCAGCTTACCTTTTGGCTTAACGGAACTAAAATTGTTGAAGTAAAAATAGGTAGCGATGAATGGAATCAACTGTTAAATGACAGTAAGTTTAAGACTTGGAAAGGTTTTGCTGCTTATCCTAAAGGCCACATTGCTTTGCAGGATCACGGTCACCTGGTTAGCTTCCGCAACATCAGCATTAAAGAGCTTTAATATTTTTATGAACAGGGTGCGGATATAGCGCCCTGTTCATATATTTATACCTTAACTTAAATTGTGTTTACATGCGCTGGCATGTATAATTTCCTCTCCGTATAAGAAAGAAGGATACTTTGATATAATATGAGCGATCTGCAAATTAAAAAATCATCAGCCACCTATGACGTGGTGATTGTTGGTTCGGGTGCCGGCGGGGGTATGGCCGGTTACGTTTTGGCCAACGCCGGTATAAAAGTTTTAATGCTTGAAGCCGGTGCTTACTTTGACCCTGCTAAAGATTCACAACAATTAAAATGGCCGTGGGAATCGCCGCGCCGTGGCGCCGGTACAACCCGCCCTTTCGGCGATTTTGATGCTGCTTTTGGCGGTTGGGAAATTGACGGCGAACCTTACACCACAAAAGACAAAACCGAGTTTTTCTGGTTCCGCTCGCGTATGCTGGGCGGCCGTACCAATCACTGGGGAAGAATCTCCTTAAGGATGGGCCCGCGTGATTTCCAGGCCAAAGATGGCCTTACCGACGATTGGCCAATCACCTATGATGATGTAAAACCTTACTATGACAAGGTTGACCGTATGATTGGTGTATATGGTACCAAAGAAGGTTTGGAGAATGAGCCGGATGGCATCTTCCTGCCTCCGCCAAAACCAAGGCTTAATGAGCTGTACATAGTAAAAGGCGCTCAAAAAGCAGGTGTAAAAATCATTCCGGGTCGTGGGTCTGTATTAACAGAAGCTTTACCTGGTAATAAAGACCGTGGCGCTTGTTTCTTCTGCGGGCAGTGCGGTCGTAGCTGTAAAGTGTACGGCGATTTCTCCGCTTCATCATGTTTGGTGATCCCTGCTCTTAAAACGGGTAACTTAAAAGTGATCACCAACGCCATGGTACGCGAGGTAATCACGAATGCCGAAGGCTTGGCTGTCGGTGTATCATACGTTAATAAAGAGGACCTACAAGAATACCAGGTAAATGCCAAAACAGTTATTCTTGGTGCGAGTGCCGGCGAATCAGCCAGGATCCTGCTTAACTCAAAATCTGCTCAGCATCCGGGCGGTTTGGCTAACAGCAGTGGTGTTGTTGGTCGTTATCTGCATGACTCAACCGGCTCAAGTGCGGGTGGTTTCCTTCCGGAGTTGATGGACCGCAAGCGTTACAATGAAGACGGCGTAGGCAGTGTGCATATTTACTCACCATGGTGGCTGGATAATAAAAAACTTGACTTCCCGCGTGGTTACCACATTGAATATGGCGGTGGTTTACACATGCCATCTTACGGTTTCAGCGGCGGCATCCAGAATATGAACGGCGTAGTGCCGGGTCGTGATGGTAAAATGAAAGAAGCCGGTGGTTACGGTGCATCATTAAAAGATGACTACCGTCGTTTTTATGGTACCCAGTTTGGTATGGCCGGCCGTGGTACTGCTATTGCCCGCTATGATAACTATTGCGAAATTGATCCTAACGTAGTCGATAAATACGGGATCCCTGTATTGCGTTTCCACTACAAATGGGCTCCTGATGAAATTAAACAGGCTAAGCACATGCAGGAAACCTTCCAGGAGATCATGCACAATATGGGCGGCGCTATATATGGCGGTCCGCAAGGCCCTGAAACCAATTATGGTTTAGAGGCTCCTGGTAAGATCATCCACGAGGTTGGTACTATCCGTATGGGTAACGATCCTAAAAAATCGGCCTTAAATAAATGGTGCCAGGCGCATGATTGTAAAAACCTGTTCGTGGTTGATGCGGCTCCATTTGTGCAGCAAGGCGACAAAAACGCAACCTGGACAATTTTGGCATTATCAATGCGTACCGCAGAATACATCATCCAGGAAAGAAAAAAATTAAACGTTTAACAAGCTAACATAACAATTTTATGAACAGACGTGACTCCCTTAAAGCTCTTGGCTTAGGAACACTTTCGGCAGGATTATTACTGGAGGCCTGTAAAACCGATACTAAAAAAGGCGCAGAAGAAGCAGTTGCCCCGGCAGCCGGCGACGAAACCGGTCGCCAGCCGTTTGAGGTTGAGCGTGATAAAAAGCTTCATGCCGATAAATTTTTTACCACTGCCGAGTTGGCTACCATCACGGTACTGGCTGATATTATTATTCCAAAGGATGAAAAATCGGGTAGTGCATCTGATGCCAAGGTGCCCGATTTTATCGAATTTATAGTGAAAGATATGCCAGATCACCAAACCCCGATGCGCGGTGGTTTGCGCTGGCTCGATCTGCAATGCCTTAACCGTTTCGGTAAGCCATTTACAGATTGCACTAAAGATCAGCAGATCCAGCTAATTGATATGATCGCTTACCCGAACAAAGCAAAACCAGAAATGGCCCAGGGTGTAGCTTTTTTTAACCGCATGCGTGACCTTACCGCATCGGGCTTTTTCACCAGCGAAATTGGTGTGAAAGATATTGGCTACGCTGGTAACCAACCCGGCAAATGGACAGGTGTACCTGATGATATCTTGAAGCATTACGGTATGGAAAATGTAAAAGCTTCCGCTTCGATGTAAAAAGCCTCTCGTCATTGCGAGGTACGAAGCAATCCCCGATTAGCAGAGCCGCTCTGTATAGTTTGGGATTGCTTCGTGCCTCGCAATGACGTTTTTTATTCTTGCGTTTTCCGGATTTTTTACTTCAACTCCCATGCCCCTACCCCCAACGCAGGCAAATTAACCGCCAGCTTCCCCTCTTTTACAACCGGTTTTACATTGCCTATAATAACAACGGAATTTCCGTTAGTGTCAATAGTCGTCCCCGTTTCTTTGTCCGATAGATTTATCGCTACAAGTATAGTTTGCCCGGCATCCTTCCTTAAAAACGTAAATACATGGTCATTATCATTGCTGATAGTTTTGTAGCTGCCATCAACAAAAGCCGGGTTTGCTTTGCGGATAGCGATCATCTGCTTGTAGTAGTTCCATAACGAATTGGGGTCCTGTTTTTCTTCTTCCAGGGAGATTCCATCATTAGGTTTATCATTATTAAACTGATCTTTCCATGGTCCTGTTTGTTTATACCATAGGGCCATGCCTTTCCCGGTATCGCTTTTGTACCATTCAAAAGCCTCTCTGTCGGGGATCTCATTGGCATCAGTTGCGCCGAAGTTTGCCGAAGTGCCGGTCATGCCCAATTCCTGGCCGTAGTAAATAGAGGGGATGCCGCCCATCAGCAGGTTAAAAGCACAGCCCACTTTCAATTTTGCTAAATCTCCTTTTACAGCGGAGTCGAACCGGGGTACATCGTGATTCTCAATAAAAACCACTTGCTGCTTACCGGGCGGCAGCATAGCCAGCGTGGAATCGGCATTGGCCAAAAGCAGTTTTTTATCAAACGACCGGATAGCAAAACAAAGCCGCAAACCGAATACCCGGTCAACGCCGCCGTGTTCCAGGTATTCGGTGCCGAGACTAAACCAGTTAGCTTGCTCTGCAACGATATTTATTTTAGGATTAATCGCCCGGAGTTTGGTCAATAATGGGTTCCAGAAAGTGTCAAATAAATGCGGGAGTCGGCCTTTGTTATCCAGATCGTCCATCATATGATCGAGCCGGAAACCATCTACCCCGTCATCAAATTTACCATCGCCGTTAGGGTCTATCCAGTAGCTGAACAGTTTTAAATTATAAGCCTTTGAGGCCTCACTGTTAAGATTAGCAGTTGTTATTTTACGCGTTACGCTGTCATATCCTTTTAGTCCGGTGAGGTTGTATACTATGGTCGATGGCTTTTTGTTGTCCTTATCATCCCATAAAATATAATCGCTGTACGGCGATTGGGGATTGCCGAAAGCTTCCTTCCACCAGTGGGAATCCTCAGTAACATACTGGGTTTCCATGTCCATATAAAATTTCATGCCCCGACGGTGCAGCTCTTTGATCAGTTTAAGATAGTCGGCAAGAGAGCCATATTTAGGGTCGATCTTTTCAAAATCGATGGCGAAATAATTGTGGTAAAAAGCAGATTCATAAAGCGGGGTAAGCAATATGGATGTTATACCAAGTTCCTGCAAATAATCAAGTTTTTGGCGAATGCCGTTCAGGTCGCCATGATAATCGCCATTGCTGTCATAAAAGCTTCGCTGAAATATGTGGTAGATAATTTCGTTGTTGGCCGGCGCGCCGGGTTGGGCATTAACCCCGGAACAAATTAATCCAAACGATAAAGAGGCCAGGATAAAGAGTTTATTTGGTTTCATAGAGGTTATAACTGGAGCGTTAAAGTAACGTAAAGTGTTGATAGTTAACAATAACTACAAGTGTGAAAAAATGGCTTATTTTATCCTTTGGTGCTTTAAACGGATTGGTTGTAGGCACGAGAGCCCCGCCAGGGATAAGATAAGCCATTTTTTGGACAATTTGCTAAAGTTTTAAAAGGGGGTGTTGGCCTATTTTTGTTGTATAAGTTAAGCGTATTTTAGTGCGGCTAAAAAAAGTTAAGCTATATACAGCTATTATATGCAAATCCGTTTTAACGGCCTATGAAAAGTACTCAATATAAACCTCAATTATGGCAGTAACATGTAAGGCCGCTGTTGCCAATGGTAAGGGGGGCTTTTCTGTACAGGATATCGTAGTGAACGAACCGAAGGATGATGAAGTGCTGGTGAAAATAAAGGCAGCCGGCCTTTGCCATACCGATCATGACTCGCTAAACTGGGGGAAACAACTCATTATAGGGCATGAAGGTGCCGGCATTGTGATTTCGGTTGGGAAAAATGTTAGCAGTGTATTACCCGGCGATAAGGTGATCTTGAACTGGGCCATGCATTGCGGCAAATGCTTTCAGTGCCTTGAGGGCAATCAGCATTTGTGTGAAGTAGCCTCGCCGGTTGCAGCCGGCGGCAATGGCTACACTCCCGGACATGCCGATCTTGAGGGTACAACACTTAACGGCGAACCTATTTTGAGGTCTTTCAATATTGGCACTATTGCCGAATATACGTTGGTAAAAGAGTCGGCAGTGGTAAAAAACACATCGGAAACCATGTCGTTCCCGGCTGCAAGTATTATCAGTTGCGGCGTAATGACAGGCTATGGATCGGTTGTAAACGCCGCTAAACTAAAGGCGGGTTCATCTGCTGTGGTGCTGGGTACCGGCGGCGTTGGCCTTAATGTGATACAGGGTGCAAAAGTTGCCGGAGCCGGGAAGATCATCGCCATCGATATTAATCCCACGCGACTTGAAATGGCTGTCAAGTTTGGTGCAACCCATACTATTTTAGCTACCAAAGAAGACATCGGCCTGCTCAAAGCAGCCGAAGAAGTAAAGAAGCTTACAGACGGCCGCGGTGCCGATTATGCTTTTGAATGTACCGCGATACCTGAGTTGGGCGCCGCCCCTTTAGCTATGGTGCGTAATGCCGGCACGGCAGTGCAGGTAAGTGGTATTGAACAGGATATCACTATTGATATGCGCCTTTTTGAATGGGATAAAATTTATATCAATCCGCTTTATGGAAAATGCCGCCCGCAAACTGATTTCCCCGAGATAGTACAGCACTACGCCAGCGGGCACTTATTACTTGAAGAAATGATTACACGTACATATTCTATAAACGAACTGGATAACGCTTTTGACGACATGCTGAAAGGCAGAAACGCTAAAGGTGTTATCGTGTTCGACTAAAAAGCCCATGCCATTTAAGACAACAGAAATTTCCAATCCGCAATATGAAAGTAATCAGCTACGGTTTATAACTGTAAAAACCCCCAATTTAAAAGGCAGGGGTGATATTTGCGTATACGTTCCGCCGGGGGCCAATAAAGGCGAGGTTTTGCCCATTGTAATATTGCTGCACGGGGTATATGGCAGCGCATGGAGCTGGGCCATGAGCGCAGGCGTGCATTTAAAAACCGATGAGCTTATTCAAAAAAGCGAATTGCCAAGAATGATACTGGCCATGCCGTCTGACGGGCTTTGGGGCGATGGCTCGGGCTATTTGCCGCATAGCGGCTTTAACTTTGAACAATGGATAGCCGAGGATGTGCCTATGGCCGTAATGGAAAATATTCCCGGTGCAAAACAAAATTCGCCGTTGTTTATAGCTGGCCTTTCTATGGGGGGCTTTGGCGCTTTAAGGATAGGCGCAAAATACGGGTATAAGTTTAAGGCCATTGCAGGCCTTTCCTCCATAACAAGCCTGCCGCAGATCAAGCTTTTTGCCGGCGAGCCTCTGAAAACCTATGCTCAGGACATCGTGGCCGATGAAGATGTGTTTGCAACATTTAAAAAGTACAGGGATCAGTTACCCCCGGTTCGTTTTGATTGCGGTAATAATGACCTGCTCATCAATTACAACCGCGACCTGCATAAAAAACTGGAAAAGGAGAAGATCCCGCATATTTATGAAGAAAACCCCGGCGGGCACGAGTGGTTGTACTGGGGAAAGCATATTTTATCAACCCTTAAGTTTTTTGCCAGTAAGCTGTAGCTAAGGCCGTTAATATAAACTAACCGTTGGGTTATAATGTGCGAATATCATTATTTTGTCAGTTTTGATTAGTCGAATATACCATTATCACTATTAGCAACGTTTATCTACTTTGTAGGTTAACGCCTGCAAATAGTGATAAGGTTTAGGTTTAAAGCCCCCAAGCAGCGAGTGCAAGGGGGCTTTTATTTTAAAAAATGCAGAAAAATTTACAAACAACAAGCTAATTCGTCCTGGGCCGTTTTATATATAACGAAGCATTTGTCAAAAACAATCATAGGGTCTGGGTGACAGATGATTGAAGCTACAAGTTGAAAGCATTCTACTTTCCATTACTAATTTACAAATTCGCGATAATGAGAGCTTTTTAGGATACTCTAACCTTTTCAAAATTCAAACCCGACATTTGTTCTTTTTGTATTATTTTTTTCAATTCCTCACTTACATAAATTGCTGATGGTATTTTCCACAAATTGCCGGGAGATGGTTTTGTGAATATCGTATATCTCTTAATTTTTGAATGCAAAAAGCATGGTACAATTATTCTATCTGTTCCTTTTATGAACATTGTTTTTTCAAAGTCTAAAACATCTAATGACTGCTTAAATCTCAACAAAAAATATATTCTCTGTTCATTATTGCCGTTTACCTTTACTGAAATCCAATCGACACCTTCATAGCCTGTTAATTTACTATCTATAGTCGCCTTGAGTTTTTCTGAAAACAAAGGTGTTGCGGAGTCATTGGGGAGATAATCTAACCAAATTTTATCTAATAAGCTTAGATCATCATCTCGTTTCAATCCGCCTTTGTCTACTGATAATTTAGATAATTTTAACCCGAAAGGTAATTCATTCATATTATCTAAATCGTTTATTAATTCATAAACAGATTTGGTTCCTTCCGGAGCAAACGCACTTGCCGTAGCCGTGCTATTATTTGGCCCTCCTAATAAAAAAAATGAGTTTATTATTGCCATACTGCTTTACGTAAAAGTTGTGAGGTTGTATTACTGGCTGCTTAAAATGTTTTGTTCAAATAAATAAATGTAAGAAAACATTCCTGTCTCCTCAAGCAACATTTGCTGCCGATTTCATCTCCTCAAAAACAAAATCGTGGTACACGTTTGGGAGGCTTGTTTTTCTTCCCGGCAGATATTGATCTTTCGCTTACTTTAGTTGCCTGTTTAATATCCCGAATGAACGATCTGAAGAAAGAATTACATCAGCTATGTGTTAACCATGTGCGTAAAATTATGGAGGCCATAGAGCTTGCCATTGCCGATGCGCAAAAGGCATCAACTGATGATACTAAAAGTAGTGCGGGTGATAAATATGAAACCGGGCGTGAAATGGCGCAGCAGGAAACCAACCGCAATATGGCCCAGCTAAATGAAGCCAACAAACTGCTGGTGGCCTTAAACCGGATAGGCACAACAGGAGTATCAGCAAATGCCGAGCCTGGCAGCGTGATAGTTACTAATAACGGTAATTTTTACCTTGCTATCAGTGCCGGGAGCTTGATGCATGATGGTAAAACGTATTTCGCGGTGTCGCCGGCATCGCCTGTGGGCAATATGCTGAACGGAAAAAAAGCCGGGGATGAGTTTACGCTGAATGGAAAATTATATAAAATAGAGTCGGTTGTTTAGGGGTTTGCGATAGATTTATCTTTGAAAAATAATTTTTTGTTACGTTAATATTAAAAAAATAAGGGTTAATCATTCTTTATATATTTATTTTACGAAAACACTATATTTTAAAAACAAAACGGATTGCCCTTTGTACTAACGTGTTGGCTTTTCTCATTTATTTCACCAAAAACGCGAAAAAAATAATTTTTTTTAAAATAAAAGCACTCATTCACATAAACATGCTGTAATCATCAAATATCTATTACTATATTTGATGTTAACAAAACGTGGGTAATTAACAAAGCATGCCCATTAAAAACTAAATATTAATGAACATATTCGTAGGAAGTCTTCCTTTTACTTTAGGGGAAGCCGATTTAAAACAGCTTTTCGAAGCTTATGGTGAGGTTAATTCCGTAAAAATTATTATTGACAGGGAATCAGGAAGAAGTAAAGGGTTCGGATTCATTGAGATGGCAGATGATGAGGCAGCTCAACAGGCTATAAGCAATCTAAACGGTTCTGAAGTTAAAGGAAGATCAATTGCAGTAAGCCAGGCAGAAGAGAAAAAACCAGGTGGTGATCGCAGGAGCAGTGGCGGTGGCTACGGTGGTGGTGGTAACCGTGGTGGCGGTGGTTATGGTGGTGGCGGTAACCGCGGCGGCGGTGGCGGCGGCTATTCAAGAGACAACCGTGGCGGCGGCGGCAAAAGCTGGTAAAAATATAACCTAAATTGAAATACCGGATCAAAGTACCCGGTATTTTAATTTAGATATTGCATCTGTAAATCTACCTTTCCGAAAAACTTTTTATTTAAGGATATTTTGCCTTACGCAAACTTCTATGTCCTGAAATTTCCTAAAAGATAGATTTTTATTATTGCATTTTTTGTGGTAGCCTCACCTCAAAGGTAGTACCCTTACCCGGTTTTGAATAGATGTTGATCGACCCTTTAAGGGTTTCAATCAGGTGTTTTACCAATGCCAGGCCAAAACCGAAGCCAGCCTCGCCGGTTGTTCCGTTTGAGGAAGTAGAATTTCCTTTCAGTATTTTTTCGATGCCTTTTTCGTCGATGCCAATTCCATTGTCTTTTATCTGGATTTGCAGGATACTGATGTGGTCATTTACTTCCAGGCTTAGGTCAACCTCAACAAAACCACCCTTTGGTGTAAACTTTATCGAATTTGAGATCAGGTTGCCGGTTATTTGTAGCAGTTTATTTCTGGCAAACGGGATCTGTTCCGATTCGGACGAGGTTTTAACTGTAAGCAAAATACTTTTGTTGCGGGCCTGTGGGATAAATAGCCTTTCAATTTTATCTTTAAATATCAGCAAGTTAAATTCGGCCCCGTTAGCTATGGGTTTGTGGTCTTTTTTGTCGGCACTCAGGATCTCATCTGCAAGCTCCAGGATAGACCGACCGCTTTTATGGATCAGGTTTATAAATTCAAGCACCTCTTCTATCTGATTGTCTTCTCCCTGTTCACTGATGAGTTGGGCGAGACCTATAATACCGCTTAATGGTCCGCGGATATCATGCGCTACCTTCTTTTGGGTTTCGTTGGCTTCTGAAAGCTTATTTTTTAGTTTGTCAATTACTTTCAGGTCTTTTAACCGGTTCACTATTTCATCGGCAATGATCTTTAAAAGTTCAACCTTTTCGGGCGTAAGCTCCTTAACGTTTTTATCAAGTACACATAGGGCACCAATATTATGATCATCGCTTACTTTGAGCGGTATACCGTAATAATATCTGAGTTTTGGCTCGTCGGTAACATAAAACTTATCCTTAAAACGTTCGTCATTTCGGAGGTCTTCCACCTCAAAGTACTCACCATTTACAATAGTATACTGGCAAACCGAATCCTCGCGGGGCATTTGTTCAATTTCCAGTCCGTGGCCGCTGATACTCCATTGGGTATAAGAGTCAATGAGGTTTACAAGCGAGATCTCGGTGCCGGTAACTTTGGCCGCCAGCTTGGCCAGGTCCTTAAAACTGTCTTTGTGTTCGGCATAATCGAGGTCAAATTCCGACAGGCTTAAGAGCCTTTCCATTTCGTTATCAGGAATTGGTGGGACAGGCATATTAAATATATATTAGTAATTATTATATACGTGTTATTGCTCGATAAGGTTCTACGGGCAATAGCACGTATGCATTAAATTTTAAGTAATTGTATGTTACATTATCATAAATTTATGCCGGTTAATCACATTGGCCTGACAACTGAAACTCTGTTGTCAGCGTATTTGTTTTAAAATGCACATCAGCTTTTAATTAACGTAAAACTTTCACCCATGAAAAAACTACTTCTATTAACACTATTTATTGGTTTGACTACTATAAGCTTTGCTCAACGCAAAGTAGTTTGCTGTAGTAATCCATCGGCAACGCAACAGTTTGCCATGCTGGCTTCTAACCCGCAATTTAAAATGTCGCACAAAAATCCTTTGCCTATCCGCTTTCAAAGCAGTATTGGTGAAGCTATCACTTACAAAACATCCGACGGAAAACAGGCGTCGGCTTTTTTTATGAAGGCTAAAAAGCCAACTAACAATTATTTATTGGTGATACATGAATGGTGGGGCCTTAATGATTATGTAAAAAAGGAATCGGAAAAGCTATATAATGACCTGGGTAATATTAATATCATCGATCTTGACCTTTATGACGGCAAAGTGGCAACCACCCGTGAAGATGCAGGCAAATTTATGCAGGCCGTAAATGACGACAGGGCGCGTGCTATTGTAAACGGGGCCATTGCTTATGCCGGGGCCAACGCGCATATTGCTACTATTGGCTGGTGCTTTGGCGGCGGCTGGAGCCTGCAAACCAGTTTGCTTGCAGGTAAAAAAGCTGTGGCTTGTGTAATGTACTACGGGATGCCCGAGCAGGACGTTAATAAGCTAAAAGCCCTAAACGCCGACGTGCTGGGGAACTTTGCCAATAAAGACCAGTGGATCAACCCAAAGGTGGTGGCCAAATTTGATACTGACATGAAAGCTGCCGGGAAGAAAGTTTACCTGCACCAGTATGATGCCGACCATGGTTTTGCAAACCCAAGCAATCCTATTTATAACAGCGATGCTACCAAAGATGCATATGCAAATACATTAGTGTTTTTAAAAGCACGATTGAAGTAAACAAAACTAACCGTGTAGTGTTGTATGGGGCAAGCTTTGGCATGCCCCATTTTTTTGTAACATTGCATAAAATTTATCTACTTGACACGTTCTGCAAAAAAGGTTGTTTCGTATCTTCTTAAGGCCGGTATATTAATTGTTGCAGGGTGGTTTATTTACCGGCAGTTCAATAAAAAGAATAACGACCTAAAGCAGTTTGAGCATTTCGCATCGCAAATAAGTACCACCCATGTTGTTATTGTGATGGGGCTGGTTGTTTTATTAATGTTTTTGAACTGGTTCCTGGAAGCGCTTAAGTGGCGCTATGTAACCAAAACATTGATCAATATTAGTTTGTGGGAAGCTGTTGAAGCTGTTTTTTGCGGGCTTACCTGGGCGGTAACCACACCTAACAGGCTGGGCGAATACGGAGGTCGTGTTATGTTTTTACCTCCCCGCAAACGTGTTCCCGGTATTTTTGCTATGGGCGTAGGTTCATTTAGCCAGGGCTCGGTTACCAATGTTTTGGGGGTAATAGCCATGGTGTGGTTTGTTGCCAATTACATCCATACTAATTTGGCGCTGGCCTGGAGCGTAACGGCTGTTTGCGCAATCATCGTAGCTATGCAGCTGGTATTTTATTTTAATATAAACTGGGCTGTTGCTTTGCTTGACAGGGTTCCCTTCATCAAAAAATATCACCGCTTTTTTGAAGTAATGGGGCGGTATCATACTCATGAGCTTATCAAGATCATGGGCTTTAGTATAGCCCGTTACCTTACCTTTTCGTTTCAGTATTTCCTGGTGTTTCAGATGCTGGTACCGGGCATGAATATTGGGGCTATGATGATGATGCTGACGTTGTTTTTCCTGGTATCGTCTGCTATCCCATCGCTTGATCTTTTTGATATCGGCGTACGCGGTTTTACTGCTTCGCACCTGTTTGTGTACGTAACAGATCAAAATATTGCCGTAATAGCCGGCGTATCGTCAATATGGCTTATTAATTTATTTATTCCTGCTATTTTAGGATCGTTGTTCGTTTTAAAACTCAAATTCTTTGACCGCGCTGATTAGTATTATTTCGTTATTTTCCATCGGGCTTTATGCGCTGTTGCTCATTTATCTGCGGATTGGCTGGGCAAAGGTAACGATGCCCCCCGTTGTTGCCGATTCGGTCAACACTAAAGTGACTGTGCTTATTGCAGCCCGTAATGAGGAAGAAAAGATCCACCTTACTATTGAAGATATTTTAGCCCAGGATTATCCTAAACACCTGCTGGAGATAATTATTGTTGATGATCATTCAACGGATAATACCGCTGCCATCATCAGCAGCTATGCACCCCAAGGAGTAAAACTATTGAAACTTAGTCTTGGTGAAACATTTAACTCCTACAAGAAGAAGGCAATTGCCGAAGCTATTAAGCTTTCAACAGGTGAGCTGATGGTGGCAACAGATGCCGACTGCCGCATGGGTGATCAATGGCTGCGTACTATTGTCGGTTTCTATGAGCAGAATGACCTGGTGATGATCTCGTCGCCGGTAACATATTTCCAGGAGCAATCGGTATTTGAGCGCATGCAAACGCTCGATTTTTCATCGCTCATTGGTATGGGCGGTTCATTTTTAGGGCATGGTTTTGCGGCCACCTGTAACGGGGCAAATTTTGCTTATCGTAAAGATGTATTTTATGAAGTTGGCGGTTTTGCCGGTATCGATGAGCTGGCTTCGGGCGATGATGAACTTTTATTGCACAAGGTTGGAGAGCGTTATCCTGGCAGGATAGGCTTCTTGAAACGGCGCGAGGCAATTGTATATACCCATGCAAAGCCTAATTTGAAAGAGTTTATGCAGCAAAGGCGCCGCTGGGCATCAAAATCAACCAAGTACAAAAATAAAAAGATGGTGGCCTTTGCGCTCAGTATCTGGCTGTGCAATTTTATGCTGTTGCTTACAGCAATATTGGGGCTTTTCGATATCTATTTCCTGAAATTGTTTTTGCTTACCATCGGCATTAAATATGCGATAGACCTGTTATACATGACACCGATCATGAACTTCCTAAAACGGCGCGAACTGTTATTGTATGTAAGCTTTGTTCTGCCGCTTAATATCCTTTATTTCGTTCTCATCGGCTTTTTGGGAAAAAACAAAAAGTACGCCTGGAAGGGCAGGATGGTTAAGTAAGCTATAATTAAGCTAAAAGCCGAAGGCTGAAAGCATACAGCTACCAAACGTCGGTATAGGAAATCTGCTCCGGACTTGTAAAAGGTTATGTGCTTTGAGCCTTAAGCTCCTAAAATAGCTTTAAGCATTTTGCTTTTAGCTCCCCAAAGTGCTTTTGGCTTTCGGCGTTCTGCTTTTAGCTCCCCAAAGTGCTCTCGGCTTCATAATGCGTTTGTAAAGAAAACAGCCATTATTGTTAATTGTACCTATTTAAGCGATATTTAGCCAATGCACATGAACTGTTAACACATTGGCCGAAATTACACCAGCAAAACGCACCTGGCTTGTTTTTAAGCGCAATAAAATTGCTGTAGGCGGGCTGGCATTTATCCTGCTTACCTTGCTTGTTGCCATACTGGGCTATCTTATCATGCCCGATGATACTGCCCTGGCCAATAATATGATCATACAGCTCAGCATAAAAAAACCGGGATCAACTTACATGATGCTGAAGCTCCGGAAAACGGAACCTGTTGATACCGTAAATGTATTTGCCAGAATGCTGTACGGGCAGCCATCGTTTTATAAAGAAATCCCTATAACCGGCTATCATTTTGTTAAAGATTCCATTTATGTTAATGGTTACATTGGCGATGAAGATAAACCCGAAAAAAAGGCATTCAATATTTTTGAGGTGACGACCGGGCAAAAGCCTGTTTATAAAAATGGGAAGGTTACTCTTAACGATAACGGACAAGCGACTGTTATTGCAGCCACAGAGGCTGTTTATAAGAATTTTGAAAACAGGATCAGGAAAGAAAATATCGGTGTTAAGACTTTTTGGCTTGGTACCGATGGTTATGGCCGGGATATGCTGAGCCGCCTGCTGCTGGGAACCCGCATCTCGCTCGCGGTAGGCCTGATGTCGGTTATTATCAGCATGCTACTTGGTGTAACCGTGGGCGCGATAGCCGGTTATTTTGGCGGTTGGGTAGATGCATCGTTAAGCTGGCTGATGAATATTTTATGGGCGCTGCCTGCATTGTTACTGGTAATAGCGATATCATTTGCGTTAGGTAAAGGGTTGTGGCAAATATTTATAGCCGTTGGCCTATCCATGTGGGTTGAGGTTGCCCGCCTGGTACGTGGCCAGGTAATGGGCCTTAAGCAAGTAGAATATATTGAAGCTGCAAGGGCTTTGGGTTTTAGTAACAAGCGTATTATAGCCAAACATATTTTACCCAATATAACCGGCCCCATACTGGTATTGGCATCATCAAATTTTGCATCAGCCATACTTTTAGAAGCAGGGCTTAGCTTTTTGGGGTTTGGCGCACAGCCTCCTACCCCAACCTGGGGAGGCATGATCAAAGAACACTATGGTTATATTGTTATGGATTCGGCATTTTTAGCTGTAATTCCGGGCATGGCAATTATGCTGCTGGTGTATGCTTTTAACCTGGTTACGGTTGGTCTGCGCGATGCCTTTGATATTAAATCACAAAGTACTCGTATTTAAAAATTATTTCTTCTATTTTAGTCAGCGGACTTATATCAATATGCTGAATATAGACGACGGTTCCGGCGAAGACGAATTGATCAGGCTTTTGCTCAAACGGCAGTCGGAATTAAATTCTTTATTGGAAATTACGCGGGCGATAAATAAAAACACCGCTACTCCTATCCTCATTCAAATGCTGGAAGTTATTCTGCAAAATTATTTGCAGGTGGGCAAACTGCGTTTTTTGATTGAGAAGGATACTAAGTTTGCTTGTATAGCCAAATACGGCGGTGATATTGAATCGTCGGTGGTGCTGGCCCGTGCCTGCAAAAAACTAAGTAAGGTTAAAGCCCCTACGGCCATAGCCGGGCACCGCGACCCAGTCCTCAAAAAATACAATTACTTTATCCCGGTATATCACAAAAGCAAAGCGCTTGCCTACGCCCTTATCGGCGACTTTAATACCTCGGGCGAGATGCTTAACAATGATCTCAATTTCATCCAAACGCTGATGAACGTGATCATTGTGGCTTTGGAGAATAAAAAACTTTTCCGCGAGCGCCTGCAGTCCGAGCGTTTTCAGCGCGAAATGGAACTTGCTGTAGAGGTGCAGAATATGCTGATCCCTATGCGGGAGCATAAAGACGATAGTGTGGAGATCGGCGCAAAATATCTTCCGCATCAAAACATCGGCGGCGATTATTTTGATTTTATCCGCCTTAATGAACATGAGTTTCTATGGTGTATTGCTGATGTATCGGGCAAGGGGATTTCTGCAGCATTGCTGATGGCCAACTTTCAGGCCAGTTTGCATGCCTGGGCAGCGGTTGATGGTGATTTGACCAGCATTGTTGACAGATTAAATAAAATTGTATTAAGCAACACCAAGGGCGAGCGGTTTATCACCTTGTTTCTTGCGCGTTATAATCAAAAAAAACGGCGGCTTAACTATATTAACGCGGGGCACAACCCAACCATACTTTATTCGGAAGGTGGTGCTATTCCGCTTAAGTTGGGAACCACGATGATCGGTGTTTTTGAAGATCTGCCTTTTTTAAACGAGGGCGAAGTTGATGTTGAGCCCGGCAGCCTGATTTTTAACTATACGGATGGGCTCATGGATTTTGAGTCGCCAAGCTCCAAAATATGGAACGAGGATAAATTACTTGATTTTGTGCTGGCACATGGCGAGCTCTCACCCGATAATTTTAACCAGGCTTTGATGGATTACCTGAACAATGTACATAAGAGCAAGCCAATTGATGATATTACCCTGCTTACGCTAAAGATTTTTTAATTTTAGATGTAGAGACGCATCACATGCGTCTGCCGGGTGCAAATCACGATAGGTTGCGCTATAAGAGCTTGTGCTAAGGGAGACGCATGTGATGTGTCTCTACCCAAAAAGGGCTGAAAATTATTTTAATCGGCCTTTAAAAATTCGTAAATCTCATTGTTGAAAAACTCATCATACTAATTGCTTCACTAACACGTTTACAACACTTATTATATTTGTCGGATGCTATCAGCCAGGTACCAGTATGAATTTTTGGAAGCAGGATGCGACGAAGCAGGGCGCGGGTGCCTTGCCGGGCCGGTTTTTGCCGCCGCGGTTATTTTGCCTCCCAACTTTAACCATCACCTCCTAAACGACTCCAAGCAGGTTACCGAAGAGATAAGATACCAGCTTCGTGCCGAGATAGAAGAAAAAGCCTTGGCTTATGCAGTAGCGTCTGTTGATAACCTGGAGATAGATGAGATCAACATCCTCAATGCATCATTCCTGGCTATGCATCGGGCCATCGAAAAACTACATCTTGAGCCCCAGTTTTTAATCATCGACGGTAATCGCTTTAAAAAATACCGGAGCATTCCGCACGAATGTATTATCAAGGGCGACGGGAAATATTTCAGTATAGCTGCAGCATCCATACTGGCTAAAACCTACCGTGATGATTATATGATGCAATTAGCAGCCGAACACCCAGAGTATGACTGGCATAGCAATAAAGGGTATCCAACTATCAAACATCGCGAAACGGTAATGAAGTTTGGTTTTACGCCCTATCACCGCCGTACCTTCAGAGTAAGCGACCCGCAGTTAAGTATTTTTTAATGAAGTTTTGAATACCACGTTCAGGATGGTATTTTTGTTAAAAACCAATTCCACCGTTTGAAGATCCTAATTTTAACACATCGTGTACCATTTCCGCAAAATGGCGGTTACGCCATTGTGGTTTGCAATACCATTAAAGGGTTGATCGCGCTTGGGCACGAAGTTGCGCTGGTGGCTTTGAACGGCAAAAAATATCATGGTAGCGTGCAAACTACCGAAGATGAACTACTGCAGAAAATTCAGTACACATCCTACGATATCAACATCAATGTATCCGTACTGGATGCCATAACCAGCCTGTTCAACAAAAAAGCAAACGATGTTGACCGCTATTACGATGCCGAGTTTGAAAAGCTCCTGTTGCGCGAATTGCGCCAAACCACTTATGATGTTATTCAGTTTGAAGGGCTGTTTGTAACACCTTATCACGCTGCTATCCGTAAGCATACAAAAGCGAGATTGATTTATCGGTCGCACAATATTGAACATCAGGTATGGATGAGGCTGGCACAGCAAAAAAGCGACCTGTTTAAGAAATGGTACCTGCATTTGCTGGCCCGTAGGGTGAAGGATTACGAACTGCAGCAGCTCAATAAATTTGATGCCATAGCGGTATTTACCAATGAGGATAAAAAAACGCTGTTATCATACGGTGTTACCATTCCGGTTGATATTTTCCCGGTAGGGATCTCCCTGCCCGATTATAAGCCCGACTATAATAAAACAGAGTTCCCAAGCTTGTTTTTCCTGGGCTCATTGGATTGGATGCCCAACAGGGAGGGTATTGAGTGGTTTATTGAGAGCTTTTATAAAGACCTTACCGAGGGCGACCTTCGCGTGAAATTTTACGTTGCCGGGCATAATATCCCCGATAGCTTTGATGATTATGAGGCGATGGGAAAGATATTTATCCAGGGTGAGGTTGACGATGCTTTTGAGTTTGTAAACAGTAAGGCTATTATGGTGGTGCCGTTGCTTTCAAGCGGAGGTATGCGGGTTAAGATAGTAGAAGGCATGGCTATGGAAAAATGTATCATCTCCACCTCATTAGGGGCCGAAGGAATAAACTTTACCAATGGCACTAATATTCTTATCGCCAATAACCGGCAGGAGTTTTATGATGCCATTGAGCGTTGCATTACCGACGAAGAGTTTTGCCGTAACATTGGCCTCAACGCCCGCCGTTTAATTGAAGAGCAGCACGATGTACATGTAGTAGCGCCCAGGCTGGTTACTTTTTATCAGAGCGTTGAACCTTGATTGGCATGATTTAACGATTGCCTGAGTTTAGCAAAGCTGTGATGCTTCGCGGTCAACAACGGCGTAAATGACATGTTTTTCTATTCTTTCTGCCAACTGCCAACTCCCCTACTGCTGCTGCTGCTGTTGAATGATCTCCATATAGCGCTGGTAGCTGTTTTTAGAAAACTCTGTTACTGCATGCATAGCCGGTGTTTCGTGGGTTTTATCCTCAAAAACTATAGTATCAGCATCATCTACAATTACAGATACTTCAAGCTTGTGGCCGTATGCGCCTTTATAAACACCTTTAACCGGTGAGCAATCTGAAAAATTGCGGCCTACGGCCAGGCGCACATGGGTTTCATTGGCTATACAGTTGTTTGTAGGGTCGATGCCAAGCCAGCCGTAATCGGGTATATAAACCTCGGCCCAGGCATGGGTAGCCCCTTCACCGCGCATAGCGCTGCTGTGGGTGCAGATGTAGCCACTTACATAGCGCGATGGTATTTTAAGCTGGCGGAGCATTACCATCAATATGTGGGCAAAATCCTGGCAAACGCCCGCTTTAAGCTTCCATACTTCGTCGAGCGTGGTTTCCACTGTGGTTACACCTTTTATGTACTCGAAGTTTTTGTATACCCAGCCACAAAAACGGAGCGCCACCTGGAATGGGGTTTCATCTTTATGTCGCTCCTGTTCAACTACCTCCTGCAACTCGGGAAGGCCTTCAAAATATTCCTGCTTTAAAAAATCAATATAGGGCACCATATACTGAAGCCGCTTAAGATCTTCCCATTGCTGCTCCGGAAAAATATCATTTACCGGCAGGGGGCGCTGGCGGGTAGTAACAACCAGCTTTGAGTTAATGATCAGCATATTGTGCTGATTACTGTAGGTGAAACTGCCAACCTCGTTGCCATAATAATCAATATGGGTGTCAACTACGGGGTTTCCGGTTATGTTCAACTCCTGTTTTATCACTTCCTGGTATTCATCTTTTATCGGAAACAGGATGATTTGGTTGGCGCTGTCACGTACAGGCCCCTCATAGGTATATTTGGTAATATGTTGGATCTTAAATTCAGGCATCTCTTCTTTAATTAGTTAATTGAACAATTTGAAGATTTGAAAATAAAAAAAGTAAATCTGCATTTTCAAATCTTCAAATCAACACATTTTCAAATCATATTTATGAATTAGCAAAATAATGCTGGTTTAGTGAATTACCCACGCCGTATAGCTCACTCCTGATCTGGGTGAGAAACAGGTGCAGGCCCTCCTGCTTAATGCTTTTTACCGAACTGTATTTTATACGGCTTTGCAGCCTGCCTATCTGGAACGACATTTCCCGGTAATCATCGGCATTGCTGTCGTTTTTCAATCTATCGAAATAGCGCTGAATATTGTTAACCGAATAGATAACCGAACGCGGGAAGTCGTTGTTCAGCACAACCTGCTCCAAAACATTTTCGGCCTCAAAGCCCTCACGATAGGTTTTTAAATACAGCTCGTAACCGCCTAACGAAAGCAACAGGTGTTTCCAATAGGTAGTATCCGTAAGCAAGTCGGGGTTATCACTGATTGAGCTGAACTTGGTATCCAAAATATCAACCGACTGGATAGCCCGCTCCAGATATTTGCCAATGTTCATAAATGCACGGCCTTCGCCACGCTCCATGGTGATCTCCACCGTGCCGTAATAAAGCATTACCTGTTTTATTAAAACATCCAGCACTCCTATAGGGTCTTCCCGGTGCAGGGCACGTTCCAGGCGCGGATCTTTTACCGTGTGGTAATATTCGTTAAGGCATTGCCAAAGGTCCTTGGTAATGTGTTCCTGTACGCCACGGGCATTTTCCCGTGCCAGGGTAATAATATTAAGTATGGAATTAGGATTGTTTTTCCCGGTAACCATATACTTTAAAACCGACCGGCTGTCATTGTCCAGTTTTTCGGCTTCGCCGGCGTTCAATCCGGCAAAGATCCTCATCACGGGCTCCCAGGTAAATTCCTGCACCGTATCCTGCGACGAGGCATAATTAATTTTTAACATCCGCAGCATACCATCGCTGCGCTCAATGTAACGGCTTAACCAATAAAAACTTGCTGCAACCCTGCTTAACATATGATCTGTATTTCGGAAGTCGGATGTTCAATTTCGGATTTACTTAAACCCCATCCTTGTTTATTTTTGTTTTACTTGAAAAGCCTTTTACCTTTAACCTCAGGCCAAAACCCAAGTATCCTTACTGCCGCCACCCTGTGAGCTGTTTACCACCAGCGAGCCTTCTTTTAAAGCCACGCGGGTTAAGCCACCGGGTACTATTTCAATACCATCGGGGCCGTAAAGCGCGTAAGGCCTGAAATCAACCCGGCGTGGTTTTAATTCGCCCTGCATATAGCACGGTGCCGCCGAAAGACTGATAGTTGGCTGTGCTATGAAGTTACGTGGATCTTTCAGTATTTCCTTTTTATATTCATCTATTTCCTGTTCGCTTGCCGCGTGGCCCATCAGCATACCATACCCGCCGCTGCCATTGGTTTTTTTAACCACCATTTTATTGAGGTTTTTAAATACCATTTCGCGCTCGTCGCGGTTGCCTAACTGGTGTGTGGGTACATTTTTTAGGATCGGTTCCTCATTCAGGTAATAGCGGATCATATCGGGCACATAGGTATAAACCGCCTTATCGTCGGCAACGCCGGTACCTGTGGCATTTACTATGGCTACATTGCCTTTGCGATAGGCTCCCATAAGGCCTGCCACGCCCAACATACTTGCCGGGTTAAATACCAGCGGATCAAGAAACTCATCGTCAACCCGGCGGTAGATCACGTCAACCTGTTGCAGGCCGGTAGTGGTTTTCATATATACCTTATGGTTATTTACTACAAGGTCGCGCCCTTCTACCAGCTCAACCCCCATTAAGCGGGCCAGCGTGGTATGTTCAAAATAGGCCGAGTTGTAAATGCCCGGCGTAAGTAAAACGATAGTTGGGTTATGGATCTGCCGCGGGGAAAGCGCCAGCAGGTTTTTATATAATATGGATGGGTATTCGGTAACGCTGCGTACGCTGCATTGCGGCAGCAGATCGGGGAATAATCGTTTGGTGATTTCCCTGTTCTCGAGCATATAGCTTACACCCGATGGGGTACGCAGGTTATCCTCAAGCACGTAAAAAGTGCCGTCCTCATCGCGAATGAGGTCGATACCCGAAATGTGTACATAGATATCATAGGGCACCTGGAGCTGATACATTTCGCGCAGAAAATGCGGGCACGAATAAATGATATCAATAGGCACTATGCCATCCTTTATTATAAACTGATTGTGGTAAATATCTTTCAGGAAAAGATTGAGTGCATTAAGGCGCTGCTTAATGCCCCGCTCAACAAAAGCCCATTCATCGGCCGTTATAATACGGGGGATGATATCAAAAGGAAAGATCTTTTCAATACCCTCGCCGCTGTTATAAACGGTAAAGGTAATGCCCTGGCTCATAAAAAGGCGCTTGGCAAGCTCCTCCTTCTTGTTCAGGTCGTCGGCCGATTCTTTTGAAATGTAGTCAATAACTTTGCGGTAATGTTCCCGGACATTCGCGTCTAAGCCATACATTTCATCCCAAACATTATCAATTGGGCTATATTGGTTAAAATAAGCTGATTCTTCCATAAAAAAATCACAATAAATTAAAAATTGATAATCAGTTATCTTTATGAATTGTAATTTATGAAGTGTTTTTGATAAAAAAGCAAATTATTTTGAAATTATTGAAGATTTTTTAATCAAATTTTCAATTTGCATTGATTTATATAACAAAAAATTGTGATTTGCTGATTTGAAAGTACAAATGATAAGGCCGGTTCTGCGAGTATTCGCCCTAAATTGTATTAGCCGCTTTTCTAAATTCCGATGGGTTTATACTCCTGTACTTTTTAAAAATACGGTTCAGGTGGCTTTCGTCATTAAACCCAAGCTCATTTGCAATTTCAACCATGCGCATGTTACTATGCAGCAGACGGTTTTCGATAAGCTTAAGTTTATAATTAATGATATATTGCTGTAGGGTTTCATTGGTGTGTTTTTTAAAATAGCGGCCGACATAGGTTTCTGAAATCCCCATCTTATCGGCTATAGCCTCAGCCCTAAGCTTTTCGGGGAAATAGATATTGACCTGGACGTACTGCAAAATATCAAGCGCTTTTTCCTCTGTATTTTCATCTACTTCGTCAGGCATACTCATAGCCACATTGCGGGCAACAATTACAATAACCGTGTTGATATATTGCTGCAAAAGCTCTTTGCTATAAAGGCCATTCTTTTGCTGTTCGCTGATAATGGCTTGCATAATGGGTTTTACAACGGCGCTGTCTTCATGGCTTTTTAATACACAGCCGGGCGCCCGGGAAGCATTTTTCAGGATAAATTCAAGGTGCTTAACGGCATCGCCGGGCAGCTTATAATTCTTAATATAAGCCATATTAAAGCGGATGAACAGGAACTGCGTTGATGTTGCTATCTCAAAATAATGAGAGTCATCGGGCGTAAGCAGAAACAGGTGTCCGGGCTTATAGGCGAACTTGCTTTTGTTAATGCATTGTTTACCGGTACCACTAACAATATAAATAAACTCGAAGAAGCTGTGTGAATGTTCGCTGCGGGGGCAGGCATTGAGCGGTTCGCGTAAAACGATCTCAAAGGGCTGGTATAAATTATCTTTAACCATAGTGTAAATGTACAATTATTACGAGGATTTGTACAAGGCTGACGGGGGGTGTGTTGTATAATTTTGTACTATAATCAAACGACAGAATTACTAAAATGGAAAATCAAAATAAACCGACCATGCAGGCGCTAATAGCACCCGAAGCAAATGCCCCTTTTACACTTACCGAAGTTGAACGTCCTGTTGCTGCAGAAGGGCAGGTGCTGGTGCGCATTATAGCCAGCGGTGTAAGTGTATTGGATAACAAGATCCGTACAGGTAAAGGAGGGCATGCAAGGCAACCATTACCGGCTATTTTAGGGATGGATTTTGCCGGCATTGTTGAAGCTGTAGGTGCTGGTGTCACCCGCTTCCGGACTGGCGACGAAGTGTATGGCCTTGCCGGTGGTATAGGGGGTTTACAGGGCACTTACGCGCAATATGCTGCTTTTGATGCCGACCTGCTCACGGTTAAACCCGCCAGTTTAAGCATGCATCAATCTGCTTCAATGCCGCTTAATTTTATAACCGCCTGGGAGGGCCTTGTGGATAGGGCAAACGTACACGAAGGGCAAAAGGTATTGGTACATGGTGGTGCAGGCGGCGTTGGTCATTTGGCGGTTCAGATAGCTAAAGCTTTCGGGGCAGATGTTTATGCTACCGGTAGTGCGGCACAGCAACAATATATTGAAAGTATCGGCGCCACATTTATTGACTACCGGGCCACAACCGTCGAAGAATATGTAAATAAATATACCAATGATGAGGGGTTCGATATTGTTTACGATACTTTGGGTGGTGCTACGTTAGATGCTTCATTTGTGGCTGCGAAGTATTATACCGGCCATGTGGTAAGCTGCCTTGGCTGGGGCGAACATAAACTGGCACCATTATCGTTCCGTGGCGCTACCTATTCAGGGGTGTTCACTTTGATGCCGATGCTTACCGGGAAAGGGCGTAAACACCACGGTGAAATTATGCAGGAAGCAACCCGGCTTGCTGAGGCAGGTAAACTGATTCCGCTGGTTGATGAACGTTCTTTTACACTGCCTACCGCCAATGAAGCTCATGATATATTGGAAAACGGCAAAGCAAGTGGCAAGTTGGTGATTGACGTAGCAGAGTAAATAACGCTAACAAACCATTATGTCATTTCGACGAACAGTGTGAGGCCTGTGTGCAAGGGTGAGGAGGAATCTTCTACGCCATGCTCCCTAAAAAATGCATTGCGGCTTTTCAAGGCGTACAAGATTTCTTTTTCGCCCCGGCGCCTGTCCCCTCTCTACTCAATCGAAAGGACATTTTTTTATCAGGATAATCCTACTTCTCAGCTACCACACGATAAGCAGGATCCTCCATTATATTCACATGGACGATATCTTCGGCATTTTTCAGCAATATCCGGCAATCTTCACTAAGGTGTTTGAGGAGTAATTTCTTACCTGCCGAGCGATATTTTTCGGTAAGCTTGTTTAACGCGTCAATGCCCGACATGTCAGCAACACGACTGTCTTTAAAGTCGATAATTACTTCATTCGGATCATTGGTAATATCAAACTTTTCGTTAAAAGCCATTACAGAACCAAAAAACAGCGGGCCATAGATCTCATAGTGCTTAACGCCTGAAGCATCAATGTATTTGCGGGCGCGGATGCGTTTGGCGCTTTCCCATGCAAAAACCAGGGCCGAGATAATAACACCGATCAATACAGCAAGTGCGAGGTTATGCAGCCATATAGTGATCAGTGCTACCAGGATCCCAACAAATATATCCTGTTTGGGCATTTTATTAATGATGCGAAAGCTTATCCACTCAAAGGTGCTAATAGCTACCATGATCATCACACCGGTAAGCGCCGCCATCGGCAGTTTTTCGATAACCGGTGCGCCAAAAAGTATGATAAGCAGAATGGTTAAAGCGGCAATAATACCCGAGAGCCTCGCCCTGGACCCCGCGGAAAGGTTAACCAGTGTTTGAGCAATCATGGGGCAACCGCCCATGCCCGAAAAGAAACCGTTCAAAATATTGGCACTTCCCTGCGCAATGCATTCACGGTTACTGTTACCGCGGGTTGCGGTCATTTCATCAACAAGGTTTAAAGTTAATAATCCCTCGGTGAGGCCAACTCCAGCCATAATGAGTGCATAGGGAAAAATGATCTTTAAGGTATCGATGTTAAAAGCGATGGCCGGAATATGAAATGGTGGAAAGCCTCCGCTTACCGCTGCAATATCCCTAACCGTTTTGGTATGGATGCCAAGACCAAGCACTAACGCAAACACAACAATAATTGCAACCAATGATGGAGGAACAGCTTTGGTGAATTTAGGCAAAACAAACACTATGGCGATAGTTAAAGCGACCAATCCGGCCATGATGAATAAAGGAGTGCCGCTAAGCCAGGCTTCATGACCGTTCACTACGGTTTTAAACTGTTCAAGCTGCGCCATAAAAATTATAACGGCAAGCCCGTTAACAAAGCCATACATTACCGGTTGAGGTACCAGGCGGATAAACTTTCCCAGCTTAAACAAACCAACCAGGATTTGAATTACGCCCGCCAAAGCCACAGCTGCGAATACATATTCCTGCCCGTGCGATTTCATGAGCGCTATCAGCACAACTACTGTAGCTCCTGCTCCGCCCGAAATTAACCCGGGCCGGCCACCAAAAATGGAGGTGACCAATCCCATTATAAAAGCGGCATATAAGCCCATTAAAGGCGGGAAACCAGCCAGTATAGCAAATGACAATGATTCGGGCATCATGGTCATAGCTACGGTTAAGCCCGCCAGGATTTCGTTTTTATAATTGATTTTTTGCGAAAAATCGAAAAGGCGTAAATGAAGCTTCATCCAAAATAATTAAGCGTTGTAATAATAAAGATAAACAGCAACCAGGGAGGCTGAGAATATGATAACTCAAAGGGGCGTAACCGGATTATTATAAAATAAAAACGGCCCGGAAAAACCAGGCCGCTTGTATGATATGCATCAAATTCAATTAATGATTTTGCTCATGTACTTCTTCTTCCCTGAACAGTTTCGCGCTGAAATAGTCGTTGTTCATGCGGGCAATGTTGGTAAGCTTAATTTCCTTTGGACATTCTGCTTCGCAGGCACCGGTGTTGGTACAGCTACCGAAACCTTCTTCGTCCATCTGTGCAACCATTGATTGCACACGACGGTAGCGCTCAGGCTGGCCTTGCGGCAATAAACCCAGCTGAGTGATCTTAGCCGATACGAACAGCATGGCAGATGCATTTTTACAAGCTGCAACGCAGGCACCGCAACCAATACAGGTAGCCGAGTTGAAAGCCTCGTCAGCAATAACCTTAGGGATTGGGATAGCGTTGCCATCAGGTACACCACCGGTGTTTACCGAAACATATCCACCGGCCTGCTGGATCCTATCGAAAGCTGAACGGTCAACCGCTAAGTCTTTTACAATAGGGAATGCTTCCGCGCGCCATGGTTCAATGGTAATGGTTTCGCCATCATGAAAGGTACGCATGTGTAGCTGGCAGGTAGTGATACCTCGTTTTGGTCCGTGCGGGTGACCGTTGATATATAATGAACACATACCGCAGATACCTTCGCGGCAGTCGTGGTCAAAGTTTATTGGCTCATCACCTTTGTGGGTAAGGCTTTCGTTTACCACGTCGAGCATTTCAAGGAACGACATGTCGGGCGAAATGTTCTCAGCTTTATAGCTTACGAATTTACCCGAGGTTTGAGCATTTTTTTGACGCCATACTTTAAGCGTCAGGTTCATATTTCCGTTACTCATCTTTGTTTTAGATTTGAGTTATCGTTGTTTTGTTGATTGAGTGAGTAGTTAATTGGGTGAGTGGTTTTTAAGGGCAGGAAAACCTGATCTAACTTAATCATCTACTCACTTAATAAACCATTCACTATGCATAATTACGCTGTGATAAATGTACCGCTTCGAAAGTTAATTGCTCTTTGTGCAATTCTTCCGGCTGGTTTTCACCTTTAAACTCCCATGCAGCTACAAACGCAAAGTTTTCGTCATCACGTAGTGCTTCACCTTCTGGTGTTTGTGATTCAACCCTGAAGTGACCTCCGCATGATTCTTTGCGCATTAAAGCGTCATCAACCATTAGCTCGCCAAGCTCAATAAAGTCGGCAATACGACCAGCCCTTTCAAGCGATGCATTTACTTCTTCGTTTTCACCTGTTACGATAGCATTTTTCCAGAAATCGGCTTTCAGCGCCTGGATCAGGCCTTTTGCTTTAATCAGGCCTTCTTCAGTACGGGCCATGCCGCAATATTCCCACATAATGTGGCCAAGGTCGCGGTGGTATTCGTTAACAGTTTTGGTGCCTTTTAATGCAAGCAGTTTATTTACGTGAGCAATTACGTCCTGTTTGGTTTGTTCAAAAGCAGGGTGGCTGGTATCAACCTTTTTAGGGCCGGTTTTAGCTAAATAATCACCAAGGGTGTAAGGGATCACGAAGTAACCATCAGATAAACCCTGCATCAGTGCAGATGCACCAAGGCGGTTAGCGCCGTGGTCGGAGAAGTTACACTCGCCCAAAGCATATAAACCAGGAATGGTAGTGCTCAGGTTATAATCAACCCAAAGGCCACCCATGGTATAGTGAACCGCCGGGTAAATACGCATTGGTTGTTTGTATGGGTTTTCGTCGGTGATCTGGATATACATGTCAAACAGGTTACCGTATTTGGCTTTAACGGTTTCCTCGCCTAAGCGCTTAATCGCGTCAGCAAAGTCAAGGAATACCGCGAAGCCTGAGCCACCAACACCTTTACCTTCTTCAACCATTTCCTTGGCGTTACGTGAAGCCACGTCGCGCGGAACAAGGTTACCGAAAGCCGGATATTTACGTTCCAGGAAGTAATCGCGCTCGTCTTCTTTAACCTGGTCGGCTTTTAATGTGCCTTTGCGTAATTGCTCGGCAATTTCAACAGTTTTTGGTGCCCATACCCTACCGTCGTTACGTAACGATTCAGACATCAGCGTTAACTTAGACTGGTGATCGCCGCTTACAGGGATACAGGTTGGGTGAATTTGAGTATAGCAAGGGTTGCCGAAGAAAGCACCGCGTTTGTGTGCCCTCCATGCTGCAGTTACGTTTGAGCCGATGGCGTTTGTTGACAGGTAGAACACATTACTGTAACCACCTGTACACAATAATACTGCGTGGCCTGCATGGGTATCAATGTCGCCTGTAAGCATATTACGGGTAACAATACCTTTGGCATGGCCGTCGATAGTTACTACGTCAAGCATTTCGTGACGGGTGTATACTTTTACTTTGCCGGCATGGATCTGGCGGTTAAGGGCAGAGTATGCACCTAATAAAAGCTGCTGTCCTGTTTGTCCCCTTGCGTAGAAGGTACGTGATACCTGCGAACCACCGAATGAACGGTTATCCAGCAAGCCGCCGTATTCGCGGGCAAAAGGTACACCCTGTGCAACGCACTGGTCAATGATGTTTACCGAAACCTCGGCCAAACGGTGAACGTTTGATTCGCGGGCACGGTAGTCACCACCTTTAATCGTATCGTAAAATAAACGGAAAACGCTGTCGCCGTCGTTCTGGTAGTTTTTAGCAGCATTAATACCGCCTTGTGCAGCAATAGAGTGCGCACGGCGGGGGCTGTCCTGAAAACAAAATGCCTTCACATTGTAACCCAGTTCGGCCAATGTTGCAGCCGCCGAAGCTCCGGCCAAACCTGTACCTACAATGATGATATCGTATTTACGTTTGTTGGCGGGGTTAACCAGCTTCAGATCAAATTTATGCTTGCTCCATTTTTCGGCTAATGGGCCTTGAGGAATTTTAGCATCTAATGTCATCTCTTCTATATGTTTATGTTTGTGGCTTTTGGCCAGCTAACTTAGTGAGCTCCCTGGGTTGATAAATAGTAGTAATAAACCGGCATGGCGGCAAAAGCCAGCGGAATAATAACCGCAAACAGCCATGTGCCAACAAAATAAACTACCGGGGTATATTTACGGTGTACCCAGCCCAGCGTGCGGAACGCGCTCTGGAAACCATGCAGTAAGTGAAATGCTACAGCGCCCATCGCTATTACGTAAAATATTACGTAAATAATGTTACTAAAGCTGTAAGCCACACGTGCGTGCAGATCTTTCACTCTTACAACTTCCACATTGTTTTCGGTTGATACAGAGTGACTGAATTCGGCGTTAGCTGGTGTGTAATCACTAACTTTTGTTTCGCCGGTTGCCAGATCGGTACGGTACTCTTTGAAGCCCATGGTTTTGTCGTTGTGGTAACGGAACCAGAAATCGCCCATGTGGATAACGATGAACAGGAACATGATTGAACCCAGCAGGCCCATGTTTTTTGACGACCACGAGGCATCAGATTTTGCCGCTACTGCATAGCGTACAGGACGGGCTTTACGGTTTTTGACAGTCAGGATCAAACCGTATAGTGCATGCACTAAAATGGAAAGGTACAACAGGTATGCAATAACTTCAATAGGCGGAAAATGCGTAAGGAAGTTGGCATACACGTTAAAACTGAAACCGTTATCGTTGTTAAACAACAGCAGGTTGCCGCCTACGTGCACAATCAGAAACGTGCACAGAAACAAGCCTGTTAAAGCCATGATCAGCTTTTTGCCCAGCGACGAGTTTAAGGTTTGTTTGAATTCGCTCATTATGAATTGGATTTATTAGGCAAAAGTATTTATTAAATAACAAAACATAGAAGAGGTTTTGGCTTATTGAAGACCAAAAAGCTATTTAGAATCAATCTAAAACAATGTGCTGGAATTCAATGCTCAAATACACTGCTATGACAGGTAATTTATTGAAATAAAGCGTGTTTTACGAGATGAATTTAGGCTATGGGGATAACCTTATCTTTTAATACGGCAAAGATCCTGTCGTTTTGAAGGCTCCTGATAGCTACCCGCCCGGTAAACTTTCCGAATGATGGTAGTATCCCCTGCCTGCTGCCGAAGGCAAAACAAGGCAGCGTGATGCTTTGCCGTCCCCGGCCGCTTAAGTTAACCCCGGGATGGATATGTCCGCAAAAGACATAGCCTGCAGCTTCCTGCTGATCAGTAGCAAGCGGGTGGTGCATCATCAGGAAAGGGCCAATCAATAGTTCGTCATGCAGTTCGATATTCAGATTGTGATAATGCTTATCGTCAATGATATCGTGGTTGCCGCGGATGAGAATGATCTGTAATGCCGGGAACTGACTTCGCCACAGAATAAACCAATCCCAGTCGTTATTCATGTCGCTGTGGAACAGATCACCCAGGAAAATTAACTTTTCCGGTTTGTGTTCGTAAATCAGATCGGAAAGTACAGCGAGGTCGCTTTGCTCCATATCCCTTGGCACCGCTATGCCTGCCTTACGGAAATGCCCAACCTTACCCAGGTGTACATCGGCAACTATCAGCGCTTTTTGTTGCTGCCAGTAAATGGCTTTTTGTGGAAGTAATAAAAGATCCTGCCCCAGCAGGTTAAATGGAGTAGCCGCACTTATCATAACGGAGCAAAGTTAATAGGAATAAATTTATTTGAATTGGTTGGCCTTGTTGTACCCGGCATAAAAATCTTATTGAAAAGTTTTTGTCATGCTGAGTGTTTAAATCCGTTGGACTCTTAAGGTGTAAAGACATCCCCATGCCGTCATGCTGAACTTGTTTCAGCACCCCACAAGAAAGGTAGGCGATTTGCTTAGCATGTGGCTTAGCGAGTGAGGTGTTGAAACAAGTTCAACATGACGATAATTAAAAAAACTGTCATCCTGAGGCACGAAGGATCTTCTTCACAAGTATGGCCGCAATAAAGGGCGAAGAAGATGCTTCGTGCCTCAGCATGACAAAAGGGGCAAATGTCATTTTCCCCTTCAAAGACCCTGGATTCAAATACTCAACATAACAAGTAGTTTAGTTGAAAATATTTTCAATAAGGGTGTAACCTGTTTAAAAAACGTGTGGTCATAGTTTACAAATACACCACAACGGGGTATTTACAGAGAGAAAAAACAAAATTAACTTAATTAAAAAAACAAATATTATGGGCGCAGGTGAATTAGGTGTATTAGCAGGAATTATAATACCCCTCAGCTTATTCGCAATGATCTTCGGGATCGTTTACTTAAACAAACGGGAGAAATTAGCTATGATTGAACGAAACATGGATCCAAGGAGTTACAAACCACAATCAGCTCCTTATCAAAATTTAAAATGGGGCTTATTGCTCATTGGTTCAGGTATCGGTTTATTTTTGGCCTATGTTTTAAACCGTGGCATATTCAATAGTTTTGACGATGATGTTTTCTTTTTATACGTAGCGCTAATCGCTATTTTTGGAGGAGCGGGTTTGTTTATTTCATACCGTATCGAAAAAAAGGAAGTGCTGGATAAAGAAGATCAGCGGATCGAAAAATTATAAGCTATTTAGTCAGTATTATTTAAAGCTCCGGCCTTTTGGCGGGGCTTTTTTTGTTTGTGGCCAATAAGTATATTCGCCCGATAAATCAGGGCTTAAACCATATCATTAGCAAACAATAAAGCGCTTAACTGCAGTAATTGCGGCGGACAGCTTGAATATAATTATACCCAGGAAATCAGCAAATGCCTTTATTGCGGTAGCGAGTTTAAAAAAGATAAGCCCAAAAGAGATCATCAGGATAAAGCAGATCAAAAGCCCCGCTTTGTAGAAAAGCCGGTTACTGTACCGGAAGAAAATAAGGTTATATATGATATGGTATTTAGTCCAAGGCCAAAGTTTTGGAAAGCTTTTTTATGGGGTTTGGGTGTCTGGACTGTTTGGTTAATTGTATCCCTAATACTTGCAGGCGTTATAATGTCGGCAACCAACACGAATACTATGCCTGATAATTTGCTAACAAGTAGGCTTTTCGGATTTTATTGGTGTCTACGAGGAATAATATTCTGTTTGGTTTGGCCGTTTTTGCGTACCCGTGTTTTTTACAGAAGGTATTAATCCGTTTAAAAAAGCGGCAGGTTTACTCAATCCCGTACCGCTCTTTAAATAAGTTTAAATGATGGCGCTCATGCCCGGCCAGCATAAATACAAAGGCTGTAACGGTAAATAAGTGGTTACTGGCTATGCCGTTACGATTTAACTGCTCGTTGCTGAAAGCCTTAACCATATAAAGATTGCCCTGGCGCAATGCCCTGAATTCTTCGGCAAGGTCTTTTATATTTTGACTGTTGAAATCGGTGTTGTTAACATAAACGTCCTGGTCAAAGCCCGGCAGCTCGATATGATTGCGCGAAAACACCAATGCCCTGTAAGCAAACGTACGCTCGGTATCAATCATATGGCCCAAAGCTTGTTTAACTGTCCATTTGCCGGGAGCATACGCATATAAACCCTGCTCATCGGTTAAATTGCTGAAAAGCTGGTAGCTGATCTCCATTTGCTGCTCAAGCATGTTAATTACATCGTTGTCGCCAACAAGTCCTACATATCCTGCTGCAAACGGCGAATAATCACCTGGTTTTGGTTTTGTTATCATTACGCGTGTTTTTTAATACTATCCTGAAAGTTGTTCCCTTCCCTACTTCCGAATCTTTCACAAATACCTGTCCGTTATGGTAGTTTTCCATGATCCGTTTGGTGAGCGATAAGCCCAGTCCCCAGCCACGTTTACGAGTGGTATAGCCCGGTTGAAAAACGGTATCAAACTTAGAGCGCGGGATGCCTTTGCCGGTATCTGTAATATCAATAAAGATTTGATTTTTTACCTTGTTGCCGCTGATTTCAACTTTAATGCTTCCCTTGCCCTCAATGGCGTTAACGGCGTTTTTTAGTAAATTTTCCAATACCCAGTCAAACAGCGGAATATTAAGCCCGGCCTTAAGGTGCGGGTTGCCCGTCATTTCAAAGCTGATATTCTTGCTTACGCGCACCTTAAAATAGTCTACAAAATCTTTCACTACAGCATATACGCCATGCTCTTCCAGTACCGGTTTTGATCCGATCTTCGAAAAGCGGTCGGCCACAATTTCCAGGCGTTTTACGTCGTTCTCCATTTCGGCCACCAGCACATCGTCCTCGGCATTGAATTTTTCCTTCATCAGCTCAATCCAGGCCATGAGCGATGATATTGGTGTTCCCAGTTGATGGGCCGTTTCCTTGGCTAAACCCACCCAAACCTGGTCCTGCTCCGATTTACGCGAGGAGCTGAAGGCCGTATAAGCCATCAATAAAAATACAGCAATTACAGTAAGCTGTACGTAAGGGAATAGCCGAAGCTGCGTAAGTAAAGGAGAATCTTTGTAGTAAACATAGTTGTTATCGCCCAAAACTTTAAACTTTATGGGCGCGTGCTGGCCTTTCATATATTGCAGCTCATTCTCGAAATAAGTCGGGTCGTATTTTTTTCCTTTTTTATTTTCGGCTTCCAGCTTGTTGTAGGTTTTGGTGGTGTCTAATCCGCGCCATAAAATAATCTCGTCTTTTTCGTCGGTGATAATTGCGGGTACGGTTAAACTGTCACGTACAGAAATTACGTAACTGAAAAAATCGTCATCGTCTGAGTTCAGTAACTGCCTCATGGTCATGGCCCAAACCTGGGCGCGGGTACGCTCCGAGCGGGCAATGTTTTTTACCAGGTAGCTGGTGTAAAATAATGAACCGCTGGCAATTACTACTGCAAAAGCGAGGAGTAAATATTTCCAACGTTTTTTCTGTTGATATGGGTTCATGCTGGGCACAGCCCAAATAACGTAAAATTGCTTTGTAAAATATAATTTTTGTTGGGGAGGGAGATGTCTGGAAGTCGGAAAGTCCGCAAGTCCGCAGATTGATCCGGCAAAAAGTTCGGATTTTACTTTCGGGCAGGCTTTTAAACTTCTAATCTTTCGGACTCACGGACTTTCCGACTTCCGGACTTATAAACTATCTTTGCCCCCATCATGACCGATAAAAAAGTAAGAGTCCGTTTTGCGCCGAGCCCTACAGGTGGTTTGCACCTTGGCGGTGTGCGCACTGTGTTGTTCAACTATTTATTCGCCAAAAAGCATGGCGGCGATTTTGTTTTAAGAATTGAGGATACCGACCAGACCCGTTATGTGGGGGGTGCCGAAGAATATATTTTAGACTGCCTTAAATGGTGCGGTCTTCACCCCGATGAAAGCCCTGTTGCCGGCGGCCCTTATGCCCCTTATCGCCAAAGTGAACGTAAACCACTTTACCGCGAATATGCCGAACGCCTGGTTATGGAAGGCCATGCTTATTATGCGTTTGATACTGCCGAAGATCTGGACAAGAACCGTAAGGAAATTCCTAATTTTCAGTACGGGTTGGCCTATCGCCATACTTTACGTAACTCATTATCATTACCGCAACATGAGGTTGATGAGCTGCTTGCCGCCGGAACGCCACACGTGATCCGTATCAAAATGCCGGAAGGCGAAACCGTGAGTTTCAATGATATGATCCGTGGGTATGTGAGCTTTGAAACCAGCCTGGTTGATGATAAAGTATTGTTGAAGGCCGATGGTATGCCTACTTACCATTTGGCGGTTGTGGTTGATGATTTCCTGATGAAGATCACCCACGCCTTCCGTGGCGAGGAATGGTTGCCTTCGGCCCCTGTACATTTGTTGCTTTGGGAATATTTAGGATGGAAAGCAGACATGCCGCAATGGGCACATCTACCGCTGATATTGAAACCGGATGGTCATGGTAAGCTCAGCAAGCGCGATGGGGCACGTTTAGGCTTCCCGGTTTACGCTATGAGCTGGTTTGATGCAAAATCGGGCGAGTTAACCCCTGGTTTCCGTGAGCTTGGTTTTTTACCTGAAGCATTCCTGAACCTGCTGGCTACTTTAGGGTGGAACGATGGTACCGAACAGGAGATTTTTACGCTTGATGAACTGATCGAAAAATTTTCGATAGAACGGGTTAATAAATCGGGTGCTAAGTTTGATTTTGAAAAAGCCAAATGGTTCAACGCCGAGTGGATTAAACAGTCATCAGCTGGCAGTTTGCAGTTAGCAGTTAGCCACGTTTTAACAGATAAAGGAATTGTTGTTAAGGATGAGGAATATCTTGTAAAAGTTATTAACCTGATCAAAGATAGGTGTGTGCTGTTACCCGATTTTTACCAGCAGGCAGGGTTCTTTTTTGAGCAGCCTGCAGCATATGATCTTAACGCCGTAAAACCTAAATGGACAGCTGCCAAAACAGAATTTTATCATGAGTTCATCACGTTATTAAATGGTGAAACTACTATAGATGCGCACGAGCTGGAAGCTAAGTTCAAAGCACTTGGCGAAGAAAAAGGCTTAAAGGTTGGTGACGTAATGCTGCCTTTCCGCATTATGCTGGTTGGCGGCAAGTTCGGCCCGCATGTGTTTGATATTGTTGCGCTGCTGGGTAAACAAGAAACTATCAGCAGGATTGAAAAGGCGCTTGTGGAGTTTACTGCGGCGTAATAAAAATTATCAAAAAAGACGTCATTGCGAGGTACGAAGCAATCCCAAACTATACAGGGCGAACCTGCTATCGGGGATTGCTTCGTACCTCGCAATGACGCTGTTTTTAGATGCGGGCTTGTTATACCGCTAACTTCACCAGCTTCTCCCCTTCCAAAACAGGAATTGCCGTGGTTAAATCAACCTGTAAACAAAACTCGATATCTTTTTCGATGCCTAATTTTTTAAGGCGCTCGCCGTGCGATGTTTTCTTGAGATAAACATTGATATTCGTTTTGCCGATCTGGAAAAGATCATTAGCTGCGATAGCAGCATCATCCAATACAAAGCCTTTATCTTTTAACTGTTCAATTACAGCACCAGCAAACAGGGTATCTTCCAAATTGAAATTGTTTTTCCAGCCGGCGCACACCAGCAGCACATTCTCGTTTTGGGTGTTAAGCCAGTTACTCAACGCAGTAAGGTTCAGGAACGAACCTATTGCTATTTTTTTGGCGCTGCGCGATAGATGAAGCGCATGCGTGCCGTTTGTAGTGGTTAACACAATTGTTTTACCGGCTACTTTTTCTTTAGTGTAAGAAAATGGCGAGTTGCCAAAATCAAAACCCTCGACTACCGATCCGTCGCGTTCGGCGGCAAGAAGGTAATCCAGCCCTTTCTCTCTATACGCGGCACACTCCTCAACTTGTGATACCGGTATAATAGCCTCAGCACCGTTTTCAATACCATAACATATAGATGATGTTGCCCTGAAAATATCAATAACCACTACAATATAATCTTCCACATTAAACAGCGGCAATAGTGCAGGGGTCAGGCAAACGTTTAATTCCTTTTTCATTTGTGATTGGTCATTATGTCATTGAGTCATCAGGTCATTGGTTGAGTCAATAAAAAATGACCTGATGACCCAATGACCTGAAAGGAATGACCTATTTATAAAACGGTGGTTTTACAATCTTCGCCTTGATTTTATTATCCCTGATACTGATGTAGATCTCCGTGCCTTCTTTAGCAAAAGCGGTGTCCACATAGCCCATACCAATAGCTTTTTGTAACGATGGCGATTGCGTGCCCGAGGTTACTTTACCAATGGTATTGCCATCGGCATCAACTACCACATAATCGTGACGAGGGATACCACGGTCAATCATTTCAAAGCCTACCAATTTACGGCTTACGCCAGCTTGTTTTTGTGACTGCAGGGCTTCGGCATTGGTAAATTCTTTATTGAATTTGGTTACCCAGCCCAAACCAGCTTCAAGTGGAGAGGTAGTATCATCTATATCATTACCGTAAAGGCAAAAGCCCATTTCCAAACGTAAAGTATCGCGTGCGCCTAAGCCAATTGGTTTTATACCGAAAGGCTCGCCTGCTTTGAAAATAGCATCCCAGATCTGTTCTGCATATTGATTTTCAAAATAGATCTCGAAACCGCCAGCGCCGGTATAACCGGTAGCAGATATCACCACGTTGTCAACACCTGCAAAAGTGCCTTTTGTAAAGGTGTAGTATTCCATAGATACCAGGTCCGTATCGGTAAGGCTTTGCAAAGCTTCGGCAGCTTTCGGGCCCTGGATAGCCAGCAGTGATGTACGGTCGGATATGTTTTTCATATCTACACCGTTGGTATTGTATTTGGAGATCCAGTCCCAGTCTTTTTCGATGTTTGAGGCATTAACCACCAGCATGTAGGTTTTCTCGTCGATGCGATAAACTAACAGGTCATCAACAATACCACCATCTTCATTGGGCAGGCATGAGTACTGCACTTTGCCATCATATAATTTTGAGGCATCGTTGCTGGTAACACGCTGGATCAGGTCAAGCGCGTTCTCGCCTTTTAAAATGAATTCGCCCATGTGGCTTACGTCAAAAACACCAACGGCCTTACGCACGGTTTCGTGCTCGGCGTTAATGCCTACGTATTGAACGGGCATGTTGTAACCGGCAAAAGGAACCATTTTGGCACCGGTTTTTACGTGGATATCGGTTAATGCGGTATTCTTCATCGTCAACTTAAATATGGCCGCAAAGGTAAATATTCTGGAGCGTAATCAGTACCCCCTTGATTGGTTTTGATTGCGTTGATTAAAATGATTCGAAAAAATAAGATCGTCATTGCGAGGTACGAAGCAATCCCAAACTGTACAGGGCGGATCTGCTAATTGGGGATTGCTTCGTACCTCGCAATGACGCTTTGTTGTTTGAGGCTCACAGTGTTTAAGTCAAGGTCCATCTGGGCCTCTCGCAGAGGACCCTGAGGTTCGCCGCGTTTTAAGCTACTAACGGGTATTCAGAACAGCAAATCTGCATGGCGTATACATCAGGGTTCTCTGCGAGAGGCCCTGATGGGACGTTAAAACAAAAAGCCGGTTAACGTAACGTTAACCGGCTTTGATATAAGTTAGCTACTTTATACTTTCTTAAGCGTTTCCATCAGCACCGGAATTTTTGGCACTTTGGGGTACGACTGAAATAATTTACCATACTTGTTATAAATGGCTATGTACGGTGTGGTTTGCACACTATAAAATTTCTGTACAAGGTACGTGTAACCTTCGGTGCCGATAGTGATGTTATGGTATTTGGCCAGGTCAAAATCGCGCTGAAAAGTTTGAATACCTTTAAGCATGGGCATAAAAGTGATCATCACGATCTGCACATCTTTTAACTTGGGCAATTCGGGTTTCAGATCGTACATCAGGTGCTGGCAATGGCTGCAATCGGGCGAAAAATAGATCACCATTACCGGTTTGTTCTTTTTTAAATTAGCAGGAGTAACGTAAACACTGTCTGTAGTGAGGATGTGATATGGCGGTAAGCCCGAATTAGCAGGTGGCGTTTGTGCCTGGCTGCACCCGGCGGCAATAATCAGACAAAGCAGTAAATACAGTTTCTTCATTATTTTAATTAGCGTTTAATAAGCATAGTTACAATATTTTTAGCTTTCAAGCAATTCAATTTGCCAGGCAACATGCTCTTCCGTTACCGGGAATAACGCATTTTCACGTACGGTATGATACACCGCATCAAATATGCCGTTATAATTACCTTTCGGTGACTTGATCCACTCCACAGTTTTTTGTCCGTCGGCACCCATTAGTACCAGTTTGCCGTCGCTGCCTTCGGGTTCAATACCAAAGCCTTCGTCGGTTGGCATCATATCGGTATCAAGCTGGGCTTCCTGAACATCGGTACGCATTTTAACAAAGCTGCCTAATGTGCCGTGCACCACAAAACCGTAGGTGTGCTCGGCAATAAGTAAGCCTGAAGTAAGGTAAACATTAAGCTGGTTAGGGTATTTGAGGTGAATGTTGAAATAGTCATCTACCTGTGAACCCGGCCTGTGCGCTGCAGTGGTTTTTTCGTAGCTCAACGGGCGGCCAAAAATACTGATGGCGTTATCAACCAGATGTGCACCAAGATCATAAGTAAGACCACCTCCCGGAACGCCGGCTGTTTCTTTAAATTGTTTTACGCCGATGGCCATGCGGTACCTGTCCAGCCTGAAATGAACCTCGATCAACTCCCCTAACCTGCCGCTTTCAATTACCTCTTTTACCGAAAGGAAACCACTATCGTAACGACGGTTTTGGTAGATCATCACTTTCAGATCAAGCTTTTTACCCAGGTCATACAGCGCTTTTACCTCGCTTGAAGTTACGGCTGCCGGTTTTTCGATCAAAACATGCTTACCTGCATTAAGAGCTTGTATCGCATAGTCAAAGTGGGTATTGTTGGGGGTGTTAACAATAATGAGTTCTATCTCGTCGTCATTAAGCAGCTGGTCGATAGTGTCATAGCTGATCACGTCCGGATATTTTTTGCCGGCTTTTTTTTCATGGCGCTCCACTACGGCTTTAAAAGTAAAACCCGGATTGGTTGTTAAAAACGGGGCATGAAAAATCCGTCCCGACATTCCGTAGGCCATGAGGCCGGTTACTATTGGTTTCGACATAATATTTATAGTAGATTTTGCTGTGTTAAAAGTATCGTTTTAGCTACACCTGTACAAGCAATTAAAAAGAAAAAGGGAGATTGTTACATCTCCCTTTCCCGTTCTGAACTAATCAATAGCTGATTATTTCATGCCTTTTTGGATAGCCTCAATTTCGGCTAAGTGATGTTGAATCGTAGGTAATGTTTTGGCAGCAAAGGCTTTCAAATCGGCATCTTTGCAGTTTTTTGAGGCATCTTCAAACAGTGATTCTACTTTTTTATGCCCTTTAACCATGGCATCAACATAGGCCTTGTCAAAATCAGTTCCTGACTTTGCAGCAAGATCTGCTTTCATTTTTTGGTGATCTTCATCTGGTGCCGATGGCAGGGTAATGTTTTTGTTTTTGGCAATGGCCATTAACTCATCATTTGCCTTGGTGTGGTCGGTAACCATCATTTTGGCAAAGTCTTTTACTTTGGCATTGGTCGCCTTTTCGCTGGCCAGCTGACCAGCGGCAACTTCGGCTAAGCCTGCGTTGGCTGCGTCGGTTGCAAATTTTGCATCATCGGCAGTAACGGCGATTCCCGTTTTACCTGTGGTGGTGGTGTCTTTAACCTTGTTGACGCTGTCGGCAGTGTCTTTTACAATTGCCGAGCTATCAACAGCACCGCTTTTAGCTCCGCCATTACAGGCCTGGAACGATAAGGCCGCAAGTGCCATCATCGCCATTAAACTTAATCTTTTCATAGTAGGTGTTTTATATTGTTTTTAGAGTTAACATTTTATACTTGATTAAGTTTCATTTTCTTATTTGTAAAACTTAAAGACGGGGTATTTGGTGAGACTCTACGTTAATATTTAGTTTTTAATAAATATTTAACATTTGTTTAAAAGCACTTTTATAAGTTGTGATATATTATAACGCTACTAAATTATACCTGATATGTTAATAGGATCATTGTTTTTGGGCAAGGTGCATGAGGTTAACGGGCAGTGGATAGAGACCAAATTTGTGGTTATTGGCATTCCGCTGTTTCCTACCAGTTCTATGCTGGTTACCCGGTCGGCCTGGCGAAGCCGGAACGGGTTTAATATCACGCTGAATTATCAAAGCATCATTGCTGGCTATGCGCGCATGTTTTCGCTGATCATCGCTTTTATAGCTTTTATATTTTTTTTTATTGAGCGAGACTCCACTGCATCTATGATTGGAGGAGCGGGTTTATTGCTCTGGCTATACTTTTATTTTGTATTTGGCAGCGCCGATACTGCGGAAGCAGAGGAACGCAAAAAGATGGGTGACCTAACCGGTTTATACATCAAACCTGAATGGCTTGATCATGACGATGCTTACGGGATCTACGAACGCCTCGAAAAAAAATACCGTACTGAATTTGATGGTGCCGATTGGCTTAGCGATTTGCAGCAAAAGGAAATAGCACCGACAAAGTATCCGCTGCTCTATGCGCTTTCACGTTTTAACTATTCGTTAGGGGCTACTGAATGTAACAGGAAGCTGTTTGAAAAGGCCGATAGTTTATATTTGTAATCAGTTTTTTGTGTTGAGCCGGATTATTTAGGTGGAAAAATAAACCGGATAAAACTTCGTGCCATCCCGGTAAAAACTATCAGCCATGCGGCCATCGAGAAATAAATAAATCCGTTTGAGATATGCATCACAAATGGAAGATCAAGAACCTTTGAAAGATTAAAAGTTGCAACCGTATACATACCCGCCGGGAATACCAGCGACCAATATTGCGGGTCATATTTAAGGGGCACCCGCTGGAAAATATGCCGCCACACCGGCAGCAAGAATAATATAGGGAGCCACCAGGTGGCAAAGGCCCAAAACAACACAGTAAAGCCTGGTAAAAAATACTGAACACCTGCTATCCATTCATGAGTACGGGCATAAATCAGCAAGCGCGAACCGGCCAGGGTTGTTATGGCTACTGCACCCATGTTTATCCAATAAGGCGGCGTAAGTAATTCGGCTTTCATGCTCATAAAAAGCCAGCGATAAATGATCAGGGAAATAAATACCATATAATGCATGCCCCCAATCAGGAAAGCGCAAAATGATATGAAGATCACCACATCGCTGTTGGCCGTTTGGCCGGCAATCAATGCCCCCAGTACAGCTACGGATTCCGTAGCTACTACAATAAGCAGCCAGGCTCCGCTTAAGCTGGCCTCTACCCCCTGCTTAGGTTCTTTTGCAGTAATGACAATAAAAAAGGTGTAGGTGATCAATGCCCACAGTACTATGCCCAGCCACCATAAATATACAGCTATCTCCTGGTGGTGGGTCATTAAAGCAAACTGGTTGCCCAAAACATTATTGGCCGCAACCATGGTTAAAAAGGTTACCCCGCGCGATGAGCTGGTAATATCTTTCCAAACAGCTGCCGGGTATTTGATAACCCGCAAAAAGAAAATAGCCCACAAAACTACGTAAAAACCAATATTCGCTATAAAAAGGATATTGGCGATCTGGTTCATGCCATATAAAAAAGTACCGATGGAAACAATGCCCGTTGCCATTACCAAGGCAAAATAGCCCGGGAAAAAAGATTGAAGCGAATGGCCCGTAATTGGTTCGCCCGGTTTTGACAACGGCGGATGTTGGTCTATCATTTACAATATGAGGTTTATATGTAGCGGTATTTAAGCCTTTGCATTTCGGTTATATCTAATAAATATCCACAATTTATTAATTACCTTTAACTGTGTTATTATATTTTTAAATAATATGTAAGTCATTACTTAATAAATTACACCTACCTTATATGTTTACCAATTTTAACGCAGCGGAACAAGCGGTTCATTTTCCGGCAGACAGAAGATTATTTTTAGGAATTAAACCCTTTGTATTTGTTGCTATCGGTGCTTTGCTGCTGGCCACAGTTGGCGTAGCATGGTTGCAGTACCTTATCGGTGGGCTTCCTGCCGATCCATCAGCTTCTTTCGCTCCGGTTACCGAAGCTGATCCAAAAGGCTTTCCGTGGTGGCTATGCCTGAGCCACTGGGTTAACTTTTTCTTTTTAATTATCATTATCAGAAGCGGGCTTTCTATCCTGGCAGATCATCCCCGGTTATACTGGAATAATGACTGCACGCCCGATTCTGAATGGATCAAATTCACCCCCTTAAAAATACCTGACAATAAAATATGGACGGCAAAAGATGAAGCCCGCTATTTAAGCCCGGTTGTTGGCCTGCCCGGTTACCGGCATACTGTTGGGCTTGCCCGTTGCTGGCATTTTATCAACGTCCCATTTTTTCTTTTGAATGGTGTGATATTTACCGTGCTGCTTTTTACTACCAACCAATGGAAACGGCTTGTACCTGTATCCTGGCAAATACTGCCCGATTCATGGAACGTATTTGTTCATTATGCTACCCTGAACATGCCGGTTGAGCCTAACGGTTTTTATCATTACAACGCGCTGCAGCAGCTTTCTTATTTTGGGGTGGTGTTTATACTTGCCCCTGTTGCCATGCTTAGCGGCATGGCTATGTCGCCGGCTATTGAAAACAGGTTTCATTGGCTACCCAAACTATTCGGGAACAGGCAAGGTGCCCGTTCTGTTCATTTTTTAGTGATGCTGGCTTACCTGGCATTTATCGTGATCCACGTAAGCATGGTTGCGGCGACAGGCCTTGTTCGCAACATGAACCACATCATACACGGAACAGATAGCCCTACTGATACCTCAGGGCTTTACATTGGTTTGGGCTTTGTATTATTTATAGTAGCGTTTGGTTTTTTTGCACATTGGCTATCCTGGAAAAGGCCGCGATTGCTGCAAAAAATAGAAGCCTTTATTAACGGAACATTGTGGAAGCTATCTATCAATAAATTTAAACCTGAAATTTATTATCAGCCAAAAGATATCTCGCCTTATTTTTGGGCAAACGGAAAAGTCCCTGAGTCTGAAGAGTGGCGCAACATGGCGGCCGATGGGTTTAAAGAGTATAAGCTTAAAGTTGGTGGCCTGGTTGATAACCCGGTAGAGTTATCAATTACGGACCTGATTAACCTTGGTAAGGAGCAAAATATAACCATGCACCACTGTATCCAGGGGTGGTCGGGCATTGCAGAGTGGGGCGGTGTGCCAATAAAAGCGCTTGTTGGATTGGTTAAACCCCATGCAAACGTGACAACCGTAGCTTTTTATTCGTTTGGAGAAGGTTTGTACGGCGGTACTTATTATGATACCCATACGCTTGATAATTGTATGAAACCAGCCTCAATTTTGGCCTGGGAGATGAATTACGAACCACTCACCCCGGCTTACGGAGCCCCGCTCCGGCTCCGGATAGAAAATCAATTAGGCTATAAAATGGTAAAATGGATTGCCCGTATTGATTTTGTAGAAAGCCATGAAACAATTGGAAAAGGCTTTGGCGGTAAAAATGAAGATGATGAATATTTTGATTTGATTGCGAATACGTGATATGATAAAAATAAAGAGCCGCTATATTAACATTTGCATTATTTGCCTGGTTGTACTTATCCTCTTTTTGGGTTTTGAATGGGTCAATAACCTTGTTAGTTACAAATATGAGGTGCAAGATTTTTTAAAAGAGGGAGCGAATCCGCTGTCCGACCTGGATGGGCAACAATTGGGTATAATTAACACTATCGCCTTTTGTAAATATGCAATGCTAACCTGTTGTGTTCTGTTAGTTGGGGTATTTATAATAAATGAAAAAGAGCCATCATTTAAAGGGCGGGTCCGGTGGGGTCAATGAATGAAAAGGTTAATTGAAGCTCAATTTGCGTTAAGGATAGAAGCGGATACCGGCCTTGAGCGTAATGCCTGCAGGCGTATGAGCGTATAGCCCGGCCGCGGGCAACGCTATTGACTGAACCGGGATTAAAAGGATTTTGCTGCTGTTAGTCCTTTGTTGGTGATAACGTCAACAACGGTGAGCGAAATTTTATATCACATGAGTATAAGCGAAAAATACGATCTGGAAATATCAAGAATTTCTGAGTCAAGGGTTTCAACCGAAACCAGATTCATTTTTTCTAATATCCTGCTTTTTCGGGAATATCAATCCAGGCTTTTTGAATGGAAGTTGGCTTTGAATTTTGACGGAAACGAGTTTTTTAACAAGAGAAAATCTTACCACAATCTTTTTGTTAACTTAAATCCTGGTTGGATTGAAGAACTGATACCAGAAGATAAGATAGTAAAAGATTTGAATTCTGCGGGCTGGCACTTTGTCCGCTCCGGCTATAGAGGGTTTATGGGATATTTTATGTTCTTATTTGTGAACTGGGAGATCTTTAAAGTAGAAAAAGAAGTTACGCAGTTTATTAATTTGCCTCATCCTTATGAACCCCTTTTTATGATTTTGCAAAGGCAGGGCTTAATAGATTTCTCTGATAATAAGTTTGTAATTAATGGACGGACCTATTTAAAGTATGATAACACCTTTAGATTACCATCAACAGATAGTGATTTTTTAAACTTTATCGATACAAAATCAACAGATTTTCCAAATCAAGAAACTGTAAACAGTCTTTGGAATGAATACAGAACCGTTAAGACAAAGGATTGAAAACAATGAGCTATAATATCATAAAAATCAGAGGTATGTAATCATTTAGCAAAACTAAATGGCAACATCAACAGCGGCGAGCATTCTGTTAATTCCTGAATTCCATAAATTCGAGTTCAGAATAAATTTTCTCCTATCAAAAAGTTTACACCCTGCATTCCCCCGCATCATATAAAAACATAACTTTGCCCCTGCAAAATTTAATACCATGAGTTTCAGAACCGAACACGATACCATGGGCGAGGTACAAGTACCTGCCGACAAATACTGGGGAGCGCAAACCGAACGCTCACGCAATAATTTTAAAATTGGTCCGGAGGCGTCAATGCCGAAGGAAATTATCGACGCTTTCGCGTACCTGAAAAAAGCAGCAGCCTTTACTAATACCGACTTAGGCGTACTACCTGCTGAAAAGCGCGACCTGATAGCACAAGTATGCGACGAGATCCTGACCGGTGCGCTGGCTTCAGAGTTTCCGCTGGTGATCTGGCAAACAGGCTCGGGCACGCAATCAAACATGAACGTGAACGAGGTTGTTGCAAACCGCGCCCACGTATTACAAGGCAATAAACTGGGCGAAGGCAAAACCTTCATACACCCTAATGATGACGTGAATAAATCACAATCATCAAACGATACCTACCCAACCGCTATGCACATTGCGGCATACAAGATCCTGATTGATGTAACCATCCCGGGCATCGAAAAACTGCGCGACACTTTGCAGGCTAAGGTTGAAGCTTTTAAATCGGTAGTGAAAATTGGTCGTACCCACCTGATGGATGCTACTCCGCTTACTTTAGGCCAGGAGTTTTCAGGCTATGTATCACAACTGAATCACGGTTTAAAAGCCCTGCGTAACACGCTTGATCACCTTTCGGAATTAGCTCTTGGCGGTACTGCCGTAGGTACAGGCATCAACACCCCTAAAGGTTATGATGTTAAGGTAGCTGAGTACATTGCTCAGTTCACCGGCTTGCCGTTCATCACTGCCGAAAATAAATTTGAAGCCCTTGCTGCTCATGATGCCATTGTAGAAAGCCACGGCGCATTAAAGCAAATTGCGGTTTCATTAATGAAAATTGCTAACGATATCAGGATGCTGGCATCTGGTCCGCGTTCGGGTATCGGCGAGATCCATATTCCGGATAACGAGCCGGGTTCGTCAATTATGCCAGGTAAAGTTAACCCAACCCAAAACGAGGCTGTTACCATGGTAGCTGCACAGGTTATGGGTAATGATGTGGCTATCTCTATCGGCGGTTCAAACGGCCATTATGAGCTCAATGTGTTTAAGCCACTGATGGCGGCTAACTTCCTGCAGTCGGCAAGGCTAATTGGCGATGCTTGTGTATCGTTCAATGACCATTGCGCATTAGGTATTGAGCCAAACTACGAAGGCATCAAAAAACACCTTGAAAACTCGCTGATGCTGGTAACTGCACTTAACCCGCACATCGGTTACGAAAATGCAGCTAAAATTGCTAAAACAGCTCTTAAAAGCGGCAGCTCATTACGTGAAGCAGCTATTGGTTTAGGCTTACTAACCAACGAGCAGTTTGACGAGTGGGTACGCCCCGAAAATATGATAGGCAGCTTAAAATAAGAAGCCTCACCCCAACCCCCCTCCTTTAGGAGAGGGGCTTTTTAATAAACGTATAGTTTATGCCAAAACGCTTTAATTTGCGCCATCTTTCTATAACTAAGGCCTTAAGCCTTATGCCTTCCGCTTTCAGCTTAAAAAAAGCCTTTCGCCTTTTACCTTTCGCCTTTTGCCTTATAATGGTAGCCTCCTGTACCAGGAACCCAGATATGCAGGAACCCGGAGATAGTAAACTACAGGGGGAGTGGAAGCAGGATAGTGTGCCTGCGCAAAAAAGCCTGGTAACATATTCGCTATATGATATCAAATTCAGCTGCGATTCATTTCTTTTGAAGATTAGTACCGTTAGCAAGGTTAATTACGGAGCTGATACGTGTATGAGCAAAGGGCATTGGGAGGAATATATTCGCGGAACGTACTCGCAACGGCAGGATACGCTGCACATTAAAGGGCAGTTTTGTAATGCCGATGGCTCGTATAAAAACGAACAGGGCTGTTTCAGGTTTGGCGATTATGAAGAATATTTTAAGGTCCACCACCAAAGCGATTCACTCATCAGGTTTGTAAGTACATCTAACGTAATACCTATTGATGCGCATCTGATAAAAAGAACAAGCTGTATTCCAAAACCATTGTAATGAAAACACAACTTTTAAAGAAACTTTTACTGCTGGTGGCGATATTTTATATCCCCTTGCAAAGCATGGCCTGGGGCACCAACGGTCACCGCATTTGCGGACAGGTTGCCGATAGCTACCTGAGCCCTAAAGCCCGCAAAGCTATACAGGCAATTTTAGGGGACGAATCGATAGCGATCACCAGTAATTGGGCTGATTTTATCAAATCGGACCCGGCTTATAATTACCTGTATAACTGGCATTTTATTAACCTGGAAAAGGCATATACTTATCCGGAATTGCAAGGCTATTTAAAAGCCGATACAGCCGTTGATGCCTACACTAAAATGAACTTTTTGATTGGCGAGCTCAAAAAGAAAACAACTACTAAAACCAACAAGCTGCTTTACCTGCGCATGCTGATCCATATTGTGGAGGATGTTCATCAACCCTTGCACACCGGTCACCTGAGCGATAAAGGTGGTAACGATGTAAAAGTGCAATGGTTTGGCAAAGACAGTAACCTGCACTCGGTTTGGGATAGCCAGTTGATAGATTTTCAACAATTGAGCTACACAGAGTATGCAACCATGATCAACCACACCACTGCTGCTCAGCGCACTAAACTCCAAGCGGCCCCGATAAGTGAATGGATCTACGAAAGCGACCAGATTGCCGACAAGCTATACACCGACGTTAAACCAGGTGAAAACCTGAGCTACAAATACAATTTTAAATACATTGGTTTACTAAACGACCAGATGGTAAAAGCCGGCGTTCGTTTAGCTGGGGTGTTGAATCAGATATTTGGTTGATTTTAGCTGAAAGCTAAAGGCTCAAAGCCGAAAGCTTTTGTGTGACGATAATATTAAAAACAGGCAGAGTCCGAAGGTGAAAAAAGCTTTTTGCCTTCGGCTTTTTGCTTTAAGCTAACAGAAATGAAAATATTAATGGTCTGCCTGGGCAATATCTGCCGTTCGCCGCTGGCGGAGGGGATCATGCAGCACCTGGCAGATGAAAACGGATTGGGCTGGGATGTTGATTCGGCAGGTACCGGGAGCTGGCACGTAGGTGAAGCTCCTGACAGACGCTCGATTCGCGCTGCACGTAATCATGGTGTTGATATCAGCAAGCAGGTATGCCGCCAGTTTAAGCGTGCTGACTTTGATGAGTTCGACCATATTTTTGTGATGGACCGTAATAACCTGAGCGACGTACTTAACATGGCCCGCAACGAAGAACAGGCTGCAAAAGTAAAACTCCTTTTAGGCGATAAGGTAGTGCCAGATCCATACTATGACGACAACCAGTTTGAACCGGTTTTTGAATTGATTGAAAACGGGTGTAAGGATATTATAAGGGATTTGAGATAACCCGCTAAATATCACGTGTCATTGCTGTAAAGGTTAGATAATTAGGAGACATGTTAAGGGTCATGCTGAGTATTTAAATCCGTTGGACTCTGAAGGAGCAATGACATCTCCACCACGTCATTGCGAGGCACGAAGCAATCCCCGACAGGCAGGTAACGAGCTTTTTTCTATGAACTTACATCGTCGCGCTCTTGGCCGCGCGGGGCCAGATACGTTTTTCGCTATTATTCATTTTTTTAGGTGCTCAAGAAGGCTCCGCCGTTTGTCTTGACACAAAAGTATCCAAAAAGTCAAGTCAGCAGATAGGCTTCTTTGCCGCACGGGCCTTTGCCCTGCAAAACGAACAGAACCACGGGCTGCAATTATTTTGCCCTGCTGCGCTCGCGCTTTCCTAATGCTTCTGCAAAAACTTGCTATGCCCCTTCCTGCGCTCAAGACCACCATTGTTCTGCCCGTTTTCACCCGAAGCTTAGCTGCTGACGGGAACATTCTTTATTTATCATGTCATGCTGAGCTTGTCGAAGCATGGTGGGCAGGCCTTTACGCGCGAGTCTTCGACAGGCTCAGACTGACCAGCCCTCTCTTGTCATTTCACTATCAGCGTTGGCCGAATTTAAACGCAATGACATATTTTATTTTTCTATTTTAAAAAAAGGCACATCTTCCCCATACCAAAACACAATCCCCTCCCGCACAAAACCTGCTTTGATCAGCACCCTCTGTGATGCCGCGTTTTGGGGATGGGTAACGGCGCAAACCTCTTTTAAGCCAACTTTATTCAAGCCGTGGTTAACTAAAGCTTCCGCCAATTCAGTGGCAATGCCTTGTCCCCAGTATTTGAGGTGCAGGCGATAGCCCAGTTCAATTCGGCTTCGGTCGTAATCACTGGGTTTGAGGGCGCAAACACCTATAAAATCGTTATCGACAATATTAAAAATCCCCCATCTGCCCAGCCCGGTTCCGTTCTTGTATTCCTTTAGCGTATCTTTAAAAACCTGTTTACTCTCCTGCGGAGTGCGCTTTTTTACGTATTGTGTAAGGCGGTCATCAGCATCTATCAGGATAGAAAGCTCTTCGTCTTCGGCAGTAAATTCGCGGATCAGCAGGCGTGGTGTTTGAGTGATAATATTCATAGGTGTTCAAAAATAAATTTTTGAATTGATTGTGAAGGTAAGATGAGTGTCATTAAAGAGCGCTGCAAGTAAATTTTGCAGGACAAGGTGCCTCCTGTATTGAACAGGTGGTGAACCGATTAATTATTCTGGTCCTTTAACGGTAGCTGATTATGCTAAAACCCTCATTTACCGTTAAATTTTTTATACCTTGCATAATTTACTTATAAGATATAGTGACTTTCCAGGATTTTAATTTTAACGAGCAATTATTTGAAGGTGTAGAGAGTATGGGTTTCCTAAACCCTACACCCATACAGGCCATGGCCATCCCAACCATTATGGAGGGGCGCGACCTGATTGCATGCGCTCAAACCGGTACCGGTAAAACTGGTGCCTACTTGCTGCCTGTTTTAAACAGCATCAGCAAAACAAATAAACACCATACCAGTGCCCTTATACTTGCCCCAACCCGCGAGCTTGCCCAGCAAATAGATCAGCAGGTTGAAGGCCTTGCCTATTTTACAGGCATCAGCTCCATCGCTGTTTTTGGCGGCGGCGATGGCATTGTTTATGAACAGCAACGTCGTGGTATCCAGAATAATGTAAATATCATTGTGGCTACTCCCGGCAGACTTATTGCCCACCTTACATCTGGCATATTAAAACTTAATCACCTCACTCATTTGGTACTTGACGAGGCCGACAGGATGCTGGACATGGGTTTTTCGGACGATATCATGAAGATCATCAGCTATCTGCCTAAAGAAAGGCAAACGCTGTTGTTTTCGGCCACTATGCCCGGCCGTATCCGTTCATTAGCCAAGGCTATTTTGAAAGACCCTGAGCAGATCAATATCGCTATTTCGCAGCCGGCCGTTGGGATCGATCAGCAGGTTTACCGGGTGCACGATCAGCAAAAAACGCCGCTGGTGCAGCATATCCTGAGAGATTCGGCATTTACAAGTATCATCATCTTTGCCTCGCGTAAAGAGATCGTTAAAGCATTATACAAAGAACTTAAAGCCATCAAGATCGACGCGATGTCCTTCCACTCCGACCTGGAGCAGAAAGAGCGTGAGGAGATCCTGCTTAAATTCAAAAACAAGCAATTACCCGTTATCATAGGTACCGACGCCCTTTCGCGGGGTATTGATGTGGAAGGTATCGACCTGGTAATCAACTATGATGTTCCCGGCGATCCGGAGGATTATATTCACCGCATTGGTCGTACGGCCCGCGCTGCCACCACAGGTACTGCTATTACTTTTGTTAACCACCGCGACGAGCGCAAGCTTAAAAGCATTGAAAAGCTGATAGAAAAACCTATCAAGCTGATGGAGCTTCCGGATGAATTGGCTAACATACAAGCTGCTAAACCAGAATCAGCACAAGGAGGAGATGCTAAACGCAAACCCAACCGCCGCTGGGGCAAAAAGAAACCGAAACAACAGAACACCGGTAATTAAAAGATTTTCACGAATACCTTTAAGTTGAACACAATTTAATCTAATTACACAAATTTTTAATTAATTTAAGATTCGTGTAATTAGATTAATACGTAAAAATTAGTGTGAAAATTTTTCATTTATAGTTTTTATATCTGCCGTGGTTAAAAGCGATTTCTCTGTAGCTCACTATTTTAATCCTGGTAATCTTAAATTCGCGTAATTCGCTTCAATTCGAATAAATTAGTGTACCATTACTAAAACGTTTTATCAATTTTAATATCTTAGACCAAAAATCTATTTCCAATGATCATCCCTAAAAAACTGGTTTTACTGGCAGCATTAGGTGTGGCACTTACCACATCTGCGAACAAAGCATTAGCACAAGAGAAAAAGACATCCGGTAACCCGATTGTTGAAGGCTGGTATGCCGATCCTGAGGCTAAGATCTTTAACAAGCAATACTGGGTATATCCTACCTACTCGGCTAAATATAACGACCAGGTATTTATGGATGCTTTTTCATCGCCGGATCTGATCAACTGGACAAAGCACCCGCGTATCATTGATACTGCTGCTGTAAAATGGGCAAAGCGCGCGATGTGGGCTCCTGCGGTGACTGAAAAAGATGGCAAATATTATATCTTTTTCGGCGCTAACGATATCCAGAACAACAATGAAATTGGTGGAATAGGTGTTGCCGTTGGCGATAAACCCGAAGGTCCGTTTAAGGATCTGTTAGGTAAACCATTAATAGGACAGATCATTAATAAAGCTCAGCCTATCGATCAGTTTGTTTTTAAAGACGATAATGGCCAGTACTACATGATTTACGGTGGCTGGGGCCAGTGTAATATTGTAAAACTGAAAAACGATTTTACCGGCGTTGAACCATTTGATAATGGAGAAACCTATAAGCTGATCACTCCTAAAGATTATGTTGAAGGCCCGGTGATGTTTAAGCGCAAAGGCAAATACTACTTTATGTGGAGCGAAGGCGGCTGGACTGGTCCGGATTACCGCGTAGCTTATGCCATTGGCGATTCGCCTTTTGGCCCGTTTAACCGTATTGGCACCATATTAAAGCAGGATGCAAGCATAGCCACTGGGGCAGGTCACCACTCGGTGATCCAGGTACCGGGAAAGGATGAATGGTATATTGTTTACCACCGCCGCCCATTAACTGAAACAGACGGCAACCACCGCGTTACCTGCATTGATAAAATGTATTTTGACAAGGATGGTAAGATCCTGCCGGTGAAGATCACCAATGAAGGTGTAACGGCGAGGAAGATTAAGTAGCCCGACTAATTTTCTACACCCGTCATTGAGCACGAAGCAATTCCCGATTAGCAGAGCAGCTAAGCAGGTCCCTCTGTGCAGTTTGGGATTGCTTCGTTCCTCGCAATGGCGTTTTTATTACCATATATATCGTTCAATTCCCCCTAAAAGGGTGAATGTGATATTTCCTGAATTTAGTATCTTAAACCGTTTTTTGACTGACATTATTCCTTTATTATTATGACGCGATCATTTTTTCGGGCATTAGTAGTTTTAATTGCCCTCATTGGCAGCAGCCGCTGTTTCGGACAAGCCGCCGAAAACTTACCCACTGATTATTTAAGCAAAGAATTTCACGCCGGAAGACGTCAGGCCCTGCGCGACCTGATGCCGGCCAATTCGGTAACGGTGATCTTCTCCTACCCCGAGCAGGTGTTTTCGAACGATGTTAATTATGTATATCATCCTAACCCTGACCTGTATTACTTTTCGGGATATAAGGAGCCAAATTCGGTATTGTTAGTGTTTAAAGACACGCAGGCCGATGGCGACAGCAGCTATAACGAAGTTTTGTTTGTACGTCACCGCGATGCCGGTCGCGAGCAGTGGACAGGCAGGCGTTTGGGTGTTGAAGGCGCTAAATCGCAGCTTGGCTTTAAGCGGGCTTACAACAGTGAGGATTTTGCAAAATTCCCCGTTGATTTTAAAAAGTTTGCCAATGTGTATTATGATGCGCTGCCCGAAGATGTTACCGGCGATGGATCGACAGGTGAACTTAAAAAACTAATAGCTGCTTTTAAAACTAAAGCCGGTATTGCCGATGTTGACAGGCAGGCTGTAAGCGATTTGAACCTGATCGCCAATCGGGTCACAGCTCAAAACCTATCGCGTATGGTTACTTATTTTAAAGGCAAATACAATAATGACCTAAGCAAGACAAGTCCTTTGGTGCAGGAGTTATTAGCTAAGCCCGATTCGGCTACACTTGTGGCTGTTAAAGCCAAAATAGGTAATACGCTGGGCGGGAATATCGGCTTTAGCACATTTACAAATAAACTGCGCGGTGTAAAAACACCGGAGGAAATAGCTGTGTTAAGAAAAGCTGTTGAAATATCAAGCCTCGCCCATCTGGAAGTAATGAAGTCGGTAAAGCCAACTATGAGCGAGCGCGAGGTGGAAGGGATCATGACCTATGTACACAAAAGATATGGTGCAGAAGATGAAGGCTATCCGCCAATTGTAGGCGCTGGTGCAAATGGCTGTATCCTACATTATGAAGAAAACTCGGCTACAAAACTTAACAACCAGTTGCTGTTGATGGATGTTGGCGCTGAATATCATGGCTACTCTGCCGATGTTACCCGTACTGTACCTTCCAACGGTAAATTTACCGAAGAGCAAAAAGCTATTTACCAGTTGGTATACGACGCCCAGGAAGAGATCTTTAAATTATGTAAAGCAGGTGTTCCGTACGCAAGCCTTGAGCAAAAATCGGTAGAGGTATTATCAGCAGGGCTGATCAAGCTTGGTATCATCAAGGATGCAACTGAAGTACGTAAATATTATCCTCACGGCTGTTCGCACCATTTAGGGCTTGATGTGCATGACAAGGGTGGTCGCGGTAATTTGGAAGAGAACTGGGTGATCACCGTTGAGCCTGGTATTTATATTCCAGCCGGCAGTCCATGCGATAAAAAATGGTGGAACATTGGTGTACGTATTGAGGATGATGTACAGATAGGTAAAGACAAAGGTACTATCCTGTCAATAGATGCGCCACGCAAATGGCAGGATGTTGAAAAAGCTGCAACTGAGAAAAGCATTTTTGAAGCCGCTAAATTTCCGGAGCTGAAGTAAAATAAAAATTAAGCAAGATAGTGAATATATAAAAGACGTCATTGCGAGGCACGAAGCAATCCCCTATTAGCAGATCCGCCCTGTAAAGTTCGCGATTGCTTCGTACCTCGCAATGACGGTCTAATTAGAAGCCAATAAAAAAGCCCTTCGGAACTTAATCCGAAGGGCTTTTTGTATAAGAAAACTATTGTTATTTCTTAATCCTGCTTTTTAAATCAGCCAGTGGCATAGTAACCATACGGCCAATCGGTTTTTTACCGCGGTAGGTGATCACCCTCAGCATAGTAGCATCTTTAGGGGCATCTATCGGTGATGTATATTTAGGATAAAACCTGTCGGGGAACGAATTATCAAAGCTGTAATAAGTATCCAACCCGTTAACCTCGTTGGTTAATGTAATCTTCAGCGTGCTATCCGGATTTAATACAGCATCAAATGATGGGTCATAGGCGCTTGGGGCTATTTTGGTTTCGGCTTCATCAAAGCGCGGGAAATGTTTTTCAACCCTGCTGAAAAATCCGTCCCAGTTTTTAGCTCCCTTTGGCGACCATACATCCTCGGCAATAGCCATGCCGCGCGGCCAGGTCATATATTCGGCCTGGCGGATGTTGTACACCTGCTCTGTCCATAAGTTAGCCTGTCCGCCTTTAATGAGGCGTGCATCAACACTGTCAGGCACCGGCTCCCATGAATAAGTTTTATTTAGACGAAGCGTGGCGTAGATCTTGGTTTCGTTTACACGGTCGCTTTGCATGTAATCTAAATAAGCAAACGTTGTTGGGCTCATTACCACCTCATGGCCTGCTTTGGCAGCGGTGATCCCACCTTGGATTCCCCTCCAGCTCATTACGGCTGCATTAGGGCCAAGGCCGCCTTCAATGATCTCATCCCAGCCCATGAACTTTTTACCTTTTGATTCTACAATTTTTTCAAGTCGTTTTTCAAAATAAGCCTGTACCTCGTTCATATCCTTCAGGTTTTCTTTGGCCATCAGCGCTTTGATGGCATCACTTTGTTCCCAGAAATTTTTGGCGCACTCATCGCCGCCTAAATGGATATAACCGAATGGGAACAGCTGGGCAACCTCGGTTACTACCTTATCTAAAAAAGTATAAACGCTTTCGTTTGCCGGGCAAAGGGTATTATCAACGATAGCCCTGTTATGCGGACCGCTCCAGTCCATAAAGGGCTCGCCCGAGTTTACTACATACTTATCAGCACCCGGGGTACATGAAAGTTCAGGGTAAGCAACTACAGCAGCAAGGCTATGGCCCGGTACATCAATCTCAGGCAAGATATCAACGAACCTGTCTTTAGCGTATTGTACCAGCTCTCTGATATCATCCTGGGTATAAAAACCGCCATATGTGCGTGGTTCGTTAGCGGCGGGGGCTGTAAAAGTTCCAAACTGGCCAACTTTTTTCACATTGTGCGCTCCTACTTCGGTTAACCTTGGCAGGCTTTTGATCTCCACGCGCCAGCCTTCATCATCTGTAAGGTGTAAATGCAGCAGGTTGAATTTGTATTTAACCATAGCGTCGATGTATTGCTTAACCTCGGCTTTGGTGAAAAAGTGGCGTGCTACATCAAACATTAATCCTCGCCATGCAAACCTTGGGTAGTCGGTAATTTCAACGGAGGGAGCAACCCATTTTATGCCTTTGGCTACTTCCAGACCTTCAATTTCTTTAGGTAACAACTGGAAAAATGTTTGTATGCCGTAAAATAGCCCGGCAGCATCGTTGGCGCGGATCACTACTTTTTTAGGTGTTACTGATAATTTATAGCCTTCGGTTTTGAGCGTTGTATCGACTGTTTTATTTAAGATCAGCCTGATAGCTGCTGTTGGTGCAGCGGCTTTTACAGTTACAAAAGTTCCGGTAGCAGTTGAGAGTTTGCGTTTAAGATAGGCCGTAACGTTTGCCACGTCTGCCGATGATCCAGCCTCTACAACTACCGTTTTGGGTAGCACAAATTCGCCGGTGGTTTGGGTAACTTTTACCGGCTGCGGGATAAGCGCGAGGGCCGGTTTTGCTGTTTGGGCTACGGAAAGCAGGTGTGCCATACAGCCGCAAAGCAATAAGGATAATTTCTTCATAAAGAATTGTTATTTAATTGGATGTACGCAAATTAGACTTTTCAAATAATATTAAGAAGTGTTTTCTGAACCTTGTTTTTTTTGTCTGAACTCGAATTTTAAGGAATTATTGGATTTTTTGAATTTGCTGAGCATTCTGGTAATTACTTAATTCTATAAATTCGGGTTCAGACAAAAACGCCAGTATGCGGCCGTGAGGACACAGCCGCCGGGCGATAAAATCCACCTAAATCCGAAATCGAACATTCGAAATCCGACATTCCAAATCACACCCTGATATAAATTTTCCGCTTATCAAGTATATAGGCAACCAGCCAGCAGACCAGCATAAAGCTGATGGCAAACAATAATGAACCTATGGGGCCGGGAGCTATGGTTTGATAAAAAGCAGTATTGATCCAGTCGACAGCATTGGTGCCGCTTATGATGATCATGCTTACCGGAATCAGTAATATTTCAGACAGTACATAAATGGGCAGCGGATTTTTACCCATGGTGGTAAAAAAGAGTGCCCAGTTACCTTTGTTCCAGCTATTGATCTCGAGCGCGTAGATCAATGCCGACAGGATCACCAGATCAAGTCCTGTAGTAACCAGCACAAATGAGCTTGTCCAAAGTTTTTTATTGATCGGGAAAACCATGTTCCAGCACAGGGCCAAAAAGATGAACAAACAGCCGGTTAATAACAGCTTGGTGGTAGTATCATAGCCCTTTCCTTTTTGCTGGATGAATTTACCAGCATAATAGCCTACCACTACATTAACGATGGCTGGTAAGGTACTTAGCACACCTTCCGGTTCAAACGGAATCCCCTCGCCGTGATACAGGTGATCAACACCAAACAAAAATTTATCAAGATAGATGCCTGCATTGCCGGTCATGCTCAGCGGATCGGCCGGGTTGCCATAAACAAGCAGGATGATCCAGTAGATAACCAGAAATAGCCCTGATAAAATAAACACCGACCGTTTCGACAGGAAATGGATCATGAGCGATGCAAAACAGTAGCACAAAGCTATACGCTGCAGAACGCCCATAATACGGGTGTGAGCAATGGGTTTTAAATGAAAATGACCGCCACCGGTTGAAAAGAACGGAAACCAGTACATCAGATATCCTATCAAAAATATGAGCAGGGTACGCCTGAAAATCTTACTTAGCACAGCTGCATTACCCATTTCCTGGTAACGCTTCATAGAAAAGCTCATGGCGTTGCCTACTGCAAACAAAAAGGAAGGGAACACAAGATCGGTTGGGGTGAAGCCGTGCCATGCGGCGTGTTCAAGGGGCGAAAAAGCGGCTGCTCCGCTTCCCGGCGTATTTACAATGATCATGAAGCATAAAGTCATGCCACGAAATACATCCAGCGATAAAAACCGCGATGATGATTTGTCCATAAATGGGTTAAAAAAGTTTATAATCAGCTTGTTTAAAAAGCAGGGATGTTAAGGCAAGATAATAAACTTACCGGGAAACGTATTCCCCGGTAAGTTGTAAGTCGTTACAAAACGGAACGCCTCCAGTTTAATAGCTTTCGGCTTTGCGTGTTTTGCTTTTAGCTTTAATTAATGGTAGCCCGGGTTTTGTTTCAGCACCGGTGATCCGCCTTTTACACTAAGGTCAATTTCTCTTTGTGGTATAGGATAATATTCGTTTTTGCCTTTAAGGAATTTGCCATTCTTAACATCATTGGTAATAGTGCTTTGAAAGGCAACGTAAGCGTTAAGCTCGGTATCGGCAATGCCCCAGCGTACCAGGTCAAAAAAGCGGTGGCCTTCCATTGCCAGCTCTATTTTGCGCTCAAAGTATATGGCCTTCAATGCAAAATCCTTGCTTGCAAAAGCGCCGCCCGGATAAGGGCTCACTTTATAATTAGCCGCAGGCTCGTCGGTAAAGCCGCCTGTTGGATCTTCATCATCTGTGTATTTGTGTACAAAGCCGGCGGGATTAGCGGCGCGGTTACGTACCTGGTTTACATAGCTTTCGGCTTTATCCAAAGTACCAACCTGAACTTCAACTTCGGCGGCCATCAGCAGTACATCGGCATAACGGATCAGGTTGTAATTAATGCCTGAACCTGGTGCCCATGAGGTGTTATCACCATTGGTTTCCTGTTCGGCCTGTCCGTATACGTTTTTAAGCGGCGAATAAGGGCCGGCATAATCCTGGTCGCGGATCCAGTCGGCACCTGGGTGTAAGCCCCAGTCAAGATAAGGGATACCACGGCGGCCGGCAGTCCAGTCTAAACGAGGGTCGATAGTGCCTGCATCCGGTGTAAAGGCTTTTGCTGAGGCAACGTTCATGTCAGTTTTAATGGCGTGGCTGTTATAATCATCAAGATAAGGCAAGCCTGTTGTTGGGTTAGTGCGGAAGTGATTTGCCAGATCAACCGATGGCTGGTAAAAGCCACAGCAGCTGAACGGACTACTGTTACCGTAAGGAAAGTTCAGCATATCGCCGTTGTTGGCCTGCGAAGGGCCGTTAGGATCGGCATTGGCAGCAGCCTGAACTGCAAATACAGATTCGGCGCTGTTGTTGGTAGCCGTGCGGAAGTTGTCGTTAAACTTTGCATTAAGGGCATATTTTTTGCCGTTGGCAGTTACGCCCTGTGCTATCACCGCATCAAAAATTGGCTTGGCATCGGTGTATTTATGCTCAAAAAGGTATGTTTTGGCTAAGTATGCGCCTGCTGCCCATTTGTTTGCCCTGCCTGCGTCTGGTTGCGTAGTTGGCAGATTGGCGTAAGCGTATTTAAAATCATCCTCAATCTTGGCCCATATATCAACACCCGAGTTTGGCTGGTTGATATCGGTAGTAGTTTCGTCAAGGTAAGGAACGTTGTTGAACATCTTTTTCAGATCGAAATAGTAATGCGCCCTTAAAAACCTGGTTTGTGCCAACAGGTTAGTTTTATTTGCATCAGCTATTTTAGGAATGCTCATGATTGATTTTATGGTGTTATTGCAACGTGAAACACCTTCATAATCGGCTCGCCATTTACTGTCGAAAAAGCCGTTACTGCCATCCGAGTTATATTTCATGATGGGTTCTATAGGGGTTTGGTCACCCGCCACACTACCTTTTGAAGCATCGCCGCCGGCAACACCACCGTAGATCCAGTTATCTGGTGCTGCTTCCCATGCGCCGCCGCCGCCAACTGCAGCATCGCCGCCCTGCTGACCATCAAGAACTGCGTAGGCCCCTATCAGCAGCTCATTTGCGCCTGCTTCAGTTTGCAGAAACTGTGGTTCAAGAGCTCCGGTAAGTGGCTTTTCTAAATATGATTTTTTACATGCGCTAAGTGCCAAGGCTCCCAGCAGTATCGTTGTAATATGTTTTATTGCTTTCATCGTAATCCTTCTTGAATAATCTGTTATAATGAAAAGTTAACACCGAATAAAAATGTGCGCGGACTGCCATAGCTGCCCTCGTCAATACCGAACGTGCTCGTAGAGCCACTCAACTCCGGATCGACACCTTTATACCCGGTAATGGTAAACAAGTTGGTTGCCGAAGCATAGATCCTTAGTTTTTGTACACCTATTTTTTTAAGGCTGTTCAGGTTAAATGAATAGCCGATCTGCGCGTTACGCAGCCGCACATAAGTGCCATTTTCGACAAAGTAAGAGTTTGGTGTTGAGCCGCTGCTGGTTGAGGCATCAAGCTCCTGGATTGGTGCTTTTGCATTATGGTTGGTTGGTGTCCACGAGTCATACAAAGCGGTATGGCTTTTAGCGGTTTCAAACGATGAATAAAAATCTGTCCAGTATTTTACGTTGTTCCAGATCTTGCCGCCAAATGAACCATACAGGAATACACTTGCGTCGAAGTTTTTGTAGCTAACACTAAGGTTAAGCCCTGCAGTAACTTTGGGGTTCGGGTTACCGATAAAGGTGCGGTCGGCATCGGTAATTATCCCATCGCCGTTAACGTCTTTATATTTAAAACGGCCTACTTTAACGTCCGTTTGGTAAACCTCATTAGGGTCGCCGGTAATTTTTTGTGCCGATGCGTTGGCCGCATCTATTTCAGCCTGTGTATTCCAGAAACCATCTGTTTGGTAACCGTAAAATTCACCTAATGAATGGCCAACCTGGTTACGGCTTATGAAGTTGTCAAACCTGCCCGAATGATCTCCATAGAAATAATCCGCACCGGTTGATACGGTTTTAATTTTGTTATTGTAGGTAGTAAATGTTCCTGTGGTGGTAAAGCTCAGGTCGCTGTTGGCTTTGAAATTGCCGGTTACCGATATATCAAGACCATCAGTTTTCATTTTACCAACATTTATGAACGGTACCGCTCCGTTACCTGCTGTTCCTAATTGCGGTGCATTAAATAACAGGTCGCGGATGTCTTTACGATAGTAGTCAGCAGTAACAGAAAGTTCTCCGTTAAACAATGTGGCATCAAAGCCAAAGTTGGTGTTGATATCTTTTTCCCATTTAGCATTAGGATTAGCTATCTGGGCCTGGAAGAAACCGGGAACAATATTCGGACCGCCATTTATAGGATAATAAGACTGGCCTATGGCAGTATTAAACGTTGTGAAAGCGTTTTCAGGGTTGATATTGATCTGGTTACCCATGATACCCCAACCACCCCTGAATTTCAGGTCGGTGATCCACTTGGTGTCTTTCAGGAAGCTTTCCTGCGAGATACGCCAGCCTGCACTAAATGACGGGAAATAACCGTATTTGTTGTTTTCTGAAAACTCAGATGCTCCATCCCGGCGAATTGTTGAGTTGAACAAGTACTTGTCATCATAGGCATAATCAAAGCGTGCAAACTCTGAAAAAAGTGAGTGCGAGCTTTTATTACTATAGTTACTACCAGGAGTGCCGGTTGAAAGGTTTACATAGTTAGGATCAAACGAGTAATAGTTTTTACTGTTTGCGCCAAGGCTGGAGTTATAATATGAAACAGCCTCAGTACCTACCAGGGCTTTTATACTATGCTTCCCGAATTCGCGCTGATAGGTCAGCGTATTTGTCCACAGGTAATTGTAATTGCTGTATGAATCTTCGCTGTAGCTGTTTGTTAACGAGTTTTCAACGTTTTCATAAGTGGGATAAGAAAAAGCATGATCATGCCCGTTGGCAATATCGCCGCCAAAGCTTGTACGTAAAGTAAGGCCTTTGATGATATCCGCCTCAGCAAAAATATTACCCAATATGCGGTAATCAATAGCACCGTTAACAGCACTGCGGTTTTGGATAGCAACAGGGTTGTTGGCGTCGCCTAAGCCTGCACCATAACTACCGGCGTAATTGCCTTTAATGTCATAAACAGGAATAATGGGCTGCTCACGGATGGCCATCGTGATCACACCATCCGGGTCGTTGGTACTTACCTTAGGGTTTTTGGTGATGGTATAAGCCAGGTTTTCACCTACGCGAATGTGTTTGGTTAAGTTGAAGGTTGTATTTGAACGCAGGCTGTACCGTTTTTGATAAGTATCAATCAAAGTACCCTGCTGGTTAAAATAATTTAAGGAGAATAAGTAGCTGGCCTGATCAGTACTGCCGCTAACCGAAAGGTTATGGCTTGTTATCGGGGCGTTCTTAAAAAGAGCATGATACCAGTCGGTACCCGCTTTGTTTGCCTTAGTTATGCGATAGAAGCTGTTATAATCGTCGGGCGATGTGAAGTTGGGGTTCACATAATATAGGGATGGATTAACAGACGGATCGCCTTCTTTTGCACCGGCCGGTGTAATATAATCAGGCAGGGTGTAGGTTGAACTGGTGCCCTCCGGGTTGTATTGTGCATCTGTGAAATCGGTAATGCCCGAGTTTTTCTGCGCGGTCATTTTCAGGGTGGCCATATCTTTCGGACTTAAAATATTCCAAACATTGCCGCCTTTAGGTTTTTGCGTACCATAGTAAGCATCGTACTGGATGTTTACTTTGCCTTTACCTTTTTTGGTGGTAATGATAATAACACCGTTGGCAGCCCTCGAACCATAAATAGATGCGGAGCTGGCATCTTTCAATACCTGGAACGATTCAACATCATTAGGGTTGATAGTGCTTACGTCGGTTGTTTCCACACCATCAACTACATATAAAGGTGTGTTGATGCCAAAGGTATTAAAGCCGCGGATGTGGATCTGCGGATCTTCGCCCGGTTGGCCTGAACCGGTAACCGTAACGCCTGATGCCTGGCCCTGTAGCTGGTTGATAACTGATGATGAAGCCTGTTTGTTAAGATCTTTAACATTAACTACGGAAACAGCGCCGGTGAGGTCTTTCTTTTTCTGTGTAGTGTAACCAACCACAACCACCTCGTTCAGTGCTTTTGACTCTTCAAGCAGGGTTACATTAATGGTTGTTTGCCCGTTTACCGGTACGGCTTGCGCGGTAAAACCTAAAAAGCCGAATTCGAGCGTACCTTTGCCATCGGGCATGGTAAGGGTATATTTACCATTGATGTCGGTAACTGTTCCCAAATTACTGCCCCGAAGTTTTACACTTACCCCCGGTAAGGGCTGACCGCCGATGTCTTTAACCACACCTGTTACGGTTAAAGTGACAATAGGTTTTTCATCGGCCGGTTTTATGATGATGATATCATCAACCACCTGGAAAGTTAAGGGCTGTTTTTGCAGCACCTTCTGCATCACGGTTTCAATAGGCGCATCCTGCACGTCCACGTTTATTTTCTTGTCAACATCAACCTGGTCAAGCCTGTAAAAAACAGTGTATTTACTGCTTTTTTCAATCTGCTTAAACATTTGCTTAACAGAAATATTGTTTACACTAAAGTTGTAAACGTTTTGTGAATAAGCGGCAGCGTGTATTTGCATAATGCCCGTTAAGAGCAGAACGGTTACCAGCTTCATAATTTTGATCGTTTTTTGCCACGGGCCGGCGGCCAGAATGGACTTTCTGTAAAAATTAATCATAAATTTGTTTGTTAATCAGTTAATACGATGCTTCCCCAAGCGTAGGGTATTAGCTTTGATTGCTTTAGCCCGGGCGTGTTGGTAGCACATCCGGGTTTTTTATGTAAAAGAGAATGTTAGTGTTTCATCATAGTTTCCTTTTTTGGTTTTAGTTAGTTGTTAATCATTATTGTTGTTTCGTGTAATGTTTACTGTATTGCCGTTTACCGAATAATCGATAGCGGTATTGGCCTTTATGATAGCCAGCACCTTTTCAATACTCGGGATGTTTTTGAAGCTGCCCGAATAGCGGATGCCGCTCAATTCGGCATCGGTCATGTTTATGGTTACATTATATCTTCGTTCCAGTACTTTGGCTATTTCGCTAAGCGTGGTGCCGTCAAACACCAGCAGGTTTTCCTTCCAGCCGTCATAACGGTCAAGCTTGGCCGAGTCGATCTCTGATACCTGGATCTCGTTCAGGTTTTTGGTATCAGGAGCGGTATAGCTATAGTTTTCCTTTTTAGGGCGATAGTAGATCCTGAGCATCTGCCGCGGCTTTACATAAATGCGGCTCATTTCATGGGCGTTGTTATCCACATTTCCTTCAACCGATACCTCCCCTTTTACCACTGTAGTTTCAAAGAACGGGTCAGAAGCATATGCTTTCAGGTTAAACTTAGTGCCGATATCCCTTATCGTGTAGTTTTTTGTGTTAACAATAAAGGGGATCTCCTTTTTGCCGGGGGCGATATCAAAAAAAGCTTCGCCTTCCAGGTAAACTGTACGGGTTGTTTTGCCAAAATCGGCGGTATAATTAAGCTTGCTGCCCGCGTTAAGCCAAACCTGTGTGCCGTCGCTCAAAACAATTTTTTTAATGGCGCCGGGGTTAGCGGCTATTTGCCTTACACTTTCTACGTTTTTTGAATATCTGTTATATAAGGTGGCGGTAACCGCCGCAAGTAAAGCAATAGCGGCTGCGGCTTTACCCCAGGTGATCAGCCTTGCATAGCGCGATGGCTGCCTGGGCTCTATATCGGCCGAAAGCTTATTGTAGGCATGATCTTTATTTACAACCGCCGGCTGCAGGTAAAGCATATTATGCCAGGTTTCGTACAGTTGTGCAAAATACTGCTCGTTCTCGGGGTGCGCACTTATCCACTGTTTAACCTGCTCAAGCTCCTGTGCGGTTGCTTCGCCGGTTATATATTTTACCAACAGTAGTTTTACTTCTTCGTTATCCATTTGTAATATTATCGTTAAGACAATCGAAAAAACGGATACCCTCAAAGCAGGATGAAATATTTTTCAATTTTATTCGGCAGCGGGGAGAAATGCACTCCTCATATTGCGCGTAACTGTTTTTTTACAGAATGTTTAGGGTTAGCTTTTCATTATTTCCATATTAAATTTGATACAGAACGAAAAATTTTATAACTTGTTAAAGTTTTTTAAAAAGTATTCGGATTAATTAAATGCAGGATTAATGATCCAGGAAAACAAACCTCCTATAACCTCATTTACACAGGGTGACGCGAAAGCGTTTGAAGCCCTGTTTAGGCTATACTATACCCGGCTAACTTTGTTTTCCAACCGTTTTGTGAACGATTTAACTATTGCCGAAGAAATTACTGCTGACGTGTTTACCCACCTGTGGGAGCGTGGGCATGAGGTTAACTTTTGTGCATCAGTAAGTTCCTATCTTTTTAAAATGGTGCAAAACCGGAGCCTCAATTACCTTAAGCGCCAGAAAATAGAAAACCTTTACGTTAATTACCTCGAAAAAAATAACCTGTTTGATGAGCTGCGCAACACGCTCGAAAATGGATTGGAAGAAAAGGAGCTTGCCCTGCAGATAGAAGCCGCTATTGCCACCCTCCCCGAAAAATGCCGCGAGATTTTTGTGCTGAGCCGTTTCAGCGATATGAAGTACCGCGAAATTGCCGTACAACTCAATATCTCCCCCAAAACGGTTGAGCGCCAAATGAGCATCGCCCTTGAAAAATTACGCCAGGTGTTAAAGCATGTGACGTATATGCTTTTTTAAGGGAGGTTAGCGTAACTCCCCTAGGCGTCATTGCGAGGTACGAAGCAATCGCGAACTATACAGAGAGAATTGCATAGCCGCTCTGCCAATTGGGGACTGCTTCGTGCCTCGCAATGACATAAAGAAGAAAACTGAACGGTATATCTAATTCAAAAACACCTCATCCAAAAACACCCAGCCCGGTTTGCCTTTAGCCGGATGCCATGCCGGAACACTTTTTATAGGCTGGGCAACCAGTTTTATGCATGACACCTTTTGGGCCGATCTTAACTTACAATCCATCGGGATCAACGCAAACTGATCGGCTTGGTTAGGTATTGCTGTTTTAACCGTGCTTAATAGTTTCATATGATCCTGGTCAGCCCCGCCCCAAATTTCAACCCCGGCGGGTAAAAAGATCTGCGAGCCTATATTGCGCATTACATTAAGGCTCACCGAATGCAGGTCAATTGGGTTGTTGAACCACATAATAACTGCCAGGTCTTTTTGTGATGCCAGCCATTTACCGTTGCCAAAATTGCCCCCGCCTAATTCTTTATCAATGATGGTTTTTGCGCCATCACCCTTGTATTTATCATCAGGATATTTGATAAAGCTGATACTATCGGGTGTATAGGCACATTTGTAAACATTAAACTGTACTGTATCGCTGCCCTTCCAACCAGCTTTAAATGCTCTTGCTTTTATCACTGTACTTTGGGTAAATACAACGCCCGGTTTATAGGATGCAGTATTGATACTATCAGGTACAGAACCATCTGTGGTGTACCTGATATCGGCTCCTTTTATTGGGTTGCTAAGCTGTAAGGCATAGCTCTGCTTAAATATAACCGAAGTGTTCTTTAACTGCGGACTGGTAAGCTTCATTACCTTACCGTCATCTTTGAAGCCGGTTAACAGGTTAAGCTTAGGGTTTTGTTTTTGAAGCGATTGCAGATCGGCAGGGTTCAGGCCGCTATCCCATACCGCCAGTTCATTAAGGCTTTTTATCCCGATGAGTTGCTTTACATCGGCTACATTGAGCTTAACCCCGGCAAGCGAAACGCTTTTGAGATATTTTAAACCGGTTAATTCTTTTAGCCCCTTGCCGGTAACATCGCTGAAATTGAGGTTTAGCCTGCGCAGGTTTTCAAATTTGGCAACGGTTTTCAGGTCGGCATCCTTTACGGGCATCTTGTTCAGATCGAGCGATACTACCTGCTTTTTTATCGGATTTAATTCGTCAAGCACCTTAACATTATAAGTGCTTTTATTGTAGATATTAACCGCCAGCGCCGGCGATTCATTGGCCAGCGGATATACAGCACGGTAGTTATTATTCAGCTTTTGGATATCCTTTTCATTAGCAGCCGAAAAACCATAAACCTCTTCTTCGCTTTCTGCGGGTTTTAAACGGGTGGCGGCGATCATCCGCAATGAATCGGAAGTAGGCAGGTCGACCACTTTTTTGCTGAAACCGGCTTTGCTTTTTATCCACAGGTAAAGGAGCATTTTTTCATCATCGGTAAGCTGGGTTTTACCTGTTGGCGGCATGTGCTTCTTTTCGGTTTCAGGCAGGTGTACGCGTTGCAATAGTAAGCTCATGGCTGGGTCGCCAGCTACAAATAGTTTGCCGTTTTTACCGCCTTTCATTATTGCTGCCGAATCGGTAAGCATGAGGCCACCCTTCATTTTATCGGGATTATGGCAGCTTTGGCATTTTACCTCGAATATGGGGCGGATAACGTCGTTATAAACCAGCGCCTGGTCTATGGGTACGGCATTTTTACTTCTGTCCATCACCGGGCCCAAAACAAAATCATTGCCGTGGGTAAGGTTGCCGCCCAGATGCCCGGCAAGAATCAAACAGAAAACGGTTATCACTGCTCCTGCCTTAGCCAGCCTTACAGTATATTTTGAAGTGTGGCGGATGAGATATACACCATAGCCTGTAAATGCCACGCTTACGCCAAACCATTTATGCCATTGTAAAGTGTCGCTCTCGTATCCCGGTTCCCTCGAGAGGAACAAGCCCATGATCACCGTTATGGAGGATAGCAGTGCGCCTAAAAGCAGCAGGTAGCTTGTAAAAGTTTGATACAGTTTTTCATTAACAAACTCTTCCCGGTAACGGAAAAACTCCATCACCATGGCCAGCATCAGTATCACAATTGGAAAATGCAGGATGAGCGGGTGCATGCGGCCAACCGGTTGCAGCCAGCGCGGCACAACCAGGCTATCGCCTGCTATGAGTAGTACAATAATGAAAATATTGAGCGCAAATAGCGCCGCCTCTGCAAAACCTTTATGGCTGCTTTTCATAAACGCCGGACTGTGTTTAGTTAAACCCTGGTAAATTTATAAGGGTACACCTTGCCCGATGCCCATTGTGCCACATACAAATTCTCGTCGTTATCCACACAAACATCATGCGGGTTCAGGAAGATCTTTTCGGCCTGTGCCATAGGTTGCAGCACGCCGTCGGTATACACAGGTTCGGTGCCGCCGAGGTTTGATACTACCTTATTATTCTTATCCAATATGGTGGTGAAGCCCGTGTTTTCCTTGCCCAAATCAGGTGAGCGAAGCACAGCAGCATACAAGTGATCTCCTTTTATTACCGGGCGGCAAACGCATGCGCCTGGTAGCTTGATCACTTCCTGCAATTTGCCATCCATACTGAAACGTTTGAAGCAGTTGCGCGTACGGTCGGTAACTAATAATGTCGGTGTACTGTACCGCCTGTCTATCACGATACCATGGGCGTTATCCAAATGTTCATCCCCTTCACCTTTGCCGCCAAAGAAGCCTTTTAACTTGCCATCTTTATCATAATGGGTAACATACTGTGCACCGTAGCCGTCTGCTATAAAAATATCGCCGTTGGTGTCGATAGTGGTTTCGGTGGGAACAAATTCTTCAGCTTTTTTATATACGCCGGTTTCCAGTGGTACGTCAATGGTCATTAAGATACGGCCGTCCAGCGTAGTTTTATAAACCTGGTGTTTTACGGTATCGGTAATGAACAATACTTCGGTGCCGTTTTCATTAAACAGGGTTAGGCCATGTGCGCCAGGGAAGTCATGCCCCCAGGTGCTTAGCAGCTTGCCCGATTTATTATAGATGAGCACATTGTTCTTAGTTTCGTTGGTAAGCAGCAAAATGCGGCCTTTGGAATCCTGCACCATCTCATGGCAATCATTCACCGGGTTTATCTGTGAGTCGGCCTTGCTCCAGTTTTTATCCATGCGGTAGCGCATATTGCCATGGCCGTAAATTGGCCCGTCATCTTTGGCTAACATGTCCTTAGCTATAAAAAAGCCTGCTGATAAAACTGAAGTGTACTTAATAAATTCTCTTCTTTCCATACCGTTGATTTTTATGATTGCGTTGATCTCGCTGATATTATTTATTTTGATTCCTTGTCCATCCCGTCATTGCGAGGTACGAAGCAATCGCGAACTGTACAGGGCGGATCTGCTTAGCCGCTCTGCCTCTTGGGGATTGCTTCGTGCCTCGCAATGACGGGTTAAAATTTATGGTTTACCACGGGATACGCTGCGCTAATCCCGCGGCAGTTGTTTACGCTATTATCCCCTTCACCACATTACCGGCCACATCGGTTAACCTGTACCTCCTGCCCTGGCTTTTAAAAGTTAGTTTTTTATGGTCGATGCCCAATTGATTTAAAATGGTGGCATGAAAGTCATGTACATGCACCGGGTCTTTTACAATGTTATAGCCAAACTCATCGGTTTCGCCGTAAACTATGCCAGGTTTGATGCCACCGCCGGCCATCCAGATGCTGAAACAGCGTGGATGATGATCACGACCGTAATTGGCTTTTTCCAGTTTGCCCTGGCTGTAATTGGTGCGACCGAACTCGCCGCCCCAGATCACTAGCGTTTCGTCAAGCAGGCCGCGTTGTTTCAGGTCGGTAACTAACGCTGCCGATGCCTGGTCGACATCTTTGGCCTGACCGGCCATTTCCTGCGGCAGGTTGCTGTGCTGGTCCCAGCCCTGATGATACAGTTGTACAAAGCGAACCCCGTTTTCTGAAAGCTTACGGGCCAGTAAACAGTTTGCTGCGTAAGTGCCGGGAATAAGGCATTCCGGCCCATACATTTTTACAATATCGTCCGACTCCTTGCTTACATCCATAATTTCGGGTACGGCGGTTTGCATGCGGTAGGCCATTTCATATTGTTGTACCTTGGTATTTATCTCCGGGTCGCCAAACTCTTTATAGTTCATGTCGTTAAGCGCGGCCAGGTTGTCCAGCATTTTACGGCGCTCGTGGCGGTTCAGTCCTTCGGGATCATTTAAGTACAGGATAGGGTCTTCGCCGCTGCTAAATTGTACGCCCTGGTGAATGGAATCTAAAAAACCATTACTCCACAGTTTGGAATAAACCCCCTGTCCGTTTCCTTTTCCTTTAGAGAGCAGAACGGTAAATGCAGGCAGATTTTTGTTCTCGCTGCCGAGGCCGTAGCTTACCCACGATCCCATGCTTGGACGGTTGCCCTGCTGTGCGCCGGTCTGGAAAAAAGTAAGTGCCGGATCATGGTTAATGGCATCAGTGTTCAGGGAGCGGATGATGCAGATATCATCGGCAATTTTGCCTATGTGCGGGAACATGTCGCTGATCCAGGCGCGCGACTCGCCGTATTGTTTAAAATCATAAAATGAACCCACCAGCGGAAACGAAGCCTGTTTGGCCGTCATGCCGGTAAGGATCTGGTTGCCTCGCACAGATGCCGGCAGCTCCTGCCCCATCATTTCGCGCAGCTTGGGTTTATAATCAAATGATTCCAGTTGCGAAGGCGCACCATCCTGGAACAGGTAGATCACTCGCTTGGCTTTTGGCGCAAAGTTGGGAATGCCGGGAATAAAATCAGCTTCGGCCTCATCTCCTTTTCCGCTAAACAGATCGGGTATGAGTAATGAACCCAGGGCCACGCTGCCAATGCCCAAACTGAGCCTTGAAAGGAACCTTCGCCGGTTAATATTAAGCCTGCTCTCTAAAAAATCTTTTTCCATGTGCTCAGGTTTTTGTTATTGCTTCTTCCAAATTATACATGGTGTCAACCACTTTCATCATGGCTGCCAGGGTTACTTTATCCAGCTGATCCGGTACCGGCGACTCGCCTACGGCAAGCAGCTTTTCGGCATCGGCTTTTTTCATGGTTTTTAACTCATCGGCATAGTATGAGGTTAAAATGTCCAGCTCTTTTTGCTGCGGATGCCGGGACAGGATCAGCCGGAACGCTTTGGTGATTTTTTCTGTCGATGTGCTTTTATCCTGTAAAAGTTTTGCGGCTAAAACCCTTGCGCTTTCCAGTACAGTTGGGTCGTTAAGCATCACCAAAGCCTGTAATGGGGTATTGGTGCGCAGGCGTTTCACCTCGCACTGGTCGCGGTTGCTGGCATCAAAAATACCCAGTGACGCAGGCGGAACCGTGCGCTTAATCAGCGTGTACATACCTCTTCTATAAAGGTTAGGCCCATGTACCTGTTTATAATTTGCCAAAATCCCCCTGCCCGATGTGGCGTTTTCCCAAAGCCCCGGCGGCTGGTAAGGGTTAACACTCGGGCCTCCGATAGTTGGGTTAAGCAATCCGCTGCTGGCCAAAACCAAGTCGCGTACAAACTCTGCCGGTAAACGACCTCTTGAGCCCCGGGCCAATAAGGTATTATCAGGATCGGTTTTTAGCTTTTCGGGCGTTACTGCTGCCGATTGCCGGTAGGTGGCCGACATGACTATTTGCTTCACCAGCCGTTTGATATCCCAGCCATGATCACGGAAATCAACAGCGAGCCAATCCAGCAGTTGGGGGTGCGATGGCAGGTCGCCCTGCATCCCAAAATCGCCCGAGCTTTTTACAATGCCCTTGCCAAAAAATTCCTGCCACATCTGGTTTACAAACACACGGGCAGTAAGCGGGTTGTTTTTGTTGAACAGCCATTCGGCCAAACCTAAGCGGTTTTTAGGGTAGTTATTGGTGAATGGTAATATCGATTTGGGCGTACCGGCTTGCACTTCATCGCCATGGGCATCATAATTACCGCGTTTAAGGATATAGGTTGACCGCACCTTGTCACTATCGGTCATGATGGATACGATAAGCTTATCGGTATCGCGCTTGTTCACAAAGGTCAGAATCTTTTTAACATCCTCATTGCTGATCTGCATCATGGGGTTCTTGGCGTAGGTTTCGGGGCCGCCTACGGTTGATTGCAGCCCAACTTCCTTCACATTGTTAAAAAAGGCATAAACCTGGTAGTACTCTTTTTGCGAAAAAGGATCGTATTTGTGATCGTGACAATGGGCGCATTCAAGCGTAACGCCCAGCATGGCTTTACCAAAGGTGTTGGTACGGTCGGTTACATAACTTACACGGTATTCCTCGTCAATTACGCCGCCTTCTTCAGTTATTTTATGGTTGCGGTTAAAACCGGTAGCCAGTAATTGTTCTTTAGTGGCATTGGGAAGCTTATCGCCGGCCAGCTGCCAGGTGATAAATTTATCATAAGGCAGGTTTTCGTTATAAGCATGGATCACCCAATCGCGCCATGGCCATTGTGTACGGTAGTTGTCATCCTGGTACCCGTGCGAGTCGGCGTAGCGTGAAACGTCTAACCAGTGCAGCGCCATTTTTTCGCCGTATTGCGGGGTAGCCATGAGCTTGTCAACCATTTTTTCGTAGGCATTGGGACTTTTGTCGGTTAAAAATTCGTCCATTAATGCAAGGGATGGCGGCAGACCGGTAAGATCTAAGGATATGCGCTTCAGCAAACGTTCTTTATCGGCTTCGGGATTGGGCTCCAGGTTTGCCTGTTCCATTTTTTGCAATACGAAGTTATCGATAGCGTTTTTAGGCCATGTGGTATTTTTCACTGCCGGGACAGGATAATTTCGCGGGGTAACGAAAGCCCAGTGCTTCTCATATTTAGCACCCTGCTTTATCCATTTATGAATGAGCTCAACTTCATAGGGCGAAAGCCTTTTCAGGTTGGAGGATGCCGGGGGCATCTGCTCGGTAGTGTCTTTGGTAGAGATACGGCGATAAACCTCGGATTGCATTGGCTCACCAGGAACCAGCGCGTGCGACGACGGATTATCTTTTAACGCGTGATAAGCACTTTCAGCGATATCCAGTCTTAAATCTGCTTCGCGATGACTTGCATCTGGACCATGGCATTTGAAGCATTTATCTGAAAGGATAGGCCGGATATTAAAGTTGTAGCTGATGGTATCGGGCACCTGTTCTTCGGCCACTCCGCTGGATGAATGGCAGGAATAAAACGTGTACAGCATGCAGATGGCTATTGTAAGCCACACATAATACAACTTCCGGTACATGGGTTTATAATTGGTTAAACAGAAACTAAAGTTATGCAATTTATAGTACAATTTGCAAATACATATTTGTGTACCGCAATCGATTTATGGGCTCAATATAGTATGAAAAACTTTATGTTCATACATTTTGTACAAATGTTTTTACATATGGGTTATTGAGAGCTTTGGTAGAGAGGTATTGGGAAAATAGCGTAAGTGCAATAAATTGGGCTTAGGGGCTAACATTTAGCTTTTTTTATCGTAAAAAGGGGGTGTTAAAGCCGTAGATTTACATTTGTGCGGCTATGGAAAGATGTTTTCATTATTTCCCCCGTATTTGAAATTTATATCTGAATGAAATTTAAATTAAGGCTATTGCTGCTATTGTTATTAATAGTAACAACCGGTTTTGGTTTTTATATATACCAACGCTATTCGTTTGAGAAAAGGCACCCCTTTGTGCCCGAAAAGAAGCATAAAAATGATGCTTTAAGAGTGGGGATCATTGGCGATAGCTGGGCCACCGGGATAACCATAGATACCATTATAAGGGATGAGTTTTCAAAACGGGGCATCAGTACAGAAGTGATCTCGTTTGGGCAACCCGAAGCTAAAACCAAACAGATCTACGATAACTTATATGCTAACCCGGAACAGCCTTATTCCAGCAACGAAATTCTGCACCATAACCTTGATTACTGCATTATTTTGGCCGGTACCAGTGATGCTGAGGGTGAAATGGGCGCCAAGTTTTATGCATACTATTGCTCGCTGATCATTAGCGATCTGGCCCGTAACAACATTGAACCTGTGTTTGTAACCATGCCGGAGTTTGGCTTTAAAGAAGAAACAGACAGCCTTGATATCCTGAAGAAGGTACGCAATGAGGTTTCGTCCCTGCTGATTGATAATGGTAACACCCGGAGCTTGGATGGATATCGGAAACAGGCAAACGAAATGCTGAAAGATACCCATCTGAATGATTCGACCATTGTTGTGCCATTTAATTTAGTGTGCGACGATTACGAAAAACATAAGATATTGTACCGGAACAGCGGGCACCTTTCAACCGCTGGCAAACAAAAAATGGGCCGCCTGATCGTTGAGTATATTTTGGAAAAGGAAAAAGCCGCGAAAAGGAACCCGCTCAATACCAATATTGTCGAATCAGGGCAGGCGAAGAAAAACAAACGGGCCTGATTACTTACCTGAGGGCATTGCTTCCAGTTTTTTAATATCCCTGTAAACAATATAAAGCGGCATGATCCCGAAAATGCCAAAGCAGCAGTCGATAAACCGCCAGTAAACAGGGATGCCGCGGATAGGCCCTGCTATAAAGGCCAGCGGAAATACCATTATGCAGGCAATCATGCCAAACTCAATCACCCAAATGTTTTTAACCGGATCTTTCAGCGGACCAACAAATGCCATAGCAATAACCAGGTGACCAAAAGCCAGCCAATCAGTACCGTAGGCCAGGTAAGGATAGTTTTGGTTGGTAGTTTTTACCGCGAGATACACGTTGGTTATCCAGCTCTGCATAAATTCAGGAAATATGGCTGAATGATTTGCGAAGAAAGCAAGTTCAGTTTCGATAGGGAATGCGGTTACGCCGCTTAATATCAGCCCTATGATAAATACAATTACCCAGTTTTTTATTTTTTTGCGAAGTTCAGGTTCGGTTTTCATAACCCTGGCAAGGTAAGAAATTTATGGATTGCGGGTGTCTCGCAAAGGCGCTAGGACGCAAAGATTTTAGGTAGTGAGTGGGAAATTTAACTCGCGTCCGTTTTTAACAAGTGCGTGACTCGGGAAGGCAAAAACTATGTCATTGCGAGAACGAAACGGAAATGAGCCCGGGTGCGACGCGGCAATCGCATACTACACAGGGCGGATATGCTTCCAAGCGATTGCCACGCTACGCTCGCAATGACCCTTTTTCACCATTAAAACTGAGTAGAGGCATTTAGGAGATTAGCGTGCTGCGCAATACTTCCTGATAAAATTATCGGCTTTATCGCTGCCAATGTTGCGGATAAAAGTCCAGTCATGGCAGGCGCCTTCTTTGTCGCCTTGTTTAAATTTTTCGCTGGCCTGGCTTAGTACATCGTTTATGAAATCGTCATCGTAGCCAAGCTGTTTTTTGAGGTTGATGATGATAGCCTCTTTGGAGGTATCGGCCTTGCCTTTGTATTTATTGATGTAGTAATTGGTAACGGCATTTTCAAGTTCCTGCTGGGCTTTATAGCTGGCAATGGCGCTTTGCATATCACGGATATTTGCAGGCCCGCAACGTGCCGGGTCGGGGTCAAAGCGGATGGGTTGAACAATTGTGGTTTTAAGATTGTATCCTGCCGGGATTGCCCATTGGCCCGAGGTAAGTTTAATAACCCTCAAAGCCTCATCGTCCAGATCAATGCCGGGGCCATCCTGCACTTTAGCATCATGTACCACACCGTCTTTATCAATCATGAATGAAACATTGATACTGCCCGAAATGCAGTTTTGCCGCGAGTATTCAGGGTAGATGATCTTAGCCTTCAGAAAGTCATTAAGTGCCTGCTGTCCGCCTTTAAATGCAGGTTGCTGGGCAAATGAATTGCCTACGGTAAAAATGATCAATGCGATATGGAAGTACAGCTCTTTAAGCATAGTATAAATATCGACAATAAATTGGGGATTATGTTTGGGAATTTTATTGGGTGGGAGTACGAAAAAATCGTCATTGCGAGGTACAAAGCAATCGCGAACTGTGCAGGGCGGATTTGCGCAGCCCCTCTACATGTAGGGGATTATTAATAGTTATAATTTGTTTTTTATAGGTATTAATGAGCTCCCGTTGTTCGGTTGTCTTCGTACCTTATAATGATGTAATCGTAACGCGTTGATTATTAAATGTGTTTTCAAAGTCGATTTTCTAACGTGGGCGTTGCCTCCGGCCCGGGCTTTTCGTTACAAGTCCTCGCCTTTCCTGCCCGCATTCCCTTCACGCGCTGTGGGCTTTACACTGCAATCCCTAACGCGCCCCCTCACAAAATCCCTAAAACATATTTTACACGTCATCACAATTTTTTCCAGGGATTCCCTGATTGTTACTCGCAATGACGGGTAGAGATAAAGCTGTTGCTATATCCTTACCCCACATTCACCGCATCCGGAAACCTCAATATCAACCCCGGATCGGGGATATTCTTTTGCCAGATCTCTTTTTCTGAAAATTTGCCAACGCCGGGATAATCGCCCTTTTTACCTTCCATATCAAACATCAGCTGGAAATGCAGGTGTGGTGGCCAGTGGCCGTTTTCATTAGAATTGCCAAAAGTTGCAATCTGCTGGTTCTTAAATACGGGCTTGCCTGTAGGCATGCCTTCTAAACTTGTTCGGCTTAAATGGCCGTAAAGGCTGTACAAGGTTAGACCATCCAGATTGTGCTGTAAGATAATGGTTGGCCCGTAATCACCAATGTTGTTGTTATCGTAGTAGCTGTGCACAACGCCATCAAGCGGGGCGTATACAGGCGTGCCTGCATCGCACCAGATATCAACACCTAAATGCAGACGCCGGGGCTCATCATCAGTATCAAAATGGCTGCTGAAAGCATAAATGGTGCGGTGCTCCATGTACCCGCCAATGCCGTAACGGCAATTGTTGTTACGCAGTTTATCGCTAACCAATTGGTTAAACAGCCAGGGTTTGTTAATAACCTCTGCCGTCAACTCCTTATTGGCGGCAGTAAGGTCAAAATGATAAAGGCGGTCATGATCTGCATCAAAATCAACCACTTTGCCAATGGCTTCGGGATGATTGTTGATGTAATTAGCAAACAGCGCGTGCCGGTCCATCAGTGGGTATTAGTTTTCTTCGGTATCGGGCTGGCGTTCCTCTTTGCTGATCTTATCAAAGATCTTGTCCATACGTTCAACGTATTCGCTGGTATCATCAACAAAAAATTCTAGCTGCGGGATAATCCTTACCTGGTCTTTAATGCGCGCGCCCAGTTTATACCTGATTTCGGAAGCATGCGATTTGATGGTATGCAACGCGGTTTGCACATTGGGGTTACCTAAAAAGCTTAAAAATATACGGGCTATGGCCAAATCGGGCGTTACGCGTACCTTGGTGATAGTTATCAGGGTATTAGGCAAATAATTCATGCCTTCGCGCTGAAAAATAGTTGCAAGGTCTTCCTGTATTACTCCGGCAAATTTTTGCTGACGTTTTGATTCCATTGGTTGTTAGTTAACGCCGATAAGGCAGATGAGTATTTAATGCTTAATGCAAAAGCCTAAGTTATTGTTTTAGGCTTTTATTAACAATGGCGGCAGGGTGTTAATTACAAACGTCCTGCGGAATTTCTTTGGTTATTTTTACTACTTTTTTTACAACTATGGTGCTGTCATATTCTGACCCCATCCCTGCTTTGCCCGATTTGGCTTTGATGCCTTCAACTTCTACATAAACAGGTTCGTATGGTTTTTCGAAGTTGAGCTGTGAATACTGCAATTCAAGCTGGGCCGAACTGTCAACGGCCCAAAACTCCTGCCCGCTGTCGCAATCTTTAAATGATTTTATTTCGGGGCCGGCGCTGTATAAGCCTTTATAAAGCGTAACCTGCTCATTTTTATGGGCATCATTATTACATGCGTAAACAGTAATAACAATCAGCAGCAAAACAAAAACTTTGATATACCTCATACCCATCCGGCAAATTTACAAATCCTGTTTGATTTCATCCAATCCTTTAATACTTAAACGGGCGCTGATGCCGGCCGCTATTACCGAAATCCCTCCAACGGTCAGGAGCACGAGGCCAAAATCCTTAATTTTAAGATCGATGGGGTATGAGTCCAGTACTGTCATTTTAGCCCCCATTTTTATCCAGCCGTAATGCTGCTGCAACACACAAAAAATGGTGCCCAGTGCTATCCCAATGACACAGCCGATTGCAGTGATCATCATCCCCTCAAAAAAGAAGATCCCCTGGATCATGCTTTTATTGGCCCCCAGTCCGCTTAAGATGGCAATATCCTTGCGCTTATCGATAACCAGCATGGTTAACGAGCCAATGATATTAAATATTGCGATGATCAGTACAAAGGTAAGGATCATGTAAACGGCCCAGCTTTCGTAATTAAGTGTTTTGTACAATTCGCTGTTTTGTTCCTTACGGTTTTTTACGGTGAAATCCTTCCCTATTTTATCCTGGATCTCTTTTTGCATGGCATCGATGTTGGTGCCACGTTTAAAATTAAGCTGGAGAGAAGATACGTTTACTGGCTGGTCGAGCAGGTCACGGGCAAACTCAATTGGGGTTACGGTTATATCGTCAAACTCCTGTTGTATGGCAAATACGCCCGATGGATTAATACTGCGGACAACAAATTCGTTCAAAGGATTGGCCGAGTTCTCCGCATCGCGCCGGGGCGAGAATATCTGTATGGGCGAAAGCTCGTCATGTACATTAACGCCCAGGTTTCCCTGTATGGTGGCCCCAATTACAGCAAAATTCTGGTTCCCGCTTTTAAGCGTAAACGAGCCGCTGGCTATGGTACTATCGAGCTGCGGATTTCTTAAAAAATCATCGCTTACGCCCATTACCGTGCCTAAAAAGGGTTTATCGCCATACTTGATCAGGGCTTTTTCCTGCAGCACTTCGGTAAATGAAAATACATGGGCATCTTTATGTAATGAAGCAAAGTAAGGCGTATTGGGGTTGAAGGTTTTGCCCAGTTTGGCTTCTATCTTTATTTCGGGTGTAAAGTTGCTGTATAACGAAAGGATAACCTTTTCAAAACCATTGAACACCGAAAGAATAATGAGCAAAGCCGCGCTGCCGATAAGCACCCCCAGCATGGAAATACCCGAAATGATATTGATAGCATGCATTTTTTTACCCGAGAACAGGTACCGCTTTGCTATGTAAATGGAGGTGTTCAATTGTGTTGGGGGTTATACGTTCAGGTTTTGCTTATGCTTGATAAAACGTTGCTAAGCTTTTAACTAAGTTAAAAACGGATTGTTTTGTTTTTCGTAGCCGATGGTAGTTTCGGGGCCGTGGCCGGGATAAACGGTAACATCATCGGGCAGGGTAAACAGTTTTGTTTCGATGTTATCGATCAGCTGGGTAAAGTTACCTCCCGGCAAATCCGTACGACCAATACTTTGCCTGAACAGTACATCTCCCCCTATCAGGACCTTAGCCTCTTTATCATAAAAACACAAATGCGCAGGAGAATGGCCCGGCGCAAAGATCAGATGCAGCGTAGTATTGCCGAAATGGATAGTGCCTGTTTCTGGCAAAAACTCATCGGGCATGGGCGATACATCATAACGGAAACCCATAGAGGGCGCATAAGCAACCACAGCTGCCAGTACTTCTGACTCGCCGATGTGGAAACGGGGCTTAAGGCCGTACTGATCAAACACAAATTTATTACCCAGTACATGGTCAATGTGGCAATGGGTATTGAGCAGCATAACGGGCTTCAGGTTATTGCTTTTGATGAAATTGACAACCGTGTTTTGCTCTGGCGCTGTATACATGCCCGGGTCAATGATCATGCATTCGCCGGTTTCATCGTACAAAATATAGGTATTTTCCTGGTAAGGGTTATTTACAAATGATATAACTTTTGCCATGCGGTAAAAGTACGGAATAAATTGATTGGGTGTTTCGGAATAAGATTTAGAGATCGTCATTGCGAGGCACGAAGCAATCGCGAACTATACAGAGCGGCTCTGCCAATCGGGGATTGCTTCGTGCCTCGCAATGACGGCCTCTATAAAGGGCTTCAATAAAATAACCTAAGCCGCTGTCGCATCCTCAATCAATTCCACCTCGGCTACCGGGCTAAACAGATAAATCCTCCGCGTAGCTACTTCAGTACATTTAAACCGTTTACGCAGCTTTTCATCCTTGCGGAACACCCGTCCATCCTTTAACTTAAATAAAGCTTTAAGCGGGATCTTTTCGACTGTTAAAATTGCTTCCGATTCTTTTGGCGGATCGTATTTGCGCAGTGAGCGGTACAGGTTAAGATCTGAACAGCTTGAGGCCGCCGGGTTATCCAGGTATTTTATAATGGCCTTTTTAACATCGGCCGGAAAAATTTCCTTTTCAAAAAATGGCTGCATCATTTTTTTGAAATTGTTTTTCCACTCCGTTCCGTGGGGTTTGGCTTTTTGCTTATGCTCGTTCCATGTATGCAGGTGCGCAAACTCATGTACGGTGGTCACCAAAAAAGCATAAGGGTTAAGATCATAATTCACCGAGATGCGGTGCCCTTTGCCGCCATAAGGTGAACGATAATCGCCAAACTTACTGTTGCGGTTGCGCGAAATTTTAAATTCGCATTTGAAGTAGTCGATCCACCGGGCAATAAGCGGGGCTGCTTCTGCCGGTAAATATTTCTCTAAAACTTTTACTTTATCCAATTTTTACCTCAATACAAATATAAGGTTTTTGTAGCTTATTGTTGATAGGTCACGGATCACGTCCTCTTTTGTTATTGTTCTATGACTTAAGCAAAGTTTAAACTTCGGGTACTGCTAAAATTTTTTTGGCATGCACAGTCAACTATGACCACGCTACCTTTCCCCTTCCTTCTTCTTCACCTCCTTAGTCATCTTCAAAGTTAAAAACAACAGCAATCCTAATGAAGCTATGATCGCAACCCAAATCAATACCGTATAATCTTTTCCGGCCGGTTTAGCAGTTACGGCGTAGTCTGTGTTTTTAATAACAGCCTCGTGTTTTATAACGGGCGTATTCCCCCTGATGCTATCAGCAAAAAACTTTAGATCATATTCCGGTGCCTGTGCCAGGGAGTCTCCCACCAGGAACTGGTAGGTTTGCTTAGCCTCCAAATAACTGATCAGGTATTCGTCGGATTGCCAGGCTTTTATCTCGCCGATGCTCAGCGGTTGGTTATCGCCATTGCTTATCTCTATCAGCAGGTGGCTGGTTTTAGCAGCTATCAGCAGATCGGGGGTTTTATCTGATGACAGTTCGGCTTCACTAAGCAATTCTTTGCCGTTATTCACAAATTGATAAACCGCAACGCCGCGTTTATAGTACCTCGGCGCGCTGACGTTGAGGTGCAGCCTGTTTACCTGGTATTTATCATTCAACTTTACATCAATGTAGGTAGTTTTATTGCTGTCCGCACGGATAATGTTTACAGGCGCAATGACAATATAACTTTGGGCTGCCGATGCGTATTCGGTATAAATACCGGCCTGTAAAAATTTAACCGGGTTTTTGTTCTTGTCGTTTACCTGGATTTTAAGGTATCGGTAATTACTTGCCGGGAAGGATAGTGATTGCAGATAAGTGCCTTCACTGTTTTGTACAGCTTCCTGTAGCGGAATATCTTCCTGTATGGCAAACCACTGGTTCTGATCGTCACTGCCCAGCAGGTTCACTTTACGTTTTACAGCGGTGTTTTGCAACCTGATCCAGAGGCGGTCAAGCACCAGTCCGGTTTTATTTTCGATAATGAAAACGGTGCTGGTATCGGTTTTAGGGGCATTGGTTATCTCCGGAAAAACAACAAAGCTTTTCTGGCTTTTTTGCGGGAGACTACCTGCCTGGATGTAAGGCACAAAATTACCTTTCGCATCTGCAATGCGAATATCCGACAGATCAGGTTTGGCCTTTGCTACCAACGCCGGTTGCAAGCCAATGCGGTAAAATCCGGTGCTGTCAATTTGTTGCAGCGGGGCTTTATATTTAAAGTTTTTTTGTGCTGATGCCGGTAATATCACCCCGCAAAGCAGCAGTATAAAAAGTGTTAGCCTATTCATTTTTTTTAGCTTCATCATCGGCAATGGATTTTTTTGCTGTTCGCTGGTACATAAACGCCACAATTAGGAGCAGTACCCCCAAACAAAAGAAAGCAGCTATTTTACCCCAAACCGGGATGTTTTTGATATCGAACAAAAATAGTTTTAATAAGGTAAGCGAGAAAAGCGTTAACGATGCAACTCGCATTATCCGCAGCTTATACCGCATCCCCAGCCACATCAGTGCGAAGGAAAGCAGTCCCCATAATACAGGCAGACCGGTTTTTACATACACGGTTTCTATTTGATCAATAGGGTTTGCTTTGCTGAAGAATAGCAGGTTGCTCATCAGGCTTACCTCAAAGCTTAAAAACAAAACAACACCGGCGCTCAATAACCAGGTGAATACTTTTTTCAGGCCCTCGTCCATATTTTGCTGGCACAGGCGGATCACCCTGTAAAACAGCAAGCCCGTAAATACCGCCCCAATCCAATGTGCAATAAAATGACTTGTTGATGGTTTACCGCCCTCGAGCATTAAATGCTGCAGTGAATAGTATTGCGGTGTAAGTACCAGGTAAACAATTACACAGATGAGCAGGATGGTAAGTTTCACGCCACCGGCAAAATTGATTACCTCTATTTTAGATGATATTGTGTAATAAATAAATACAAACACAGGTGTATAAACCATTACGTATAAAATATTAAGCCCGGTATCCGGGTAATGGTTAAGGAACTGGTGGTTGATCTCCAGCAGGCCGCTTAAAAATAAAAGTACAAGTGCCGCTACCCCAAAAAGTTGTTCGGTAAAAACTTCAGTATGGTCCTGTTTGGTTGCGTCCCTTTTAACCAATACCGAAAGTAAAAATGAACTGATGGCAGCGAATACCGTGGTTATAAACCCTTTATTAGCTATTATGGTGAGGCTTTCGCTATAGTTTAAATAGGTTTGGTACAGGTCCATTGATAAACTTAGCAACATGGCTATCCATAAAAAAACGGATGTAAATTTCATCAATTGTATACCCGAGCGCAGGTATAACCAGTAAAGCAGCACCGTTTCCGACGCCCAGAAAATAGTAATGTTATTGCCGTGCAACTGAATAGGTGCAGCCAACGAAATAAAGGTTAGCGTAATACCAATAAGCAGGTACAAAATATTGGTATCCACCTTACGATTGCGGAACAGAACGAATGATAGCACCAGGTTCACTACAGCCAAACTCACGCAAAACAAGCCGCGGTATTGCTCATCATGCATCATGGTTAACAGGTACAGTCCGGCAGCAAAATACAGCCCTGTATTAATAAGCAGGATGCTGAAATCGGATGCTATGAATTTCTTGTTCTCCCGCACGTTGTTAGCTATGTTGATAACAAAATAAAGCGCGTAAAAAATGCTGGCGTAAATAAAACCGAAATGATAGGTAGCCGGTGTAAGTGTATACAGTACGGTTGAAAAAACAATTACCGTAAAACCGAACGATACTATATTGAGTATCCGCCAAGCTTTATAATAAGCAATAATGAGCAGGCCGGTATTTAATATTAGCAGGTAAATGAACAGCGCATTGTAATTGGCGCTGCCGTTACTTACCATAAAAGGACTGGCAAAGCCACCAACTAATGCAGTTACAGCTAATTCCTGCTTATCATATAATAAGGAAAGCAGCACCGCGAAAATGGTGATCACAATTAGAATGATGAACGCTGTTGTTTGATTAAACAAATGAAACTGCTGAAATGCCAGCGTTATGGTAAAGTAAAACACGGCCAAACCGCCGCCTACCAGCACTGAGCTGAATGCCTTATAACTGTTGCGGAGTGCATGTGCAACACCAATTAAAATGCCGCCGCAAACAATGCCTATACCTACGCGGCCAACCAAGCCTATCCAGTCATTATCGATAGCGTATTTTACAAAGAAACCGATGGCGAGTACCAGGATGGCTATACCTATTTTATTAATGAGGTTTTCGCCGATGAATTTCTCCAGATCGGGGTGGCGCTCAAAGAAGGATAGCCTTGGCTCAACTGGTTTTGCAGGCTCAAAATCACGGGTTTTTACTGGACGATTAATGATCGATAAATTATCCTCAATAATTTCTGGTTGCCTTTCAATTTTTGGCGGCGTAACAGGTTGCGGTTTTATTTCGGCCTCAACTGGTGGTTGCGGTTTTTCAACAGGAGGCTCAGGTATGATAGGAATAACCGGTGGCGCTGGGGTGATTGCCAGTGCAGGCTCTTCCGCTTTTTTAACGTCTTCGCTAACTATCCGGGTTATTTTTAGCTGCTCAACAAGACGCTTTAAATCGTGTATTTTAAGTTCAAGATCCCTGATCTTATTGTTTAAACTGCCCTTGTGGTTCAGCATCATTACAATGACAACCACTAATAAGACAACGGCTAATACATCCATAGTTTTAGGTTTGTAAAAAATAAAGATAATGGAATTATAAAATAATCTGCTATCGGGATAGATAACGATTAGTAAACCCTTTTAAAATGGGCCGATTTAATAGAAAGAATTTTTACACGAATTGATTTTCAAATCGGCCACAATTAATCTAATTACACGAATTTTTTATTGATGTCGATTTGAAATTCGTGTAATTAGATTAATTCGAAAAAATTCGTGTAAAAATTTCTATCTGTTTCTTCAAGAACCGAAAATAATAATCAGCCTTTAATTGTAATTTAGCTGTACAGGCAATTACTAACCACCTATAAACCGCACTATTTCATGAAGGCATTTTTTATACGCTGCGTTTTGGCATTTTTTCTTTTTACAACAGCATCCGCTTATGCGCAAACCATCAATCCGCCACTTTTAAAATACCAGTGGAAAGCATCATGGATCACCGTTCCTCAGGAACCGTTAAAAGATTACGGCGTTTATTACTTTAGAAAAAGCATCGAGCTTGCAGCTAAACCGGCCACCTTTATTGTTCATGTATCTGCCGATAACCGCTATAAACTTTATGTTAATCAAACACTGGTTTCATTAGGCCCGGCCCGCGGCGATACCTATTACTGGAATTATGAAACGGTCGATCTTGCTCCATATCTCCAGGCAGGCAAAAACCTGGTTGCAGCCGTAGTTTGGAACGATGGTGATTATCGTCCCGAAGCGCAGATCTCACTGCAAACAGGTTTCATTATGCAGGGTGACACCCCGGCCGAAGAGATCATCAACACCAATAAAACGTGGAAGTGCATCCAGGATAAATCATTTCAACCTATTACAGGTATCGGCTGGCATCCTTATTATGTTGCAGGTCCGGGTGAACGGATAGATCTGAACCAATCGGTAAAGGATTGGAATACCGCAGGGCTCGACGACAGTAGCTGGAAAAACGCTACCCGCATAGATAACGGAAACCCCAAAGGCGTAACCAACGCATTTGGCTGGATGTTGGTGCCATCATCAATACCCGCCATGGAAATGACCACACAAAGGATCCCGGTGTTAAGAAAGGCAGATGGTGTAAGTATTCCGTCTATATTCCCTGCAACTAAAACAGCTATTACTATTCCGGCCAATACCTCGGCTACGCTGTTACTTGATCAAACCTATTTAACCAACGCGTTTTTAACATTGAACTTCAGCAAGGGGAAAAATGCAGGTATCGGCATCAGTTATACCGAATCATTGTTTAAAACATTGACCGGCCCCGAAGGCACAGTTAAAGGTAACCGGAACGATGTGGATGGAAAAATCTTTGTTGGCAGGCGGGATAGTATTGTTTCCGATGGAGCCTCCGGTAATTCATTTACTACTTTAACATGGCGCACATTCAGGTATGTTGAGGTGAAAATAACCACCAAAGATGAGCCATTGGTTATTGACGATATTTACGGAACGTTCACCGGCTATCCGTTTAAAATGAATGCCAAACTGGAAACGCCCAATTCCGAAATGCAGCAGATGCTGGATATCGGCTGGCGCACCGCCCGCCTTTGCGCCGGTGAAACCTATACCGACTGCCCTTACTACGAGCAGCTACAATACGTAGGCGATACCCGCATTCAGGCACTTGTATCTTTTTATAACAGCGGCGACGACCGTCTGGTGCGCAATGCCATCAACCAGATGGATCATTCCCGCCTGGCCGAAGGGATCACGCTGAGCCGTCACCCTTCGTTCTCGCCGCAAATTATTTCCACCTTTTCATTATGGTATATCGGCATGCTGCACGATTATTGGATGTACCGGCCCGATAGTTTATTTATAAAGGATAAGCTGCCCGGCATGCGCGATGTGCTCAACTTTTTCAGCAAATACCAGCAGGCCGATGGCTCTTTAAAAGATACCCCTTACTGGACATTTGTTGACTGGGTGAACGACAAGGGCTGGGATTTTGGTCAGGCCCCTAAAAGCGCCAAAGGCACATCGGCAATATTAGACATGCAATTGATGTGGGCCTACCAGCAAGCTGCCGAAATGGAAGTAAAGATGGGGATGCCGGCATTCGCTGCAATGTATAAAGCCAAAGCCGCACAGCTAAAAATTGCCATCCAAAACAAATATTGGGATGCAGGGAAAAAGCTTTACGCCGACACAGAGGACAAACAATTGTTCTCTCAGCATACCAATTCCGTCGCGGTATTAGCAGGTATGGTGAACAGCCCGGCGGCACATGACATCAGCTTAAAACTATTGAATGATAGTACGCTCACCAAATGCACCATCTACTTTAAATATTACCTGCACCAGGCCATGGTAAAAGGCGGCCTGGGCGATGATTATTTAAACTGGCTCAATATCTGGAGGGATAATATTAAAGCGGGTTTAACCACCTGGGCCGAGATCTCCGACCTCGACCACAACCGTTCCGATTGCCATGCCTGGGGGGCAAGCCCTAATATCGAATTTTACCGCACTATATTAGGTGTGGATACTTACGCTCCGGGCTTCAGCAAAATTAAGATAGAGCCGCACCTTGGGCAGATCAAAAATATTAGCGGTGAAGTGCCGCATCCTAACGGAAAAGTTTATGCTAAATACCTGTTCGATAAAGGTAAATGGAACATCAATATTACCCTTCCAAAAAGCACATCGGGCATTTTTGTGTGGAAAGGGAAAACTTTTACGCTAAAAACAGGTAATAACAGTTTAATTATCTAAAAAATTAAGGAGGTTATTAACATTTTACCTTAATTACATTGATTTTGCCACGCATAAGTAAAATACTTTTAAAAATTGGTTTAGTAAATAAAAGCAGCGCTAACTTTACTTTTGTTGCTTAAGAGGGATAAATTGATTTTATCGCATTATTTAACAATTTGATATTATTAAAATGTGATATTTATGCGCTGGGAACTAAGGTTTTCACCAAATTGCTAACCAGCTAAATAAATTACGCTAAATGAAAAAAACACCATCCCAACTAAGGGTTCTCTCAATCGATATCGGTGGTTCACACATTAAAGCCACTATCCTGAATAAAAAAGGGGATTTAAAAATGGAGTACGATAAGATAGCGACTCCCGCTCCCGCAAATCCCGAAAATATCATAAAAGCTATCAACACACTTGTAAAGGATTTTCCGGCATATGATAAAATATCGGTTGGCTTTCCCGGGTATGTAAAAAACGGGATTGTTAAAACCGCCCCTAACCTGGGTACCGACTATTGGGCCGACGTTGATCTGAGCAAAAAACTCGAAAAAGCATTGGGCAAACCAACACAGGTAGTAAACGATGCCGATATGCAGGGCCTTGGCGTTGTTGCCGGCAAAGGCCTTGAAATGGTGATAACCCTGGGCACCGGCTTTGGTACCGCTTTGTTAATGGACGGTCATTTATTGCCCCACTTTGAGCTTGCCCACTTGCCGATAAAGGAAGGTATTACCTATGATAACTATATAGGTGAGAAGGCTTTGGAGAAAGAAGGCAAAGAGAAATGGAACAAACGCATGAAGAAGGTTTTCAAAATACTGAAAACTGTATTCAATTACGATACTTTATACATTGGCGGCGGCAATTCAGACGAGCTTACTTTTAAGCTTGATAAAAACATGAAAATAGTTACCAATGCCGATGGTATCAAAGGTGGGGCGAGGCTTTGGGTTAGCGAAGACGAAAGCAAAACCAAGCGCAAAATTGCGACCCCTACCGAATAAATTAAAAACTAACACTAATCTACAATACCTGACAAATAAAATGGAAAGCAAACAAGACATAGAAAAATTGGCGATAGATACCGTGAGGGTATTAGCTGCCGATGCCGTGCAAAAAGCAAATTCAGGCCACCCTGGTACAGCAATGGCGCTGGCGCCGATGGGCCACGTTTTATGGACCAAGTTCCTGAACTATAACCCTAAAAACCCTGATTGGGCAAACCGCGACAGGTTTATCCTTTCGGCAGGCCATGCTTGTATTTTACAGTACAACTTTTTGTATTTAACCGGCTATGATCTTTCTTTAGATGATATCAAAAAATTTCGCCAGCTGAACAGCAAAACCGCCGGTCACCCGGAATATGGTTTGGCTCCGGGCATTGAAGTAACTACCGGTCCGCTGGGGCAGGGTTTTGCCAATGCTGTAGGTTTTGCCATCGCGCAAAAACATTTAGCTGCTCGTTACAACAAGCCAGGTTTTGAGCTGTTCAACTACAATATTTACACTATTTGCAGTGATGGTGATTTGATGGAAGGTGTAACTTCTGAAGCTGCATCGTTAGCAGGTCATCTGCAATTGGGTAACCTCATCTATTTATATGATGATAACCACATTTCCATTGAAGGCAGCACAGATATTGCTTTTAATGAAGATGTAAGCGCCCGTTTCCGCGCATACGGCTGGCACGTACAGGACCTTACCGATGTTAATGATACCCATGCGCTTGAATTGGCTTTGATCAATGCTAAATCTGAAACTCAGAAGCCATCGTTTATCCGTGTTCGTTCGCTGATTGCTTATGGTAGCCCTAATAAATCGGGTACTGCAGGTTCACACGGTTCGCCGCTGGGTGGTGACGAAATTAAACTGGTAAAACAGTTCTTCGGTTTCGATCCTGATAAATCATTCAACGTATCTGACGAAGTATTGGATTACTACCATACCAAAGGTGCACGCGGGGCTGCTGTTGAAGAAAAATGGAACAAATTATTTGCCGATTATAAAGCGAAATTCCCTGAATTAGCTGCCGAATATGAACTGGCTGCCAGCGGTGAATTACCTGCAGGCTGGAAAGATAAATTGCCGGTATTTAAAGGTTCAGACCCTAAAATGGCAACCCGCCAGGCATCAGGCAAAGTATTGAACGCAATCGCTCCGGCATTGCCAAACCTGATCGGTGGCGCGGCCGATCTTGCCCCATCTACAGAAACCAACCTGAAAGAGTACGATTCATTTACATCAGAAAATCGCGCAGGCCGCAACTTCCACTTCGGTATCCGTGAGCATGCTATGGGTTCGGCTTTAAATGGTATGGCTTTAACCAAAGGTTTGTTACCTTTCGGTGCTACATTCCTGATGTTCTCGGAATATATGCGCCCGCCAATCCGTTTGGCTGCCATCATGAAAATAAACCCGATCTTCGTTTATACCCACGATAGTATCGGTTTAGGTGAGGATGGCACTACCCACCAGCCTATTGAGCAACTGGCTTCTTTACGTTCGATACCAAACTTAACCGTGATCCGCCCGGCTGATGCCAACGAAAGTGCACATGCATGGCGCGTTGCTATCGAGAAAAAAGGCGGCCCAACTGTGCTGATCTTTACCCGCCAGGGTTTACCTATCCTTGACCAGGATAAATATGGCAAAGCCGAAAACCTGGAAAAAGGTGCTTATGTGCTTTCTGAAGGCAGTAAAGGCCCTGATCTGATCCTGATCGCTACTGGTTCGGAAGTTGCATTGATCATGGATGCACAGGCTAAATTGGAAGCTGAAGGTATCTCAACCCGCGTGGTAAGTATGCCATCATGGGAGCTGTTTGAAAAACAGGATGCGGCTTACAAAGAGTCGGTATTCCCGAAAGCAAGCAAAAAACGTTTAGCTGTTGAAATGGCGTCGCCAATGGGCTGGCATAAATATATTACCGACGAAGGCGACATGCTGGGCATGACCACCTTTGGGGAATCAGCCCCTGCCGAAGACCTTTACAAACACTTCGGTTTCACTGTTGATAACGTTGTTAAAAAAGCAAAAGCATTATTATAGTGAGTAGTGAATAGTGAGCGGTGAGTAGTTGTCTATTCACCACTCACCACTCACCGCTCTCCATTCACCAAAAAATGAACTGGAACAGCAACCTGATAAATAACCTGGAGTGGGCCGATAAGATCATCAACATCGAAGGCAAACAAAAGGTAGCTGCCGAAATTGCAGCAAAAGTTAAGGATGGCGATATTATAGGTGTTGGCTCAGGTTCAACATCATACCTGGCCCTGGTGGCTATCGCCCAAAGGGTGAAAGACGAAAAACTAAATGTGAAGGCTATCCCTACTTCGGTGGAGCTTTCTATGTTTTGCGCCAAATTAGGCTTGCCGGTAACAACGCTGTATGAATATAAACCCGACTGGCTTTTTGACGGTGCAGATGAGGTTGACCCTGATAAAAGTCTGATCAAAGGGCGCGGAGGGGCCATGTTCAAAGAGAAGTTGCTCATAAGCTCAAGTGCGGTTAGTTATATCATAGTCGACGAATCAAAAATGGTTGATAAGTTAGGCTCGAAATTTCCTGTGCCTATTGAGGTTTTCCCGCAGGCCCTGCCTTATGTGGAAAAGGAGTTGAAAAGCCTGGGAGCTACCGAATTGACCATCCGTCCGGCAAAAGGTAAGGACGGCCCGATAATTTCAGAAAATGGCAACCTGGTATTGGATTGCAAATTTGATGAGATCGGTAAAAGTTTTGAAAGAGATATTAAATCGATAACAGGAGTAATTGAGAGCGGACTTTTTATTGGCTTTGATGTGAATATTATCATGGCCTCAAATAGTTAGGTTTAGCCTTAAGTTTGAAGTCTTTGGCTCGAAATCATAAAGAAAATGAGACTTTTGACTTACTACTGAAACTAAAAACGGGCATTTACTGCTAAAAACCGGGGACTTAACCAGGATATGTTAACAAAGTATGATATAAATCTTACAATTGCCGGCATTCTTATTAAGAACTTTACATAACAGACCGATTTGGTAGCAATTTTTACTACCTTCATCGCGCTTTTAACAAAATAATTAACAAACAAAAAAACAAACCCTATTATGGCAACTAATAACGTAGCGCAGATACATGGTTTTGGTCAGAGTATCTGGCTTGATTTTATTGACCGTGAGATCATTTCTTCAGGAAAACTTAAACAATTAATTGACGTTGACGGCGTACGCGGCGTTACTTCAAATCCTGCAATTTTTGAAAAAGCTATCAGCAGCAGTTCTGATTATGATGCTGATATCGCTGCACTTAAATCTGAAAGCGATAACGAAAAGCTGTTTTTTGAAATAGCTGTTAAAGATATCCAGGCTGCTGCCGACCTGTTTAAAGGTGTTTACGAAGAATCAAACAAAGTTGATGGTTATGTGAGCCTTGAAGTTTCTCCATTCCTTGCTTTAGATACCGAAGGTACTGCTAAACAAGCCGAAGAACTTTGGAAAAAAGTTGACCGTGAAAACGTAATGATCAAGATCCCTGGTACTAAACCGGGTTTGGCGGCTATTCAGCAATCAATTGCAAAAGGTATCAACATCAACGTAACCCTGCTGTTTGGTTTAGAGCGTTATGAAGAAGTAACTGAAGCCTACATTGCAGGTCTGGAAGAGCATTTAGCTGCAGGTCATAAGATTGCCCATATTGCATCAGTAGCCAGTTTCTTCCTGAGCCGTATTGATGTTGTTGTTGATCCTATTATCGAAGCAAAAGGCGAAAAAGAGCTGTATGGCGAGGTCGCAATCGCGTCAGCTAAAAAAGCTTACGAAATTTACAAAAGGGTATTCAGCGGCGAAAGGTGGCAAAAACTTGCCGACCAGGGTGCACAGCCACAGCGTTTGCTATGGGCAAGTACCGGCAGCAAAAACCCTGCATTTAAAGATACCAAATACGTTGAGGCACTGATTGGCCCGGATACCGTTGATACCGTTCCTTTGGAAACTGTTGAAGCTTTCCGTGATCACGGTGTTGCTGCTAACACTTTAGAAGCCGGTTTAGATAAAGCTACCGAGATCTTAGCTAAACTACCTTCTTTGGGTATCGACCTTGCTGCTGTAACCCAGCAATTAGAAGATGAAGGCATCGAGAAATTCAACAAGCCATTTGAAAAGCTGTTGAGCGCAATCGAAGCACAGAAAAACAAGTAATAAGTTCTGAGTCGGAAGGCTTAAGGTCTAAGTAAGGATTTTTTGTTTTTACGTAGACCTTAAGACTCCGGACTTACGACTAATCATAAAAATATACCTATGGAAGTTGCTGATCTGAAGATCCTTTTTTTTGACGTGGGCGGCATTTTGCTGTCGAACGGATGGGGCCACGAAGCCCGTGAAGAAGCGGCTAAAAGGTTTAACCTCGACTATGATGAGGTTAACGCCCTGCACAATTTTATTTTCAACGTATATGAAATTGGCAGCATCACGCTTGACGAATATCTTGATACGGTGATATTTAACCACCCGAGAGATTTTGTACGCGAAGATTTTAAGGAGTTCATCTATTCTACATCGGTTGAATTGCCTATGCTGCAATTTTTGAAGGAGTGGAAAAAAGATTGCGGCTTCCGTATTATTTCGCTTAATAATGAAGGTAAGGAGCTGAACGACTACCGGGTACGCAAGTTTAAACTGCATGAGTGTTTTGATGCATTTGTATCATCATGCGAAGTAAAAATGCGTAAACCTGATCCCGGTATTTGGCAATTAGCTATGGGTATAGCCCTGGCATCGCCGCAGCAATGCGTGTATTTTGACGACAGAAAAATGTTTGTTGATACCGCGCAAAAACTGGGCATCCGCTCGTTCCAGCATACCAGCCTCGAAAGCACAAAGAAAATTTTAGAAACTCTTAAAAAAGAAAACCTCAAAAAATGAGCGCAACAGAAAACAAATACGCTTTTGGCATGATAGGCCTGGGTGTTATGGGTCGCAGCCTGCTGCTGAACATGGCCGATCATGGCTTCGCGGTTGCCGGACACGATAAAGATACCGGTAAAGTAGATTCATTGAACCAGGAAGCTGGTGACAGGGACGCTAAAGGCTTTTCAGATGTTAAGGAATTTATTCAAAGCTTAACCACGCCAAGGGCTATCATGATGTTAGTGCCGGCCGGTAAAATTGTTGATGCTGTAATTGAGGAATTAACCCCGTTATTGGAAAAAGGCGATATCCTGATTGACGGCGGTAACTCGCACTTTACCGATACCAACCGTCGTGTTGAGGAGCTGGAGGCTAAAGGCCTGCATTTCTTCGGCATGGGTGTATCAGGCGGTGAAGAGGGTGCCCGCCGCGGCCCAAGCATGATGCCGGGTGGCGATAAGGATGCTTACGCTGTAATGAAACCTATTTTTGAAGCCATTGCTGCTAAAGTTAACGGCGAGCCTTGTGTTACTTACATTGGCCCTGGCGCATCAGGCCACTTTGTTAAAATGGTACACAACGGCATCGAGTACGGTATCATGCAGGTAATTGCCGAAACTTATGAGATCCTGAAAAAAGGCTTAAAGTTAGGTAATGACGAAATAGGCGACTTGTTCACTAAATGGAACGAAGGCCGTTTACAGTCATTCCTGTTAGATATCACCAAAGATATTTTCAAATACAAAGCTCCGGGTACCGATCATTTATTGTTAGATGATATTAAGGACGAAGCTAAGGCTAAAGGTACCGGTAAATGGACATCGCAGGTGGCTATGGACCTGGTAACTCCTATCCCAACCATCGATACATCAGTATCAATGCGCGATCTTTCAAAATACAAGTCACTGCGCGAAAAAGCTTCAACTCTTTATAATGATCCAATCGATTTGAAAGGTGATAAAGAAGAGTTATTGGTTGCTTTAGAGCAGGCGTTCTATTTTACCAGCATCGTTACTTACGCTCAGGGTATGCACCTGCTTACCAAAGCATCTGAAGAGTACAAATATGATCTTCATTTAGGCGAAATTGCCAAGATCTGGAGAGGCGGCTGTATCATCCGTTCAGAGTTTTTGAATGACATTTACAACGCTTACAGCAAAGACCAGCAATTACCGCACCTGTTGCTTGACAGCGACGTACAGGCCCTGGTTGCAGGAACTTTACCGGGTATCAGGAAAGTATTATCGGCTACTATTGCTGCCGGTGTTGCTGCTCCTGGCTACGCTTCGGCATTAAGCTATTTCGATGCCTTCCGCAGCGAAAGGATGCCTTCAAACTTAACCCAGGCTCAACGCGATTACTTTGGCGCGCATACTTACGAGCTTATTGGTAAAGAAGGTACTTTCCATACACAATGGGCTCCTGCAAACGATTAATTAACGCTATTAATTAAAACACAACAATGAGCACAATAGCTAAATCAGACCCTACCATATTTATAATTTTTGGTGGAACGGGAGATTTAAACTCCCGGAAAATTGCTCCGGCCCTGTATAATCTGTTTTTAGACGGGTGGATGCCTAAACAATTTTCCATTATTGGTACCGGTCGTACCAAGCTTACTGACGAGCAATTCAGGGAGAACCTGTATAAAGATATCAACCAGTTTTCGCGCAGCGGTAAAACCGATGATAAACAATGGGCCGAGTTTGTAAAAAACATTTATTACCAGGTATCAGATGCCAACGACTTTGAAACTTACAAAGAGTTTGGCAAACGCATTGAGAAACACAACGCCGAATGGAAAGCCAAAGCAAACGTGTTATTTTACCTTGCGGTAGCACCTAATTTCTTCCCGATCATTGCATCAAACATATCAAAAGCTAAACTGGCCGATGATAAAAAACGTGTAAGGATCATAATCGAGAAACCATTTGGTCATGACCTGGAAACAGCAAAGGACCTCAATGCGTTATTGAAAAGCATTTTTGATGAGTGTCAGATCTATCGTATTGACCATTACCTGGGTAAAGAAACGGTTCAAAATATCATGGCGTTCCGTTTTGCCAACTCCATTATGGAGCCGCTGTGGAACCGTAACCATATTGAACATGTGCAAATTTCAGTTACTGAGCAATTAGGCGTTGAAGAACGCGGCGATTACTATGATGGTTCAGGTGCTATGAGGGATATGATCCAGAACCACCTGTTGCAATTGCTTTGCCACGTTGCTATGGAACCCCCAATCAGCTTTAGCGCTGATGAAGTACGTGACCGTAAGGTTGACGTGCTGAAAGCCATGCGCAAATTTACTGCCGAGGATGTACGTAATTCCACCGTTAGGGGCCAGTACGGCAGCGGATGGATGAAAGGTAAGGAAGTACCTGGATATCGTGATGAGCCTAAGGTTAATCCGGAATCAAATACCGAAACCTTTGCTGCTATCAAGTTTTTTATTGATAACTGGCGCTGGCAGGGTGTTCCTTTCTACTTACGTACAGGTAAAAGGATGCACCAGTCGTCATCAGTTATTACCATCCAGTTTAAGGACGTTCCACACCAGATCTTCCCTGCCGAAGCAACGGAAAGCTGGCAGCAAAACAGGCTTATCATTAGCATTCAGCCTGAGATGAGCATCCGTTTGCAGGTACAGGCTAAACGCCCGGGTATTGATATGGTATTAAACGCCGTTGATATGGTGTTTGATTACAAAGGTACGTATACCAACCAGGCTCCTGAAGCATACGAAACGTTAATCCTGGACACCATGATGGGCGATCAAACCCTGTTTATGCGTGGCGACCAGGTGGAAGCTGCATGGGAACTGGTAATGCCTATCCTGAGTACTTGGCAAAGCAAAAAGAGCCTGAATTTCCCTAATTATTCGGCCGATTCATGGGGCCCCGAAGCCGCTGAAGCTTTAATTGCCCGCGATGGTTATAACTGGTTTACCTTACCCGTAAACAGTAAAAAATAAAAGCTGATGAAACTGAATATCTATAACACGGAGGGTGAGGTTTTAACCGGGCTGGCCGATCATTTTGTTACCCTGGCTACCGAAGCCATTAACAAAAATGGCAGGTTCAGTGTTGCCCTTTCGGGCGGTAGCTCACCTAAAAAATTATATGAGCTGTTAGCTTCAACAACTTATGCCGACCAGGTGAACTGGGAAAAGGTTTTCTTCTTTTTTGGCGATGAGCGTAATGTACCTCAAGATCATAAGGATAGCAATTACCTGATGGCTAAGAAAGCGCTGTTTGAGCCTTTGTTGATAAACCCGGGCAATGTATTTGCGGTTGATACCTCATTTGAGCCAGCCGAAGCTGCTGCTAAATACTGGGAGATCATCTCTGCCTTTTTTGATGATGGCGAAGCAAGCTTTGACTTGGTATTATTAGGCCTGGGCGATAACTCGCACACTGCTTCATTATTCCCTTATACGCCGGTGCTGCATGACCGTGTACCTGGCGTAAAAGAAGTATGGCTGGAAGATCAGCAGGTTTGGCGTATTACCCTTAACGCACCGCTTATTAATGACGCAGCGCAAATCGCGTTTTTAGTTTACGGGGCAGGCAAAGCCGAAGCAGTAAAACACATCCTGGAAGATGATGAGGATATTGAGCTTTATCCGGCTCAACTCATTGATTCGATATCAGGAGAAGTGGATTGGTTTTTAGATGAACCAGCTGCTGAAGCATTGGAGAATAAAGAATAATATCCATTATTTTCGATAACAAAAGGGCTTGGGTGTTATGCTTAAGCCCTTTTTGTTTTTAAAGTAGATCATTCAAGTCGACACACATTTATGCGATTTGCTGATAACAAGTTCTTAAATTCCCCTCTTGAGAGCTATCGTGTAGACACGTCTTTTTAATCATATCATTATTGATAAAAAAATGTCATTTCGACGAACCAAGGGTGGGATTTGTGCGAAAGAGTGAGGAGAAATCTTCTACGCCCTGCTTTTACAGGTATAGTTGTAGAGCCTGATGTAGAAGATTTCTCTTTCGCGCCATCACTCAACCCGCCGCTGCTCTATCGAAATGACAATTCTTTAAAAATGTGTCCACACGATAGCTCTCAAGAGGGGAATCACACAATCCAGCACTCTTTGGCAATAGCACAATGAGCTATATCTTGTAAATCAAAGATTTGCCTATTGATATTTCTTATCCGTCAACCATCCCGCAAGATCTTTATTATAATTAAAATATGATGGCGGAGGGAGCTTTCCGGCATTGAGGATGATGAGCGGTACTTTTATCTCGTAAACAGAGCCGTGACTGCGGTAGGTAGCAGGTAAATCTTCTTCTGCCTGGCTTTCCAGGTCGCCAAAAACAGTGGTCGAATCTCCAAGTACGATCAGGTCGCCAATCCTGGCTGGCGGGAGATGGTATTTTTTGGCTGCCTCAGCGCGGGTAAGCACTGTTTCAATTCCTTTAATTTTATATAGTGCTTTCTTTACGGCAGGTAGATCACTCTTTTTATTAAGGTAAACATATGATGCGCCACCAAAGCCGCGGTGATGTTTTACGTATTTGTCCTTTTCGGGGCTCAGCGCCAGCTTAATATCAACATGCTGAAGCTGCAAAGATTTCTGCACATCTACACAACGGCTTTTATGGTTCACGTCATGATCGGCAGTGATGAGTATGGCAGCATCGGGAGAGGCTTCGTTGATCTGGCCGATCAGGTTATCAATATTCGCTAAATGCCTGATCGAATTGCTATCCGCAGGCGCCCAGGTATGCATGGGATAGTCGGTAGTATGGATATAGATGCAGCGGATATCCTTTCGGTTCTTCAGCAGATAAATGCCCGCCTTCATCGACCAGTAATTTACTTCGGCGCTGTATATACTTGCAGGTGTGCCGATTTTGTTAGTCCATGAGGTGTCTGCTGTTTCCGGCGATACTACAATATCAGCACCTTCGGGTAGCAGCGTGGTGCTTTTCTTTTTGCTGGAGATTAGTGCCGACTTGATACCATATGCTTTTAATTTCTGAAATATAGTTGGGGCAAGTACAAGATGTTTATCTTCCATATATTCCTCTTCGCCCCTATCATTTAAAAAGAAGTTGCCACTGATGCCATTAACTTCGGGAAAAGTACCCGTACAGATGGAAGTGTTATTGGCATTGGTAACCGTTGGCATCAGTGCGTTAACCTGTTTAAAAAATCCTTTGGTAATTAATGCTTTTAAATGCGGCATGGGCGCGTTATTAAAATAGCTCATGCCAAAACCATCCATCATAATGATCACCACGTGCTTGCCATGGTTAAATTGTTTTTCCTGTGCCTGGCTTATCTGCACAAAAAGCAATAAAATAAAAACTCCTATAAAACGCCCGGCGTATTTCATGATGATCATTTTTCAACGAAAATAACCCGCCGGCAAATCATCTATGTTAATAAGAAATAAGTTAACCGAATGATAATTGCTCATTAACATAAAACCGCCAGTTACACGTGTATTCCATCGTCGCTTTTTTAATACCATTTCACCATTTTCTGCAATTTCACGCAGATTTCATCATTTTCGGACTCTAAAACCCATGTTAAGCCAATGTTAATTTTGACAGAAAAACAGCAATTGTAAGTCCATTTTACACTGCCCTGACCAAAATACCAATAGGGTCAAAAAATAAATTACTATTAATCAATCGATTAAATACTCATGACTTTTGGATGAAAAATCGCATCTGATTTCTGTTGTTAATTTGCTGTGTGTTTAAAACAACATATATCAAAAACACAATAATAGTTATGAAAAATTTATTCAAAGTTTCAGCATTAGCCCTTGCATTTGCAGGCTTAGCTTTCGGTGCAAAAGCACAAACATCTACACCTACTACCACTACTACAACATCAACTACAACTAAAAGCGGCATCCGTTACAGCATCGGTGTTGACGCAGGTATTCCACTTGGAGATTTCAAAGACAACTACAAATGGAATTTAGGCGGTTCGGTACAGGCTGATATCCCCGTTCTTTCAAACAAATTATTTGTTACCGTTAACGCTGGTTACAATAACATCTTTGGTAAAAATGACGTAGTTGTTGGTAACACTACCGTTAGCCCTACTGATTTTCATTTGATCCCTGTTAAAGCTGGTTTAAAATTCTTCCCTATTGATAACTTCTATGTTCAGGGCGAAGCCGGTGCAGCATTTTTGTTAAACAAATCTGACGTTGGCGCTAACAAATCAACTGCATTTGTTTACGCTCCGCAAATTGGTGTTCAATTCCCTGTAAGTGCAAGCAGCTTTATTGATGCAGGTATCCGTTACGAAGCAACTACAAAATATGCTACCGGCGTTGATGCAAGCAAAGTGAACTTCATAGGTTTACGTGTAGCGTACGGCTTTTAATATATGGCCCTACAAATACCTTAACATAAAAAAGGGGAGCTCATTCGGGCTCCCCTTTTTTATTATGTTTTTTTAGTGGATATGAACCCTTATAATTAAATAAATCGTATAAATTAGCACATTGTTTGTATTTTGACACGTAATAATACATTTACCGCACAATAATTGCTGAATATGAAGAGGATCCTCATCATTGATGATGAAGTTAATGTTGCGTTATTGCTATCGAAGTTTTTAACGCGGAATGGGTTTGACGTTGGTACCGCCTCAAGTGGTACCGGGGGTATGGAGGCGTTGAAAAACGGTGAATATCAACTTGTACTTTGCGATTTCAGGCTTGAAGATACCGATGGGCGCGAAATGCTTCGCAATATTAAAATCCAATACCCTAAAACGGGGGTTATCATCATCACCGGCTACTCGGACATAAAAATGGCCGTTGAGCTTATTAAAATGGGGGCCTATGATTATATCACCAAGCCGCTGTATCCTGATGAAATATTAAATACCATTAATAAGGCCCTCGAAACCCACCATGCCCTGGTTGAGGTTGATGAAGAGCCGCAGGCAGCCATTTTACCCGAAAAGGCCAAAGCCGTTAAAAAAACCGTTTTTGCGGCCGAATTTGTAACCGGCACCAGCCGTGCGTCAAAGGAACTTGCCCGGCAGATAGAACTGGTTGCCCCAACCAATTACAGTGTTATTATTTTGGGCGAAAGTGGTACGGGGAAAGAGTCGGTAGCGAAAAGTATCCACCTGAACAGTCCGCGGCATAACCAGCCTTTCATAGCTATGGATTGCGGCTCTTTAACCAAGGAGCTTGCAGCAAGTGAGTTCTTCGGGCACGAAAAGGGTTCATTTACCGGCGCTTTATATACCAAAATTGGACACTTTGAAATGGCTAATGGCGGTACTTTGTTTTTAGATGAAGTAGGTAACCTTTCATATGAGATCCAGGCAGCTTTGCTTCGTACCGTACAGGAACGTAAGGTTAAAAGGATAGGCAGCACCAAAGAGATCGATCTTGATGTGCGTATTATCATAGCCACCAACGAGAACCTGCAGGAGGGCATCCAGAAGGGCCGTTTCCGCGAGGATCTATATCACCGCTTTAATGAGTTCAGTATTTACATGCCGCCATTGCGTGAGCGAGGGCACGACGTTATACTGCTGGCCGAACATTTCTTAAAAATTGCCAACCAGGAGCTTGGCCGCAACGTTGAATCCTTTGCACAGGAAGTTGTGGATTGCTTTATGAACTACCGCTGGCAGGGTAATATCCGCGAGCTTAAAAATGTGATCCGCCGGGCGGCACTTTTAGCCGAAGGTAATGAGATCACACTTAAAGCGTTGCCGCTTGAAATGTCGACCTATAAATTGTCGTACGAAACGCCAAATCATTACACACAGCATCATCAACCCTCATCGCATGCAGCTGAGATACCCGAGGTTAAAGAACCCCGCCACGACCTTAAAAATGCCGCGCTCGAGGCCGAATACGAAACAATTATAAGGGTGTTAAGGGAAGTTAACTTCAACAAAACCAAAGCTGCCGAGATCCTGAATATCGATCGCAAAACCCTCTATAATAAAATGAAGGCCATTAACCTTAAGTAACATGGGGGCTAATGAGGAAAAAGACGATGCCGAGGCAATGCGTAAATTAAGGCACGATATAAAAAACCAACTATCAAACATTCACCTGGCGCTTGAGCAGTTACGGTATGAAATACCCAATCCAACATCAGACTGTTTGTTTTACATGGATACCATAGAAATAAGTTCAATCCGGATCAATACCCTGCTTAACGATACCAACTAAAAGGCGTTGCAATTAATACATGAAACGCTAAAACTTTTTGGCGTTTTTTTGTTTTAAGCAAGTATTAATCAACAGTCTACATGTCAGTTTTCAATTACAAGCAGCGCAACAATATTATCCTGGCAAGTATCATTGTACTTGGCTGCTTTTTACTTTATGCGCTCAGCAGCCTGTTTAGTTCAATTTTGGGTGCTGTAGTGCTGTTCACCATTTTTCGCCCGCTTTTCATTAACCTTTCCGAAAAAAGAGGATGGAACCGCTCGTTAGTGGCACTGCTTATTATTTTTATATCGCTTATCGTAATTGTGATCCCTTTTCTCACTTTAAGCATTATGGTTGTTGGTAAAATTTCAAGCATCAACCTTAAAGAGCTTCCTATTGACCAGTGGATCTCAAAAATTGATGCATTCGCCGGCGCTAATCTCAATCAACCTCATTTTGCCGAAGAGACATTACAAAAATTAGGCACTTTTGCCACCGGCCTTTTCCCATCTATATTGGGCAGTGCGGCCAACACTATATTAACCTTGCTGGTATTGTATTTTATACTGTATTTCATGTTTACCCAAATACGTGAATTTGAGGCCGGTTTATTAAAATATGCACCATTCCGGGAGCAGCATGCATTAAAATTTGCCAATGCCCTACGCGATTCTACCTATTCAAACGTTTTAGGACAAGGGATCATAGCGCTTACACAAGGGATACTATTGGCCAATGGGTTTTGGATATTCGGTATCCCCGACCCGATTTTCTGGGGGGTTATCGCTATCTTTATTTCGTTTTTACCGGTTGTAGGGGCACCAACGTTATGTATCCCGGCAAGTATTGTTTTGTTTGCGCAGGGGCATAACTGGCAGGGGGTGGCATTACTGGCTTACGGTTTATTGTTCATTGGCAATATTGATAACTTTTTGCGCATGATCATTAATAAGCGGGTAGCCAATACACATCCTATAATTTCAATAATTGGAGTTTTTATTGGGCTGCCGCTTTTTGGGATCCTGGGGCTGGTGTTTGGCCCGGTGCTGTTATCATATTTTATGCTGTTGCTGGAGATCTATGAAACCAATCGCCTCGCTGCCGACAGGCTTGAACGGATAAACAGTGTATAAATTATACCGTACAGCCCTGAACAGTTTTGTGAACACAGGGTAAAATTTATTTAGCACATAAAAGTTAATTTATACTTAAATAAAAATAAATGCGCCAAATGCACATATTTGGCAGGATATTTACGAGTAACTAATCAAATGTTCAACTTTAAATTATATTACAATGAATGATAACTCAAAAGTAGTTGTTGCATTGCTTGCCGGTTTAGCAGCAGGGGCAGCTTTAGGTATTTTGTTTGCACCCGATAAAGGCAATGAAACCCGCGACAAGCTAACTGAATCATTAAAAAACCTTGGCGAATCAATTAAAGATACCGCAGCGGCCGAAATTGACAACCTGGTTGGTTTAAAAGACAAAGTTGTGGAAAACATCAAGTCGAAAATTAAAGGCGCCGAAGAAGAATATCAGGACGACCTTGAGCACGCATAAGCATGTATAACACCAATCCCGGATGCGGATGAACAACCCCATCCGGGATATATAACCTTACCTATGGAAGATAAAAAAGAAACTCAACCACCATTACCGCCAATAGTTGATCAGTTAAAGGAATATGCCGAACTCCGGTTTAAGCTTTTAAAATATGAAGCTATTGAAGGTGGAACATCCATATTAGCAAGCATCATTGCCGATCTGGTAACCGTGATAAGCATGGTACTGGCATTTCTTTTTGCAAGTGTTACATTGGGCTTTTTTCTTGCCGATGTTTTCCACTCCAATTGGGAAGGTTTTGGTTGTGTTGCCGTACTTTACTTTTTGATAGCCATGTTTATCAAGATATTTAAACGCCACCTCGAAAGGCCGCTTATCAACATCTTTATTCAAAAAATATTTAAACGATAAACCATGGATCTTCATATCACCAACATCAGCGATTTGCAGGCCGAAATATTCAGGTTAAAAGCACTGGAAAAACAACAAGTGGTGGCTTTAAAAGCACGGGTCAATAGTCCGTCTGCTTTATTTTCAACCGCACTTACCCTGTTCCCCCGTTCAAATGATACCGATGGTATAAAAAATACCAGTTTTTTCCATCCGGATATTCTGAACCTCATCTCCAGGTTCGTGATTCCGCTTGCATTGAACAAAACGCTTTTTAAACACTCTAACTTTTTAGTAAAAACACTGGTTGGCCTTGTTTCGCAAAAAGCTTCGAACTATGTAAATGAGGATACCGTTGGCGGCATCTGGGATAAGGCAAAAGCCCTATTCGCAAAATTCACGAAAAAGAAAGAAGATACAGAATACAAACCTGCACCATATGTTAAGCCTGCGGGCGGAGCGGTAGTATGATTGACACGAATTATTCGAATTACACAAATTCGCTTCGTCAGTATCTATTCAAAACATTCGTGCAATTCGTTTAATTGCTCATCAATAAACAAATCAATTCGTGTTAAAAATTTCTACACGAATTTTGCTAATTATTCGAATTTCTCAAAGGCACCTGACTATTTCGTGTAATTCGATTTAATTGCTCTACAGCACGCAAATCATTCGTGTTAAAATAATTTCAATATTTTTGCACTTTATTTTAAAAACGTAAAGTGGGAAAAGATAAGTTAAGGCGTTTTGCCGAAATTGAAACCTTCAGTAATGTACTGCAATTAGATGCCGGCAAACCTTTCAAAGGCCAATGGAGCCGCGAGCTTTTTAAGAACGATAACCCGGTAGTGCTTGAACTGGCCTGCGGCAAAGGCGAATATACCGTGAACCTTGCCCGCATGTTTCCTGATAAAAATTTCGTTGGTATCGACTATAAAGGCAATCGCATCTGGCGCGGCGCCAAAACCGCTATTGAAGACGGCGTACCCAACGTTGCTTTCCTTCGTATCCAGATCGAGAATCTGCTTGATTATTTTGCCCCCGGCGAAGTAGATGAGATCTGGATCACTTTCCCAGATCCGCAACCGCAATTGAGCCGCGAGAAAAAGCGATTGACCTCCCCACGTTTCCTGGATAAATATATCGTCATCTTAAAGCCTGGTGGCTGTGTTAACCTCAAAACGGATAACGATGGTCTGCACGCCTACACTGCCGAAAAGATAGACGAACTGAAGCTAAATCTGCACATTAAAACAGAAGACCTCTACCATTCGGAATACGCCGATGAGGTGCTATCCATCAAAACCTACTACGAGAAAAAATACTTACAGCATAACAAAAACATTAACTACCTTAAGTTTTCATTTACCGAAAACGCTTAATGGAGGACATTAATTTTTTTGAAAAGGTTTACCAAGTTGCCCGGTTGATACCAACCGGACGGGTAACATCATACGGCGCTATAGCGGCTTATCTTGGCACCAAAGGTTCATCGCGCATGGTGGGCTGGGCCATGCAGGCGGCAGGTAATGCTAAGCCACCTGTTCCTGCGCATAGAGTGGTGAACCGGGTTGGTTTACTAACAGCCAAAGCCAGCTTTGGCGGCAACCGAATGGCCGATATGCTGGAAAGCGAAGGAGTAAAAGTAGTTGATGATCAGATCCAGGATTTTAAATCACATTTCTGGGATCCGATGGTGGAGCTGGCGTTGTAGGCTCTCAACTTTAATCAAAAACGCGCCACCGCTCGGCTCCGGCCGAGTGTCTGCGAAGAAAAATAAACAAAAACCACGTCATTGCGAGCGCAGCAACCGCACGGAAGCATAGCCGCCCTGTAGAGCATGCGATTGCTCGTCGTTCCTCCTCAATGACATGATTTTTTATCGCACAGGCGACTTTATAAATTATTACTCCGTAAACTGCAATAACTCCATCCTGTTCCCAAACGGATCAATAAACGAAAACCGGATTCTGCCGGGAATCACCGGTTCTTCCCAAAATTCAACACCAAAACCTTCTAAATGCCGCCGGGCTTCTGCAATATCGGTAACCTCAAAGGCAGTATGCCTGGATGTGCGAGGCAAAGCATCTTCGGTACTCAAATGCAGCTGGATATCGGCTATCTGAAACCAATACCCTTTCGAATTAAATGCAGGGCGTTCTATCCGCTCCAATCCTACAACATCTGTATAAAAAATCCTTGCCTCTTCCAGTCGTTCTAACGGAACACAAACCTGGATATGGTCGGCGCGTTTAAAGTTGATCATATTGTAAAAGATCGTCATTGTTGTGAGGGGCCTATCCCTGGCATAAACTATTTTGTCATGTTGAGCGATAGCGAAACATCTTCTGCAACAAGCATAGTGAACTTGCCGGGCGAAGAAGATCCTTCGTTCCTCAGGATGACAAAACTATCATTGAGTGAGCACCTCGCAATGACGTATTTTTTGTTAATTTATTCGTGCTCGGCAAAAGTAAGCACATAGCCATTATTATCCTTTATCGAAAATTCTGTTGCACCATAAAAGGTAGTTTCAAGGCCTTTTAGTACGGCAACCTTATCTTTTATTTCCTCAAAAAAAGCGCGGATATTTTTAAGATTGATATATAACAGCAATGAGCCCCCATCAACGCGGCTTATTTCCGGCAGGTCATCGGCCAGGCTGCTAAAAGTTTGAAACATCATGGTGACGCTGCCATTGGTCATCATGGCCCAAACAAGATCGGTCCCGGCTTCGGGTACGCTCATTGCAACTTTGAAGCCCAGCAGCTCATAAAAGCCGATGGTTTGGTTGATGTCATTTACAAAAATGTTAGGTGATAAACTTTCCATAATCAGTGCGTAAAAAATTTGGTTAACGGCCATAAAAATAACAATCCATTCTTTTAAATGCTAAATATTTTAGCTTAATTAGCCTAAATATTTTATTAATAAACATACGTACCGTGGGAAAACTTGTAGAAGAATTTGACGCCTATCGTTCTAAGATGAACGACAGGATCATGGAAACAGCCAATACCAATATTAAACGCTTTTTTGCGCTTGATACAACCAGCTATGCTGAAGGTGCACTTGATGTAAAAACCAAAGAGATGCTTGGCCTGGTAGCCAGCATGGTTTTACGCTGCGACGACTGTATCAAGTACCACCTGGGCAAATGCCACGAAGCCGGTGTTAACCATGATGAAATGAACGAGATCTTTATGATAGCCAATTTGGTTGGTGGTTCGATCGTTATTCCGCATTACAGACGCGCCGTTGAATACTGGGATGAGTTGAACGAAATGAAATAAACCAATCATTTTCTCCTCGTCATTGCGAGGTACGAAGCAATCCCAAACCATACAGGGCGGATTTGCATTTCTTCTCTGCCAATTGGTGATTGCTTCGTGCCTCGCAATGACGTGATGTTATAACCCTATAAACTTTAAAAACATGCCGACTTCGAACTTAGAACTTAAGACTTCCGACTTAACCCGTTGCCACTGGCCGGGTACCGACGATTTATACATCAAATATCATGATAATGAATGGGGCAAAGAGGTTCATGACGATCATACCTTTTTCGAGTTCATGATCCTTGAATCAGCACAGGCCGGGTTAAGCTGGATCACTATTTTACGCCGGCGCGAAGGCTACCGAAAAGCATTCGCCAATTTTGATGTACAGAAGGTTGCTTCATTTAATGAGGAAGATGTTGAACGTCTGATGCAAGACGAGGGTATCATCCGCAACCGCCTTAAAATTAAAACGACTATCAGCAATGCTCAGTTGTTTATCGGCCTGCAAAAAGAGTTTGGCTCCTTTGATAAATACCTGTACAGTTTTATGCCGGATGGTAAAGCGATCATGAACCATTCCAACTCAACGCCTGCCACCAGTCCGGAATCTGACGCTATTGCCAAAGACATGAAAAAACGCGGCTTTAAGTTTTTTGGCACAACCATTTGTTACGCTTTTATGCAGGCCACCGGCATGGTAAATGACCATATTCCGGCCTGTAGTTTCAAGTAGTTTGGGATTTAACCGGTTTGATTTTTAAATTGAAAGGAAAAGGGAAATCGCTTTTAAAATCAATAGTAAGCACGGGGCACCTAACGGAGCCTTAAAGTTTCCATTTGTTTCCTATAAACACGATACTCCTCCGGAGTTTTAAGCAATTGATAAGACACTCCGGAGGAGTATCGTGTTTATAGACATTTTGTCCCCAATATATTGGCTCCGTTAGGTGCCACGTGTTTTGAAAGCGATTTCCCTATTGGAAGGGATGATTATTCGTCAACATTAATTGTATTTTTGAAACGGAAAAATCGCATTGATCATTTAATTTATCGGTGCATCATAATGCAATCAATTACTATCGCTCATTTTAAAATCTGTGAAATCATAAATCAATCGGTGAAATCCCAGAAAATAAAAATCAGTGAAATCATAAAAAGATGAAAAAACTATTTCTTTTGGATGGCATGGCCCTTATTTACCGGGCGCATTTTGCTTTAAGTAAAACACCACGGTTTACATCAAATGGGTTAAACACCTCGGCAATGATGGGTTTTACCAATACCCTGCTTGATGTTTTAAAAAAAGAGGCCCCCACCCACATGGCTGTAGTATTTGATACCGAAGCACCAACCGAACGCCATACCGATTTTGAAGGTTACAAAGCACACCGTGAAGCCATGCCCGAAGATTTGGCAAAAGCTTTACCCTATGTAATAAACATCATATTAGGCTTTAACATTCCTGTTATTACTTCGGATGGTTATGAGGCTGACGATATTATAGGGACACTCGCCAAAAAAGCCGAACAAAAAGGCTACCAGGTATATTGCATGACTCCCGATAAAGATTTTGGCCAGTTGGTATCAGAAAACATCCGCATTTACAAGCCTGCCCGCATGGGTAACGAGATGGAAATACAGGGTGTTAAAGAGATCCTGGCTAAATGGGAAATTGAGCGTGTTGACCAAGTTATAGATATTTTAGGTTTATGGGGTGATGCTGTTGACGGTATCCCGGGTATTCCCGGCATCGGCGAAAAAACCGCCAAAGCGCTCATTAAGCAATACGGCTCAATGGAAAACATCTTTGAGCATAGCCACGAACTTAAAGGCAAACAGCGCGAAAACGTTGAGCAGTTTAAAGCGCAGGGGCTGATGTCAAAAAAACTGGCGACTATATTACTAAATGTTCCGGTTGAATTAGATGAAGAAGGTCTTGAAGTTTGTGCGCCAAGCAAAGAGCTATTAGAGCCGCTTTTTGCCGAATTAGAGTTTCGCACTTTAGGCAGACGCGTGTTTGGCGATGATTTCAGCATAACCGAGTTAAAGCCTGCCGGTACCCAGATTGACCTGTTTGGCAACCCGACGGCCACCGGTCGTACCACCATGACGGTTGATGTGGAAGACATTCATGAGGAGCTTACCCTTGCCGCCAAAAACATTAACAATACACCACACGAGTATCACCTGGCCGATACCGTTGAAAAGCGCGCCGAACTCATCAAAATATTAGCCGGGCAACCAACTTTTTGCTTTGATACCGAAACCACCGGCACCGACCCTAATTATTGCGAACTGGTAGGCCTTTCATTTTCTGTTAAGCCGGGCGAAGGCTGGTATGTACCGGTTCCTGCTGATCAGGTTGCTGCACAAAGTATAGTTACTGAGTTTAAAGAGATCCTGGAAAACGAGAACATCGGCAAAATAGGGCAGAACATTAAGTTTGATATCCTGATGCTGAAATGGTACAACATTGAAGTAAAAGGCACCCTGTTTGATACCATGCTGGCCCACTATATCATCGATCCGGATACCCGCCATAATATGGATATCCTGTCGGAAAATTACCTCGGCTACAAACCTGTTTCTATAACCGAGCTTATTGGAGCCAAAGGCAAAAACCAGGGCAATATGCGCGATGTAGAATTTGAAAAAATAAAAGAATACGCCGCAGAGGATGCCGATATCACCCTGCAGCTTAAACATGTTTTTGAGCCTAAACTAAAAGAGGTTGAAGGCGAAAAACTGGTGAACGAGATAGAGCACCCACTGATATATGTGCTGGCCGATATGGAGTACGAGGGCGTAAAAATAGACCATGATACCTTGCGCGATTTCAGCAAAACGCTGGAAACGGATATTGCCCAGTATGAGAAAATTGTTTACGAAAAAGCAGGCGTAAAATTCAATATCGCATCGCCAAAACAACTGGGCGAAGTGCTGTTCGAGAAACTGATGCTCGACCCTAAAGCCAAAAAAACCAAAACCGGTCAATATCAAACCGGCGAGGACGTATTGCTTTCATTAGCAGCCAAGAGCGATATTGTACGTGATATCCTGGATTTTCGCCAGCTTCAAAAATTAAAATCAACCTATGTTGATGCATTGCCGCAAATGGTAAATCCTAAAACCGGGCGCGTACATACCTCATACAACCAGGCTGTTGCTGCAACAGGCAGGTTAAGCAGTGTTAACCCCAACCTGCAAAATATCCCTATCCGTACCGAACGTGGCCGCGAAGTTAGGAAAGCTTTTATCCCAAGGGATAGTGGCCATACCATTGTATCTGCCGATTATTCGCAAATAGAACTGCGTATTATAGCCGAGATCAGCAAGGATCCCAATATGATGCAGGCATTCGTTAATAACCTTGATATCCATACGGCCACTGCTGCCAATGTTTACGGCATCGGTCTTGATGAGGTAACGAGCGATCAGCGCCGCAACGCCAAGGCGGTTAACTTCGGCATTATTTATGGGCAATCGGCTTTTGGTTTATCGCAAAGCCTGGGCATACCACGTAAGGAAGCCGCCGAAATTATTGAACAATACTTTATCCAGTTTGCCGGTATTAAACAATATATGAGCGATACTATGAACTTCGCCCGCGAAAATGGCTATGTGTGCACGCTGATGGGGCGCCGCAGGTACTTGCGCGATATCAATTCGGCCAATGCAACCGTTCGCGGTTTTGCCGAGCGAAATGCCATCAATGCCCCAATACAAGGTTCGGCTGCTGACATGATCAAAATAGCCATGATCAATATTCACCGCGAACTGAAAGCCCAAAAGCTGGATACGAGAATGACCATGCAGGTACATGACGAGTTGGTGTTTGACGTACCGCATCACGAAGTGGAAATTGTAAAACCAATCATTATGCACAACATGAAAACCGCCATCAAAACCGAGGTGCCTATCATGGTGGAGATTGGAACAGGCTTAAACTGGCTGGAGGCGCATTAAGCTCTGCTATAAAATGTCATTGCGAGGAGGAACGGCGAAGCAATCGCATGCTATACAGGGCGGATCTGTATAGTGTGCAATTGCCACGCTCCGCTCAGCAATGACATGTTTTTTACTCTTGCGCTCGTTTGCAACAATCGCCGAGGAGGGTGCAGCCCTCCCTGCCGCCGCAATTTCCAACATCCCCCCTCCCGAGGGAGGAAATAGAAAAAAGTGTTTCTATCTCATTCTTTATGGAAAAGCAAAATATTCCTTATCGAAACCCCAACCAGTTTTTTAAGCAGTTTCTATCTGCCGAGGCTGCTCCGCTGCTTTCTAAAGCGGCACAATCACCAGATGGCGTTTATCCTGCGCATAATATTTTTGCCATTATGCGGATCGAAGAATTTGTACAGCACATTAAATTCCCCATCAACCCTGCCCGTAGTACTGTTTATGAATTTTGCTGGTTAAAAAAAGGGAAAATGACACGTACCGATGCCTTGCAGCGCTATGTTATAACTGCCGATATGATCTGCTTTTATGCCACGGGCAGTATTAAAGCTATCGAAGCATGCAGTGAGGACGCCGAAGGATATTATTGCATTTTCGATAAGGATTTTATCCTCCAGTTTTTAAAAAACCAAGGCACGCTTGATGAGCTTCCATTTTTCCAGGCCGACTGCAACCCACTCATCAAACTATCAGAACAGGAAAGCGCCGAACTGGCGCAACTGTTGATAAAAATAGAGCAGGAACACCTGAACGACCTGCCCGATAAGCAACGGATGATAGGTGTTTTATTATGCCAGCTACTCATCCAAATGAAACGGCAGTATTCGTCGTTGCCAAACGTAAAATTGCACTCAGCTCCCGAAACAATAACAAACGCGTTTTTGCAGCAGGTTAAGCTAAACTCCAGGCAACAAAAATCGGTAGCTTTTTATGCCGGCCAGCAAAATATAACGGCCAATCACCTTAACAAATGTGTTAAAGAATGTACAGGCAAACCGGTAAGCGCGCATATTACCGATATGCTTATTTTAGAGGCCAAAGTATTGCTGAAGCAAAGCAGTCATAATATATCAGAAATAGCCATGTTGCTCGGTTTTCAAAACTTTGCCTATTTTGCACGGGTGTTTAAAAAGCACACCCAGTTTACTCCCAAAAGCTATCGCGAAAAATTCATATATCCTGTTATTGAATGATTTGTACTAACAATTGCCGGATTACGCCTGACAGGAAACAAAATCTGCCGCTACTTTTGCCTCAAAATATTTCCTGTATATGAAGCAAATACAACAAACATATCCCGCAAAAAAATCCCATTATCAATCCCCGCCAATTATTGTTAAAGTGGCCATTACATGTATCTTCATGTTTATTATTTGCATTTCGGCATCGGCCCAAACCGCAAAAATTAAGGGTACGGTAACAAGCGGCTTATCAAACATCCCCATAGCCGGGGTTACCGTTAAGCTGATCAACCAATCTATTGGCACCACTACCGATTCGCTTGGCAATTACGTTATCGAACTAAAGCCCGGCAATTTCGGTCTCCAGTTTTCAAAAATCGGCTTTAAAAGCAAATCCTCGTTAGATATTCAAGTAAATAACGTTAAGGCCACTATTGTGGATATAGCACTTGATGAGGACGTAGCCAGCCTTAACGAGGTGAAAATTACGGCAAGCAGCCGCCTCAACAAAACGCTGGAAAGCCCGGTATCATTACGTAGCATCGGCGTATCCGAAATTAAGCGAAACCCTGGCGGCAATCGCGATATTTCGAAAGTGATCCAATCGTTACCCGGTGTTTCGGCCCCGGTAAGTTTTCGTAACGATATCATTATCAGGGGCGGCGCACCTAACGAAAACAGGTTTTACCTGGATGGTATTGAGATCCCCAATATCAACCACTTTGCCACGCAGGGCTCATCCGGCGGACCGGTTGGCCTCATCAACGTAGATTTTGTAAAAGAGGTTAATTTTTATTCGGGAGCTTTTCCCTCAAACCGGGGCAATGCTTTGAGCTCGGTATTTGAGTTCAACCAAAAAAATGGCCGGTCGGATAGGATGGGAGCCACGCTTACCATCGGCTCGAGCGATTTTGGTGCTACCATTGAAGGTCCGTTGGGTTCAAAAACCACTTACCTGGCATCGTACCGTTACTCATACCTGCAAGGTTTATTTAAATTACTTAAACTGCCTTTCCTACCATCCTACCAGGATTTTCAGTTTAAGGTTAAAACCAAATTTGACAACAAAAACGAGCTTACACTCATCGGCCTCGGCGCGCTCGATAAGTTTAAGCTCAACTTCGGCACCGATCCTACCGAAGAAAACCAGTACTTTTTAGCAACCATCCCAACCAACGATCAAAAAAACTATTCGGTTGGCGCAGTTTATAAACACTTTGGGCAACGTGGCTTTTCGCAGGTGGTGATCAGTCGCAGTTATTTGGATAACGGGTCGCAAAAGTTTAGGGATAATGACGAAAGTTTGGGCCAAACGCTCAATTACCGGTCGGCCGAGACAGAGAACAAATTCAGGTTTGAGCATACCGAACAGGCTGGCAGTTATCGCGTAAACTTCGGCACCGGCGAAGAAACGGCATCTTATAGCACCAACACGTTTAACCTGCTGCCCTTCGGCAACCATATTTATCAATCAAAAATTAACTTTTTTAAGTATAACCTGTTCGGGCAAATCAGCCGAACGTTTTTTGACAATAAACTATCCCTCTCATTCGGTGCCAGGGCCGATGCCAATAACTATTCAAGCCGGATGAATAACCTGCTGAAAACGTTTTCGCCGCGCTTTTCTGCCTCCTATAACTTTACCGATCAGTTTAGCATCAACTTTAATACAGGCATTTACTACCAGTTGCCGGCCTATACCGTTATGGGCTATCGCGATAGCACCAATCGTTTGGTAAACCGGAACGTAAATTATATTGAAAACAAACAGCTGGTATTAGGCTTTGAGTATAATACGCTTAAAAACACCCGTTTTACGGTTGAAGGTTTTTATAAATATTACAAGCATTACCCTGTTATTCGCCAATTGAATGATTCCATCCCGCTGGCTAACCTCGGTGCCGATTTTGGTGTTATTGGTAACGATGCGGTTGTTGGCGAAAGCAATGGCCGTAGTTATGGCGTTGAGTTTTTCGCGCAGCAAAAGCTAAACAAAGGTTTTTATGGCATTTTCGCGCTTACGCTTTTCAAAAGCGAGTTTCAGAACAAAAATGGCAGCTATGTGCAATCATCCTGGAATAGTCGTTATATTTTGAGCATGACGGCCGGCAAAATCCTTAAACGCAACTGGGAAATAGGTGCTAAATTCAGGTTTACAGGCGGCAGTCCGTACACGCCTTATGATCAGCAGTTATCATCGCTTAAAACAAATTACAGCACCTATCCGCAGGGAATTTTCAATTACACGCAATTGAACGGCCAGGTTTTAGATCCTTTTTACCAGCTTGATGCCCGGGTTGATAAAAAGTACTACTTTAAACATTACTCGTTCAACTTTTACTTCGACATTCAAAATTTAACCGCCCATACCTATAAGGAACAACCAGTTGTAGTTCCGGTGAAAGATGCTTCAGGAGGCCTTCAAGATCAGCCGGGTGATCCTTCGCGCATTCAAACCAAATTGCTTAACCGCAAAGGCGGGAATGTGCAGCCAACACTTGGGGTTATTTTTGAGTTTTGATCGATTAAAAAGCTCCCCTACTGAGAGCAGGCGCGCAGGAAAGAGCGAAAGCAGGGGTGTGTCTCTGCGTTGAGAGAATACAGCAAATACACCCCCCTCCACCCCTCTCAAGAGGGGAATCGCACTTCCCTCCCTTTTTACATTAGTTCCCGACTAACAACTTTAAGGAGTGTAAGCAACCCCAAACTGTACAAAGAAACTTGCATAGCTGCTCTGTAAACAGGGGATTGCTTCATGCCTCGCAATGACGTGGGGAGATAATGGGATTCTCAATCCCCCCTTTTCCCTATCATTTTTATAACTATAACATCTTAACGATAATAAAATTTCAGTGCTTTTTAACTAATTTTTCCAAAACTATATTAATTCTCATAGGTTTCTCTTTTGGTAATCTTTGCTTAAATTGAGCCAATAAAACCTGAATGAAAATATACCATTTGAGTGCCGAGTGCTATCCCGTTGCCAAAGTTGGCGGGCTTGCCGATGTTGTTGGCGCATTGCCTAAGTACCAGAATCTTGCAGGTTTGCAGGCTGCTGTTGTTATGCCTTTTTACGACCGTAAGTTTACCCAGGAAAACGACTTCGAAATTGTTTTTGCTGCCGCAACCCTGCTTGGCAACCGCCGCCTTTTCTTCGAGATCCTGAAAGAGAAAACCAACAAACTCGGTTTTGAGCTTTATTTAGTAAAGATTCCGGGCCTGCTCGACAGGGAAAATATTTACAGCTACCCTGATGAACGCGACCAGTTCATGGCCTTTCAACTGGCTTTTTTAGATTGGATCAGCTATTCACAGCAAACACCCGATCTGATCCATTGCCATGACCACCATGCCGGTTTAGTACCTTTCCTGCTTTATCATTCAAAACTATATACAAGGCTGGCTAATACGCCAACCGTATTTACCATACACAACGGCCAGTATCACGGCGCTTTCGGCTGGGACAGGCTATCCTTACTACCGGAGATTGACCTGACCAAAACAGGTTTGCTTGACTGGGCCGGCGGTATCAATCCCTTAGCATCGGCAGTTAAATGCAGCTGGCGTTATACCACAGTATCTCCAACTTACCTGGAAGAGCTAACCTACAACTCAAACGGGCTGGAGTACCTGTTTTACATTGAACGGGCAAAGGGTTATGGTGTCATGAACGGCATCGACACCGAGGTTTGGAACCCACAAACCGACCCAATGATCCCAACTAAATTCTCGGCTAAAACATTAGCGAAAGGTAAAAGAGCCAACAAAGAAGCCATTTGCAAACGCTTTGAGCTTGATCCCGAAAAACCTTTATTCACCTTTATCGGTCGCCTTGTGGTTGAAAAAGGTGCCGACCTGCTGCCTGCCGCCATTGAGCGCAGCCTGCTCGAAAACGAAGGTGAAGTAAACTTTGTAATATTGGGTGCAGGTGATAAGGAAAATGAACTGGCCCTGCTTCAGCTTAAAAATAAATACCCCGAGCATTGCAATGTATTTATTGGCTACGACGAGTCGTTAGCGCACCTGATCTATGCCGGGGCCGATTTCCTGTTGATGCCATCACGCGTAGAACCTTGTGGCCTTAACCAGCTATATGCGCTGCGATACGGCACGATGCCTATTGTACGTACCACCGGAGGGCTGAAAGATTCTGTTATTGACTTTGGCGATGAAGGAGGCTACGGCATCCGCTTTGTGCAAGCCAGTGTGCAGGATATCTGTCACTCGGTATTCAGGGCTAAACAACTTTATCAGGATACCGCAAAAATGCAGCAGCTCCGCAAGCAAATGATGGCGCTTGATTTTTCATGGACACGCTCAACACAACAATACACCGAACTATACGAAAGCTTAAAACCAACTATATGACATCCAAAGTAATTTCCATTGTGCTCGGTGGCGGCCAGGGCAGCCGCTTATCACCGCTTACTGCAACGCGGTCAAAACCGGCAGTACCAATTGCGGGTAAATACCGGCTGGTTGATATCCCCATTTCAAACTGCCTGCACTCGGGTATTACGCGCATTTATGTATTAACGCAGTTTAACTCGGCATCGTTAAACAAACACATCAAAAACACTTATCACTTCAGTAGTTTTAGTGATGCTTTTGTTGATATCCTTGCGGCAGAGCAAACACCATCAAGCGTGGCCTGGTTCCAGGGTACGGCCGATGCGGTTAGGCAAAGCTTACACCATTTAGCGGTACATGAGTTTGAATATGTACTGATCCTCTCGGGCGATCAGTTATACCAAATGGATTTTGAAGATATGATCAACCATCATATCGAAACCAATGCCGAAATTTCCATAGCAACCATACCTGTTGATGCGGCTGATGTTCCGGGCTTTGGAATCCTGAAAACAGATGAGAACAACATGATCACTTCGTTCGTCGAAAAGCCAAAAAGCAATTTCGAAAGCTGGGCGTCAGAGGTTAGTCCGGAGATGCAGGCAGAAGGTCGTGTTTATCTGGCATCAATGGGGATCTACATTTTTAACCGCAAGTTGCTTTATGAATTACTTGAAGGTAACGAGCGCACCGATTTTGGCAAAGAGATCATTCCGCAATCAATTGAAGGGCACCGTGTAGCCAGCTATCAATACGAAGGCTACTGGACAGATATCGGTACTATTCCTTCGTTTTTTGAAGCTAACCTGGGCTTAACCGACAATATCCCTAAGTTTAACCTGTTCGATAAAAACCCGATCTACACTCGTGCACGCATGTTGCCGCCATCAAAAATATCAGGCACACTGATGGAGAAATCCATAGTTGCGGATGGTTGTATCATCAACGCAAAGCAGATTACACATTCGATAATCGGGATCCGTACCCGTATTGGTGTAAATACCATTATCGAAAACTGTTATGTGATGGGCAGCGACAATTATCAAACCCTTGAGGAGATTGCCGAATCAAAAGTAAGCAGTTCCCCAATCATGGGTATAGGCGATAATTGCCACATCTTAAATGCCATCATTGATAAAAATACTTACATAGGCGATAACGTAACTATTAACTGCGGCGAAAAGCTTGAAGACGGCGATTACGGAACTCATACCGTGCAAGACGGCATTGTTGTAGTTAAGAAACGTGCTATAATACCAAGTGGCACCGTTATTTAATTAAAAAATAAAAAAAACAAACCATAGTTAATTTGTTATAGATAATACTAACCATCTAAAACATAATCAACTATGAAAAAGGCACTATGTATGATCGCTTTAGCAGCGATCTCTTTCAGCAGCGTTTTCGCTCATGGCACATTAGTTAGCCCGTCAAAAGGCGTTATGCAAACTGATACTACCAAGAAGAAAACCAAGCCTAAAAAAATGAAAAAAGATACCATCATGAAAAAAGACACCATGAAGATGAGGAAGAAATAAGTCTTTAAGTCTGAAGCCGGAAGTTTTAAGTCCGGTGGTATCAAAACAATAAAAGGCCCGGTATTACCGGGCCTTTTATTGTTTTGAGTATCTCCCGTCATTGCGAGGCACGAAGCAATCGCGAACTTTACAGGGCGGACCTGCTCATAGGGGATTGCTTCATGCATTACAGCAATGACGGGTATTTGACTCTATCCTTTTACAACTCAATAGTCTCACCAATCGCCGGTAACTTCAAATTCAAACCGGCTTTAATAAACTTCTCAGCTACTTCATCCTTATCAATTTCAATAACCGGGAATGAATCATAGTGAACACCGATAATGTTTTTACAGTTGATGAACGCAGCTGCTTTAATGGCATCATCTGCCCCCATGGTGTAATTATCGCCGATAGGCAGAAATGCCCAGTCGAGATTGTCATCCTCCAGCAGTTTCATATCATAAGTAAGTGCAGTATCGCCTGCAAAGTAAACTGCTTTTCCTTCGGCATAAATAACAAAGCCGGCAGGATTACCGCCCGGTGAACCATCAGGCAAAGTACTTGAATGCACGGCGTTTACCATTTTAACACGGCCGAAATCAAAATTAAAGCCGCCGCCAATGTTCATCCCGTGTACATTTTCAATGCCTTTAGTACCAAGCCATCCGGCAATTTCAGCAATACAAATCACCTTTGCCCCGCTGCTTTTAGCAATTTCCAACAGATCGGCTACGTGGTCGCCATGCCCGTGTGATACCAGGATATAATCGGGCTTTAAGCTGTGAATATCAATATCCTTTGCCAGCGGATTAGGGCTTATAAACGGATCGAAAAGTAATTTCTTTCCGCCAGTTACAATCTCAAGTGCCGATTGGCCATAATAAGTAGTTTTCATAGAAATGTTATTTTATGATCAGATCAAAAGTAAACACTTAATAATAGCGATTTGATTTGATGGCAGAAAAGTTACAAATATGTGTTTGAACAAACAGCGCTATAAAGCCCTCAAAATGTAAAAGGCCTATGAAGAGAAAAACGTCATTGCGAGGTACGAAGCAATCGCGAACTTTACAGGGCGGACCTGCTAATCGGGGATTATTAATAATTATAATTTGATTTTTATAGTTATTAATGAACTCCCTTCAGTCGGTTGTCTTTGTACCTCGCAAAGACGCTTTGTTATTTTTTGAAAAGGATCTAAAAGCTTGATTACTTACCAAACATATTACCCAAACCGCCCAAGCCACCAAACATACTTTGGGTCATGGCAGCCATTTCGCTTTGGCTGATGTTTTCGGCTTGTTCAAGGGCTTTATTTACTGCAACAACCAGTAGTTCTTCCAGTTCTTCTTTATCCGCACCGGCCAAAAAATCAGGTTCAATCTGTACCGACTGGATCACTTTATTGGCATTAGCGTTCACAATAATTTTACCGCCCTCGGCCGAGCCTGATACGCTGATGGCATCAAGGCGTTTTTTCATTTCGCCAGCCTTTTGCTGGGCTTCCATTAATTTATCAAACATTTTATTTAGTTTTTTAGTGAGTGGTTGATTGGGTGAGTGGTTGATTAAGTTGCAAATTTAACCATTCACCTAATCAACCATTCTCCAATCCGTTAATCATCACTGGTGTCACCATTTCCGTTATATGCACTTTTACGCACAACAGGCATGCCAACTGTTTTAAACAGGTCATCGAGCTTAAGCAAGCTGCCATTGGCCAGATTGGTAAGTAATACAACGGTAATATCGTTCTTCATATCGCGCAGGTAGATATGCCTGAAGCCATGCCACCAGCCGGTATGGTAAATCACTTCCTGGCCTGGTGCGGTAAACGTACGCCAACCGTAACCATAGCTAAAATGTCCATGTAACATCGGGTTGCGTGGCACATAGGCCGAATCAAGCGTAGCGGGCTTTAACAACAGTCCTGCACGTAAGGCACGGTCAAAAAGGAACAAGTCGCCAACCGTGCTGTAAATGCCTTTGTCACCTACAGGGCCATCCAAAAAGTTTTGTGCCACCGAGTAGCGCCACTGGCCGCGGTCGTGCCCAACAACATCAACAGGTATTTTATCATATACCGCTTTTGAGTAAACATGGGTATGCGCCATGCTGGCAGGCTTAAACACATTCTCCTGCATAAATTGGGCATAGCTCATCCCGCTTACTTTTTCGATGATGGAGCCCAGCACCATAAAGTTGGAGTTGTTATACAGGAACCGCTTATTAGGCTCATTGAAACGGGTAGGCTTGTTGTCAGCAATCATTTTCATGGCTTCGGCGTTGGTAAGGCCTTTGCGCTGGTTCAGATGATTTTTGCGATAGATGTCGTCGATAAAATATACGTAATTCATCATTCCTGAACGATGCGTGAGCAGCAAGCGAATAGTTACGCCATCATACGGGAAATCGGGAAAAAACTTTTTAACATCATCGTCAAGCTTCAATTTGCCGCGTTCCATGAGCAGGAGTATCCCGGTTGATGTCATGGTTTTAGTAACCGAAGCCAGTTCAAACTGCGAGCCGATCTTCAGGCTGTCGCGATGCAGGTAGTCGGCCCAGCCAATAGCTTTTTCATAAACTATTTTACCTTTTTTAGCCACGAGCACATTGCCGTTAAAGCCACGGGTACGATGCAGCTCCTGCATTACGGCATCGATCTTTTTATCGGCATTTTTAGGATTATAGGCCAACAGCGCTGTGGTATCGAGCGGCTTCGCTGCAACCTGCGACTGCGATTGGTCTTTATTTTTATTTTTGGATGAACAGGCTAACAGTAACAGGGGGGCAGTAAATACTACCAGGCTTTTGTACACTAATCTCATAAAGCAATTTATCTCACACTAAACGAATGCGAAAATTAGAAATTATACAGCAGGTATTAATTAAAGTTTTAAATTTTTCTGTTAGTTAGCGCACTTTAGTATGTTTAAGTATGATTTTGTTGAAAAAATGTTTGCTTGTTATCAGTTTCCTCCTCACCGCAGGGTTGGTGCAGGCTCAAAATACAGATGTAAATAGTACAATAAAAGAAGGAATCAGGCTTAACGCCGAAAAAAATTATCTGGCGGCAATTGAAAAATATAAAGAAGCCCTGGCCTCCGAGCCCGATAATGCTCAGGCTAATTACCAATTAGCATTCAGTCTCAATGCTTCGGGTAAGGGTACCGAAGCAATACCTTACCTTAATAAGGTAATCCAAACCGGTGGAGATCTTACCGGCCCTGCGTACGAGCTAACGGGAAGCATTTATGATGCTGCCCACCAACCGCAACAGGCCATTGATGCTTACCAGCAAGGGATTAAATTAAAGCCCGGTTATCAGCCATTATATTTTAATTTAGGGATAGCCTATTTTCGTGCGCAAAAATACGCTGATGCCGAGCTGGCGGCAATTGAAGCTATTAAGCTTGACCCAAAACATGCCAACAGCCAGCGTCTTTATGGATTGGTAACTTTCCACCAAAACAAAAGGGTGCCGGCATTGATGGGCCTGTGCAGTTTCCTTTTGCTCGACCCGGATGGGCCACGTGCAGACGAAGCTTATACCAACCTGCAAAGTTTACTGAAAGGAGGTGACTTAAAAGCAGGAAAAGCAGATGCCGAAACCCTGCTGCTTAATAAAACATTAAGCACAGCAATTGCTGCATCGGGTGGCCAGTTGGAAAACCAGCTGAAAAATATTTTTACTGCTGTTGGCAAGCTTGGCGAAAAAGCAGGTAAGCAAACTTTCTTCTGGAATTATTATGCCGCTTTCTTTTACAAGCTGTCGCAATCACCGCACTTTTCAACAGCTGTTAAGCTTATCAGTCTTAGTGCTGATAAAACAGCCGGTGCCCAATGGCTGCAAAACAACGCAGATCAACGTAAGTCACTGGACAATTGGATGGCATCGGTCGATAGGAAATTTTAAGCAAATGTGTAAACAGCTTTAACAATTACAAATTTATCGCCAATAAATCATTATTATGCCATATAGGAAATGGTGAATTTATATTTTACATATCCATAATTGCGAAAACCAAAGTTTTACTATTTTTGAGCACACAAAATTTAACGACATGAATTTTCCAGCTGAATTAAAATACACCAAAGACCACGAGTGGATTAAGGTTGAAGGCAATGTAGCTACCGTAGGCATCACCGAATTTGCTCAGAGCGAGCTGGGCGATATTGTTTATGTTGATGTTACTTCATTAGGTAAAGAAGTTGCTAAAGACGAAGTTTTTGGCACTGTTGAAGCCGTAAAAACTGTATCTGATCTGTTTATGCCTGTAACCGGTACTGTAACCGAGGTTAACCCGGCACTAAACAACCAACCCGACCTGGTTAACACCGACTCGTATGGCGAAGGCTGGATGGTAAAGATCACCGTAGCTGACGTTGCTGATGTTGACTCACTTTTATCTGCCGACGATTACAAAGCGGTTATCGGCGTATAAGATGAAGCTATTTTTAAAATATCATGGGCCCGCTATTTTGTGGGCCTTATTTGTTTTAATCATTTGCTCGGTGCATCTCGATTCTGTTGATAAATCGCCTCTGTTTTTTGAAGGTTTTGATAAGCTAACCCATTGCGGTTTATTTTTCACGCTTATTGTGCTGGTTTGTTTTGGCGTTATCAGGCAACAAAAGCCCAGGCGACTTACGTATACAGAAATATTTATTATATGGGCTATCAGCATATTTTTTGGCGGGCTCATAGAGGTGTTGCAGACCTCCGTTTTCACCTGGCGAACCGGCGATTGGAACGATCTTTTTTGCGATGTGCTTGGGGCTTGTATGGGTGTTTTTAGTGTTATGCTGACTATTGAGGCGATTGGAAAAAATGAAAAAAAATAAACTGGTTATTTTATTAGGTGCGTTGTTATTAACTGTGGCCTCATCATGCGGTATTTTCCATAAAGGCTGCGGCTGCCCGCATTTTGGGAAAATCAAATCGACACATTCCAAATTTGCGTATGTGAAAATGATGGCTTAACGTGTAGGAATATATCAGGCAAAGCGAAAATTACTGTTTATTTTGCGGGTGTTCAACTTTTAAAAGTGTAAACACTTGCGATTTTTTCCAAAACAAACACCGCTGATAATCAGCGTCTTAATTTCAGTAGCTATCAGCAAATTATCAAGCATGAACAAATCATTGCTGATAATCAAAGACTTGCATTTTTTAGAAATTAAAGGCTGAACACCCGTTTTTAAAAACTGAACACTGACAGTATCTTGTCAGTAAAAAAGCAGAAAAAGCAAAATCAATGGCATCAAAAAGTCATTTGCACATTTGAAATATGCACATCTGGAATCCCTCGCATTTGCATCCAAATTTCACATTAAAGTCATTTGCACATCTGCACATTTAAAATCTGCACATCACATCATATCTTATTTGGATTTAATATAAATAAGCTTACATTTGCTACGTTTTATATTATAAATGATGAGGCTATCACAACTGGAAGTAGGCGAAATTGGTATCGTAAAGGAATTTACTGATCTTGAAATGTCGGTAAAGTTGATGGAGATGGGCTGTTTACCGGGCGAAGAAGTTCGCATTTCGCGCATTGCACCACTTGGCGACCCTATTGCCATCAGCGTATCCGGCTACCAGCTTAGCTTACGCAGGTTTGAAGCATCCACCATCATTTTGCAGTAGTTTGTAAGCATTGAAAGCCGATATAAGAGTTGCACTTGTAGGAAATCCCAACACCGGTAAATCAACTCTGTTTAATATACTCACCGGGTTAAATCAAAAGATCGGAAATTTTCCGGGGGTTACTGTTGATAAAAAAACAGGCTTTTCCCAGCTCCCCGATGGCCGCACAGCCGAGATAATTGACCTTCCGGGCACGTATAGCATCTACCCCAAAAGTAAAGACGAATCCATTGTGTTTTCGGTACTGGCTGATAAATCAAAAGGCTTGGTACCCGATCTGGTAGTGGTGATCCTTGACGCATCCAACTTAAAACGAAACCTGCTGCTTTATACCCAGGTAGCCGATCTGAAGATTCCCGTAGTGGTGGCGCTTAACATGATCGATGTATCAGAAAAAGCGGGTATTAAAATCAATATCGATCTTTTTGCTAAAAAGCTTGGCGTGCCGGTGGTACCTATCTCCGCCAGGAAAAATACCGGGATTGATAAACTTAAAAATGCTATCGCTTTTGCCAACAGCGTTCCACTGCAGCAGGATACCATAGATATTGAAAGCATAGCCCCGGGCATAATAGCCCAGATAAAAGGGGAGATGCAGGTTGAAAACCCTTACGTAGCTTTGCAGCTCGCTCATCAGCATGAAACGCTCAACTACCTTTCAACAACAGAAAGCGACCGTATTGAGCAGATGGAGCAGGAACATGCGTTCCATTCGCAAAAAGCACAGGCTACCGAAACTATTGCCCGCTATAACTTCATTAACGACCTGCTTTACGATACCGTTAAAAAGTCCGAAACGGCTCATGACGAAACCATAAGCAACAAGATAGATAAAGTACTTACCCACAAAGTATTTGGCTTTGTGATCTTTTTCGCCATTTTACTGTTCATATTCCAGGCTATTTTTTCATGGTCGGCCTACCCCATGTCGCTCATTGAGGATCTGTTCATTTGGCTTCAGGCCGGTGCTGCTAAAATCCTGCCTGCCGGTCCGCTGAGCAGCCTGGTTATTGATGGTGTGCTTGCCGGCTTAAGCGGGGTGCTTGTGTTCATACCGCAAATAGCCATCCTGTTTGCACTGATCTCCATTTTGGAGGATACAGGCTATATGTCGCGCGTTACGTTTATGATGGATAAAGTGATGCGTAAGGTAGGGCTTAACGGTAAATCGGTAGTGCCACTTATCGGCGGTTTTGCCTGTGCGGTACCTTCTATTATGAGCACCCGCACTATCGAAAACTGGAAGGACAGGATGATCACCATCATGGTTACCCCATTGGTGGCCTGCTCAGCCCGTTTACCGGTTTATACCCTGCTAATAGCGTTGGTTGTACCCAACCGCAACGTTTGGTGGATCTTTAACCTGCAGGGCCTGGCGCTAACAGCTATGTATGTGCTCAGTATTTTTTCGGCAGTTATTGTGGCCTTTGTAATGAAGCATATCCTCAAGGCCCGTGAGCGCGGTTACTTTATCATGGAGTTGCCTGTTTACCGCATGCCAAGGTGGAAGAATGTGATCTTCACCATGTATGACCGTTCAAAAACTTTCGTATTCCAGGCCGGTAAGGTGATCATTGCCGTTTCGGTAATCCTGTGGGTAATGAAATCATATGGCCCCGGCGATAGGTTTGCCCGCATAGATAAACAATACGCCCAGCCGCAATACACCAAAACCATGACACCGGATAGCCTCACCAAAGTTATCGCTTCCGAAAAACTGGAAAACTCATACGCCGGTGTATTCGGCCATGTTATTGAACCTGTTATTAAGCCTCTTGGCTTCGATTGGAAGATAGGTATAGCACTCATTAGCTCCTTTGCTGCCCGGGAAGTATTTGTGGGCACCATGGCCACCATTTACAGCGTGGAGGGCGATGCCGACAAGCTGCAATCGGTACAGGAAAAGATGCACGAAGCTAAAAACCCCGAAACCGGTCAGCCCGTGTTTACGCTGGCTGTAGCTTTCTCGCTCATGATGTTTTACGCCTTTGCCATGCAATGTGCCAGCACCGTGGCGGTGGTATATCGCGAAACCAAAGACTGGCGATGGCCGGCAGCCCAGTTTGCCTATATGACCGCGCTGGCGTACACAGCATCATTTATTGTGTATCACTGGCTGAAGTAAGGCGTAGTTTAGGAATAATAGCTGATAGTTTATAGCTTGTTTATCCGCGTTAACAAAATTGTTGTTCTCCGTACATGAATTTAAATTCATGTAGTTTGGAACTATAGGAAATCACTATAAGTTTTAATTCAAAAATCTACAAATCACCCACATGATAATCCGTTGCATAACTTGCAATACCTTGTGCCAGCGCTAATGCCGAACGTTTGCGGTAGGCGTTCCTGGGCCAGGCGATCGTTGCTTCCCGTGTCATCCCTGCTCCAATGATCTTGATAGCTTTGAGACCGGGATGGTTAAAAGCCGAAGAGCCCATGAGCACAGTAGCCCACCTACCCGTGTCAACCAGTTGCAGGAGCATATGAATGTCATTAACTTCCATTTTTACATTGGGTGTTACCTGCTGTTTTTGCAATACGCTATCGAGGTAATTACGGATACTGTAACCCGCTGATGGTAATAACAGGGGGATTTCGCTGAGTTGCCTGAGATTTACCTGTTTCTTTTGAGCCAACGGGTGATCTGAATGAACGATAAGCGCGAGACAAGATGAAAAGATCCTTTCCGATTGGATGGTAGCCGATTGTTGCTCAGGCATAAATGACAACATCATATCCAGTTTACCCTGTTCCAGCTTCGTCAGGAGATCCTGCGTTGTACCGAAACCGATCTGCAATTTGATATTGGGGTATTTGGCGCTAAAATCCAACACTGCCTTGGTAAGCAAATTAGTAAGCCCATAAGTAGTACCAACGGTAAGGGTGCCACTTTGCAAGTTCATCAGGTCTTTAAGCATATCGCGGCCATCTTCAGCATCTCTCACCGTTTTTTGGGCGTAGGGCAGAAAGAACCTGCCCGCTTCTGTGAGGCGTATGCGCTTGGCAACACGATCAAACAAAGGCACCTGCAATTCATCTTCCAGCTGCTTAATTTGTTGCGATAGTGTACTTTGAGTAATAAATACTGCCGACGCCGCATCTGTAAAATTCTGCAATTCAGCAGCCTTTATAAAGTATTTTAGTTGGCGAAGTTCCATGATCTAAGATATGCAATTGATTTTTTATAATCGCTTTTATCAATGAACTATATCTAAAAAATGAGTTTAGACGATTAAGTTTTATCCCTGAACTTTGATTTAACAAATTAAAACAACAAAATCATGGAAATTCAACAAACTCCCGAAAACGCTTTATCTCACTCTGTAGTAACAGCTACCATCAACGCACCCATTGAAAAAGTAAACATTGCCGACTGGCTCTTCAACCTCCCCGATGCAGAATATCAAAAATGCTCGGTTAATCACATTGCGGCCGGCTTTACCCGTACCTATGATGGTCAGCCGATGTCTATTAATGTAGAAATGATAGGCGATGCTATGGTCATACAGCATTATGTGGCAACAGAATATCGCCCGGATTATTGCCGTATGCTATCAGTGTCTGACGTGTTTGGTAAAAGCGGCCGCAGCACCGTACAAGTACTTTGGGAGCTTAAAGCTACCGCGATAGATGCAGATACCTGCGAATATACCAACGAGATTCATGCCACTGGCACACCCGAATTTTTAGCTTTTATTAAAGAACATGGCGTTACACTGGCGCAGGCCGCTGCCAGCCGCCAGGCCGCTTCAGATCTCCACAACCATGAAGAAACACCGCTTTTCGCCAAAAGCATCGAACTAAAAGCGCTCACCGGAAAATATGGCATCTAATGAACAGCAAATTGATCAGGTTGGCTTCCCTGCCGGTAGGAATGCCGCAGGTGGCCAACTTTCATTTCGGTTTTGAAGAGCTGCGCGCTATTAAAACGGGAGAGCTACTACTCAAAACTTTGTACATCTCTGTTGACCCCTATCTTCGGGCTAAAATGGCAGGAGGGCATAAGCCGCCGCTTGTTGCCGGTGACATGATGTATTCACGCGCGGTGGCGGAGGTTGTAGACTCTGCCCGCCCAGAATTTAAACCGGGTGATAAAGTGCTTGGTTTCATGGAATGGCGCGATCACCTGATCCACAATGGTGAAGGGCTGACACTATTAAACGCGAGCGGCCTTCCTTTAAGCAGTTATCTCAGCATCCTGGGCTCAACAGGCCTTTCAGCCTATTTCGCGTTAACGGATATCGGCAAACCTAAACCCGGCGAAACATTAGTGGTTTCTGGTGCTGCCGGGGCAGTGGGTAGCATTACAGGGCAAATAGGTAAATTAATGGGCTGCCGGGTAATCGGCATTGCCGGAAGTGACAAAAAAGTTGAATGGATGAAATCGCAGTTGGGTTTCGACGAAGGGGTTAACTATAAAACCACTCCCGATATTGAGGCCGCAATAGCCCGCCTTTGCCCCGGTGGCATAGATATCTATTTTGATAATGTAGGCGGCATTATTTCAGATGCTGTGATCAACCGGATGAATGATTATGGGCGTGTAGTGGTTTGTGGTTCCATAACCAGTTATAATGATACGGCACCCGATACCGGCCCCCGTTTGCTGCCGTTGGTGGTGTACAAAAAACTGTTAATACAAGGTTTTCTTATTGCTGATTATAAAACCCGCTTTGCCGAAGGTATTGGCAGGTTGCAACAATGGGTAGCAGCGGGTCAATTACAATACACCGAAACAATTATGGATGGCTTTGACAAACTTCCCGAAGCTTTTATTGGTTTATTCCGGGGCAAAAACGAAGGGAAAATGATTGTGCGGGTATAAAACCCATCTACCCATGACAAGTAGCAGAGCAAGACTTACGAAGTTTTTAAAACTTCGTAAGTCTTCACCAGCTTATGGTTCTCCAAAAGGTTATTCGCAATGAGATTTGATGTGTTTGAAGCCCCTACCCTCTTATACTCAAAATATCATGCACCGCATGCTCAGCTTTTTCATACTGAAATTTAAACCCGCTATCCAATAAACGTTTTGGCATCACCCAGCGGCTTTTCAATATCAGTTCGGTTTCGGTGCCGATTACCATAGCGCCAATTTCCAGCAGCCATTGTGGGGCTGGCAAGCCGAAAGGCGCACCATAAGCCTCACGGATTAGGTGCATCATATCGGTATTTTTTGCACTTTGGGGAGCAGTGCAGTTAAATATGCCGTTTAGTTCAGGATGATCAAGCAGCCATTGGGTGCTGCGGGCTACATCATGTTCGTGTACCCAGGCCATATATTGCTGGCCATCGCCCTGTTTACCGCCAAGACCAAACTTAACCAGGTTAAGCAACCGCGGAAAAACGCTGTCGCTTCGGCCAAGCACAATGCCCATGCGCAAGGCAATTTTGCGGGTGTGGGGCGTATCTGTCTTAAAGAAAGTACTTTCCCAGATCTGGCAAACATCGATAGAAAAGCCATAACCAATTTCGCCCGTTTCCTCATCCTGCGGATGATCTTCGGCATGGCGGTAAATGGTGGCAGAGGTTACGTTGATCCAAACTTTTGGCGGGTTAACCATTTTATTGATCACCCTGCCCAATAGTTCGGTAGGTACCACCCTTGAACGGATGATCTCCCTTTTGTTTTTTTCGGTATAACGGCAGTTTACATTTTTACCGCACAGGTTTATCAGCATATCGGCACCGGCAAGGTGTACTGTCCATCCTGCTTCAGTTTCTCCATCCCAAACAGCGGTATGCACATTGCCGTTTACCGGTTTTTGTTTGCGGGCAAGGATGATCACTTCATCTGCCAGGTCGTGGTAATAATTAGCCAGCACCGTACCGAGGTAACCGTTACCGCCGGCCAATACAATTTTTTTATAGGGTTTCATGATCAGTTGAGGTTTAAAATAAGCAACAATAAAACTATGCGGTAGGTTACCCAGGTAACAGTAAGCACCCAGCCCAGCCCCAGCAATTTTGTACGCCGGATGTGTTCCAGAAACATTAAGCCCGCAACTGCCATAAAATATAAAGTATAAACCGCGGGGCCGAATTGAAAGAAGTGGCTCACAGCCAAACCTATCAGCAACAATAAACTACCGGCGAAAGAGATGGTCATCATGTTGCCGAGGTAGGTCCACAGGTTACGGCGATCAAAGCTGCATATTGCAGCTCCCTGAAAAAGAATCTGCCCGCCGCAGATCAGGTATTCGCGGTAGGGGTTACCCAGCGGTACAAGGCCCACAAGCAGGTGTGCGTAAGCGGTAAGGATAAAGCCGGTACAAAACCAGGTAAACAGCAAATACAGTAAACGGTAATGAAGTTTAAAAGTAGGCTGATACTCAAAGCCGGTTTTGGCAGCGGGGATAATAACCCGCCTGTTGTATGATATAAAAGCATAAGCTTTGCTCATGAGCCAGATGAAGGGCTTAAAGGCAAATAAGGGAGCAAATACCGGCCAGGTATTGGCAATGATCTTGAACAGGCTTTTAACGCCATAGGTGACCTCCCCGCTTTCCAGGTTGATCAAAGCTATTTCATTAACTGCCCGTTGCCTGTCATAAACCGGGCAGGTACCTGCATGTGCTTCTTCCTGGTATGAAGAGCGACCATTATGGTCAAGCATCCCGGTTTTTACAAAAGCGTGGGTATAAACACGGCACATGGGGCACTCGGCATCAAACAGGATCATGTGGTTCTTGAGCGTTTTCATAACTTTCAGTGTTTTCTGAAACAAATATACGATATATTTTAAACTTTCAATAAATACTGAAAATTAAAGTTAAATAAGCCCCTATTACTGCAGCGCCTGGAGAGTGCTTTTAAAACGAATTTGTCATTTCGACAGAGCAAGGGCGGGTTGAGCAATGGGGCGAAGGAGAAATCTTGTATGCCATGCTCTAAACCTTGGATGAGGCTCTACTGCGCATATAAGATTTCTCCTCACCCCAACCACACAGCCTCCGCTGGTTCGTTCGAAATGACATGGCGGTTTAATTATTAAAAGGTAGTAAACTATTAATTGCTTACTAAAAAAATTTCCTCTCCCTCTTGCAAAATCAAATCTTATATATAACTTTGAACAACAAAGTACTTTTAATGAAAGACAAAGACATTCACGCAGAGTTAAGTTCCATCCGCGACCTGATGGAGCGTTCGGCCAAGTTTATATCGCTTAGCGGCCTTTCAGGCGTACTGGCCGGTATCTACGCTCTTGTTGGCGCAGGCATTGGCTATAGCTTGCTGCAAGGCGAGTATACCACACTCCGGGAGCGCCATACTTATAACGAAGAATTACTGATCATTAAATTATTTATCGTAGCAGTAGCGGTGCTTGTGCTTTCCATTGGCACTGGGATCTGGCTCTCGGTACGCAAGGCTAAAAGGACAAGCCAGCCCTTTTGGAACGCCGGAAGTAAACGTCTGCTCATTAATATGGCTATTCCCCTTGTGAGCGGAGGTTTATTTACCCTTATACTTGTTTATCGTGGCTATTATGGTGTTGTAGCCCCTACTACCATGATATTTTATGGCATGTCGTTAGTTGCGGGCAGTCATTATACATATTCGGGCATTAGAAGCTTGGGGATATTGGAGATTTTATTAGGTTTGCTTTGTGCTGTGATGCCGGGCTACGGCTTAATTTTCTGGAGCATTGGTTTTGGCTTGCTCCACGTTATTTATGGTACAGTAATGCATTTTAGATACGATAAGTGAAGATATCATTAGATCAGTTTGACAAAGCCTTTGAAAACCGCATCCGCCTGCAAATCATGAGCGTACTGGTTGCCAACGAAAGCTACGACTTTAACTCGCTTAAAGAACTGCTTGACCTGACCGACGGCAACCTGGCATCGCACCTGAAAGCGCTGGAAAAGGAAGAATACATCCAGGTGCAGAAAACTTTCATAGGCCGAAAACCCAATACCCGGTACCTGGCCTCAGAAAAAGGCCGTGCCGCCTTCAGGCTGCACCTCCTTGCCCTTGAAAATTTGATCAGACAACAAAAACTGTAATTTTTTTTATCTATAAACTTTGAATTACAAAGTACTTTTAAAATATAAAACATGAAAAACCTTAAAGCAATTTTATTTGAAGACAGTATTCTTAAACTTGGCCTAATCCTAATCACTATATCCGCCGGTCTCTTCTTTATTGAAGAGTCCGGTCTTTTTGAACTTTCCGAGGGAACTGCTTTCGGCACCTTTTGCTTCAATTACTCGGCCTCCCTGGTGTTTTTCTTTGTGGTGATATTTAAAGGGTTCAGGCGGTTACATTACTGGGTACTCCTACTGGTACTTTGGTTCATTAGTGCATTTGCGCTTAATCTGAGCTTCAGCGTTTTCAATACTTCCGTTACCTGGCTCTCTGTTGTTATTTGTATCTCCACTATCGCCATTATAATCTCGGTGTTTATAAACAAGCTCAGTTCAGGGATGAAACACGTTTTAGTGTTTTTCCTGGGGATAGCTTTCCTGCTTTTCATTTACTACAGCGTATACCTTACCTCCATGTACCTCATCGGCATTTTTGCAGCCATTGCGCTGGGCTTGTCATTACATGTTTTTGTACCGATGGGTTTAGCCATAGCTACGTTTATCACTATCAAAAAAGCAGTAAAGGGCAGCAAGTCTTTAAAAAGGGCATTGGGGGCAGGTCTATTGGTTCCAATTGTAGCATGCAGCATTTTCATATGGCAATGGAAAAGCATTAATAACCGGGTTAATCTTGCTATCAATCACAATACACTATCCGAAGGCAAACTGCCAACCTGGGTGGTGATCAGTCAAAATATTCCTAAAAACGCCATAGCACAACGGATCATTAAAGCTAGTATCGTATACAAAACAGCCAACCTTAGCGACAACTGGTTTTGGGGCAACTGGAATAAGGCCTCATTTGACGAGCCCATGCAACACGATCCTTTTATCGTGATAGCAAGCCTGTTTGGCGGCGACTTAAACCTTGACGAAAAGGAACGGATAAAAATACTGGAAGCTATGTACGATTCGCGCCACCAGGCACAGGAACGGCTTTGGAGCGGCGATAAGCTAAAAACGGCAAACGTGATCACGAATGTGAAGATCTTCCCGGAATACCGCTTAGCCTATACTGAAAAAACACTGACCGTGCATAACACTGAAAACCGGGGAGTACGGGCCTGGCTTGGCAAACAAGAAGCTATTTACACATTTCATGTTCCGGAGGGTTCGGTTGTTAGTTCGTTATCATTATGGATAGATGGCAAAGAACAAAAATCAAGATTAACCAGCAAAGCCAAAGCCGATTCGGCATACCATCAGATCGTTGGCGTTGAACAGCATGACCCGTCGGTAATTCACTGGCAGGAGGGCAATACGGTAACAGTACGGATTTTTCCATGTACACCCGAAGAAAACCGCAAATTCAGAGTGGGCATTACCAGTCCGCTGCGTAAGCAAGGCGATATGCTTACTTATGAAAGCAGCTATTTCGATGGCCCCTCACCCGAGGATGCTGCCGAAGCCGTCCAGGTATCTTTTTCGAAGAAGCCCGAAGGCCTCAACATGCCAAATTTTGATGAGATCAGCGCGGGTGTATACACTGCCGACCGGCTTTATCAGCCCGATGAGCAGATCTCGTTTAAAGCCCCGCCGCTTGCCAATATGCCATTCGCATTTGCAGGTAAAAGCTATCAGCTAAAAGATTATCTGCCGCAAACCACAAGCTTTAATCCGGAAGCCATTTACCTCGATCTGAACGCCAGCTGGACAACGAACGAACTTGACGAGCTTTGGCCGGCCATCAAAACCAAAAAAGTATACTATTACGATGGTAAGCTGGAAACATTGACGGAAGAGAACCGCGGGAATGTTTACAGCAGAATGAGCAAACTCAATTTCAGCATGTTCCCGGTTAATGAGATCAAACATCCCGAAAGTTCATTACTCATTACCAAATGTGCCGAAACCTCCCCTAACCTGCGCGATCTTGACGAATCGGAGTTTGGCAAAGCACTAACCAACTATCTGCCCAATGCCAAATCATTGCAGTTATATAACATCGACACAAACCTAACGCCATATTTAAAAGCGCTAAAAGAGATGCGGGTATTTATTTATAATGAAGGTGATGTAGCCACACTGCAAAGCAGGCTTGCGAAACATGAATTTATTCACTCGCAGGAGGACTCAACTCATGTAGTGCTCGCTCAGTCGGGTTTAGTTATTGAGCAAACTGCCGATACCTTAAAAACCGGCAATGCGCCAGATCACCTGTTACGCCTGTTTGCCTATAACGATATTATGAAAAAGGTTGGTCCGCATTATTTTGATAAAACCTATGTGCAGCCGCATATTATTGAAGAGGCTAACCAGGCTTTTATAGCATCACCGGTTTCGAGCCTTATTGTATTGGAAACTCAAAAAGATTACGAACGTTTCGGGATCGATGAAAATAAGAACAGCCTTCAAAATGCTTCCGCAAAATCATCGGGTGCAGTACCCGAACCCGGCGAGTGGTTGCTGATCCTGGTTGTAATAGGGGTTATAAATTTCTTAGTATACAGAAATAAGCATGTTCAGCCGGAGCTATAATTTGCAGGAGTATCTCCCATTTAAATTAACCGGCAGCAGGTTAATCATCAACAGCTGCTGGTTAATATATATTGGCATTACAGCGCGGCTATGCATCACTTATTTAAAATGGGATGCCGATATGCTGCTTGGCCTGGCACTCGTGCCTTATATCTGCAAGGTAAAACGTGGCGGCTTCTCTTTACGATACCTGGTTCCTGCCCTTATTTTTGCGACAATAGCTCTTTATTTTCCAGTTAAAACAAACTTGTTCCTCGCCTTACTGTTTGCAGCACTGCTCTTTTTTGAAAATCTGAAAGGGAAAACAAGCCCGGTATTGTTCTTGTTGCTCTTGCTGATCTCTCCGGCTTTTGAATATATCAGTAATACATTTAGTTTCCCCTTGAGGATTTGGCTCAGCGGGGTTGCCGCCTCGCTATTGGCAACAACAGGAATGACTGCCAGCGCCGCGGGCAACGTCATCCAGTTTAAAGGTTCCGAATTTTCTGTGGATCAGGCATGTGCCGGTCTGCATATGTTGGCTACCTCATTCATGATCTGCCTGTTCATGATAGCTCATTACCAGCAGCAAGCGGCAAAGCAACTGCACCTGATGTGGATCTTGTTTTTGTTGGTGTTTACTTTTGCGTTAAACATCTTGTGCAACCTTTGCCGCATCCTGCTGCTGGTATTTTTTAAAATACCGGCAGGCACTATGATGCACGACCTTACCGGGATCATCTGTCTGCTCATTTACGTGGTATTGCCATTGTTGTGCCTTTCTTCTTTCGTATTAAAACGGACGGAAAAGCCGTACATCGATCCCCGGTTTTACAAAACCATCAGGCTGGCGCCGGATGAACTACGCTTTCCGTTGATACACCTTGCATTGGCAGCCATGCTGGTTGTGATAACCCTCAACATCAAATCAATGGATGACCTGAATGACAAAAATGTAAGCAGCGTATCCCTAACGGGTTATAAAAAAGCGGTACTGGAAAGCGGTGTGATCAAGTTTGAAAAAGCCGGTGCATTGGTTTATGTTAAACCATCCCCGTTTTACTGCCCCGAGCACGACCCTATGATCTGTTGGCAGGGGAGCGGTTATGTTTTCAGTAAGATAAAAAAAGAGTTGATTGACGGTCGCCAGGTTTATTGGGGAGTACTTACCAAAGCGAAAGATAAAATTTACGCCGCATGGTGGTTTGATAACGGGAGCACAAAATCTGTTAATGAGTTTGAATGGCGATGGGCGGCTGCAAAAGGGGCTAAGCTGTTTTACCTGGTGAATGTTAATGCTGCTTCGGAGGCAGCGTTATTGGAAGCGGTGAAGAGTTTGCCAGCAATTAAACAATAATACTTTGCGCCTTAGCGTCTTTGCGAGAAAACATAAAACAACTTCCATAATTTTCTTATTACTTTTACGGAAACCAATAGGTTATTCATGAGTAATACCTTTAACCGACCAATCCGTGTTTTAGTTGCCAAAGTAGGGCTCGACGGGCATGACCGGGGCGCGCGCATTATTGCCACTTCGCTGCGCGATGCGGGCATGGAAGTGATTTATACCGGGTTGCGCCAAACGCCCGAAATGGTGGTGAATACAGCCTTGCAGGAGGATGTTGACGCCATTGGTATTTCGATACTTTCGGGTGCGCACATGACGGTATTTCCGCGGATCATCAATCTCATTAAAGAGAAAAAAATGGATGATGTTTTGGTTACCGGTGGTGGTATTATTCCGCATGAGGATATGCTGGAGCTACAGAAACTTGGCGTAGGCGAACTTTTTCCGCCCGGAACAAGCACGCAGGATATTGTTAAATACATAACCGGTTGGGTGCACGAACACCGTAATTTTTAATCCCTATGGAATTTCAAAACTTGCTGATAACAAACAAGGGCCGCATTCAATACATCACCATTAACCGCGAAAGCAAACTGAACGCCCTTAATAAAGATACACTTGCCGAACTGCATAGTGCATTCACCGAAGCTTTTCAAAACCCGGAAGTTGGTGGTATCATCATCACCGGCGCGGGCCCAAAAGCATTTGTTGCCGGGGCTGATATCAGCGAATTTGCTGCACTTGACGCCGGTGGTGGCACACAGCTATCGCGTACAGGCCATACCGAAGTTTTTGATTTGATAGCCAACGGCAGCAAGCCGGTAATAGCCGCTGTAAATGGTTTTGCATTAGGCGGCGGACTTGAACTGGCTATGGCCTGCCACATCCGCATAGCATCTGATAATGCCAAAATGGGTCTGCCCGAAGTTACACTGGGCCTGATCCCCGGCTATGGCGGCACACAGCGCCTTGCCCAGCTGGTTGGTAAAGGCAAAGCCCTGGAAATGATCCTGACGGCCGATATGATCACCGCGGCCGATGCCCTGCAATATGGACTGGTTACCCATGTAGTTAGCCCCGAAGAGCTATTAGCGAAAGCTGAAGAGATCCTGAACAAAATTTTAACCCGTGCCCCTCTGGCGCTTGCCGCGGCCATCCGCAGTATCAACGCCGCTTATACCGATGGTGTTAATGGCTATGAAACCGAAGTAGCCGAGTTTGGCAAATGCTTCGGTACAAAAGATTTTAAGGAGGGTGTTGCTGCGTTTATGGAGAAACGTAAGGCTGAATTTAAGGGAGAGTAGAAGCTAAAGGCAGAATGCTTAAAGCTAAAGGCTATGCCTTTGTTGCCATTACAGGTATCCGGAACACAAAAAAACATGTCATCGCGAGGAGGAACGACGAAGCAATCGCATGCTGTACAGGGCGGATATGCTTCCGTGCGATTGCCACGCTGCGCTCGCAATGACATGTTTTTTTAAGGAGTCGATAACTTATTTTTTACCCCAGCCGTCCTTCAATGTAACGGTGCGGTTAAACACCAGCTTATCTTCAGTTGAGTTTTTATCTAAAGTAAAATAGCCTTTGCGCATAAACTGAACCGGTTTCCCTAATTCAGCATTAACCAAATCTGGCTCTATGTATACGGTTGATAATACCTGCAGGCTGTTAGGATTGATATAATCCTTGAAATCGCCATCTTCGTTTGATGGATCTTCTACCTGGAATAAACGATCATATAATCTTACTTCGGCAGTTTTAGCGTGTTCAACACTTACCCAGTGGATGGTGCCTTTTACGTTGATACCGCTGGTATCATTGCCTGATTTTGATTCGGGCAGGTAGCTGCAATGAATTTCGGTGATGTTGCCGTCGGCATCTTTAACAATGCTTTCGCCTTTAATGATATAGGCGTTTTTAAGACGTACCATCAGCCCGATACCTAAGCGGAAGAATTTTTTAGGAGCAACCTCCATAAAGTCTTCACGCTCTATCCACAACTCACGACCGAATGGAAACTCTCTGCTGCCATCGCCGCCTTCAACTTCGGGGTTATTTTCGCCGTGCATCACTTCAGTTTGGCCTTCAGGATAGTTATCCAGGATCAGCTTAACCGGATCAAGTACAGCCATACGACGCCATGCGGTTTTGTTCAGGTCCTCACGGATACAGAACTCCAGCAGACCAACATCTATCATGTTTTCGCGTTTGGCTACACCGATACGTTCGCAAAACTCGCGGATAGAAGCCGGTGTATAACCACGGCGGCGTAAACCGCTGATAGTAGGCATACGCGGATCGTCCCAGCCGTCAACATGCCCTTCTGTAACCAGTTGCAGCAATTTGCGCTTGCTCATCACCGTATAGTTAAGGTTTAAGCGGGCAAACTCGTATTGTTTTGATGGGAAAATATCTAACTTCTCGATGAACCAGTCGTACAGCGGGCGGTGGGGAACAAACTCCAGCGTACAGATAGAATGGGTGATCTCCTCGATAGCATCCGACTGTCCATGTGCGAAATCATACATCGGGTAAATGCACCATTTATCGCCTGTGCGGTGGTGATGCGCATGTTTAATGCGGTACATCAACGGGTCGCGCAGGTGCATGTTAGGTGATGCAAGATCGAGCTTAGCGCGTAGTACTTTGGCACCGTCAGGATATTTGCCGTCTTTCATGTCGGCAAACAATTGCAGGTTTTCTTCAACTGAGCGACTACGATATTGGTTAGGCGTACCGGGTTCGGTAGGGGTACCTTTTTTGGCGGCAATTTCTTCGGCTGTGCTGTCATCAACATACGCCAGGTTATTTTTGATCAGCTCGACAGCAAAGTTATATAGCTGATCGAAATAATCGGAAGCGTAAAGCTCATTGGCCCAATCAAAGCCAAGCCATTTTACATCTTCCTTAATGCTGTCAACATATTCAACATCTTCTTTAACGGGATTAGTATCGTCAAAACGGAGGTTGGTAAGGCCATTATATTTTTTTGCCAAACCAAAGTTAAGGCAGATTGACTTGGCATGGCCAATATGCAGGTAACCATTAGGTTCGGGCGGGAAACGGGTAAGTACACGGTTGTCGTTTTTACCGGCAGCCAAATCTTCTTCAACAATTTCCTCTATAAAGTTCAGTGATCTTTCTTCGCTCATAAATAAGTATAGCAATATGGGCAAAAGTAACAAAATTTTGTGCGGCTGTCAGCATTATCATCAGGATATTCGGTTGTATTGGGATGGTGAAATCAAAAACGAGGTCATGCCGAATTTATTTCGGCACCCCACATGCTAAGTACGATATGCATGGCGACGGCTTGTCTGATGAGATCCTGAAACAAGTTCAGGATGACGCTTTTTAGATATGTGCAAGTATTAACTCCGCCACTTCCTCACCCACCAAACTTCCCATAGCCACACCCATACCATTACACCGCACTGCACAGAAAATGCCGGGCTGCACTTGTTTTACTATGGGGCTGATCTCCTGTCCAAAGCCCATGATGCCGCTCCACCAGTAATCAATTTCTACGTTTTGTCCGGGCAGAATAACTTCGTTCAAGTAGGTTATCAATTGCTGTTTTACCTCGTCAGTATGGCCGAAATCCCAGGTTTCTTCGGCTTTGTAATTGAGGTTACGGCCGCCGCCAAACAATACCCGGTTATCAATATTGCGGAAATAGTAATAGCCCTGGTTAAAATGATAAGTGCCATTTAGCTTTAACCCGGGGACCGGTTTGGTAACCATTACCTGTCCGCGGCCGGGTACTACATCCAGCTCAGGATATAACTGGCTTGCAAAGGCATTGGTAGCTAAAATTACTTTGCCGGCTTTAAACACACCTTGCGATGTGTTTAACCTTATAGCGTTATCTTCCTGCTCAATAGCTGAGATACTGCAATTGTTAAGTACCAATACGCCCAGCTCATATATTTTATATAACAACGCCCGCATCATTTTGCCGGTATGGATCTGCCCTTCCAGCGGATTGTATATGATATGCTTCACTTTACTGAAGCCAAATGCTGCAATTTTTTCATCAGCAACTGAATAAATGTCAGCCCGGCCGATAGTTTGCTGCAATAATTTATTGAGATGATCTATCTGGTCAATACAACTGCGGGCATGGTTTTCTTCATGATCCATAAACAGTTCATGACCGCCGTATTGGTGATAGTCTATTGCTGCATCCCCCAGGTTTTGCCTTAAACGTTGCAGGCCTTTCCACTTGTATGCCACTAAACGCATGGCCTCTTCTTCAGAAGACTGATTTATTACCTCAATTTGCTCAGAAACTGTACCAAAACACGCGAAACCGGCGTTTTTAGTACTGGCGCCCGATGGTAAAAAGCCCCGCTCCAGCACCAAAACTTTTAGCGATGGCTGCTGTTTTTTTAAGTGCAGGGCAGCGCTTAAGCCAACAATGCCGCTGCCTATGATAATTACATCTGCATTATCGGTAAATGCGGTGCGTTCCCAGTATGAAAATGATGGCTCCATTGTTGTCAAAAGTAAAGAATCGGGTTGCAAAAAGGGAATTGTTTAAATAAAGCGGAATAATTTTTGAATAGGTACTGTAACGTTTACAGTGTTTTAAACTACTTAATTTAAAATATATTTTTATCAATCATATGAATCACATTTCACTAATTATGGGATACATAGCGCCAAACTCGGCCTGGTTCCTGATGATTATTGTTGCCCTGGTAAGCTTTATTGTACAATGGCGGTTCAGGAGTAAATTTAAGCAGTATTCTGAAATTGGCTTAATGTCTGGCTTATCGGGCCAGGAAGTGGCCGTGAAAATGCTGCGCGCCCATGGTATATTTGATGTACAGGTAATTTGCGTTGAAGGCCAGCTTACAGACCATTATAACCCCGAAACAAAAACAGTTAACCTGAGCACCGATGTTTTTTACAGCCGCAGCATTGCCGCCGCAGCAGTTGCCGCGCACGAATGCGGCCACGCTGTACAACATGCCGAAGCTTATGGCTGGTTAAGTTTCCGGTCGGCAATGGTGCYCGCTATTAATGTAGCATCAACCATTACCCAATGGACTTTGTTTATCGGTATTATGCTGCTGTTCTTTTCGGGAAGTCCTTATGTTTTAGCAGTTGGTGTTGCTGCCCTGGCGCTGGTTACATTTTTTAGCTTTATAACCCTGCCGGTTGAGTTTGATGCAAGTCGCCGTGCATTAGCCTGGTTGGATAACAATTATGCTGTAGTGCAAACCGGTCAGGAACATGAAATGGCTAAAGATGCCCTTTGGTGGGCCGCCATGACTTATGTGGTTGCCGCGCTGAGCGCCTTGGCTACGCTGGTTTATTACGCTTCGTTTTTGTTTAATAACAGGAGGAATTAAGATTCAAGAAGCAAGAAAGAAAAAAAGAAGCAGGATGTCAAGAGTCAGGAAACAAGGCTTATTTTAGGTTGATATCCAGAAAAGCCCTAATAGATTACACAATTAGGGCTTTTCTATTTTCAAAACTTTCTTTCTGTCTTGCTTCTTGAATCTTACTGTCTTGATTTCTTTTTCCTGTCTCTTGAATCTTACTGTCTTGATTTCTTTTTCTTGCCTCTTGAATCTTGCTGTCTTGCTTCTTTTTCCTGGCTATCTTGTTGTCTCTAACTTCATGATCTGTTCATTTAACCGGCCGAAACTTAATGTGATATTCATGTTACACGGGTAGGTTTGAATAAAATCATAGATTATGAAAAAAATAGCAAGCGTATTTATGGTGCTTTTGATAATGTCAGCAGCATCAGTTAAAACCTATGCACAAGTCAGTATAGGGATCTCTGTAAATATAGCACCACCTGTACTACCAACTTATACACAGCCGGCCTGCCCTGTCGATGGGTATTTATGGACGCCGGGCTATTGGGCTTATGATCAGGATGGTGGATATTACTGGGTGCCGGGTGTATGGGTGAGCCCTCCGCAGGTTGGTTATTTATGGACGCCGGGTTACTGGGGTTATAACGGCGCCGTTTATGTTTACCATGAAGGATATTGGGGCCATCATATCGGATTTTATGGAGGCGTAAATTATGGCTACGGTTATGCAGGTAGCGGCTACGTTGGTGGTCGATGGGCTGGTAACTCATTTCAGTATAACACTGCTGTTGTAAATGTTAACAATACCGTTGTACATAATACCTATATCAATAAAACGGTGGTTAATAATGTTACCGTTAATAACAATAGCTTTAACGGACCGGGTGGCGTAACTGCTAAACCAGGGCCACAGGAGCGCGCCGCCGAAAAGGAAGAACATGTACAGCCAACTTCAGATCAAATTAGTCACCGCCAGGTTGCGGTCAAAGACCAAAGCCAGTTTGCAAGAAATAATAACGGGCACCCGGCTACCGCAGCCATGAACAAGGTTAACGGAAGCCGTTTTACACCGGAAGGAAGCCGGTCGCAAGCACCAGTAAGGTCGAATGCTGCAAATAACCCGGCTCATAACGGTAACGCCGCTTCTTCTGCCGACAATTCTGGTAACAGCCACTCTCCCGCCAGGAGGACAAATGTTGCTGCTGCAAATAATGGAGGTGCAAGGCCAGTGGTGGAACATAGTAATAGGGCCCCCCGTCGGCAAGCTGCTGCCCCTCGCGAAGAGAAGCCGCACAGGGAAAGACAACGCTAAGCTTAATCTTGACAGCCATATAAAAAAAGGAAGGCCCTAATCGATCACTCGGTTAGGGCCTTTATATTTTTGAAGTTTTCTTTTCTTGGTGATACTTGCTCCTGTCGTCTTGGCTCTTAAATCTTGCTGTCTTGAATCTCAATTCAACCTGTACGGTGCTATCAAATAAAACTCTGGGATCTGTACATTGAAATTGGCGTTGTCCAACAGGCGAAGCATATGGTATTCGCCTTTCATGTTGCCCATATCGGTTTTAAGGTTACAGCCCGATACGTATTCGTGGGTATGGCCAGGCTCAATAACAGGCTGCTGGCCTACTACGCCCTCGCCTTCCACTTCGCGCTTTGCACCGTTTGAGTCAAATATATACCAGTGACGGCTCATCAACCTGATGGCGTAGTTGGTCATGTTTTCGATGCTTACTTTGTAAGCAAACATAAAATGATCGTTTGCCGGGTTTGAATACTCCGGCTGATATATGGTTTCTATGGAAACCTTAACACCCTCAGTTATAGTGGTAACCATGTGACAAGTAATCGTTTATTTCAAATATATGGAAAGGGAGCAAATATTAAGCCATTTCAATGGCATATTTTTCTTCAATTTCGGCCAGGATCTGGTTAACCGATTCAAGATCAGGGGCAGTAACAAACCGCATCCTGAACTCTTTGAAATGATCTATCCCTTTAAAGTAATTAGAATAATGCCTGCGCATCTCAAAAATGCCTGTTTTAGGGCCTTTCCACTCAATTGACTTGTATAAATGAGCCCGGCAGGCTCCAACACGCTCGGCAATTGTTGGCTTATCCAGGTATTCGCCAGTTTTAAAGTAGTGCTTTATTTCGCGAAAAATCCACGGATAACCGATAGCTGCACGACCGATCATCATGCCATCAACTTCATATTCCATGCGCCATGCGGCTGCCTTCTCGGGGGAATCGATGTCTCCATTGCCGAAAATGGGGATTTTTATACGCGGATTTTTTTTGATATCCCTGATCAGTGCCCAATCGGCCACACCCTTATACATCTGTGCACGGGTACGGCCATGTATGGTAAGCGCCTTGATGCCAACATCCTGTAAGCGTTCGGCAACTTCGTACACATTTTTAGTGTTATCGTCCCAGCCTAAACGAGTTTTAACGGTAACCGGTAAATGCGTTGCCTCAACAACCGCTTTGGTCATGGCCACCATTTTATCAATATCTTGCAAAAGGCTTGCACCGGCACCGCGGCAGGCTACCTGTTTTACAGGGCAGCCATAGTTGATATCCATCAGGTCGGGGCCAGCCAATGAAGCTATCTCGGTAGCTTCACGCATATGGTCGATATCGCTCCCGAAGATCTGGATGCCGATAGGCCTCTCGTATTCAAAAATATCAAGCTTTTGCCTGCTTTTTGCCGCATCGCGGATCAGACCTTCGCTTGAGATAAACTCTGTATACATCATGTCCGCGCCGTTTTGCTTGCAAACATAACGGAAGGGCGGATCGCTCACATCCTCCATCGGCGCCAGCAACAGCGGGAACTCCCCTAAATCAATATTTCCTATTTGTACAGACATCCTTATCTTTAGCCTGCAAAAATACGAATTTTACATCGAATGATAAAAGCCCCATCTCAATCCCCTCAGCCACAGGGAAGTCAAATAACACCGTTTTTACAATTTATAATACTTATTGCGCTAACCATAGGGCTGTTGATTGTGTGCGGTTTAATAGCTGCCGGTATTATCGGTGTGGTATTCGGCGCTAAAACTCTTGGTGACGCGTTGAGTTTTAATTCCCAAAATCCGCATGCAGGCGCGGCCTTATGGACATTGCAGATCATCAGCACCACTTTACCCCTGTATCTTGCCCCTGTAATTTTTGCCCGTTTTATAGTAAGGGAGCCTGCAGACTATCTAAAAATCACTCCCAGCTTTCCGCCTGTGTTACTGCTGCTGATCTTATCTATCATGATCTGTTCATCGCCGGTTATGGAAGTGCTGGTAAACGTTAATCAAAAGCTGGCATTGCCTGCCCCTTTGAAAGCTCTTGAGGATGTTTTGCGCGCTATGGAAGCCCAGGCACAAAAGGCCACCGATACTATGCTGCAAATGAAAACCGTATGGGACATGCTTTTTGCTGTGCTTGTTGTTGGTTTATTAACTGCCATTGCCGAGGAGTTTTTATTCAGGGGGGCGCTTCAAACCACTATGATCCGGTGGACAGGAAATCCCCACGCGGCTATCTGGATTACGGCCATCCTGTTTAGTGCCTTCCATATGGAGTTTTTTACCTTTTTGCCGCGCGTGGCGTTAGGCGTATTTTTTGGGTATTTTGTAATGTGGAGCGGGAGTATCTGGACAAGTGTTTGGGCGCATTTTTTAAATAATGCCACCCAGGTAGTGATCCTGTACTTATATCAACAGAAAAGAATAACACTTGATCCTAACGATCAGCACGTATTTAATTACCAGAGCTATGCGTTAAGCCTGATAATTATTTTAATTTTGCTTTTTATGTACAGAAATACAGCTAAAGGAAAAAGCCCGCTGCTTAGTTAAATGGAAAAGAACTGGGTCAAAATTTTTACTTCAACTAATTTTTACCAATCAGAAATTGTTAAGCAAATGCTTACCGGGAATCATATTGATACCGTTTTGCTTAACAAGCAGGATTCTTCACATCGCACCTTTGGCGAGATAGAGGTTTACATTCACCAGGAGGATTTTAGTAAAGCTATTGAGATCATGATCCTCAATCAAATTAATATATGAAACAACGCGCCATCACTGGCTTATTTTTTATTATCGTAATGATTGGGTCTAATTTGTTAGGCCCTTATGTATTTAGTGTATTTTACCTGGTGTTGAGCCTGTTTTGCCTGCTGGAGTTTTATAAGCTGGTTAAACAGGGCGGCATGCAGCCCGAGCGTTTTACAGGCGTACTTGCAGGGGGAATCCTGTTTTTCTTTTTTGCAGCCAACTGCTATTTTCCGGCATATAAATATATTATCCTGCTACCCATACTGCTTAGCTTTATTCCGATAGGTGAGTTGTATAAAAAATCTACCGCGCCATTCACCAATATCGGTTTTACTTACCTGGGCTTGTTAATGGCTATTGTGCCGTTCATGTTTTTCCATGCTATGGCCTTTACCCGCGGCGACGGAGTTTTTAACTTTCATGTGCCGCTTGGCTTTTTAATTATGCTGTGGAGCAATGATACCGGGGCTTACCTGGTGGGCAGCAAATTTGGTCGTAATAAGTTATTTGAGAGGCATTCGCCTAAAAAATCATGGGAAGGCTTTATTGGCGGTATCTTGATCTGCGCGTTTGCGGCATATATTTTGAGCCGTTTTTATACAGAGTACAACTGTTTTGATTGGATTATCATGTCGCTCATTATATCAAACTTTGGCACCATGGGCGATCTGGTTGAATCCATGTTCAAGCGTAGCCTCAACGTAAAAGACTCAGGTGGCATATTACCAGGCCACGGCGGCCTGCTCGACAGGTTTGACGGACTGCTGATGGCCGCACCAATTGTATATGCATACCTGTACTTAATTTCAAATTAGTAGTTTTGTATTAAACCCTATAAATAATGACCATACATAAAGAAGGCTATACCTCACTCGCTATTACTATCCTGTTCATTTTTGTGCTGAATGCGGCCATTCATTTTTATCTGCCAACAGCGCATACTTTAAAATGGATAGTTTACATATTTTCGGGTGCCTTATTTTTGATCATACTGCAGTTTTTCCGCAGTCCGTTCTTTGATATTGAAACAGCCGAGAATACTATCCTGTGCCCTGCCGATGGCAAAGTTGTGGTGATAGAAGAAACTGAAGAAACAGAGTTTTTAAAAGACAAACGCATCCAGCTTTCGGTTTTCATGTCGCCGGTTAATGTGCATGTTAACCGTAATCCCATTGCGGGCGTAGTAAGCTATTTTAAATACCATAAAGGCAAATACCTGGTAGCCTGGCACCCCAAGTCATCAACAGAGAACGAACGTACAACCATCGCTATTGAAAATAGTAAAGGTGTAACTGTATTGTTCAGACAGATTGCCGGTGCATTGGCCCGTCGTATTGTATGGTATGTAAAAGAAGGTGATATTGTTGACCAGGGCCAGCAGTTTGGCTTTATTAAGTTTGGATCAAGGGTAGATGTTTTCCTGCCGCTGGGTACTAAGATATTGGTGAATATTGGCGATGTGGTAAAAGGCGGTCGTACCGTTTTGGCCGAGCTGGTTGATCCGGAGCCTGTAAAAGCAGCTAAGAAACCGGCTGCGATTGTTACTCCCGAGCCTGCTCCTGTTGAGCCGGCTGTTCTGGTGGAAGAAACGCCAACGCTGAACAGCATTACGCCGGCTCCATCGCTGGTGGTTGATCAGCCTGAAGCGGCCGAAACGACTGCCGTTGAAGAGAATCTTACAGAAGAAGCAGCTACAAAGAAAGTCTCTGCACCAAGAGCTAAAAAGGCTAAGACTGACGAGGCGAAGGAAGAAGATAGTAAATAATCAGAACGTATAGTTATAAAAAAGCAGATAGGGAACCCATCTGCTTTTTTTGTGCTCTATCGAAAAGTTATTTTTAATAAAAAGAATTATAGAGGCATCATTGCGAGGCACGAAGCAATCCCAAATTAGCAGAGACGCTATGCGGGTTCGCCTGTAAAGTCGGGGATTGCTTCGTGCCTGGCAATGACGTGGTTTTTTAGTACTGTCGCGGGTTTAGCGATAGCGTAACCCGTGATCCTGCATTGTTGAAGCTTTCAGCTTCAAAGCTGTTTTTTCGTTCTTAAGCTGAAAGCTTAAGTCATGGTTACAACGGGTTACAAACCCGCGGCAGCTATTCAGTTATTGTGTTGGGAAAAGCGTCATTATTGCTTCATGTCAACAATAGTAATTGTCGGTGAAAGGTTTTTTGAAAGAGATATGTATCTTGATCTTTGAAAATCAATAAATTACGTAACAGTAATCTCAAAAACCATCGTATAGCAAAAGGCCTTACCGAAATTACTTCAGAAAGGCCTTTTAATATTTTATATACCGCTAAGCGGTTGGGTAAATTAAACGCGTTTTGATTTGATACGAGCTGCTTTACCGGTAAGGGCACGCAGGTAGTACAATTTAGAACGACGAACTTTACCAACGCTGTTAACCTCGATCTTATCGATGTTTGGAGAGTTAACAGGGAAGATACGCTCAACGCCGATGCCATTTGATACTTTACGCACAGTAAAAGTTTCGCTTACACCAACGCTGTTACGCTGAATAACAACACCTTGGTAAACCTGAACGCGTTCTTTATTTCCTTCTCTGATTTTATAGTGAACACTTACAGTATCACCAGCTTTGAAGGATGGAAGCTGCTTTTTTTCTACTGATTGCTCTTCAACAAATTTTACTAAATCCATGATTTTAAGCTCTTAATGCGATTTTTAGCCCGTAAAAATCGGATTGCAAGTATAGGGATTATTTTCAATAAATGAAAGCCAAATTTAAAAATTTCCACATTTAGTTTTTTATTAACAACGGGTTGTGGTTTTGAGGAATGGCAAGCTGAGGTTTACGGCCTGACAAAACTTTTTTAAAAAAGTACTTGACTCTAACCTTAGGTCATACCATAGCTTTGTGATCAATCATTTTATGCAGATGAAAACATATTCTGTTAAGCAAATAGCGCAGTTGGCTGGGGTAAGCGTACGTACATTGCACTTGTACGATAAAATAGGTTTGCTGAAGCCGGGTAAGCGTACGCAGGCCGGGTACCGGCAATATAGCGAAGATGAATTATTACGCCTGCAGCAGGTGTTGTTTTACCGTGAGCTGGATTTTTCGCTTAAAGAAATAAAAGAGATCATGAATGATCCTGCTTTTGATGTGGGTAAGGCGCTCATCGGGCATAAAGCATCTTTACTTATAAGACGCGAGAGGCTCAACATCTTACTAAATACCATCGATAAAACAATCAATAACCTAAATAATAAACAAATGACCAAGATTGAAGAACTATATGAAGGCATGCCTAAGGAACAGGCTGCTGCCTGGCGAAAAGAAGCCTCAGATAAATGGGGCGAAGATGTAGTTACCCGCTCTGAAAAGGCACTGCTTGAAATTGGAAAGCTTGATATTGAACGGCTGAAGGCGGAGCAAAAAGATATTGCCCGGCGGCTTCAATTGTTAAAACACTATCCACCCGAAAGCAAGGAGGTGCAGGAGCAAATTGCCCGGCATTATATTAATATCCGTAGCTTTTGGGGTGTTACTGATCCTACCGACCTGAAGGCCGAAACCTACAAAGGATTAGCTGAGCTATATATAACTGATGAAAGATATACAGCTGGCAATGATAGCCCTGACCCGGAATTTGCGACTTTTATGCGCAAGAGTATGTTGTATTTTGCTGATACAAAGTTGAAGTAGGGATTATCGTCCTGTAGACCATAAGAGTTTGGATGATTATTTATTCCCTCCCAGGGGAGGGGTGTGTTGATAATGCGTGGTGGCAGGGAGGGGGTTATTCGCCTTACTAACGAATAAGCTTGGCGATTAAACCCCTCCCTACACCCTCCCAAGGGAGGGAATCGCACAATCCGCCGTTTTTTTTTCTTTCGAACAGCTATTGTCTTGCCTGGGATCAAAGCCGGGGTTCATTTTTGGCAATCTCCGGCGCCGGCTTTTTCTCGGTAAAGTAGGCGATCAGCGTATATACCAACCCGATCAAAAGCAGGTTGAATACAAAATTGATGAGCGTATCACTTACCGAATGAGAGCGTTTATCGATATCGACAAAAGTAAAAACGGCATAGGCAAACGCCATTGCAAATATAACCCAGCCAATGATGGATACAGGCAGGTAGATGATCCCTTTGCGGGTAAACCAGTTTAATTTCATGGTGATTAATTTTTAATGGATATGTTTTCTGTCATGGCGAAATTGATGAACGCCATCATGATGACAAGGCTAATAAGGATCAGCACAATATTCCACAGTTTTAACCTGATGCTGATGTTTATCTCCCGTACTTTACGCTTGTCGGGATCCAGTTGCCTAACCTGTACATGAATAATGGAAAGCAGGTTAATAATTAAGCAAACCATAGGCAATATGAACAATACCAGCGGACCGATATAATCAATATAAGGTACTTTTTCAAGCTGTACCATGGTGCTAAACATAGCGCTAAACCAGTTTGCATTAAGGTGAAACTGATAGTATATGAACACGCATAGCAGGAAATAGCAGGGCACTATCACTAGCCACAAACCCAAAGCCGCCGAACGCCCGGCATTCATGATGGCCATTTTTACCATATGCTGGTGTTGGGATGGGTTTACATCGGGTACTTCTAAATTTTCCATTTGCTTTAAAAATTCGTCTTGATCTTTCATGTTAATTACCCTTATAATGCGTTAATTGGTTTTGGTTGCAGCGGCTAAAGCATATTTCTTAATTTTTCCAGTCCGCGCGAAAGCAATGATTTTACCGTGCCTTCATTTTTGTCCAGGATCTCGCTGATCTCGGTATTGGTTTTTTGCTCAAAATATCTTAAGGAAATTACCTCCTGGTATTTGATATCAAGCTTAAGCAGGTTTTCGCGGATGCGGTTATAATCGTCAAAAGCTTTTAACTCTTGTTCCATTATTTCGCGCTCATTGCCGGCATCGTCATGCAGCAGTTTTTCCATCTGCGGGTTTTCCAGCAATTGCTGTAACGACTCGGGTCTGTATTTACTACCGCGGTAATATTGATTAAGCTCATTAGTGGCTATGCGGTAAAGCCATGATGACAGGCCTATGCCCTTCCATTTAAATGGGCCGATCTTCAAAAAGGCTTTCAGAAAAGTTTCAGCCGCTATATCCCTGGCCAGGTCGTAATCGCCGCAGCGGCGCATGATGTACCCAAACACAGGTTTATACCAACGGTCAAACACCTGCCCAAAAGCAGCCGGATTAGTTCGGCATTGTTCAATAAGCTGGGCTTCGGTGTGGTTAGGGTTCATAGCTGCAACGCTACTATAATGCAGTAAGCATTAATTGGTTGCAATCTAATTTAAGGGTTTTGGTTGTGATTAAGTGAGTGGAGAATAGTTGATTAGGTGAGTGGTTGCCGTTTGGTGAGTGGAGAATAGTTGATTGGGTGAATAGTTGCCTTTTGATTAGTATAAATTATTGATTGAGCCAGTGGTTAGCGTATTGGGCAATCATTGTAATCTCTCCTAATCAAGCACTCACCGGAAAAAAACAACCACTCACTTAATCCAACTTAATCAACCACTCACTATACAATCAACTACTCACCTCTATTCAACAAATCAGGCCGGCGTGCCTTTGTACGCTCTAATGCCTGCTCGTGGCGCCATTTTTCAATTTCGGGGGTATTGCCACCTAAAAGGATCTCGGGTACCTTGTGCCCGTTCCAGTCGGCCGGACGGGTATAAACAGGGGCATCCAGCAGGTCGTCCTGGAAGGAATCGGACAGGGCCGAGGTTTCATCGCTCAATACACCGGGGATGAGCCTTACTACAGCGTCCACCAGTACGGCTGCGGGCAGCTCTCCGCCCGAAAGTACGTAATCACCTATTGAGATCTCGCGGGTAACATAAATGTCCCTGATGCGCTGATCGATGCCTTTATAGTGACCGCAAAGAATAATGATGTTTTTTTTGATGGAGAGCTGGTTGGCGATGGCCTGGTTCAGCGTTTCTCCATCGGGTGACATGAAAATGATCTCGTCATAGTCACGTTCCGATTTTAGTTTTTCGATACAGGCCGCAAACGGGGGAATGGTCATCACCATACCGCTGCCACCGCCATAAGGGTAATCATCTACACTTTTTTGTTTACTGGTGGAATAGTCCCTGAGATTATGTACAACAATTTCAGAAATTCCTTTTTTCTGCGCACGCTGCAAAATAGAATGAGCAAAAGGGCTTTCAAGCAAACCGGGCAAAACAGAGATGATATCAAAACGCATATTTTCTTCAGACTCAGGATAAAAGAATCAGGATGCAAGATTACTGAAAAATGTGCTGTCCCCGAAATTGTCCGGGCTCCAGACTATCCGCGATGCTGATAGATTCCCCATAAATTACCCGCTGGGTCAGTAAAATGTGCCGTGATCTCCGGGAAATCTTTGCCTATGGGTTGAACGATCTCCCCGCCGTTGGTTTCTATGAGTTTAAGCGTTGCTTCGGCATCGTCAACCATAATGGAGATGAGCAATCCGGCTTTGCCCATCGGCTCGCGACCGGTTACCCACATACCGCTTACTTCGCCCACACCATCATCAAATGAGGCAAAGCCATGATTATCGGTTCGGATATGCCAGCCGAAAACCGTTTCGAAAAACTTTGATGATAAGCTGATATCGATGGCCGGGATCTCGATATAGCATATTTTGCCGTTGCCGTAGGTAGGTTGCTTTGCCATGATAAACGAATTGTATTTTTTTATAACTTTTATTACACTGAGTGTGAAATGACAAAAGGGGGCCTGTCAGTCTGAGCCTGTCGAAGACTCGCGCGGAGAGGCCCGCCCGCCATACTTCGACGGGCTCAGTATGACACCCATTTTAAGTTGTCATGCTGAGGCACGAAGCATCTTCTTCGCCCTGTATAGCCACTAAGCCTCGCGAAGAAGATCCTTCACTATGTTCAGGATGACAATATACCTTGAATCATATCGCCTTTTCAATCATCCATCGATGCCCAAACGGATCAACAAAATCTCCCTGGCGGTAACCATAATCCCAATCCGTTACTTCAGAAGCTATTTTGGCACCTGCTTGTTTGGCCTGTTCCATTACCGCATGTACATCATCAACAAAAAGACCGATGGTTACACTGGTGGCCTCTACGGTATCGGGACAAAGTACAGCGGTTCTTTCCGTTTCCTCATGCAGGTGGAAAATAGTTCCATCTATCGATAGTTCGGACACATGGATGCTGCCATCGTCATTACTAAAACGCCTGAGCTCGACCGCGCCCAAAGCTTTAATATAAAAGCTGATATCGGTTACTCCATGCGGAATGGCTAACTGCGGCGCGAAAGTTGGTTTTGTTGCCATGGTTATATTGGTTTGGTTAGTCCTCGTTGTCTAACGAAAAAATATCTTCAACAGGTTTGCCAAATACGCGGGCTATTTTTAAAGCCAGCACTGTAGACGGTACATACCGGTTACTCTCAATAGTATTGATGGTTTGCCGCGATACCCCGATAAGCTCTGCCAGCTCGGCCTGGGTGATGTTCTTGATAGCGCGTTCAACCCGGATATTATTTTTCATGCCTGCCCCTCTTCCTTATTGATGAGGCGGTTGTTCTGGAAAATCTTCCACCTGAAACGAACGATGAAAAACACAAGCGGTACCAATAAATTTAAAAACAAAATATGTTCGGTGTCTTTACTTAATATTAAACTCACCACCAAAAGTATGTAATTTACATAAATAGCCCATTGCAGGGAATCAAGGCGGAGTTTAAAGATCTGTTCGTCCTCAATGCGTTCTTTAGCGAAGGCGACGAAGAACAGGCCTATAGCCATGAGCAGCGTAGTGGTCATGAAAAAGATATGATGGCTGTTGAACAGGTCGTTGCTTACGGGTTCATCGTGCATGCTAAAGCCCATTTCTTTTTTAAACATCACAATGGGGATATGGATCAGGAATAGCGCCAGCCCCAGGTATCTGAACCAGAGCGGGAATAAAAAACGTGATTTCATGATTGCGTTGCTCCTTTAACTTCTGTTGTTAAGCCTCTGTTTAATAAAAACATCTTCCACCTGAAACGGACGATAAAAAACACCAGTAGGGTTAGTACATTATACATAGTGAGCCACAAGAAAGTAATGCTGTAAGAAGCAAAGATCAATACAGCGAAAACAACATAATTAATGTAAACCGCCCACTGCAAAGAATCGGACCGGAGTTGAACAATATGTTCATCCTCCATCTTCTCTTTCGAAAATGCCAATAAAATCAGACCGGATAACACCATAAATAGTTGTAATTCATCGTCAAAACTTTCATCATGTGCGAGGGTAACCTCTCGCATCCACGGCGACAGGTTATGCCATACAAAAATCTCCCTGGTACTATTCGCCGAATAAATAAAAAACGCAAGGCCACTTAAAAATAAGAGTAATCCTAAAAAGCGGGCTTTTGCCGGAAATAAAAATCGTGATTTCATAATTGTAAAGTTTGGCTTACCAAAAGTAAAACAAACTTTACAAATGTCAAATATATTTGACAAAATATTTTTGAGGACCTAAAAGTATTAAGAAATGTATAGCTCGATGGTTCCTGAACATGATTAAAATGGCTGTAATACTAAGTCATCAGATGAAAAAACTTATTGACTGGTGATAGTGGCAAATATTACTTAACTTAAAAGGCTAAACCCAAGCCTCTTTTTTATGCCTAATATCTATTTAAACTTACTCAAAGAATTTGAGCAAACAGGTCTTTCAACACGAAAATCAATATCCCCTTTTATGGAAAAGAATTTTACAAGGCCAACTTCCATTGAACCCATAGAGTGGAGTGCACAAAATAATCTTGCTGAGTTGTTTATTGCAGATGTTAAGAAAACAGGGCATTTTGATTTTGATAGTAAAGAAGAAGAGCACGTTAAATTTGATTATTTAAAAAAGACAGGCCGGTGGTATGATGTAGTTAACATTTATGCAAGAATTACTATTGAGGGGCTCGCATATTTAGAAAATCAAAAGACTAACGAAACTATAAAGCGTAACTCGGTCTATCAAACAATAGCAATAGGCCTAACTGTATTTTTTACCTTAATTACAGTTATTTATACTATTCTTAGTTATACTTCGGGAATGTCAAAGGAGCAATTACTGAAACAGCTACAAATGCAAACACAACAGATACACACGCTACAAATACAATTATCTCAATCAATAAGCAACTCTCAAAAAGACCACGATATGAAAGTAGTGTCAAAAAAAAATTAATTTTTCTATTCATATTTAATTTATAGTTGCTGATTTTCTTGACAAAATAATTTTTGAAATCATTCCAAATGAAAAATGCCCGTGGGGACACGGGCATTGGGGGATCTTATTTCTTTATGCTAAATTCTTGTATCTAAAATAACTATCCTTCCAGGTAGATGTCCAGTAGTCCTTCCGGCAGATCGATATAAATCTCGCCACCTTCAACATCAATACCTTTAATGATTTCTAAGTTGAGCGGGAAAAGTACCTCTTTGTTTTTGTATTGCACGGTAGCAATCAATTGCTGAGGATATTCCTGTACGGTTATGATCTCGCCCAGTTCGCCGTGGGTTTCATCTATCGCGATAAAGCCTTCTACATCATTCAACGTAAATTCAGCTTTTTTCTTTTTAGGTTTTAGCTTATTAGGCAGATAGATATCACGTTTAACCAGTACCGATGCTTTTTCAATGGTGTCCACATCTTCCAGGTTAAGGTAGGCGTTGTTTTTTTGCAGGTATTTGATAGATGATACAAAGTAAGGGATCATCTTCCCGGCGATATCGATAAATAGGGCATTGAACTTAATATCTTCAATACCATCAAAATCAACGTAGATCTGCAATTCGCCTTTCAGGCCTTTGGTTTTTAAAACTGTACCTATCCTGAAATGATCTTCAGCTTTCATATAAAATGAGTTAAACAATAATGGCGAAGCTGTTTGCCTCGCCATTATTCGGATTTAAGAAATCAAACGTAAAGATTCAAGATAAAATGTTTTCTTGCGTTCTGTACGCTTAATCAAATAATTATTCTGCGCTTTCAGCTTCTTCAGTTGCTGCATCTTCTGCAGGAGCTTCAGTTTCTTCGGCAACAGGAGCGTTTTTAGCAGCAATAGCAGCAGCTTTTTCTTCGCTCTTTTTAGCTTCAGCAGCTAAAGCAGCTTTGCGGGCTTCGTCTTTAGCAACGTTAAGGCTGGTTTTTTTACCGGTGATTTTGCTGTCTTTTTGGTCAAGCCATTCAGCAAATTTAGTTTCCAGTTGCTCTTCGGTTAAAGCACCTTTTTTAACACCACCTTGTAAGTGTTTTTTGTAAAGCACACCTTTGTATGAAAGGATAGCACGACAAGTATCTGTAGGCTGGGCACCGTTGTTAACCCAATCTAAAGTTTTGTCGAAATTGATGTCAATAGTTGCTGGATTTGTGTTTGGGTTGTATGAACCTAAACGCTCAATGAAGCGTCCATCACGTGGAGCGCGTGAGTCTGCTACCACGATGTAATAAAAAGGTTTACCTTTTTTACCGTGTCTTTGTAGTCTGATCTTAGTTGCCATTGTAAATTTTTATGTATTCAACATTATCCCCGGAGTTCTTTCTGCGGGGATGCAAAGGTATTAATTTTTATTGCAATTTAAAATAGCTGATAATTAATTATTTATCTTTTGAGTGAGTGGTTGATTGGCTTGATTAAGTGAGTGGTTGTTTTTGTGTAATTAATTATCGGTTTCAGGTGCTTTTTTAAAACTTAACATTGCAGTAATTTAAAAAAATCGGAACTTACCTGCCATGAGCATCAACAGAAAAATACGGATAGCTATTGATATGGATGAAGTTATTGCCGATACTATTGGCAAATTCATCAGCATGTATCAAGAAAGGCATAATGAAGAAATAAGCATGGGCAATATGGAAGGCAAAGAGTTCAGGGAGATCTTGCCGCCGCACCTGAGCGAAACCCTGCGGGTTTATATCAACGAACGCGGCTTTTTCAGGGATATCCCCGTAATGCCCGATGCACAGGAAGTGGTAAAGGCCCTCCATGAAAAATATGATGTATACATAGCATCGGCAGCTATGGAGTTTAAATATTCATTAGAAGATAAACAGGAATGGCTTGAAGAGCATTTTCCTTTCATCTCGTGGACAAACATTGTTTTTTGCGGGCACAAGATCCTGGATGTGGATATCATGATTGACGACCGGATTAAAAATTTCGCCACATTTAACGGCCGGAAAATTCTTTACACTTCGCCCCATAACATGCTGCTTACGGATTATGAGCGGGTAAACACCTGGCAGGATGTTGCTGCTAAATTATTGTAGTTATTTGTTTATCATATAAATAGCTATACCTTTAAGTACTCACTGCTTGTTACATGTTTAACCCAAACCCGGCTGCAAACGGAAATTGTACCATTGTTTTTGATATTGATGAACAGAAATACCTGTTTGTAACCGAAAGCTTTTATAGTCTTTTTGATGTGGGGATTGATCATCTTCATCAAAATGTTGATTTTTTGAAAGGGCTGGTAAAGCCTGAAATTCTTGCCGATGTAAATCAGCTTACTGCAGAGCTTGCCTTGAACAAGCCTGTTCAAATCACCTATCACCTTGAGGCCGGCCAGAAACAGCTAACTGAAAACAGGACACTTGCTATTGATGGGCTTACCGGCCATAAAATCATATTATGTAATATCAGCGCTGCCCCGGCTGTTGTTTCGGCCCCTGCCCCCTTTGAGAAACCCGGGCCGCGCGAACAGTTTCTCAATTCGCTTATTGGCTCGCAAACCAATTTCCTGATCAGGATAGATATCAATGGTAAATTTAGCTTTGTTAACCGCCGGTTTTTAAAAACCTTTGGTTATAACGAGGCAGAAATAATAGGGTATCATTTTTCAAAAACCACTATCCCGCAGGAGGCACATCTTTGTGAGGAGGCTTTTATAAACTGCATTAATAATCCGGGCAAGATCATCAGGCTTGTTCATAAAAAGCCTGCTAAGGATGGGAGCCTTCATGATACCGAATGGGAATTTGTATCCGTAACTGACGATAATGGATCGGTAGTTGAAGTACAGGGTATAGGCAGGGATATTACACCTCAAATGCAAATGCGCGAAGAAGCTTTGCAAATAAAAGACAGCCTTGAGGCATTGATCAATAATACCCGGGACCATATCTGGTCGGTTGACCGGAAACTTCGATATATGTATATGAACCAGGCTTACGTTGAGCAAGTAACTTATTTAACAGGTGTAATGCCTTGTAAAGGGCAGTCCTCCTATGAAGATAGCGGTTTTAGCAAGCAAATAATTGACGACTGGACTGTTTATTACAATCGCGCACTAAACGGCGAACGTTATTCGATTGTCAGTGAAAGCATCGATCCGCTGAATGGGCGCAGTTTATATTTTGAAGTTAGCTTTAACCCTATTTATACAGCAACCGGCGATATTATAGGTGCAGGCTGTTTTGGTCATAATATTACCGACAGGCTTAAAACACAAAAGGAGCTTGTTGACCAAAACGAGCGTTTAAAAAACATAGCTTCTTTAAGCTCGCATGAATTGCGCCGGCCGGTGGCAAGTATGCTGGGGCTTATCAGTTTAATGGACCATGAGGATTTTTATAATCCCGAAAATGAGGAGATCATAGCGCACCTGTTTACCGTAAGTGCCGAGATTGACGCAGCCATAAGGCTTGTTGTTGACAGTACTATGCCAAATAAAACAGCCCGCACTAATAATTAGTACGGGCTGTTTTATTTATCGTTTTAGCCGAAATTACATAGAAAGCATTTCAACAAGCTTGATCATGTTTGGATCAATGCCCTGATGGTGTTTAATGGCATGCTCAAACGGAGTATAAGCAATTTCGCCATTGATAAGGCCTATCATTTCGTTACGGTGCCCATCTCTTAAAGCTTCAACAGCGGCAGCGCCAACGCGGCTTGCCAGTACCCTGTCCATGCAGCTTGGTGCACCGCCACGTTGTATGTGGCCTAAAATAGAAATACGGGTGTCATAGTTAGGGTACTTTTCCTGTACCAAGCGACCAACCTCAAAAGCTCCGCCCGCAGTATCGTCACCTTCGGCAACAATCACAATACGTGAGGTTTTATCTTTACGGCCAAACTCAAGGCGGTTAAATAAACCTTCAAGCCCGGTTTTGCTTTCGGGGATCAGGATAGCTTCGGCTCCGGTTGCGATACCGGTACGTAAAGCGATCAGGCCTGAGTCGCGGCCCATTACTTCTACAATAAATAAACGGTCGTGTGATTCGGCAGTATCTCTGATCTTATCAACAGCATCAACAACAGTGTTAATAGCGGTATCATAACCAATGGTAAAGTCGGTACCCACAAGGTCATTATCAATTGTACCTGGCAGGCCAACAACCGGGATGTCATATTCGCTGCCAAAAACTTTAGCGCCGGTAAAAGTACCATCGCCGCCAATGGCTACCAATGCATCAACCTTGTTATTTACCAGTTGTTCATAAGCAATTTTACGACCTTCGGGTGTTCTGAAATCATCGCACCTTGCGGTTTTAAGGATAGTACCGCCACGTTGTATAATATTTGAAACCGATTTACGGTTCATAGGAACAAATTCGCCTTTGCCCATACCATCGTAACCACGACGGATGCCCGTAACCTCAATTCCGTAATACATAGCGGCACGTACAACCGCCCTTATGGCAGCATTCATCCCTGGTGCATCACCACCTGAAGTAAAAACGCCGATATTTTTGATCTGAGTCATTTTTTTGTTTTGGTTATAAACAGGCTAACCTATTCATAACTAATTAGGGTTGTAAATATTGTTATCAATTTAAACCCCGCTAACCAATAAAACGCGGAATTTGAATTTTGCGCGAATTTACACTTATTTTTTTAACCCGGTCTCTATTTTTTGTAAGCAGCTATGCCACTGTCTAAAAATTTAAGGTAGCTGGCTATGTCATAATTAGCCGGCGATGTTGGTATTTCGGCACCCGAAGCATCTTTGAGCAAATTGCCATCGCTGTCAAGCATCACATATAATGGCTGCGAGTTGGAGTTGAATCGTTGTGCCTCCAAATTGCTCCATTTACCGCCAAGAGTGGTGATCTTTTTACCGCTGTAATCTGATACAAAATGTTCTGCAACAGGTAGCTCTGCTTTGTCATCAACAACCAGTTGCAGCAGCACAAAATCATTTTTAATTCGGCTAAACACCTGCGGATCTGACCATACGTTTGCTTCCATTTTACGGCAGTTAACACAGTTAAAGCCGGTAAAATCAATTAGTATAGGTTTATGCAGGGCTTTTGAAACCTGAAGCGCCTGATCATAATCATACCATGCGTCCAGTCCCTTGGTTTTAATGCGGGTATAGTTCGCTGCATATTTACGTTCGCCGATACTTGCCGGTATAGCTGCCGACGGAGCTGCTGCTGCTGATCCAGAACCATCCGGAATACTTGAAAGGTTAAAATCCTGTGTAGCTTCAGGAGGTAAAAACGCGCTGATTGATTTTAAAGGCGCTCCCCATAAGCCCGGGATCATGTAAATAACAAATGCAAATACAACTATAGCCAGGAAGGTTCGTGGGATGGTAAGGTATTTTACATCACTGTCGTGCGAAAACTTGATCTTGCCGATCAGGTAAAGCCCGATCATCAAACCAATGGCTATCCATAGTGATAAAAAGATCTCACGATCGAACCAGTTCCAGTGGTAAGCCAGATCCACATTTGATAAAAATTTCAATGCAAAGGCAAGCTCAAGGAAACCCAATACAACTTTAACACTATTAAGCCACCCGCCCGATTTTGGCAGGGTTTTCAGTGCCGAAGGAAATAAAGCGAATATCGTAAATGGTAAAGCCAGGGCCAGCGAAAAACCGAACATGCCCATTGCCGGGCCAAGGCGGTCGCCTTTTGATGCAGCATCTACCAGCAGTGTACCTATAATTGGACCGGTACAAGAGAATGAAACCACAACAAGTGTTGCCGCCATAAAAAATATGCCCGCAAGGCCACCTTTATCTGAATTTTCATCCAGCTTATTGGCCAGTTTGCTTGGCAGCACAATTTCAAAGGCACCCAAAAAGGAAATACCAAACACAACGAGCAGTAAAAAGAAGAAAATATTAAATATGCCGTTTGTGGCCAGTTCGTTAAGCGCATCTGATCCAAAAATGATAGAGATGAGTAAGCCTAACGTAACATAAATTACGATGATCGATACGCCGTAGATAAGGGATTGCATAACAGCCTTGCTCTTGCTCCCGCTTTTTTTGGTAAAAAAGCTCACTGTTAAAGGCAGCAATGGATAGATACAAGGCAAAATTACCGCGGTGAAGCCGCCTAACAAACCTTCAATAAAGATCTGCCAAAGTGATTTAGGCTTTTCTGCTGTTTTTGAAGCACTGGCAGTTGTTTTGGTAACCTTAGCCGCTTCTGCCTTTTTTACCGAATCGGCTTGCTTTTTCCTGATGGCTAAGCTATCAGCAGCAGTAGGGATCTCTGTAAATGTAACATCGGCTGTTGATACTGTAGTATCGGCAGCTTTTTTTTGCACAGCAAAAGCAGTATTTGCTCCGGCTATGTTAAGGATGATCAGCGTAATTAATGTGATAAGCCCGGCGCGCAGGGAAGCACCTTTATTTAATAGTTTCATGACTGTTAAGGGGTGCTGAATTATTTACCTAAGGGGATAGTGAAATCAACATCTTCTGGAGGCAGGCATTTCATATCGTTACAGGTCATATAGGTTAATTTACCTGTAACTGCTGTTGCTTTGGGCGATTTTAAACTGATCTTTTGGCTAAAAACAACTTCCTTTTCAAAATAGCTTACATTCATGCTGAATGATTTTTCGTATTTGGTTACCGGAGTAGGCTCGGTAGTTTTGCCAACAGCAGCATATAATTTTGACGGGGTAAAATCAAATGAGGTTTTTATTGGGCCACCGTCTTTTACGGTTTGTGAATAAATGTGCCAGCCGCTTTGTATGGTCGCTTTTAAAAATACCACAGCTTCTTTGTCATTTACCTTTTTTGCCGCATACGACCACCTTACTGGCGATTCGATCTGGGCGTAAGCGCCGGCGCTGATAATAAGCGCGGTTACCAATACCAATAGTTTCTTCATTTGTGTTTTGTAGTTATTTATTTGTTTAAAAATTTCAATTCTTTAAGGTTAAACTCCAGTTGCCTGCCATTAGTATCTTCAATTACCAGCAGGCCATTTGGCAGCACGTTTTTTACAGTGCCATTGAAAACTCCATCGTTTGACTCAAAGTTTTTAACCTCGTTTAACCAGTATAGTCGGCTTAAGTAAGCCTTCCTTACAAAATCAATTTGCCCTGCCTTTAATTTAAGGTAGTATACCTCAATGTATTTGCAAATTTCCGATAATAACAGGGTTAAATCATAATCCTTTTGTAAGATTTGTTTGACAGAAGTGGCATTTGATGCCCCGGATGGAAAATTTTCCTGGTTTATGTTCAATCCTATGCCAATAACCGAGTCTTTGAGCTGCCCGCCCTGTATCGTATTTTCAATGAGCATGCCGCCAAGTTTCCTGTCACTATAGTAAATATCATTAGGCCATTTAATTTTTAACTGATCGCCCAAAATGGGTTTCAAGGCATCATATACGCCCAAGCTTGCTGCGCGGTTCAAATCAAACTGATCGCCAACGGATAAAAAATGAGGCTTTAATAATAGGCTGAAAGTAAGGTTTTTTCCGGGTTCGCTATGCCAGGTGTTTTGTTGCTGGCCACGACCGGCATATTGCTCTTCTGCCATAATGACCGTACCTTCGGGTACTGGCTTGGAATTTGACAATAGATTTTTAAGAAAACTATTTGTTGAGTCAACTTGTTTAATTGTTACCAAATTTTGACCGACAAATAATCCTGAAAATATGTTATTTTGCAAGGTGTAATAATTTTATACTCAAAAACGTTCAAAACTAATTCTTTTTGATGGTAAAAAACAAAGTGTTAAGTGAATCTGCCTATATTTCGGAGCTGGCAATACATGGTATCCAGGAGAAAAAAGGCAATGATATTATAAGGTTAGACCTTCGTAATATATTCAGTTCGGTATCAGATTATTTCGTGATCTGCCATGCTGATTCGTCGACACAGGTAAAAGCTATAGCAAATAGCATTGAGGATGAAATTTTCAAAGCCACCCAAACCGAGCCCTGGCGCAAAGAGGGTCTTGAGTATGGCGAGTGGATACTGCTTGATTATGTGGATGTTGTGATCCATGTTTTCAGGACCGATAAACGTGAGTTTTATGGAGTGGAGGATTTGTGGGGCGATGCCGATATTAAATATTATAAAAGTGCATAAACAACCGTCACAAAAAGGCTCAACGCATAGTCTTACTGTTACCGCGTAAAATTTAAATTATAGATTGTAAGTTTGAGCTCGTTAAAAGAAATGAAAGATATTAAAGATTCTAAATCAGAAAATCCAAGACCTATCCGAAAAATTGTGAACAAGAAGCCCTCACCAAAGCCGCCTAAATTCAATATCATGTGGCTATATGGTATTGTTATTCTGGCTTTTTTACTGATTCCGGCCTTGTTGAACGGCGGATCAGGCAAACCGGTTACTTTCCAGGAGTTTGAGGCAAACATGCTTCGTACCAATGATGTTCAAAAAATCGTAGCTTATAAAAGCGGCGATCTGGTAATGGCAGATGTTTACATCAAACAACAAAGCTTGTCGAAGCCATACTTTGCCAGTAACGTATCTAAAGACAAAAACTTTTTTAATACAAGTACCAACAGCGGCCCGCAGTTTACTTTTACAGATGCCTCTTACGAGAGCCTGAAAAAATCAATTGCTGATGCGCAGAAAGATGTACCTGATGATCAAAAAGTATCATTGCAGTTTGAGCAGGGCCATGAAAGCCTGTTATCAAACTGGCTGGTACAAGGCATTATCATGGTAATATTGTTTGCCGGTGTATGGATCTTTATCATGCGCCGTATGAGCGGTGGTTCGGGCGGTGGTCCGGGCGGCCAGATCTTTAACATTGGTAAATCAAAAGCAACCCTGTTTGATAAAGAAGCCCAGGTAACCGTTACATTTAATGACGTTGCCGGTTTGGAAGAAGCCAAGCAGGAGGTAATGGAGATTGTGGATTTCCTTAAAAATCCTAAGAAATATACCAACCTGGGTGGTAAAATTCCTAAAGGCGCGCTGCTTGTAGGCTCACCAGGTACTGGTAAAACCTTGCTTGCCAAAGCTGTTGCCGGTGAAGCGCAAGTGCCTTTCTTCTCGTTGTCAGGATCTGACTTTGTGGAGATGTTTGTAGGTGTGGGTGCTTCGCGTGTACGTGATCTGTTCCGCCAGGCTAAAGACAAAGCACCATGTATTATCTTTATTGATGAGATTGATGCTATTGGTCGTGCCCGTGGTAAAAACAATATAGTAGGTGGTAACGATGAGCGTGAAAACACCCTGAACCAGTTATTGGTCGAGATGGATGGTTTCGGTACCGATTCGGGTATCATCATCTTGGCTGCAACTAACCGCCCTGATGTACTGGATTCAGCGTTATTGCGTCCGGGACGTTTCGACAGGCAGGTATCTATCGATAAACCGGATTTGATCGGTCGTGAGCAGATCTTTAAAGTTCACTTGAAACCTATCAAATTATCTGACGGTGTTGATGCTAAAAAATTATCGGCACAAACTCCGGGTTTTGCAGGTGCCGAAATTGCTAATGTTTGTAATGAGGCCGCGCTGATTGCTGCCCGTAAAAATAAAGAGTCGGTTGATATGACCGATTTCCAGGATGCTATCGATCGTGTTATCGGAGGTCTGGAAAAGAAAAACAAGATCATCTCTCCCGAAGAAAAACGCATTGTTGCTTACCACGAAGCTGGTCACGCTATTGCAGGCTGGTTCCTGGAACATGCCGATCCATTGGTTAAGGTATCTATCGTTCCTCGTGGTGTTGCCGCGTTGGGTTATGCTCAATATCTGCCAAAAGAGCAGTTTTTGTATACCACCGAACAATTGCTTGATGAAATGAGCGTATCAATGGGTGGCCGTGTTGCTGAAGATATTGTTTTCGGTAAGATCTCTACCGGTGCATTGAGCGATTTGGAGCGCATTACCAAACTTGCTTACGCCATGACGAAAATTTATGGTATGAACGGTAATGTAGGTAACGTATCATTCTATGATCCGCAGGGCGAGTATCAGTTTAACAAACCATACTCTGACACCACAGCCGAAATGATAGATAACGAAGTACGTAAGCTGGTTGATGAGGTTTATCAAAAAACCAAAGACCTGCTTAACTTAAAGCGCGAAGGCCTGGAAAGCATTGCTCAAAAATTGTTGGAAAAAGAAGTTCTTTTCCAAAGCGATCTTGAGGAGATATTGGGCAAGCGTCCGTTTGATGAACGCACTACTTATGATAAGTTTGTAAACGGAGAGGCCGCGTTAAACCCGGATGTGGATAACAATGCCATTCCTGAAACGCTGACTAATCCTGAACTTTCAAGAGTAGACAGCGAAGATCCGAAACTTTAATTTTCAAATTATAATATAAAGCCACCGGCCAAGCTGGTGGCTTTTCTTTTTTAGCCATGAGGGATATCACCACATCAAAAGAAAAACTGCTTAAAAAAATAAGGAAGGCGCTTTTGGAAAAAAGGGATAACCCATACCCTCAGCTGGAAGACCTGCCCCTTTATCCTCCTACCGAAGAAATGCCCGAGGTGATCTTCGCCGAGCAGTTTACCAATGTATCAGGTCAGTTTATTTTTTGTGAAGATGAGCTGCAGTTTATAGAAAACCTGCTTACCCTTGCCGAAGAACGTAAATGGCACAAAATTTACTGCTGGGAACCAAAGCTGCAGGAGATCCTGAACCAGTTTGAATACCCACACTACGAAACCGACAAAGACTTTGAAGAAGCGGAAGTGGGTTTTACCCTTTGCGAAGCTTTAATTGCCCGAAATGGCAGTATTTTGCTCTCAAACGGAAATATGGCCGGCCGCAGGTTAAGCATCTACCCGTCGGTTCATATCGTGCTGGCTTATACCTCTCAAATGGTTATGGACTTGAAGGACGGCTTTAAACTCATTAAGGCTAAATATGGCAACCAGTTGCCATCCATGATCAGTACCGTAACCGGCCCCAGCCGTACTGCTGATATAGAAAAGACACTGGTATTAGGCGCCCACGGCCCTAAAGAGCTTTTTGTTTTTATGATGGAAGGCTGACAACTGATTTTTTTGATTCCGATGATTTTTAGGATTTTTCTGAACCGTGATTTTTAGGATTTAAGGATTAGTTTGATGTTTTCACCTTTAGCCTTTCACCTCGTCATTAAACAGTTCTTTCAACTCGCATTCCTCCAATATTATTCTTTCGCTTTGGTTTAGGTTGTTGTATTCCCATTTGATCAGGCGAATCTGACCATCTGCTATCTCAATGCCTGTGATATCGCCATCATCATAGCAACAACAGCCGCTGTTAAAATAACTTGGGTCGCAGGCGCTGAAATCGGGTGCTACGTCGCCTTTGATCTGCCTGTTTACGATCTGTTTGCTTAATTCATCTGCCAGTTTATCGTCTCCTGCTTTCTTTGCCCTTGCGATATCATTATACAACTTTTCGAGATGCGTTAAGGACCTGAACACTGGCTGATGGGTATGCCCGGTTATCAGCAGGGTATCTTTTTGCTTCAGGCTCCATTCATACATAATGCGGTTATGATCTGTTTTGAGCAGGTCATTATTGGCAGGGGTATTAGGATTGATTTTAAGATATGCCTGAAAAGGTGCCCAGATATCGGACACAAACCATTTGCTGAACCAGTTACCGTCACTTTGCAGATCGCCCTGGTGACCGTGCGTTAAAAAGATATTTAATGGTTTGTCATTAAGCTTTGTTTGCAGCACGGCTCCCTCATATATTTTAATTACTTCATCATAAATTTGCTTTAAGCCTACTTTGGCTAAAGGATCATTGTCCCAATACAGGTCATGGTTGCCGAAGATTTTCAGGAACGCTTTACGTTTTATGAATCGTTTTTCGCTTTCAAAAGTGGCCTTGTTATGCTTTTTTATGGTGATGAACAGGTTTTCCCAAAGCTCCTCACTATCCCCAAGGTTAATGTAGAAGAATTGCTGGTTGTGGTAATAATCAAGTGCTGCAAGGTAATTTTGCTCAGCGAGGGCAAACATATCCATATCGTCACGGGCACCTTTATGCTGATCAGACAGGATGATGAATTTATCGCTTTCCGCGTTGAACGGAATCAAAAGTCCTTTTTTGCCTGAACCTTTCAGTAGGTATTTGTATAAGCGGTTCAATGACTTGTCAACCCTTTTTTTGTCTGGCCGTGAAGAGAGCCTGTCGGCCAGGCGTGCCACCGGCTTAGTTAAAAGTTTTTGTAAAAACTTACGCATGGCTTTTTAACGTATAATATAAAGTATTGTGTTGCTGATTGATGGTTAATTTACCGTGTTTAAACGGGGTGAAAAAACGGTGAAATGACGGGTGGAATAATTTGTAATAAATATATAGATTGGAGGCTAATTTAAACTCCCGAAATTATATGGAACCTATTGACTTAAAAACCGCCAGGGAAATGGTAGCCCGGTATAAGAAAACCCGAAAAGCAGTTATTGACAAACATCATAAAGTTAATGATACCGAATCGACATGGCTCCCGATAGACAAACTGAAGGAGTTTATTAATAATTTGCCAGCGGAAGCTACAGGTGTGAGGATACATTTTGGAGTGCATGATGCAGACCACAAGCACGCACCACATCAAACATCGGTTGCTATAGTTGGTACAGTGGCAGGGAAAGGTGCAGATCAGCATATAGATGCGATACAATCTGATGATGTGGCAAGCCTGGCGGTAAGCGGGTTAGCTGCTTTAAAGTCGAGCAAGGATTGCCCCCCGACATGTCAATCCTGATAAATTTGTAAGCTGCATGAATGCTATTATATATTATTTTAGCGTTCATGCTTGATTCCCTTTATTATGTAATGTTTGTGGTGGCTTTTATATGCTGTATATTCACATATAAGTCGCTTGACAAAAATTTTAAATGGTTTTTACCCTTTTTGGCTTTTGGGGTATTTTATAATTATCCGGCTATTTTTCAACTGCTTATTATCAACCACACTAATGCGTGGTGTAATAACTTCAATGACATATTGGAGTTTATTTGTTATACAATGTTCATCATGTCATTTGATGATCGGGCTAAACGTAAAAAGTTTGTATATATAGCTGCTGGGGTTATTGTTGGGCTAACGCTTATTGATATATTTTTCATTCAGGGTTTCTGGCATAGGGCAACCATCGCGATAGTTATACAGAATATATTTGGCCTTTGGCTTGTTTGTGATTACTACTATAGATTATTAAATGATGATAATGACGAATACATTGAATTAATATCACACCCCCCGTTTTTGGCGATAACAGGGATTTTTTTCTATTATTTGGCAATGACATTTTATTACTCTTGCTTCAGCTTCATGGTGTATAAAAACAATTATCATTTTTATCTGATAGCCATGACATTGTTAGATCTTAACTCATTAATGCTATACGGCCTATTTTCATTCTCCTTTATATGCTTTTTCAGGAAGAACAATTTATCCTCATAATAATTGCAGGTACTGCTTTATTGCTTCTGTTAGGGGTATTCATGGTTAGCTTTATGCTCATGTACCAAAAAAAGCAGAATAAAAACCTGCTTGAACGTGAAAATTTGAAAGCTTCATTTAAGCAGGAGATGCTTAAAACCCAGATAGAGATCCAGGAGCAAACGCTTAACGATATAAGCCGCGAGATCCATGATAATATTACCCAGGTGTTATCATTTGTAAAATTGAACCTCGGCTTGCTCAACAATAGCCTCGATGACGAAAAAAAGGCCCGTGTAAACGAAAACCGTGAACTGGTTTCGCAAACTATTAATGATTTGCGGCACCTTTCAAAAAGTATGAGCTTCGAGCACATCAGCTCATATGGACTTATAAAAACCCTTGAAACCGAAACAGAACGTTTAACCCGCAGCGGCATTATCAATGTTGCGTTTGAGGTTGAAGGTGATGTATACCGTTTAGGTGAACAACGCGAGCTGGTAATATTCCGGATTTTCCAGGAAGCGGTGAATAATACCCTGAAATACGCTAAGGCAGCTAACCTTAAAATCAGTTTGTATTATACTGCACAAATGTTTAATTTGCTCATCGAAGATGATGGTGCTGGTTTCAATACCGAAAAGGTTGATAGTAAGGGCGGTTCGGGATTGCGGAACATTGAAAACAGGGCAGCTTTAGTAGGCGCGGACGTAATTATTACCAGCTCGCCTGGTAAGGGTTGCCAGATAAAATTGTCGTTCAATCCCCTGGTACAACAAATTTATGCTAAAGGAACCCATTCAAATAGCCTTAGTTGATGACCACAAACTCTTCAGGAGTGGTATGGCCGCTCTTGTCACCAATTTTAAAAGATACAATATACTATTTGAAGCAGCCAACGGCCAGGAACTGTTAAATACTATAAACAGCGGTACTGTTCCGGATATTATATTGCTGGATATCAGCATGCCGGTTATGGATGGTGTTGAAGCAGCCCAAATACTCAGGGCCAAACATCCAAATGTGAGGATCATCATATTATCCATGTTTGAGGACGCCGATAAAGTGCTGCTCATGGTAAAAATGGGGGTAAAAGGATACCTGCTTAAAGACTCGGAACCCCATGAAGTTGAAGACGCCCTTTTGAAAGTTTCGCAGGGCGAGCTTTACTACCCCGAGTTTGTAACCCGCCACCTGATCACCAACTTTAACAGCAAGTTAGAGAACATCAAGCTTAACCCGCGCGAAATAGAGTTCCTTCGCCTTACCGGCACCGAGCTTACTTACAAGGAAATTGCCGAAACCATGAACATCAGCGTGCGCACCGTTGATAGTTATCGCGATCAGCTTTTTGAAAAACTCCAGATTAAAAGCCGCGTAGGGCTGGTTTTATACAGCATAAAAAATAAACTGATTGAATTGTAATTTGCTAAATTTATTAGCAAATTTGTTCGATGTCACATGAGGAAAATCCGGATTTTTTTAAGGGACGCGGCGCACAGGTAAATACGCACAATAAGTTTCTGAAAAACAAGTATGTACTTGATCATATTGAAGGTATTGACGAACCCTTGCTTGAAAATAGCAACACGCAACTTTTTGAGGAAACACCCAAAAAAATAGTAAGCGAATCCAACAGTCCCGACTTAAGCCATATGTACTCCATAAACCCTTACCAGGGTTGCGAGCATGGCTGCATTTATTGTTACGCCCGTAACACCCATGAATATTATGGCTTTAGCGCCGGACTCGATTTTGAACGGAAGATCATCATCAAGCCTAATGCCCCCGAACTGCTTGAGCAATATTTTAATAAAAAAAATTATAAGCCGGTCTGCATCATGCTCTCCGGCAATACCGATTGCTACCAGCCTATTGAGCGCAGCCTGAAAATAACCCAGGGCCTGCTCGAGGTGTTCTGGAAATATAAAAACCCGGTAAGTATCATCACCAAAAATAACGTGATTCTGCGCGATATTGACCTGCTTGCCGACATGGCCAAACTGAACCTGGTGCATGTTAACGTATCCATCACCTCCCTTAACGAGCAGCTAAGGCAAAAGTTGGAGCCCCGTACCGTAACGGCAACGGGCCGACTGGCAGTGGTTCAAAAACTATCTGAACGCGGTATCCCGGTGCGGGTTATGGCGGCACCTATTATTCCCGGGTTAAACAGTAATGAAGTGCCTAATATCATCAAAGCTGCAGCCGACAGGGGCGCTTTAGCCGCAGGTTTTACCATGGTACGCCTGAACGGTAGTATAGCCGAAATTTTCAGCGACTGGATCCATAAAGCTTTTCCCGACCGCGCCGAAAAGGTGCTGAACATGATCCGCTCCACGCATGACGGCAACTTAAACGACAGCGATTACGGTCGCCGGATGAGTGGTGACGGTAAAATAGCCGAATCTATTCACCAGATGTTTAAAATGGCCTGTAAACGCTTTATGGGCGACAGGCAAATGCCGGAATATGACTATAGTTTATTTGTGCCGAGGAAAGGGAAACAAACGAGCTTGTTTTGAGGCTTGAAATTATTAGCCTTATCCGATTAAAGAAATTGTAACACTAATTGCTCCCACTCTTCTTCCAATGATAGGTTGGGGCGGATTTGCCGTGCCCGGCTGTACCAGTAATCGGCATTTCCAATATCACCTTCTTTACGGTGCAGGTAAGCATGAACCCACGCCGATGCCCGGTCTTCGAGGTGATCAACCTGTGCATGGGCTTGATGCCAATCGCCCTTACTATCGTACCACAGGCTTTTTAACTGTACAGGCAGTTCGTTGCCGGGCTGCGGTAAATTTAATGATGCTTTAAATTCGGCTAAAGTTTTCATTGGGTGTTGGTTTCTTAGATGACAAGTATAAATATCGCACTTTTTGAATTGATAGGATTTAAAAGTTTGAGGTGAAGGATAGCAGACAAGTATGTTTCGCGGTGAATATGTATAAAATTTATTAAATTTGTTATGAAAGGATTAATATGGTATTGGTATTAAAAAAGGGAGCATCCAAAAAGGATATAGAGGCGATTGAAAAAGCACTTTACAAAGAAGCGCCATCTTCGGGCTTTGATGCAAAAAAATACAGCGGAACAATACCTTTAAAAGAAGATCCAATAACCATTCAAACTAAGTTAAGAGATGAGTGGGAAAGAGATATTAGTTGATATCAATATCCTATTGTATTTGCTTGACGGAAATGATACCATAGAAAAGTTATTGCAGGGTAAGCAAATCTATATTTCATTTATAACCGAGCTGGAATTATTAGGGTTAAAAAAGCTTTCAGAACGCGAAGAAAAGCAAATACACGCCTTATTAAATGATTGTTCAATTATTCAGATGAATAACAAATTAAAAGAACAATATATTACGATAAGAAAAAAGCATGGTTTAAAGCTGCCTGATGCTATCATTGCAGCAACAGCTATTGCCTTCAATCTCCCGTTTATAACATCTGATAAGCAATTCAGAACTATAGAAAGACTAAAGCTTATTGCTTATGAGGTTTAATTTTTTGCAGTAATTGATCAATCCCCACCCCTATCCCCACCCCAATAACATAGCACAACAAATCACCCCACAAAAAGCCCTCGCCTAAAACGAGCCTTCCGAACAATGTATGCCGTAATTCGTTTATCCATGGCGCTTTATAAAGCTGGCTAAATTCAATCGCGAAGCAAAATAATAATGCCGCTATAACATTGAACTTGATAGGCTTGGCGATAAAAAGGAACCGCATGATAAAGTAAACCATGGTAGCCCATAAAATGTCGCCAATAAATAGGGGGATGAATTTGTAATGCCGGGATAGCAGACCGAGGATAATGGTTGCTATTGTTAAAGTAAAGTAAGTGATGCGGGTTTTAGCCATGAAATAAATATCGGCTAAATAAATGCAACAAAAAAGGCACCCACCGGGTGCCTTTGATATATTTAATTTTATAAATGGTTGCTTATGCTTCTTCAGCTTCCAAAGCCATTTGCTCATCAACAAGGATACGTCCGCAATGCTCGCAAACGATGATCTTTTTACGCTGACGGATGTCTGACTGGCGCTGAGGTGGGATCTGGTTAAAGCAACCAGAACATGAATCACGCTGAATAGTTACTACAGCCAATCCGTTTTTAGCGTTTTGACGCAGACGGGTGTAAGCAGTTAACAAACGCTCTTCAATGTTTTGAGTAGCTTTTGCAGCCTGTGAATTCAATTCGGTCTCTTCTTTTTCAGTTTCGGCGGTAATGGTGCCTAATTCTTCTTTCTTGGCATCAAGGTCGCTCTGACGGGCTTCCAGGTCGGCAAGTGCTTTTTCGTAAACCTGTGTTTTGTTAGTGATCTCGAAGCCGTACTCACGGATCTTCTTTTCGCTCACCTGTATATCTAAGCCCTGGATCTCAATTTCTTTTGAGATAGCATCATATTCGCGGTTGTTTTTAACCTCGTTAAGCTGGCCTTCGTATTTTTTGATGTTCGCCTGAGCTTCTTTGATCAGGTTTTTACGGGTAACTATGTCATCTTCCACATCGTCAAGTTCACCTTTGATCTTCTGGATGCGGGTTTCAAGGCCAGCAACGTCGTCCTCAAGGTCGGCAACTTCCATTGGCAATTCGCCTCTTACCTGGCGGATCCTATCAATTTTGGTGTGGATAGTTTGTAGCTCGTATAAAGCTTTAAGCTTTTGTTCTACGGTTTGTTCCATTAAATAAAATATTTGACGGGGTTTGTATTTACTTCTGTTAAACGGACGGCAAAGATAGGGAATTTTTTTCTAATTATTTCATACAATAATTGCTGCGTAAATTGTTCACTTTCAAAGTGTCCGATATCTGCAATAACTATCTTTCCTTCGGCATCAAAAAACTCGTGATACTTGTAATCGGCTGTGATAAAAACGTCGGCTCCGGCAGCTATGGCATGCTTCAATAAAAAGCCTCCCGAACCTCCGCAAACAGCTACTTTTTTAACGTGCTTACCTATTAATTTAGTATGCCTGATCACGTGTGTGCGCATCTTGTCCTTTACATGAAACAGGAAACTTTCCTCATTAAGCGGTATTTCCAGTTCGCCTATCATGCCCGAACCTACCTGCTGGTGCTGGTTGGTTAAGTTATAGAGATCGTAAGCAACCTCTTCGTAAGGGTGGGCCAGTATCAGGGCCATCAGGATCTTGCTTTCCAGGTTGGCCGGATATACAGTTTCAATACGCACCTCGTTTTCCTTGTGGCGTTTGCCAACTTCGCCAACGTAAGGGTTAGCTGCATCGTTGCCTTTAAATGTTCCTGTGCCTTCGGCATTAAAGCTGGTTTCGCTGTAGTTGCCAATATTGCCAGCGCCCGCACTGAATAAAGCATCGCGCACGGCATCAGCATGCCTTAAAGGCACATAGGTAACCAGTTTTTTGATCAGGTTATGCTTGGGCAGCAGTATGCGGGTGTTCTTTAAACCCAAAGTTTCGCAAATGCGGGCGTTAACACCCGTCATGATACTATCCAGGTTGGTGTGAATAGCGTATATCGCGACCCCTTTGCGGATAGCTTTTTCAACCACCCGCTCCACATAAGTTTTGCCGTTGAATTTTTTGAGCCCCTTAAAAACTATGGGATGGTGTGATATGATCACCTGGCAACCGGTGGCGATAGCCTCATCAACTACAGCTTCGGTACAATCAAGCGAAATCAATGCCTGGCTTATTTCCTGATCAGGGTTACCAACTATAAGGCCTGAGTTGTCATAATCTTCCTGGTAATTAAGCGGAGCAAGGCTTTCAAGGTATGCGGTTAGGGCGGATAATTTCATTAATCAAGTATAACAATAAATAATGGCGTTAGTTAGCTGCTCATTTTAGCCATTTGATAGCTTTCATAAGCCATATTCTTATTATACTCCAAAGTGATCGACTTATTGTTGATCAGATCGACAACAGTACCTATTACGCAAAGGCCCCCCGTGAAAAAGTAAAGGATCCCCATCCCTACCTGCCCTAACACAAAACGCTGGATGCCCGCAAAGCCAACAAAGCCAAGCAGGGTAAATAACAGTATATCCTGCGAGTTTTTGCGCTTGTTGCTGTAAACCATATAAAAGTATTTCTTTTGATTTTCAGTCAGATCGGGCGTTGCATGCTGTAAAAAGCCCAACTCCTCGGGCGAAAAATCTGCAAATGATTTATATGGATCCTGGAATGTGTTCATGTTTGGTAAAGGCTTTATTATAGTAATAAGTCAAATTTAAATATTTACCGCATTAAAACTATAGGTTAAAAAATGATTTAAAATTTCTTTCCCTTGCATAGGGGTAAACTCAGGCCGGATTGTAATACCTGTATGAAAGTTTTAGTAACCGGGGCAACAGGCTTTATTGGCAGGCAGCTTACCTTATCACTGGCTATGCAGGGCTATGATGTTAAGGCTTTATGCCGCAATACCGATCATCCATATTTAGTAAAGCATAAAAACATTGAGCCGGTTACCGGCAATATCCTGTACCGGCAAAGCCTGGGCAGAGCCATGCAAGGCTGCGGATTGGTTTACCATACCGCTGCCCTGGCTAAAATGTGGTGCCGAAACCCTGATGATTACCACGAAACCAACGTGGTTGGCACCCGGAACGTGCTTGAAGTTGCCGCCAATGCCGGGGTACAAAAAATTGTCTATACCTCTACCTGCGGAGTATGGGGCCCCACCGTTAAATATCCCATGCATGAGGATGACCCGCGAATAGCTGGTTTCCCGATTGCCTATGAGCGTACCAAATACTTGGCCGAGCTTGAGGTGCAAAACTTTGTAAAGCGAGGTGCTCACGTGGTTACCGTAAATCCTTCACGCGTATATGGTGAAGGCCCGGTTACCGAAAGTAATACCGTTGGTAAAATGGTATCCGCGTATTTGCGTGGCAAATGGCGTTTTATACCCGGCAGCGGTGAACAGATAGCCAATTATGCTTTTTTAAACGACGTTGTTGAAGGGCACCTGGCAGCGATGGAAAAAGGGCAAAGCGGCGAACGTTATATTTTAGGGGGAGAGGACATCAGCTTTAATGACTTTTTTAACACGGTGTACAAGGTTTCCGGTAAACATCACCGCCTTATTCACCTGCCTTTAAAAGCGATAGAATTTTATAGTCATATAGAAAAGCTTAAAGCACAATTTACGGGTTTGCGCCCATTTTTCCTTCCTGAATTTGCCGAGCGTTTAAAGTACGATCAAAAATATAGCAGCAACAAGGCTATCACCCAACTGGGCTACAGGATAACCCCTTTTGCCGAGGGAATGCACAAAACAGTTAACTATCTTAAAAAGCCTGAACCATGATCAACCAAACCGCCATCATAACCGGCGCCAGCGAAGGACTGGGCAAATCATTTGCCATTGAACTGGCATCGCGCCAAATAAACCTGGTGCTGGTTTCGTTGCCCGAGTCAGGCCTGCCCGAACTGGCATCGTTTATCCGCAAAAACTTTGAGGTTAAAGTAAATTATCTTGAAATTGATTTAACACTTGCTGAAAGTTACCCGGCAATTTTTAATTACCTTAGTGATGAGCAAATTACCGCCCACCTGCTCATCAATAATGCAGGTTTGGGCAACTGGTCGTGGTTTGAAGATCTGAATATTGGTTTCTATAAAAAGCAAATTGAACTGAACGTGATTACTCCTGTACTGCTTACGCGCTTGTTTCTGGCCCAGGCCGATACCGATGCTACTTCATATATATTAAATGTAGGGAGTTTAGGCGGATTGTTTGTGGTACCTAAAAAGCAAGTTTATGGCGCTACCAAATCATTCATTAGGTATTTTACTAAATGTTTGCAGCTGGAGCTTCACGGCTCAAATGTGAAGATCAGTCTGCTCAGTCCCGGAGGCATCAATACCAAGCCCGAACTGCTGGTAATGAATAATAAGCTTAAAGGCATATCAAAAGCAACCATTATGGAACCCGGGCACGTAGCACGTATAGCGGTAGACGGTTTGCTGAAGGGTAAAAAAGAAATTATCCCCGGCATGATAAACAGGATACTTGTTTTATTGAATAGTTTGCTGCCTGCTGGTATTAAAGACATTATTATAAGGCAACGCCTGGCAACCATTATAAAAAGCTGACAGCATGATCATTTCTTTACTCACCTATCGGCACGTTAAAAGTTTGTGCAGCTTTTTTAAGCGTACACGAAATAGCTTTAAACTCATCAATAATGAGCAGATCGTTATTATTTCGGGCAGTATGCGCGGGTTGGTATTATATTTTGATCGCGATGCCTGCGAGATAAAAAATGGCGAAAAGGACTTTATCAGTATTGATATAACACGCGATTTTTCGGTTGATATGCTGATGCGGATCCTGGTGAACCATAATATCATAACTCCTGTTTTTGAAGGCTGATTGCCATCTGTATCCCGTAACCAGATCAAATTTTTATATTTTTTACCGTTGCATAAGTGGACACCCGGCTGTCCGTATCCGTACGGTATTCCATGGCGACGTTGTGTAAGTTTTTGATATATAGCAATTTACAATATTGGCATCATTTTGATTATCACAACATCTGATAAAGCCGATATTATTATGCTGAAAAACTATATCAAAACCGCCTGGCGCAATCTCATCCGTAATAAATTTTATTCGGTGATCAACATCGCCGGGTTAACTTTGGGCCTTGCCATAGGGATCCTGATCCTGCTTTGGGTACAGGACGAGTTTAGCTTTGACAGCTTTCATAAAAATGCATCCAATATTTACCGGGTGGAGCTTTTTGGAGGTACCGGTGCCAGCAAACAAATCTGGCAGGTTACGGTAGCACCGATGGGGCCGTTGGCCAAACAGGAATTGCCCGCTGTGCAAAACCAGGTGCGCATTACCAATAATTGGTTTTTCTCCTTATTTAAATACCAGGATAAAGTTTTTAACGAGCAGGCCGTAGGTTTTGCCGATCCGTCGCTGTTTACGGTTTTTGATTTTCCGCTGATTGAAGGTAACAAGACAAAGCCTTTTGCAAACGATAATTCGGTAGTGATCACAAAAAGTACAGCAAAGAAATATTTCGGGAATCAGGATGCTTTGGGAAAAGTTATTGTCGCCGATAGCAAAGAGAACTTTACGGTATCGGGTGTTATTGATGATTTTCCGCTTAACTCGAGCATTCACTATGATATGATCATTCCGATGAGCTATCATGTTAAGTACATGCTGACTAATTTTAAAGATGATCTGAACCATGATTTCAGCAATTACGCTTATGAAACCTACTTACAGCTGAAACCCGGTACTTCGTTAAAACAGCTATCGGCCGATTTAAATAGTGTTCACCTGAAACGGAAACCCGAAGATACTGATGCCGACTATCTCGTACTGCCTGTTACTAAGATGCACCTTTATAATGCTGATGGTACCGACCGGGGGATCAGTACTGTACGTATCTTTATTATTATAGCTTTAGTGATATTGATTATTGCTTGCATTAATTATGTTAACCTTTCAACCGCGCGGGCCATGCTGCGCGCCAAGGAAATCAGCATGCGAAAGATCATCGGCGCAGCAAAAACGCAATTATTTATGCAGTTTGTGGTGGAAACCGCTTTGCTGTTTGTGCTTTCGGCGGTTTTAGCGGTGCTGGTAATTTATAATGTGATGCCTGTATTTAATACAATTGCAGGTAAACAGCTGGTGTTTAATCTTTCCGATTTCCATATTTGGCTGGTTATCGCGGGAACGATAATCGCTACCCTGCTGTTATCCAGTATTTACCCGGCCTTGCTGCTGTCGTCTTTTGAGCCATTAAAAGCACTTAAAGGCAGGGTATCAAACGGTATTGGCGATGTGCTTTTCCGTAAGATATTGGTGGTGGTGCAGTTTACCTTTTCGGTTGTATTGATCATCAGCACCATTGTTATCACAGGGCAGTTGAATTATATCCGGTCGAAAAATTTAGGTTACGATAAAAGTCATGTATTTGCTTTTTGGATGCGTGATATGAAAGGCCATTATGACGCTGTTAAGGCCGAGCTTTTGAAACAACCGGGTATTGAAGCCGTAACCCGATCGACCGGTAATATCGTTAATAGCGGAGGTATTTCTGGCGATACCGATTGGGATGGCAAAGCAACCGGGCAAACATTTATTGTACACCCGCAAGGGATTGATAAGGATTTTATCTCCTTTTTCAAGATGAAAATGGCAGCAGGACATAGCTTTGACGGTTCGGTAAGCGACTCGGCTCATTATATCCTGAACGAAGCGGCAATTAAGGAATTAGGAATGAAAGACCCGATAGGTAAACGTTTCAAGCTGCGTAAAACCGAAGGTACTATTATAGGAGTGGTTAAAGATTTTCACTTTGCGAGTATGCGTGAAAAGATTGGTCCGATGGTGTTTTTCTACGCGCCGGATACTTATGCCTCTATCTACATTAAAACCACCGGCAATGGTGTATCAAAAGCCATAGCCGCTGCCGAAGGTCAATTTAAACAATACAACGGCCAGTTTCCGTTTGGGTATACTTTTTTGGATGAAGTATTTAGTAAGCTTTATCAGGGCGAGCAACGGGAAGGTACGTTATTTAATTATTTTGCAGGGATAGCTATTTTGATCTCTTGTCTCGGTTTGCTTGGTTTAGCGGCTTATACGGCCCAGGTTCGTACCCGTGAAATTGGCGTACGGAAAGTTTTGGGTGCGACAGTGGGAAGTGTTGTTACCCTATTAGCCAAAGATTTTATTAAGTTAGTGCTTATTGCAATTGTTATAGCCTTCCCAATAGCCTGGCTGGCCATGAGCCATTGGCTGGATGCTTTTGCTTACCGCGTTGGTATAAGCTGGACAACCTTTTTATTAGCTGCTGGTATTGCTGTATTAATAGCCTTTATCACAATCAGCTTTCAATCGGTTAAAGCTGCACTGGCTAATCCTGTTGATAGTTTAAGGAGGGAGTAGTTTAGACCTTTTTTAAGCAAGAAATAAAACTCGCGTCATTGCGAGGTACGAAGCAATCCCAAACTTTACAGGGCTACCTGCATAGCCACTCTGTATTTAGGGGTATTAATATTTATTTTTTTTATAGGTATTAATGAGCTCCTTTGGGTCGGTTGTCTTAGTGTCTTATAATGACGTAATCGTAAGGCGTTGATTATTACGTGTGTTTTTAAAGTCGACTTTCTGACCTGGGCGTTGCCTCCGGCCCGGGCTTTTCGTTACAAGTCCTCGCCTTTCCTGCCCGCATTCCCTTCACGCGCTGTGGGCTTTACACTGCAATCCCTAACGCGGCCCCCTCACAAAATCCCTAAAACATATTTTACACGTCATCGCTTTTTTTAGAGTTTCCATGATAATTACTCGCAATGACGCTTTTATAAGGGGAGGCTCATCTATTAAAACAACTCCACCAATCGCTCCAAAGCCATACCTCTTGATCCTTTAATAAGAATGGTTGAATTGCTTATGGGTTGTGCTTTTAAGGCAGCAATAGCGTCTTCGGCGGTTTCATAAAACTTATTGTCCATGGTCCATAGTCCATGGTCCATGGCCTGTGACGAAGCTAAAAAATCCTTCCCAATAAAGATCCGTTCATCAACCGGGGTATCCATTGCCTTTTTAATTACTGCTGCATGTTCAACAGCTGCTTCCGGCCCCATTTCAAACATATCGCCCAAAATGAGCACTTTCCTTTTTGCCTCAATTTTTGCCACGTTTTCAATAGCTACAAACATGCTGCTGGGGTTGGCATTGTAATAATCGCAAATAAGGGTATTTGTAGCTGTCTGCACAATTTGCGAGCGGTTGTTTTTAGGCTGATAACCTTCAATTCCGGCGTTTATTTCATTAGCCGATAAACCGAGATAGGTGCCAATACAAATAGCCACCAAAATATTAGGCAGGTTGTAAGTACCTGTTAATTGAGTTTTAACTTTATAGCTTTCACCGGTTTTGTTGTTTACCCACTCTAAAGTAAGGAAAGGCGAGTTTTCAAGCAGTTCGCCGCTAATAAGATTATCAATTGCATCTGTACCATAATATTCCACATGTGTTAAATGGCGGGCAGAAGCCATCTCCATTAAAACAGTATCGTCGCTATTAACAAAAACAATATTCTTACTTACCGACTTTCCGACTTCCGGACTTTCCGACTTTTTGAAGTAATCATACAACTCCCCTTTTCCTTTCTTCACCCCTTCAACGCCGCCAAAGCCTTCTAAATGTGCCTTACCCACATTGGTAATTAAACCGTGCGATGGCTGAGCGATACTGCAAAGCAGCTCAATCTCTTTTTGATGATTGGCCCCCATTTCAATAACCGCAACCTCATGGCTGGCATCAATAGTTAATATGGTGAGCGGTACACCAATGTGGTTGTTTAAGTTACCTTGTGTTGCCTGGGTTTTAAAATGCTGCGATAATATGGCGTTGATTAATTCTTTAGTGGTTGTTTTACCATTGGTACCGGTAAGGCCGATAACCGGGATATCAAGCTGCCTGCGATGGTGCCGCGCCAGGTCCTGTAAGGCGGATAATACATCATCGACCAATAAGTATTGTTCACCCAGTTTGTATTCGGGATTATCAATTACCACATAAGCTGCACCGGTCTCCACTGCTTTTTGAGCAAACGTATTGGCATCAAATTTATCGCCCTTAAGCGCAAAGAACAGGCTGCCCGGTATTATTTTCCGGGTATCGGTGCTAATTACAGGGTGTTTGGTGTATATATCGTAGAGTTGGGTTGTGGTAGTCATATGTATTCTATAATGGCAAACGTAAATCAAAAGTACAATTATCTTGCACTCGTTAAAAACGAGCGCAAGGTTAAAGACTTACGAAGTTTTAAAAACTTCATAAGTCTGGTTTCTGCAACATGTCATTTTGGGGAACGAAGCAATCGTACGGAAGTATAGCCGCTCTGTATGGCATGCGATTGCCGCGTCGCGCCCTGGCTTTTCCCATCTTGCTCCTCGCAGTGACATGGGCCTATTTTAACGTAACAAAAATTATTCCTACTTCTTTATCCAGTCTATCACAGCCCTGATCTCGCCATAGCTATAATCATCACCTAAGATCTCTTTTAATGGTGACAGCTTTTCAGCTCCGTAACTTTCAACTGCATCGGAAATAACAGCTATCTTTTGCTGTGGCACTATTTCGGTTATATCCAGATCACCGTTTTGTACATAATAACTCAGGTGTGTTTCTATGGTTGATGTAGTGAAACCACGTTCAGCAGCTATTTCGGCAATAGTTTTTCCGGAACGATACAGATTAAACGTTTCGGTTTTAGTATCACTGCTTCGCGGAGAAGATTTGACTTGTCCCTGCGATTTCGCCTTCCGCTCACGCTTAGGTGATTTCTGCTTTATTTTTGAACCAAGGCCTTTTTCGGTACAATAAATCTTAACCGGTTCAAGCAGCTCGCGACCGTAACGGGCAAGTTTAATATCGCCAAAACCAGAGATCATTCTCAATTCATCGAGGCTTTGAGGTAGGTAGGTTGCCATTTCCTGTAAAGTAGCATCCGACACTATAATATAGGCAGGGACATTTTCATTTGTAGCAATGCCGCGCCTAACCTCCTTAAGTTGATTAAGCAATCCGGCTTCGTATGGTAAAGTTTCTTCGTGATGAACTTCCTCTACCTTTTCTATCTCAATAAACTCAATCTTTTGGCCGCCTTTTAAAATATCAGTGCTTTGTGCGGTAAGTTTTAAAACAGGATATTCATCGCCCGCAGTTTGCAGGTAGCCCATGGTTACCAGCTCACGGATGTGGTGCTGCCAGTCGGCCTTGCTGATATCGGCACCAATGCCGTAGGTTTTTAACTGTTTATGTTCCTCGCGAATTTTGTCGCTTTTTGATCCCCGTAAAAAGTCTATCACATAGTTAGCACCAAAGCGCTCGTTTAAGCGGGCCACTGCCGAAAGCGCTTTTTGAGCGATCAGCGTGCCATCAAAGCGTTTGTACTCGGTAAGGCAAACATCGCATGAGCCGCATTTGGGCGGAAACTCTTCGTCGAAGTATCTCATCAGATATTGCCTGCGGCACGAAAGCAGCTGGCAATATTTAACCATATCATTAAGCTTGTTAAGCATAATACGGCTTTGTTGCTCGTTACCCTCCACTTTGGCAAAACCCTGTAGTTTCATGGCATCGCCGGGTGAGTAAAGCAATAATGCTTCGGATGGCAAGCCATCACGCCCTGCCCTGCCTGTTTCCTGGTAATAGCCCTCGATGTTTTTAGGCAGATCGACGTGTACCACATAGCGCACGTTTGATTTATTAATACCCATACCAAAGGCAATGGTCGCTACAATGATTTTCAAGTCATCGCGCAAAAAAGCTTCCTGGTTCCGGGCTTTTATTTCGTTATTTAAACCGGCATGATAAGCCTCGGCTGCAAAACCTTCATCCTTTAAATCTTCGGCTAACGCTTCTGTAGATTTGCGGGAAAGACAATATATAATACCCGATTCATCCTTATGCTCATTTAAAAAAGCGATGAGCTGTTTAAAGCTGTTCTTTTTGGGCGATACCCGGTAAGTAATGTTTGCCCTGTTAAATGAGGATACAAATATCGCCGGGGATTTAAGGTTAAGTTTTTCAAGAATGTCTTTCTGTGTGAGCTTATCGGCCGTGGCCGTAAGTGCAATAACCGGTACCGATGGAAATTCCTCTTTAAGGCCAGCAAGCATTAAATACTCGGGCCTGAAATCATGCCCCCATGACGAGATACAATGTGCTTCGTCGATAGCTATCTGCGCAACTTTTAGGGTTTTTAAAAAGGGGATGAGCTTGTTATCTTTATTTTCCTTACTCTCGGCGCTGAACAAACGTTCGGGGGCAAGGTAAAGCAATTTGATCTCGTTATTCTTCAGCCGGTTTACCAATATCCTTGTTTCTTCGGGATTTAAGGATGAATTGAGGAAAGCCGCCGGGATACCGTTTACGTTCAGGCTATCTACCTGGTCCTTCATCAGCGCAATAAGCGGTGATATTACAATGGTTAGGCCATCTAATAAAACGGCAGGCAATTGGTAGCATAACGATTTGCCGCCGCCTGTGGGCATCAGCGCCATTACATCCTGCCCTTTGAGTATATTTTGAATAATAGCTTCCTGCTCATGCCTGAAGGCACTATAACCAAAATATTTTTGCAGGGCCTGGATAGGTGTCATGTTTGTATTTATTTCAGCTGCGTAATTTAATAAGATTCAGGACAACAAATGTGAGAATTTGTTGCCGATTTTGATTTTTCTGAACCGGAATTTGTTGATTTTATGAATTATTAAGAATTGAAAAGGGTAAGCAAAACATAAAATAATATGGAATAGTCACGTATTTAATAAAATCTGTTAACCGCTGCGAAATACATCGGAATTTTATTTTTAGATTAGCTTCTGCTACACTTCCACATTAAATAACATGATAAAAAAAATACTTCTTACTCTGATAGCAGTCGCTTCGGCTGTAGTGGGCTTTGCGCAAAAAATCCAATCGCCGCAGGAGTTCCTTGGTTATAAATTGGGTGAGCATTTTACACCACATTACCGCATTGTCGAATATTTTAAATATGTAGCATCGGCCTCAAAAAATGCAAAGCTGCAACAGTTTGGTACAACCAACGAGGGCAGGCCATTGCTGGCGATGTTTATTGCATCCGACGAGAATATTGGCAGGTTGGAAGAGATCCGTCACAATAACCTTAAACTGGCTGGGATTGAAAGTGGCGGTGGCAGTACTGCCATGCCGGTTGTAACCTGGTTAAGCTATAATGTGCATGGCAACGAACCAGCATCAAGTGAAGCGGCCATGTGGACCTTGTTTGATATGGTTGATCCGGAAAATACCGCTACCAAAGCCTGGCTCAAAAATATGGTTGTTGTTATCGACCCATGTTTAAACCCTGACGGGCGCGACCGCTATGTGAACTTTTATAACTCGGTTGTAGGTGCTACGCCCGATGCCAGCCCAACATCGCGTGAGCATGCCGAACCATGGCCGGGCGGCAGGGTAAACCATTTTTACTTTGACCTTAACCGCGATTGGGCCTGGCAGCAGCAAAAAGAAACCCAGGCGCGTGTAGGCCTATATAATCAATGGTTGCCGCAGGTGCACGTTGATTACCATGAGCAAGGTTATAATGCCCCTTACTACTTTGCACCGGCTGCCGAACCTTATCACAAAGATATTACAGCATGGCAGCGCCAGTTCCAGATCACCATTGGTAAAAACAATGCCAAATATTTTGATCAGAACGGTTGGATGTATTTCACTAAATATGAGTTCGACCTGTTGTATCCTTCGTACGGCGATACCTATCCTTTATATAATGGCTCTATCGGCATGACCTATGAGCAGGGTGGGATCAGTGCGGGTTTGGCCGTAGTTACCCGAAGTGGGGATACCCTTACTTTGGTACAGCGTGTGGCGCACCACCATTCAACAAGTTTAAGTACGCTGGAGATCGCTTCGCTAAATACCCAAAAACTTTTGGACGAGTACAAAAAGTTTTTTGATAACAGCCGCGCCAATCCACCAGGCGACTATAAGACTTACGTTATTAAAAATGATAACAACAATAAAATTAATGCGCTGGCAAAAATGCTGGGCCGCAACGGCATTCAGTACGGGTTTGGTTTAGCCAATAAGGCGGTTACAGGCTTTAATTATGTTACCCAAAAAACAGAACAATACAATGTTGGCGCAAATGACCTGGTAATTAATGCCTATCAGCCTAAAGCGGTATTGCTGCATGTGCTGCTGGAGCCCAAAACTTTTATCCCCGATTCCAATACTTATGATATTACGGCATGGTCGCTTCCGTATGCCTACGGTTTAAAAGCTTATGGTTTAAAGGAATCGTTTAAGCCGGCCAGTACAGAGTGGAGCGTGGCTGCGCCCAAGCCTTTGATAAATACACATGCTTACGCTTATGTATCGGCATGGCAATCTGTTAATGACGTGAAATTTTTGGCGGCATTGCTTAAAAAGAAGATCAAGGTGCGCTACGCCGAAAAGCCATTTGAGGCCGGAGGTAAACAATTTACTGCAGGCTCATTAATAATTACCCGTGCCGGGAATGATCAGGCGGACTTTGACCAGGTTGTTACGCAAACGGCGGCTGGTTTGGGTCAGGAGATCACCCCTATTTCAACTGGTTTTGTCGATAAGGGATCGGATATTGGCTCGGATGCGGTAAGGTATATTCATCAGCCTAAAATTGCTTTGATAGCTGGCGATGGTATAAACTCTGAAGCCATGGGCGAGGTTTGGCATTTGTTTGAAGCGCAAATTGCATATCCTGTTACTTTAATAAGGTACCAGGACTTAGGCAGGACCAAACTGGGCGATTTTGATGTGGTGATTTGTCCCGATGGCCGTTATGAGGATTTTCCTTCCGAGAAATTGCAGAGCTGGATCCGCGACGGTGGCAAGCTGATAGCAATAGATAACGCAGTATCATTATTGGTTGATAAAAAAGGCTTCCTGATCAAACATAAGGAAGAAAAAAAAGAAGACAAGGATAAAGAAAAGGACAAGGATAAAACAGTTAAGCTTTATGGCGATCGTGACCGTTTGGCGCTTAGCGAATCTATCCCTGGTGCTATTTATAAGCTGAACCTTGATAATACCCATCCGCTTGGCTTTGGTTTGCCGGATTACTACTATTCATTAAAGCTGAATGACGATATCTATGATCTCTTCTCTGGTGATGACGGCTGGAATGTAGGCACCATAAAAAAGGATGGATACGTATCGGGCTTTGTTGGCGCCGAATCAAAAAAGAAAATCATAAACGGTTTGCTGCTCGGTGTACAGCCCATGGGCCGCGGCTCAGTTGTTTATATGGTTGATGACCCGCTGTTCCGTAGCTTCTGGGAAAACGGTAAGCTGTTGTTCAGCAACGCTGTGTTTATGGTGGGGCAGTAGAGCCAGTTTGCAGTTTGCAGTTTTTGAATCAACTAATTAGGTTAGGGAAATTATTAAAAAGAAAAGCGCTGGATAAACAAAATCCGGCGCTTTTCTTTTTATAAAGAGCTAACTGCCAACTAAAAACTGCCAACTGATTTAATTATTCCCCTTCACCCTGCCTTTTTCATCATCGGCACCGCTGCGGTGCTCGCGCATTTTGATGGAGTTGTTGCCAAAATTATAGGTGAAAGTGAGGCGCATTACGCGGGTATCATTCTTTTGTTTGATGGTGAAATTATTGTTTACCACCTGGCTGCTTAAATCATTACGACGAATGTTGAAGATATCATCGCATGAGGCTTTAATATTGAATTTTTTATTCATGAATGATTTGCTGACCCCCATATCTACGGAGTAACGCGGCCTGATCTTGTAGATGCCATAGGTTAATGCTGATTGATAATCGCCCGTTACCTCGAAGCGGTAGCCTGCATATTTGAATGTTTGTGTTGTACGGCCCTGGAAAGCCCATTGCCCATCGTTAAATTTTTGACCGGCAAGGGTATCTGATTTAAAGCCCAGGTAAAACGCGGTTGCGTTAACATTGCCTTCCCACCATTTGGTAATGGTGAACGGGGTGTTGATATTGATATTATACCCGGTTTGGGTTTGCAGGTTCTGGTGTGTTTCGAACGAGCGTTTGCCTTCGGTTAGTATCAACTCGGTGATAGCATCAGTAGTATGACTATAGCCAAGGCTTACGTTAATGGTTTTATTATAGGTATAGTTAAACTCAAAGTTTTGAGTGTATTGCGGGTTCAGGAATGCATTACCCTGTGAGTAAGTATATGGGTCAAGGTAGTAGATGAACGGGTTCAGATCGTCATAGCCAGGGCGGTCGATACGGCGGCTGTACGAAAAGCTTACCTCATTTTTATCATTAATGGTTTGGTTAATGAATACACTTGGGAACAGGTTTAAATAACTCCTCTTAACAGGTGTGCTGCCAATCAGGTTGCCAGTCGACCGGGTTTGTTCGGCACGTAAACCTAATTGTACCGAAAACTTTTTGAACTGCTTGTTCAGGTTCAAATAGCCGGCGTTGATTTTTTCGCTATAAATAAACCGGTTAGTACGGGTGGAGTCATTTCTATAAGCGCCGTTATCAAATATCTGTGCTTGCAGGTCATTGTCTGTTTTAACGCTGCTGAATTTTACCCCGGCTTCCAGTTTGATAGTTTTCGTAAGCGGTTTGGTATAGTCAGCTTTACCAGTGTAGATGCTTATGGTTGAGGGGGTTTGGTTGCGCAACATCTGCGGGGCATGCTGTACGCTGCCATCAGGCAAAAAGTAATCGGTATTATACATGGCGTTTGAGTTGTTCTTGAATTTAGAATAATCCAAATCAATGCTCAATTCCTGGCCGCTGGTATCAAGCTTCAGCCTGTCGTTAAGGTTAAGGGCGAAGTTTTTATAGGTTTGCCTGATATCTGAAGTAGTATGCAATGATGAATCGGCCACGCCAAATTGTTTGCCGATGATAGTTCTGTTGTCATTAAGGTCCTGCCCACTATTTGAATAGCCGCTTACCACAAAGCCAATGGTATGTTTAGGGGTTAGGTCATAGTCGGCACCTAAACGATAGTTATTGTAATGGTTGGTGCTCGGCATGCTTGATTTCTGATTGAAATATGTTTTATTGCCTAGCGTATCGGTAATGATGCGGTTAATGCCAATGTCATGTCCGCGTTTGTTATCGCCCCTGCTTAACGAGGTAAATACATTAAGGCCGCCTTGTTTGTGGTTAAGGTTAAGGCTGCTGTTATCGCGCCAGTATTGGCTTTTTGCGCCCCCTACAGTAAGGCTGCCGTTTGTGCCGGATTGTGCATTCTTTTTTAACTTGATATTGATAATCCCTGAATTACCCGCTGCGTCATATTTTGCCGATGGATTGGTAATGATCTCAATAGATTTAATGGTATTGCCATCGGTTGACCGTAACAAAGTGGCCAGCTGAGCTGCAGTAAGATAGGTTAATTTATCGTTGATCATCACGGTTACGCCCTGTTTGCCTTTCAGGCTGATGTTATCATCTTTATCAACAGTAACACCGGGCGCGCGCTCTAAAATTTCCATAGCGGTATTGCCGGCTGCCAGTACGCTGTTCTCAACGTTCATTACAGTGCGGTCAATCTTGCGCTCTATAAGCGGTTTAGTTGCCGTGATGGTAACACCTTTTAATTCGGTACTGCCTGTATGCAGGTTTAAAGCTGGTGCTGTAACCTGCGATGAATTAGCTGGCACAGTAAAACTTTTACTTACCGCTTTTTGATAACCAACAACCGATGCTTTAATGAGGTAGCTGCCAGCTTTTATGTTGGTAAATACATAAACCCCGGCATCGTTACTTAACGCGCCTTTAACAACGGTTGAGTCGGATGCGCGCAAAAGGCTCACGGTTGCATAATCAAGCGGTTTGCCCTGCTCGTTGAGCAAAGCCCCGGATACCTTAGCGGTAGGCGCGGCCTGCTGGGCAAAGGATACACCGCAGCTGATAGCAACAAGCAGCAGTGTATAAAATATGTTGTGTATGATAGTTTTCATTTTTAGTTCGGTTTAAAACGTATGGGCAATACAATGCCGGTAAAGAATCTCGTCTTTTTTAAAATTTGTAAATAAGCTTGTTTTAGTTTCCGGGGGTGTTTTTCCGGTGTTGGGTGTTTAGTAATTATGAGATATAGGCGATTGTTTTCATAGTGTCCCTGTTATTTGATTTAAATTTTTGGCAAAACAACTCCACCTGGCTTTTAGGCCATTTTTTAACGATTATTAAATTTATGTTGCCGGATTACCCGGAAATGGTGATTGTGTTGCTTTTTATAGTAAGATGCAAAAACAGGGGTGTTGGTTACAGATTATTTTCACTTTTTAAAGCAGGCATTAAATTTTTTGCCATATCCTTAATAATCCGGAAGGTGATTGGCATTTCAATTTCTGATCCGGGCGTGTTTATCCGGCTGGTTAAAAGCGATTTGCCGCCTGGTTGAAACAGGAAGTAAAAAGGAATAATAAGCCCGCTAAAAATTAGCAGGCTTATATATTTAAACAATGTTTTCACAGGGAGATGTTTATTGTGCTTGTACCGTTGCGGTATCCGTTCTTTCTAATGTTGTATCCTGTTCTCTGAGCGCTTTCAGGCTATCAGCTTTAAATTTGGCTGCCTTTATTGGGTCAACTTTGCACTCCAACCCGTTTGCCGTCATGATGTAAGTAGCCGTGGTGATGCCGTTATTGTTACCCTGCTCTTTACATTCATATATATTAAAGTTGATGTTACGATCAAGCTTTTGATCAATAACGATCTTTGCATTAAGCGGAACTTTGAGGGTGAGGTGAAGCTCCTGTCCGCGCCATAAAAAGCCCTTAGGCATTTCCAGGTGGCGGTCAAAGTTCAGTACTGAATCTTTTTGATCGAAACGGTAAGCTGCGCTGCGGGCGTTAATCAGGGCTTCTTCAAGGTTAGTGCCACGGGCGCTAAAAGTTTCGATCAGTACAGGCTGCGGTACGTCGCTTTTTTCAATATCGATGGTAACATTATGGTTTGGCATATCATCGCCGTTAAAGTCATCATCTAAAATGATCATACCCTTAAAACGGTCGTTGATTTTAAGACGGGTACTATCCTCATTGCTTAAATACTTGGTATCATTAAGCTGCAGGTAATAAGTGTTATTAGCCGTTGGCTTAAGCTTGATTGTTTGCGTGAATTTGCCACCCTCGCGGAAGCTGGCCGCAGTTTTTACGCCGTAGTATGAAACTGCTCCTAATGACGCTAACCAGATACATAATAAGGTGGTACCTATCGAACGGTTAAATGAAGCCTTTTTAAACAGGAAGCCAATAGTTGATAAAATGATGGCCAGTAAAGGTATGCTTAGCACCAAAAAGCCGCTCACCATAAAAATACCGTTAGCCTGGTGGTTAGCTATATTGAAGGGGAACAGGTTGTAGATGCCCATATTGCCTGCGGCAAATAAGGCTATAAGCGAAATAATGAGGGCAATGGTCATGCCCAGGCAGGTTAACAAAACGGCTGCTGCCAATAGTTTACCAAGTAAATTGCCGGTGCCTTTTAAAAAGGCCGCCAAATGTTCAAAAATATCACTGATGAGGTCACGCACCTGGTATATGAAGGGCTTGGCTTCGTGCTTAAAGTTTTGGAGGTTTTCGCGTACGGTGCTTAACTCTTCTTCAAAATTCTTTTTAAAGCCTTTCAGGTCCTGCTTTTCACCCTTCATGGCCATGCGGTCGGCACGGGTAATGGCTTTAGGCACAACCATCCATAATATAATATATATGATGAAGCCTATTGCTGCAAACGGTACCAGGATGGCAAAGGCAAGCCGCACCCAAACAGGGTTAATATCAAAATAGTTAGCGATACCGGCGCAAACACCGCTGATCAGGTGATCGTCCGGATCGCGGAAAAGCCTGCGGCGTTCCATATTATATTCAAACGGGTTGCCGCCCGAGGTTTTGGCATCGGTTTCGGCAGTTTCAAAATCCTGCACGCTGCCCATCTGCCCGGTAACTTCCTTCACATCAGCCTCAACAATAACTTGTTTGGCGTCGCGTGCCAGGATCTCGTTAAACATTTCGGCAATGCGGTTTTCAATGTCGGTTGTGATCTCCAGGCTATCGGCCGAAGTTGAAAAATGACGCTTTACATCCGTCATATAATTCTTCAGCACTTCGTAGGCATCTTCTTCAATGTGAAAAACCATGCCGTTTATATTTATGATAATTGTTTTGTTCATGATTAAAGTGATTTGTAGGTTTTTCTATTTTCTTTCTCCGATAGCTGTTTGAACAGCAAATACCAGTTCCTGCCAGGTTTTGTCCAATTGTTCAAGCACCGCGCGACCTTCGTCCGAGAGCACATAGTACTTTCGGGGCGGCCCGGAAATCGACTCCACCCAGTTGTACGTGAGCAGGCCGTTATTTTTTAAACGTGTTAAAAGAGGATACAGAGTACCCTCAACTACAAGCAGTTGGGCTTTCTTAAGTTCAGCGATTATGTCTGACGCATATGTTTCGCCCTTTGCTATGATGGAGAGGATGCAGTACTCCAGTATGCCTTTCCTCATTTGGGTTTGGGTGTTTTCGACGATCATAATACAAAGATATATGTTTTAGATTGTATTATGCAATACATAGTACTATAATTATTATTCTTTCAGCACAAACTTGGTTTTTTGAAAAAAAAATGACGTTTTAAAAGAAATTACTTGACTTTTTGATAACGTAACATTACTTTTATGATTAATTAACTATTAACTGATCTTATTATTAACGAAATGAAAAAACTTCTACTCGTAAGTTTGTGCTTGCTTGTGTTGTCTATGACGCAAGTATTCGCGCAAAACCGTACAGTTACTGGTACGGTTACGGCCAAAGACGACGGCCTACCCATCCCGGGAGTAACAGTAAAGGTAAAGGGTTCAACAATCGGAACCCAAACCAACGCAGCCGGTAAATATGTACTCAGCATCCCGGCAAATTCCACCCTCGTTTTTAGCTTTATCGGTTACACCACAACCGAAAAATCAACAACAGGCAGCACCATCAACGTTGTTTTAGAAACTTCGGCCCGTTCATTGGGTGAGGTTGTTGTTACCGGTGCTTTGGGTATTAAACGCCAGGCCAAAGAGCAGGGAGCAGCAGCTACAACTGTAAGTGCAAAAAGCTTAACCGAAGCGCATCCTACCAACTTTACCAACGGCTTAACCGCCAAGGTGCCGGGCTTAGTGGTAAGTACCCTTAACAACGGTGTTAACCCTAATACCCGTTTTACCTTACGTGGTAGCCGTCACATTATCGGTAACAACTACGCGCTGGTGGTATTAAACGGTACGCCGATCTCTCCAAATGAGGTTAACACCATCAACCCTGACGATATCGAATCTGTGAATATCCTTAACGGTGCCGGTGCAGCCGCGCTTTACGGTTCAGACGCGTCAAACGGTGCATTGATCATTACTACCAAAAAAGGTAGCCCAAGCGGTGCCCCACAGGTTACTTATACCAATAACTTCCTGTTAGAGAAAATCTCTTACTTCCCTAAATTCCAAACCAAATTTGGTGGTTATGGTGGTGAAGGCGCTCCGTTCCAGGATCCGATTACCGGTTTTATTACCGCTACTGCTCCTTTCGAAAACCAATCATACGGCCCTGCCTATGATGGCCACATGCAGCAGTTAGGTATCCCGTTGGAAGATGGTACAACTCAAAGCTATCCTTACATGACCCCAAAGACTGACCCAAGGAGGGCTTTCTTTAACACTGGTCACAGCGAAGAGAATAACCTTTCTTACTCATCAGGTGATGCTAATAACAGCTTTAACTTAACCGCCAACCATTTATTTAAAACAGGTGTATTGCCTGATGATAAATATAAAAGGAGCAGCGTACGTGTATCGGCAGCAAAAACTTATAATAAGTTTAAGGCCGAGTTTACCGCCAGCTATGTGCAGGATTATACCAATACTGTAGGTAGCGGTGGTTATGACGGTGCTACATTAGATGGCGGCCGTTCATTATACAGCACTATATTCAACACCCCGTCATGGGTGCCTTTAACTAAATTCAGCGACCCTGCAAAACCGTTTGCTGATGTTAATACTTACTTTAACTCATACGGCGTAAACCCATACTGGATCATCAAAAACGACCGTGTTGATACCCGTACCGATCACTTTAACGGTAGCTTCGGCGGTACTTATTCGCCAACTACCTGGTTAGATGCAAGCTACCGTTTATCAGGTAACTTTGGTACAGGTCAGCAACAATACAGAAGGTCATCTGTACAGTTCAGCAAATACGCGCTGGGCCAAACAAAGGATGCTGATGGTAACCTTATCGACCCAACTGCCGGTTTATATGGCCTTGATAAAGTGCCTGGCGGTGGCTATGGTACACAAGCACAATCATATGGTGGTTCAACAGGTTATATCCCTGGCCAGGTACAAAATATTACCCAGTTTGGCGATGGTTCAATAACCAACCCGGCTGCAGGTACAAATAACGCTGTAGCAGGCCCGCAAGGTTACTCACGTTTACAACAGGATTTCTTTTTAACCTTCCACAAAAAGTTCTTTAATGACTTTACAACCAATTTGTTGGTAGGTAGTTCATTATGGCAGGCTTATTATAGCAATGTTCAAAACAACAGTACCAACTTACTGGTTGATAATTTTTATAACGTTGGCAGTATCCTCGGTACGCCGGCAACTTCAAGAACCGAAGGTAAAATACGCCAGATAGGTTACTTTGCCGATTTAACCATCGGTTATAAAGATTTTGCGTTTCTTGAAGGTACCGTACGTAATGACCACGACTCAAGGCTTGCCAGCGGCATCCGTTCATTCTGGTACCCTTCTGTAAAAGGTTCATTCATTTTCACCGAAGCTATCCCGGCGTTAAAGAACAATAAAATCATTAACTACGGTAAATTAAGGGCTTCCTACAGCCAGGTAGGTGATATCAACGTTGCTCCGTACAGCACAGTTAACACCTACAATCCAACTACAGGTTTCCCATATGGTAACACAGGTGGTTTAACTGTAAGCACAACTTTAAATAACCCTACCATTAAGCCGGAGAAAACCAAAGAAATTGAGTTTGGTACCGATCTGGGCTTCCTCAACAGCAGGATCAATGCGGGCTTTACTTATTACAAGAGCAACACTACCAACCAAACACTGCCAATTACTACATCACCAACCACAGGTTACAGCAATGCTACTGTAAATATTGGTGAAGTTGAAAACACCGGTTATGAGTTTAAAATGGATGTAACTGCGCTTACTAAAGAAGCAAATGGTTTTTACCTGAATGTTGGCGGTAACTTGGCCATCCAAAATTCAAAAGTTAAATCATTATTTGCCGGTTTATCATCAATTACTGTAGCCTCACAAGGCTCAGCCGCTATCCAGGCGGTGGTTGGCCAGCCTTTCCCGGTATTATACGGTACCGATGTAACACGTGACCCTCAAGGCCGTGTTGTTGTTGACCCGGTTACTGGTTATGCTATCACAAACTCAAACCTGGTTAACTTAGGCCGCACAACACCTAAATACATATTAGGTTTAACAACAACTGCAAGCTGGAGATTTATTACCCTTACAGCGGTGAGCGAATACCGCAGCGGTTATGTAGTATATAACCAGGGTATAGCTTCAGCGACAGCTGCAGGTGTATCTTACCTTTCTGCTTCTGCTGATCGCCAGGCATTTATTTTCCCTAATTCAGTTATTCAAACATCTCCGGGTGTATATGTGCCAAATACCAGCACTACTGTTGTTGATGGTAACCAGGGTTTCTGGAACGCGGGTGCTTATTATAACTCAATTGCCGCATACACATCAAGTGCTGCTTTCTGGAAACTGCGTGAAGCCAACTTAAGCTTTGATATTTCGCAATGGACAAGATCAGTGAAGTTTATCAAAAGGGCTTCATTTGGTATCATAGGCAGGAACCTTGTTATGATCAGGCCAAAATCAAATACCTTTAGCGATCCTGAGTTCGCAGCAACATCAGGTAACGGTACAGGTATTATCAACACTTACCAGTTGCCTCCAACCCGTATTTTCGGAGCCACTCTTAATGTTACATTTTAATAACTATTCAGATGAAAAAGTATCTTTCAATTATATTAATGGGTGTTGTAATTGCTGGCAGCAGTTGCAAGAAAACTTATCTTGATGAGTTAACAAACAACCCTAATACGCCATCTGTAGCTGCCCCGGGCTTGCTACTATCGGGTGCGCTTAAAAGCACGGCCGATATCGTTAACGGTACAACCCTTAGGCAATATGGCGGTTACTTAAATTATTTAAGCCGCAGCACCGGTTACCAGGTTTTTGCAAACTTTGATCAGTACCAGTTTACTACCAATGATTTTGATATCTGGTCGCCTACGTACCTTAATCTTTCAAACTATAAAGCGTTAATCGATGCAAACATAAGCGCCAACTATACCGCTATAGCCAAGATCATGACTGTGTATGATTTTCAGATAGTTGTTGACAGCTATAATAACGTGCCATACACCGAAGCTTTACAAGGTACCAAAAACCTTAACCCTAAATATGATAAGGGTGCGGCTATTTATGCCGATTTACCAAAACAACTGGATGCAGCTATTGCTTTAATAGCCGGCGGTGCTGCAAGTGCAAACCCCGGAAACGGCGATATCATGTTTAAAGGTGATATGACCAAATGGACCAAATTTGCCAATAGCCTTAAATTAAGGATAGCCTTACGTTTGGTAAATGTTGATCCAGCAGGCGGTAAAACTATAGCGACCGGCCTTACTGCCGATAAAATGCTTGACGGAACAGTAGCGGCTTCATTAAACCCGGGTTACACTAATTCTGATGCTAATGGTGGTCAGCAAAGCCCGCTTTGGCAAAACTGGGGCACCACACAGGCTGGTGCAGGTACGTTGGGTAACCAGCAATACCAGGCCAATACTGATTTTATTAACTTTTTAACTAATAATAATGATCCCCGCCTAACTAAAGTTTATGCGCCTAATGGCGACGGGAATGTTATTGGCAGCTATTTTGGTGGAACTGCTACCGTGCCTGCAAACAAAACTGCAAGTAAATTTGGCCCGGGCGTATTAAAGGCTGCTACTATGGATGCCTATATCCTGTCATCGGCCGAAGCATTGTTTGAGCAGGCTGAAGCTGCTGCAAGAGGTTATACTACAGGTGATGCCCAGGCGCTATATAATGCGGCTATTACTGCTTCATTTACAGACGAAGGCCTTACTGCCGCGCAGGCAACAACTTATTATTCACAGGCTGCTATTGCCTACCCAACAGGCGGTTCATTAGAAGATAAGATAAAAGCAATTATCACCCAAAAATGGGCAGCCCTAAATCCTTATGGTGTGCTTGAAGCTTATAATGATCTGCGCCGCACAGGTTATCCAACTGGTTTGCGATTGTCAACATATCCGGGGGTAAATGCTACCTCGCAGGTAACACGTATTTTTTATCCGGTTGTTGAGTATAAAACCAATGCTACAAATGTAGGCGCTGAAGGTACTATTGATATATTCAAGTCGAAAATATTTTGGGCAAAATAATTTTAAACTAAAAGAAAATGAAAAAATTAAATTATATAAAAACGATTTTGCTTGGCCTGGCGGTAACAGCTTCATTAAGCTCTTGCCTTAAAGACAAGACATATATCGACTTTTCGCAGGGAGGTGTGTCTGCAGAACTTCCACTAAGCGGTTTGAATAGTTTCAGTGCTGATGCAATTACAGTTGACACGGCTATTGTATCATTTGGTGTAAATATAGCCTCATCTAAAACGCCTACAACTGATTCAAAAATTACGGTAGATGTAATACCTGCTAAGATTGCAGAATATTTAAAAAGTAACCCTGCGGTGCAATATGAATTAATGCCGACCACAGCTTATACATTCAAAACAACTGTTGTAGATATACCAGCTGGTCAAAGACTGAAAATATTAACTTTTACAGTGTATAAAAATAAACTGGATCCATCAAAAAGTTATATGCTTCCAATTGGTATTACCAGTGCGCCTGGATTAACTATTTCGGCAAATAATGCATTGCATTATTATCACGTAATTGGTAATGATTTTGCAGGGGTTTATAAATGGGATTATACACGTTATAATGCCAGTGCACCACTTGCTACTCCATCGGGAGGTTCATTTACAAACGGCACAGTTACTATATCTCCTGTATCACCAACGCAGTTTGAAGTAGTTACAGGTTATAACACGAAAGAAGTAAAGTATGAAGTAACATTTAAAAGAAATGTTGATGGAACAGGAAAAGTTACTTATTCAGACTTTGCCGTATCGATGGATCCAGCAACTGTAAAATCTGTATGGACAGCAGGGGGAGTAACACAGACGCAACCACCTAAGATTGTAAGTATAGATCCGGTTGCTAAGACATTTATATTCCAATACATAGCGAATAATGGAACTGCTGATCGTTACATAATTGACAAGTATTATAAATAAGCTTTCAGTTAATTTATGACATATAAGGGCATCTAATTTAGGTGCCCTTTTTTATTGGAAAATAGGCTAATCGACTACGTTCATTATAGCTTGTAACTCATGATTTTACTGTAAAAAAACTAGTACATATTACTTTTTAATAAACTGTTTACTTATAATTTATATTTTAGTTCTATATTATAAGCTTTGATCGTGTATTTATGAAAAAAATATTTTTGTGCCTGATACCTATCTTGGTTAGCACTGTTACTTTAGCCCAAACTATTACAGTTAGCGGCACAGTAAATAACCAGCAGGGCAAGCCCGCGCAGTTCGTTTTTATCCGCGATGCCTTCCACAGCTACGCTACCTATACCGACCAGATGGGGAACTTTTCGTTAAAGGCCGATCCTGCCTCGAAATTAGTTGCTTCAGGGATTAACTTAAAAGATACTACGGTTGCCATAGGCAATCAAACCAATATCAAAATAGTGATGACAGCCGGCCTTTCACAAGGCGCGGGTAAGGCGCTGAGCAGCCATACCGGAAGCGATTTTTTTAAAATGGAATCGGAAGTGCCTACTAATATTTCGGGGGTGCTATATATGATCTCCGGGCATGATGAGCTGCATGGCAGCCGGTTTCTTTCAAAATCATGGATGCGCGGCTTTGCTTTAAGTGTTAAAGATTCGCTGATCCAGAGTAATGATTACTTCTTTAACTTTGATAAGGATGGCGGCGACTTGCTGTTTACCCGCGACCAGCGTAAGGTTTTCCAGGCCGATAAAGGTGAAGTAAAAGCCTGCACAATTATTGACGATAATGACCAGGCTTATAACTTTGAAACTGTACCCGCCATTGATCCTAACCGCTTTATTTTGGTGCTGGAAGCAGGTAATAAATACAAGATATATAATAAGCTTAAATCAAAATTTGTTAAAGCCAATTTTACCACGAATGGTATTACCTCATCGGGCAATAATTATGACGAATATGTTGACCAAAACAGCTATTTTGTACTGAATGTTAAAACTAATCAGCTACAGCCCCTTGAGCTAAAAAGCAAATCAATTAAAACGGTATTTGCAGCCGAAGCGGATAAGATCAAAGCTTTTAATAAGGAGCATGGTGATGATGAGATCAATGAGGGGTATTTGAAGGATTTGGGGGATTATTTGAATAAGTAATTTGATAAAAACAAAAAAGGCCGCAATTAACGGCCCTTTGTTGTTAATGTGCCTTAGCTAAAGTCAGTTGTACGTGTGGTTATAGTGAATTTGCTTCCATTCGCTCTTGTAATAGTTACAGTTACATCATTGGTTCCTTGACTAATTGTGGTTTTGGTGTAAGTGCCACTTGCCGGTTTAGATCCAACTCCCGGTTCTCCTTGTGTTGCTATAATGCCATTATTACCAAATAGATTATAATATATTGTTGGGTCATTTGGATCGTATATCGAACCAATATATAATTGTACAGGAACTGGTGAGCTTGATATTTGGGGTGCTGGATAATCAATAGTAGCTACGGCCCAGTGTGAACCTGTAGTTACCCTGATTAGTTTAGCAGGAGTGGCTACAACGCCGCCCCCGGTTGAGTAATTATCCTGGATATAGTTGCCTATAAATGGGATGCTGGCTCCTGTCGAAACAAAAACGTCAAAGGCAAAATTGAAATTATCAATATCCGCTTGAAATGCGCTTGCGTTAAAATAGCCCAGCTGCCCTTGTACAATTACAAATGCGTCACCATCCTGTATTGATTTGGAAGATGTACCATATGTGCCAATCGGGCTAACAAACGAATTTGTGCCAAAATCAGTAGAAACACCGGCACCTGCAGTAGGCACACCATTTTGCAAGTTTGGATACATAACCGTATTCCATGACGGGGAACCTGTAACAATTACTCTTACACCATTAAAAATTGTTGCGTAGGTATCAAAGTTTTCCCCGGGTTTACGGGTCTGCAGTACAAGATCCGCATAGTAATTCTGCGGGTCGAGAGAATTTGTTTTAACCTTGTCAGGTGTCGGGTTTGAGGTCGTCGCGGGTTTAAAAGAATCCTTCTGGCACGAGCTAAAACCTGCAAGAATTAGCATCATACCCCATAATAATTGTTTTTTCATATTGATTTGTGATATATTTTTTATAAATATATGATATCAATATGTTTCGTGGCAATAGGTGTTTTAACGGTATTTAATAATATTTTAATTTATAGTATTAAAAATGCTTGCCTTAATGTTAAATTAATGCGATTATTTTTTATCAACACTATATTTTCCCGGGCCTATAAATATCAAACCTGCAAACATAACAGCATCTTCAATAGCATGAGCGGCGCCGCCCAGCCCGTCGCCGCTGCCCAAATGCATCAAAGCGGCTACTATAAGGTTAATCAATAACAGGATACAAACAGGCCTGAACGCCAGGCCTATAATGAGCAGGAAGCCGCCAAAACATTCGGTCACTGCTGCCAGCAGGCCCCAAATCATTGGCCAAAAATGTATGCCAACATATTTCATTGATGTACCAAGCTCTTTCCAGCTCGCGGTGCCGCCCATCAATTTGGGGTATCCATGATAAATGAACATAATACCAAGCCCAACGCGGATGATCAGCATTCCGAAATTTTTGTAATTGCCTAAATTGCCTAAAAGTGCCATTTGCAGATATTTTATTGATTTGAGGGGCTTAAGGTAATAAAAATGTTGGAGGAGATTGGGATAGATTTGAGGGCGTTTTTGAATTAAAGGGACTTTGTAATTGATCAATGTAATGAAGAAATTGAAAGCAAATGTCATGCGTGTTTAAATCCGGCGAACTCTGAGGGAGAAATGACAAAAGAGGGCTGGTCAGTCTGAGCCTGTCGAAGACTCGCGCGCGGAAGCCCTGCCCACCATGCTTCGACAAGCTCAGCATGACCCCATGACATGTTTAAAAAACGTCTGTCATTCTGAGCGATAGCGAAGAATCTTCTGTAATATACAGGGCGAAGAAGATCCTTCGTTCCTACCCATGACATAATAAATGGAGGACGTTCCCGTCAGCAGGTAAGCTTCGGGTGAAAGCGGGCAGAACAATGGTGGCCTTGTGCGCGGGAAGGGGCATAGCAAGTTTTTGCAGAAGCATAGGGAGCGCAGCGGGGCAAAATAATTGCAGCCCGTGGTTCTGTCCGGTTTGCAGGGCAAAGGCCTTGTGCGCAAAGAAGCCTACCTGCTGACTTGACTTTTTGGATACTTTTGTGTCAAGACAAACGGCGAAGCCTTCTTGAGCACCTAAAAAAATGAATAATAGCGAAAAACGTATCTGGCCCCGCGCGGCCAAGAGCGCGACGATGTAAGTCCATAGAACAAAGATGGTTACCTGCCTGTCGGGGATTGCTTCGTACCTCGCCATGACGTTGTGGAGATGTCATTGCACCTTCAGAGTCCATCGGTTTTAAACACTCAGCATGACAAAGGGGCAAATGATGGGGCTGTATCACAAATTCAATTGACCTCCCTTGGTGTTGTGTTATCTGCGAATAGAAATTTAGCCGATGATATTAATACAAAAAGGGGGTTAACATATTTTTTGCACGAAAAGCACTTAATTATCTGATTTTTAGATATATATAAATGTTGACCCTGAATTGTGTTAACCCTGTTAACCCCCCAACCTCCCAACAATTGTGGTTTAAAGCGGTCCCCTGCTAATGGCTTTCAGCATCTCTCATATATAAACTATTCTACTTATATTACTGTCCCTAAGCAACCCGTATGAAAGCAACCCTTATTTTATCTCTATGTGTGTGTTCGCTGCAAGTTATGGCGCAAAAGAACGCGTTACGCACACAGGTAAATACAAAAGCTGATGCCTTGCAGCAGCAGGTGGTAACCTGGCGCCGCGATTTTCATGAACATCCTGAACTCGGTAATCATGAGGTGCGCACATCAGCCATTATAGCTAAACATTTGCAGTCGTTAGGTATTGAAGTAACCAGCGGGATAGCTACTACCGGTGTGGTTGGGATCTTAAAGGGCGGGCATCCGGGGCCGGTTGTGGCATTGCGGGCAGATATGGACGGCCTGCCGGTTATTGAGCGTACGCCTGTGCCTTTTGCATCTAAAGTAAAAACTACTTACAACGGGCAGGAAGTTGGCGTGATGCATGCCTGCGGACATGATTCGCACATGGCTATACTGATGGCTGTTGCCCAGGTACTCTCATCAATGAAGGCTGATTTGCACGGAACCGTAAAATTCATTTTTCAACCTGCAGAAGAAGGCGTTGAACCCGGACAAAAAGGCGGTGCCGAGGAGATGGTAAAGGAGGGTGTTTTGGAGAACCCAAAAGTGGACGTGGTTTTTGGCCTGCACATCAATTCACAAACGGAAGTTGGTAAAATAACCTATCGTCCAGGTGGTACCATGGCTGGGGTTAACGATATGCAGATCATTGTAAAGGGAAGATCGTCCCACGGGGCCTACCCATGGTCGAGCGTTGACCCGATAGTTACATCAGCACAGATCATTAACAACCTGCAAACTATAGTAAGCCGTAATATCAATGTAACCGAAAACCCAGCGGTAGTAACCATAGGCGCTATAAAGGGAGGCAACCGCTCAAACATCATCCCCGAATCGGTTGAAATGCTGGGCACCCTCCGCTCCTTTACCCCTGCCGACGAAAAAATGCTGGTTGCGCGGGTAACAGAAATAGCCACCAAGACTGCTGATGCAATGGGGGCAACAGCAATCGTAAAAATTCCTTACAGCAACCATTATCCCGTAACTTACAATGATCCGGAGCTTACCCAAAAAATGTTACCAAGCCTGCAGCAAACTGCCGGTGCCGCTAACGTGCTATTGCGCCCGCCGGTAACCGGTGCCGAAGATTTTAGCTTTTACCAGGAAAAGGTACCGGGCCTATTCATATTTTTAGGAGGTATGCCAAAGGGAGGCGATCCGCTGAAAGCGCCATCGCACCATACGCCCGATTTTTATATTGATGAAAGCGGCTTTAGCTTAGGTGTAAAAGCTTTGTGCAACCTCACTATTGACTATATGAATGCGAAAACAAAATAAGCTGCACAACGTCATGCCAGCCCTTTTATATTAAAGCTGAAACAATGGCGTTCAAAAAGTATTTTTACACCGGCTTATTCGTATATTGAACGGCCTTAATATAAAACACGAAGTTTGAAATTGTTAAGATCATGAAAAAGCATTTATTACCCCTTTTATGCCTGTGCATGTTTATGAGCAGTTTGCCTGTTATGGCAGCTTCGGCAAAAATAGTGCTGCCTGCTGATACGGTAGCTAAATTAAAACCCGAGGTGAGGCAGATTGTGGAAACGGTAATAAAGGCTTCGGGTACTTTTAATATCGAGGCGGTATCTGATCTGTATGCCCCTAACGCGGTTGTAGCCGATGAACAGCCCCCTTTTTCATGGAACGGCCAATTGGCTGGCGTGCAGTGGATAAATTCGGTACAAAAGGCGGTTAAAGATTTTAAGATCAATAATTTTAAGGTGGATCTGCAGCGAATCAAAACTTTTCAGCAAACCGAAGAGATAGTTTACCTCGTAGCCCCTGTGGAATATACCGGCCTTGTAAACGGCGAGCACTTTGAAGAACAGGGCGCTTTTTCATTTGTATTAAGGATAGTGAGCGGCAAATGGCTCATTAAAAGCCAGGCCTGGGTGCCGCGCAATGGCTTATGATATTCATAAATGCCGCGCCTTTAGGGCTATTAAATACATATAAGCCACAAGTAGAAGTGAGTCTGTTGGCTTTCCGCTTTTAGCATTCTGTTTTCCGCTTTTAATAGTAATCCCAATGCCATAAAAGCCGGAGTGTAAAGCCCGCCTGCAACCCTATGCTTATTTTTGTGTTCACAATCTATATGAGCATAAATAAGATCAAACTGAGCGTGCTCGACCAGTCGCCGATAAGAAAAGGCGCCACTGCCGAGCAGGCCATACAAGAAACCATACAACTGGCAAAATATACCGATACTCTGGGTTACACCCGCTTCTGGATTTCGGAACATCATAATATGGGTATAATAGCGGGCTCAACGCCTGAGGTGCTATTGGCCCACCTGGCTGGCGAAACCAAAAACATGCGCATGGGCTCGGGCGGAATCATGATGCCTAACCATAGTACCCTTAAGGTTGCCGAAAATTTCAGGATGCTGGAGGCGCTGTTCCCCGGGCGGATAGATCTGGGTATGGGCCGTGCACCGGGTACCGACAGGATCACTGCAGCCGCACTTAATCCTTCAAATCAGTTCAAAGAACAGGATTTTGTTGAACAGTTGGCCGATCTGCAAAATTACTTTCACGATACTTATGAGCCGGGAACCATACAAGCGCGCATCAGGGCCATCCCGCAGGTTAAAACCGTACCTAATATGTGGCTGCTAAGCTCAAGCGGGCAAAGTGGTTTATTCGCGGCGCATTTTGGCATGGGCTTTTCCTTCGCTCATTTTATTAACCCCAATGGCGGCCCCGAAAGTGTTAAAATGTACAAAGAACGATTTCGGCCATCGGATGACTTGCAACAGCCCGAGGCTAATGTGGCCGTATTTATTTTCTGTTCGGAAGATGCCGAAAAAGTAAGGCAACACCAGGCCGTAATGGATCACCGTTTTTTACAATTTGAAAAAGGCGGGGCAATAGTGCCGTTAAGTTACGATGATGTAAAAGATGTGGAGTACACTCCTGCCGAACAGGAGCGCATTCGCTATAACCGTTACCGTGTAATTGCCGGCTCGCCGACTGAACTGAAGCTGAAATTGACCTGGCTTGCCAATGATTACGAAGTTGATGAGATCATGGCCGTTACCATTACCGAAAATTTTGAAGACAGGCTGGAATCGTACCGATTATTGGCCCAACAGTTTGAATTATTATAATCCCGGTAAAATAACTTTTTTGGGTAAATGCCGTTTCTATACCAGGAGCGGCATTTTTTGTTGGCGTCGCTATCATTATTCACATATTAAAAACTTTATAAGGCTTTAAATCGTATCTTTGGAAAGATTATAAATAAGTCTATTTTCTACAATTCAATGGTTATTATCATATTCTTCGTAGCGCACTGGTTTCTGTCGCTATTTTTTCAAACGTTCTTTCTGCACAGGTATGCATCGCACAAAATGTTCACTACCAATAAATTTTACGAGGGTACATTTTATCTGCTTACCTACATTTGCCAGGGTTCATCATTTTTAAACCCAAGGGCGTACGCCATTATGCACCGTGAACACCATGCATATAGCGATACCGAAAAAGACCCGCATTCACCACATTTTTTTAAGGATGTTTTCCAGATGATGGTTTATACCGCTAAAAGCTACAGGCTGCACGTAAAAAAGCTTAAGGAGCCTGAAGAACGTTTTAAGGGTAATATCCCTGAATGGCGCTTTGTTGATTTTATAGGATCATCAGTTGTATCACGTATTTCATTTGGTATTTTATACATTTTGTTTTATGTTGAATTTGCTACTGCGTGGTGGATGTTCCTGCTGATCCCTATTCACTTTTTGATGGGCCCGATCCACGGTGCTATTGTTAACTGGTGTGGCCACAAATACGGCTATCAAAACTTTGATAATGGCGATAAATCAAAAAACACTACCCCGTTTGATTTTTTAATGCTGGGCGAACTGTTCCAGAACAATCACCATAAGCATCCCAATAAAGCCAACTTCGGCGCTAAATGGTTTGAGATAGATCCGGTTTACCCCGTAATGAAACTCATGCACTGGATGCGGATAATTAAACTGCGTAAAGCTTATTTGTAAGCTTAAAGCCGAAGGCAAAAAGCTAAAAGAAGCTTAAGGCCTAAAGCGAAAAGCTTAAAGCAAAGAATTTAACAAAGGCCTAAAGCCCGGAAGCTAAAAAGCTTTCAGCTTTAGGCCTTTTGCTTTTAGCTCTTAGTTTTGCTTTCAGCTTTCGGCCTTCGGCTTTCAGCTTCTTTCCCTATCTTTGCCGCTCATAAATACATAAATCCATGAGTGTTTCTTTATTAGCTCAAAATTTACATGGCTCGGAGATCATCAAGATTGCCGGCGAGATCAACGAATTAAAACGACAAGGCCAGAATATTGCCAACCTTACTATCGGCGATTTCGACTCTAATATTTATCCTATCCCAACTCCCTTAAAGGATAAGATCATTGATGCTTACAATCATAATCAAACCAACTACCCTGCTGCCGACGGTATGCTTGACCTGCGCCAGAGCGTAAGCGGTTTCTTAAAAAGAAGCTTAGGCCTTGACTATGCCCCTAACCAGATCCTGATCTCAGGCGGTTCACGTCCGTTAATCTATTCCATATTTTTAGCGGTAGTTAACCCCGGCGAAAAAGTAGTTTTCCCGGCACCGTCATGGAACAATAACCATTACAGCGATCTGCTGAATGCCGATGCTGTGATCATTCCTACGGCCCCTGAAAACAACTTTATGCCTACGGCAGATGATATCCGCCCGCATTTAAAAGGAGCGGCTTTACTGGCCCTGTGTTCGCCTTTGAACCCTACGGGTACTATGTTCAGCAAAAAAGATCTGGAAGAGATCTGCGACCTTGTAATAGCCGAAAACAAGAGCCGTACAGCAGGTGAAAAGCCACTGTATTTATTATATGATCAAATCTACTCGCAATTAACTTTTGGCGAGCATAAGCATTACGATCCGGTAACCCTTCGCCCTGAATTAAAGGATTACACCATTTTTGTTGATGGCGGTTCGAAATGTTTTGCAGCTACAGGTGTACGTGTAGGCTGGGGTTTTGGCCCGGAGCTGGTTATTGAAAATATGAAAGCCATCGTAGGCCATATGGGTGCATGGGCGCCAAAGCCGGAGCAAATGGCTATGGCCAAATTTTTAACCAGCGAAACAGATGTAAACACTTACCTTGACGATTTAAAAGGAAAAATCCAGGCAAGTCTTACCGCTTTGCACGAGGGTTTCCAGGAGATGAAAACCAGCGGCTTAAATGTAGATTCCATTGAACCTATGGGCGCTATTTATCTTACGCTTAAAATAGATTACAGCGGCAAAACCACTCCGGATGGCAAAGTGCTGAAAGATTCGGCAGATATCAATTTTTACCTCATCAAAGAAGCAGGAGCTGCTTTTGTGCCGTTCTCGGCCTTCGGTACCGGCGATGAGGTGAACTGGTTCCGCGCATCGGTTGGCGCAACCCCGCTTAATGAGATCGAAGCTTTGATACCAAGGGTGAAAGCGGCGTTGGCTAAGCTGAAGTAGTAAATGAATTAAATGTTATAAAAAAGGGCTTATTGATTTTATCAATAAGCCCTTTTTTATATCGCGTCATTGCGAGGTACGAAGCAATCCCCGACTTTACAGGGGAAGATTTGCATAGCCGCTCTGCTGCTTGGGGATTGCTTCGTGCCTCGCAATGACGATTTTATTTATTAATAGCTTCGCCCCTCTACCCCAATATCTCCTTAATATCCTCCGCCGTAAGCGATTTAATAAAGCTTTCTTCTGTAGTGATCAATGCACGTGACAGGCTAAGCTTACGCTGCTGCAGGGCCAGGATCTTTTCTTCAACCGAATCTTTGGTGATGAATTTATAGATGAATACGTTTTTAGTTTGGCCGATGCGGTGTGTACGGTCAATGGCCTGCTGCTCAACGGCGGGGTTCCACCATGGGTCCAGGATGAATACATAGTCGGCTTCGGTAAGGTTAAGGCCTACGCCACCGGCTTTTATCGAGATCAGGAATACGCGTGTTTTTTCATCTTCCTGAAACTGCTTCACTACATCCCCGCGGTTTTGAGTGCTGCCATCAAGATATACGTAAGGAATACCAACACGCTCAAAATGCTCGCGGTAAATACTGAGCTGTTTTACAAACTGTGAAAATATGAGCACTTTGTGACCGCCATCAAGCACGTTACCTAAGGTATGTACCACATCCTCAAATTTGCCGCTGTCCCCCTCGTAATCCTTATCGATCATGATAGGGTGGTTGGCAATTTGTCTCAGCTTAATGAGCCCCTGTAATACCTGGATCTGTGTTTTGGCGAAAGTGCCATCTTCCAGGCTTTTCAGCAATTCGTTCCGGTATTCGGATTTGATCTCTTCATAAACCGATGATTGTTCTTCAGTCATCTGTGAATAGAAAAGGTTTTCGGTTTTAGGCGGAAGCTCTGTTGCCACCTGCTCCTTGGTACGGCGCAGCACAAAAGGCTTGATCAGGGCCTGTAGCTTGCGTGCCTTATCCTCGTCTTTTTTCTTTTCTATCGGGGTAACAAATTCGTTTTGGAAAAACTGTTGTGCACCCAGCAAGCCTGGGTTAATGAACGACATTTGTGTCCATAAATCGTTAACCGAGTTTTCTACCGGGGTACCGCTCAAGATCAGCTTAAAGCGCGATTTGAGTTGCTTAACCGCCTGGTATGATTTTGACGACGGATTTTTGATGTTCTGACTTTCATCCAGGATCACGTAATCAAAAAAGAAATCTTTGAACATCTCAATATCAATACGGCTGATACCATAGGTAGTGATCACCACATCGTAATTGGCAAAAACTTCGGCGCTGCGGTAACGCATAGTGCCGGTATGCACCATTAGCCTTAACTGCGGCGCAAATTTACGGGCCTCATTAAGCCAGTTATATATCAGCGAAGTAGGCATGATCACCAGCGAAGTGGCTTTGCCGCCGGCGTTTTCTGCATCTTCTTTATGTTTTTGCAGTAAGGATAAAGTTTGTATGGTTTTACCCAAACCCATATCATCGGCAAGGCAGCCGCCAAAATGATACTGCTTTAAAAAGTGGAACCAATTATAGCCTGCTTTTTGGTAAGGCCTTAAGTTGCCCTCAAAGTTGACTGGCATTGGCGCATCCTCAAGTTCATCAAAATTGGTGAGTTTTTGCAGTTTGCGGGTCATGGTAACGCTCGCCATTTCTCCTTCGGCAAGGTCGGTGACCAGGCCAATATGATGACGGCGAAGTTTAAGTTCATTGCTGCCTTCGGTAAAATGCAGCAGGTTGCCATATTGTGAAAACCATTTTTCAGGGATCACGGCTATCTCGCCCGATGGCAAGGTAAACTCTTTTTTATGATTGAGAATGTGGTTTTTAAGCTGGATAAAGGGAATCCGGTATGGCCCGAAGCTTACCATGGCATTGATATCAAACCAGTCGTTATTTTCGGTTACTTCCAGTTCAATTTTACTGCTGCCAAATACGTAGCGTTTTTGCCCTTCAGGTTGTTCAAGCTCAAAGCCCTGTTCAATAAGCTGATCATGATGCTGATTAAGCCATTCAAAAACTGAGAACGAGCGATCGTCATCATCTTCATGACCAGCAACTTCAAGATTTTGGAACAGGGAAGACGCTACTTTAAGCCCCAAGTGTTCCAATTGCTGCATTTTGCCTTTTTCCCAGGTGGTTGAGCGCTTAATGCGGTGAAACAGGTAATCATCGCCGGTTTTTTCCATCCGCACGGAAATATGCCTGCCATCGCCATAAGGAAATATGTAGCCGGCATACTTAAAGGAGAGCTGCAATTGCGAAGTTCCGCCTTCAATATAAATAGGTTTAAGTACCGGGCGTGCATCATACTTTTCGGTATTGATGGTAAAACCTTCGGCGTAAACGTTATGCTTTTCGATAAGCGGGGCAACAAACTTTTCAAAGTATGATTGTTCTGACGATTTTGGGATGGCAATGAAACGCTTGTTCAGGAAGGGTTGTAACTTTTTGCCTTCAATTTCCTTGTCAAAGTAATATAGGGTATCGTCAAGCAGCATCCAGGCCGGGTGATTGCAAATGATCTCGGCATTTTTAAACATGAACTCAATGCGCATGCCCTGGTATTTGATGGTGGGAAAATACCTGATCTCCTCCTCATTGCGCCTGAAGTGGAACAATACCGATGCCGCTTCGGTAGCCAGTTGGAGCTTACGCTCGCCTGGATAACCTTCCTTGCTCATCTGGTATACCTGTTTGCCGCAAAGTAATGACAAAGCCTCGGCTATGCGTTTCTCCAGCTTCGGGCGGATCATATCAAACATCGGCTCGTTAAAGATCTTCGAGAAAAACTCAAACGGGCGGATAGGCTTTTTGTAATACCTTTTGATCACGTTACCCTGCTCCATCTCCTCCAGTAATTTGACCAGTTTGATGTCGGTATCATCCAGAAATTCACAAAACTCTTTGGCTGTATTGGAAAATAAGCGCTGATGAGTTAAAGAAAATTCACCGTTAGGGTTGAGTTGAACAATATGAGGCTCAATAACATACGACAGGTAGTCATGCTTTGCAATGGCATAAATAATTTGGCATGGTTTGGAACTGTCGACGCGTAACATGTGCTTCAGGGTAAAAAATTATTTGAAGCTACATCAAGAAAAAATTCAAACGTAAATAGAATTTACTGTAATTGAAAATGTTTTATATTAAAAAATTGTTAACAGGTTGAAATTGACACGGTTTTGATAACATAAAATGTTTTTTGTCGGATAGTTGGGGATAAACGGAAAAGATAAACCGTCATTGCGAGGTACGAAGCAATCCCCGACTTTACAGAGAGGATTTGCATAGTCGCCCTGCTTCTTGGGGATTGCTTCGTACCTCGCAATGACGATTTGTTTAATGTTCCATCAGGGTCTCTCGTAGAGGACCCTGATGTCTTTGCCATGCAGGTGTTGCTTATTCTTTTTACTTCGGCTTGCTCAATAAGTTAATAAACAACCTGTAAGCTCCCGGTACACCGGCAGGTAGCTCCCTGAAAAATGCCAGCGACGTATATATAAACCTACCCTTGCCATAGTCGCCAACTATGAGCGAGCCGTTAAGAGGCTCTTCGCCTTTGTCATGCATCTGAAAAATGGGTTTATACTGCGGATCGATATTACTTACAAAATACAGCCCTCGCTCCTGGATCCAGCCGCTGAAATCAGCATTAGTTATTTTATTAGGATAGTTTAACACCGGATTTTGAGGATCTAAAATGGTTACTTCGGCATTTTCGTCAGTAACCCTTCTGTTCACTACGGTAAACGGATATGGGCCTATTTGTTTAACCACGATGCCGTTGTTGTTGTTATACTGTACAACCAGGTTGCCACCATTCTTAACATATTCCATTAATTTCGGTTGCTGGTAAGCAAGGCGATCATTTACATTGTAGGCACGAACCCCGGTTACAATGGCGTCATACCCTGATAAGTCGCCGTTCATGACTTCGTTTTCGCTTAGCATGTGTACTTCGTAGCCTACCTGGCGCAGGGCTTCGGGCATCTGGTCGCCGGCACCGGCGATGTAGCCAATTCTTTTGCCATTGTTTTTCAGGTCGAGATAAATGAGTTTTGTTTGTGCGGGTGGGAATAAGGTAATAGCCGGCACATGGTCATACCTGATACGGAGCAGGCTCAGAGAAAACGGTTTGCCATTGGCGTTAACTACTACTTCCAGATCGCTTGCTTTAGTTTTGGTATCGGTTGGGCTAACTGTAAATGCTATCGACCATTCATCGTTTTTGTCCTTATCCGTAAAGTCAATTTTTTCGGGACTTATTTTCCAGCCTGCAATAGGTTTAAGGCTGATGGTACCGCTGGCTTTTGTAAAGCTTTTCAGTTTTACCAGTACCGTTTGTGCTTGCTGTGCGCTAAAAATATAATCCTTGTTTTCAATGTTGGCTGTTACCGGCGGCGTTATTTCAATGGGCTGATAAACCTCGCCCCTAACGGGATCAACATATTTATATACAATGCGGCGGTCGATATTTATGGGCTTACCTTCAATAATAAACTGGAAAGTAACTTTGGGCAAATCCGGGTTTTCGGGATTTCCGGCCAGGGTGTTGTCGGCCAGGGTATAAACACCTATTGGATGAGGGGCTGCCAACCAGTACGGCTGAGTTAATGCAGATGCTGCGGCCGTGGTTTCAAAAGTTTGCAGCTGGTTAAACGGTATTTCTTTGCTTTGCAGGGCCAACGCGCTGTCATTAGCATCAATGCTGTTTATTTTAACACGATAATTAAAGCGGTTGATCACCTGTGCACGCAGGTTCATTTTATCGCCCAGGGCATAGGTAGGTTCTGTTGCATAGGCCTCAAACCATAAACCAGCACATGCCGCGATCAGGTTGTTTAATTCTTTTGTTTTTTGTTCACGCCAGTAAGTATCGGATACTTTCTCAACTTTCATCAGCAATTGCACTAACGCGGGCAGCGATTTTTCGGGAGCTTCGTTGATGAAATTTCGACTGATCACACTTGTTAGGGCTGCAATAGCGTCTCCATCTTTAACCCGTTTCCAGGTGGTATTAACACCATCCATCAGGTCATTTTGAGGGGCATCCCCTAAAATAGTTTTAAAAAACTCGTACGATTCACCACGTTGTTTTGCCGAGCCAAAGCCCTGGGTTTTGTGGTTGCTGCGGCTTTCAGCAGCAATTTCGCCATAACTTTTGCCTAAGATAGTATTATATGCACCTACATCAATCTTAAACTGATCGGCTGCGGTGGTGTTAGTATTTCCAAAGTTGAAAGTGTTCCATAACAGGCGTTTGGCCTGCCACGGCTTTACATATTTCAACTGCTCCGGGTAACGGGTTGGATCGGCAGCGGCAGCAAAAGCCTCCTGCGCCAATATGGCCGATGAGGTATGGTGACCATGGCCTCCTTCGCCTGTTGTGGGGAAACGGCAAATGATCACATCGGGCCTGAATTTACGGATCACCCAAACTACATCGCCAAGTACTTTTTCCTTGTCCCAGATCTTCAGCGTTTCTTCCGGCCCTTTTGAAAAACCGAAATCATTGGCGCGGGTAAAAAACTGTTCGGCGCCATCAACCCGGCGGGCAGCCAGTAGTTCCTGCGTGCGGATCAACCCAAGCAGCTCACTTTGTTCGTTGCCTATCAGGTTTTGTCCCCCATCGCCACGGGTGAGCGACAGGTAGCCTGTGCGATAATGTTTTTCCTGTGCAAGGTATGCCAGCAGGCGGGTATTTTCATCATCGGGATGGGCTGCTACATATAGTACGCTGCCCAGCACATCAAGCTTTTTCAGATTTTGCTGGATACTGCCAAGGTCAGTAGGCGGGTTGGTTTGGGCTTTTGAAAATGCGGTTATAAGCAGGAATACTACAACGAGGTGGATACGCTTCATGGCAACAAATATATTGAAAGATAAATATTCTGTATTTCCTGTATCAACAATATAACAAAACGATTACTGTGGCCATCAATCTGTTAAGGTTTTCAATAATTGGTATTAAATGTTTCAACAAATAGTTTCGTTTTTTATAATTTTCTTAAGGCATGTCAAACAAATCTGTCATTCGACGGTAATCTTAATCAACTGATTAACTTTTTCTGCTTCAATCCGATACGCTTAATCAATCGTTTGATTAATTTTGTGCCGTTAAAACAATGGAAAAAGATAAAATAGATAAAAAAGACCACATCCTCGACGTAGCCGAAAAGGTGTTCGCGGATCTTGGTTATGACGGTGCCTCCACCCGTACCATATCGGGCGAAGCCGGTGTAAACATGGCTATGCTCAATTACTATTTTGGATCAAAAGAAGGGCTTTTCCTGGCGGTTTTTCAACGCAAAATTAATTCATTTCGCACCCTGCTGCAAAACATAGGCAATGACGACAGCATATCAGCATGGGACAAGCTTGATAAATGCATTGATAACTATGTTGAGCGTATTATCGCCAATAATTGCTTTCAAAAGCTCATCAACAGGGAAGTATCCATGAATAAACGCGGCGACCTTACCGATAAGATCATCGAGATACTGATGGTGAACGTATACGAGGTAAAAAGGATCATGGAAGAGGGTGTTAGCAGCGGCCTGTTCCATAAAGATGCTGATATACCTTTGGTAATAGCTACTCTTTTTGGTACAAAAAATTATATAGTTAACATGCCTCAGCTATCATCATTAATACTGGGACATGATATTCGTGATGAAAAGTTTATGGAAGCTGAACTGAAACCACGCGTAAAAACATACATGAAAAGACTTTTAAAAGCTTATTTAGTTAAATGAACATGACAACTCCAAATAATAAAACCAATCACCTTAAACTATTAAAGCTGGTATTACGGCCCGTTTTGCGCGGTAGTATCGCTCTCTTAGTTTTTAGCCTGCCGTTTGCGGCCAACGCACAGGACAGGACAATCACACTTGATGAAGCCATTAAGCTCGGCCTCGACAACAGTAAAACCCTTAAACTTTCAAATTCGAGGGTTGAACAGGCTGTTTCAGAATACAACCAGGCTAAAGATGAAGCTTTGCCAACCGGTAAAGTAAGTTATGGTTATAACCATGCCGAAATTCCTGCCAACAGGCTTGCATTAGGCTCTGAAAGTTTTAACCTGCCTGCACGTGCTGATGCTTACTTAGGGATCCTCACTTTAAACCAAACCATATTTGCCGGCGGTAAATTGAAATATGCCCGCCAGTCAACTGATCTGCTTACGCAGGTTGCCCGTTTGGATGTGGAGAACGATAAAGATCAGATCGTTTACGACATTATAAGCTCGTATTATAACCTGTACAAGGTGCTGCAAAGCAAAAAGGTAGTAACTCAAAACCTTACTACTGTTGATGCGCAGATTAAACAGGCACAACGCTTTTTTGAACAAGGTTTGGTTACCAAGAATGATGTATTGCGTTTCCAGTTACAACGCTCAAACATTGAGGTTAACGGTATCGACCTTGAAACCAACCGTCGGATCATCAACTACAACCTTAACGTATTGTTAGGTTTACCTGAAGGTACACAGCTAAATATAGATCAGATAACTGAAGCCGACAGAGCAGTTGCTCCGCTAACCGCTTATCTTGATACAGCAATGGCTACACGCCCTGAGTTTAAGCAATTCGCATTACGCAGCCGCGTTGCCGAAACTAATATCAAAAGCATTAAAGCTAATGAACTGCCAACTTTAGGCGCTTCGGTTGCGGGCTATTATGTTGATGTTAGCGCTAACCCTATACCTAAAAGCGGTAGTTTCATCACCCCGCTATCTGCCGGCTTAACACTGTCATGGAACTTCGGCTCATTGTGGACAAACAAAAATAAAGTAAAAGAAGCCCAGATTCAGAGCCAGCAGGTTGATATCAACAAAAGTATCACTACCGACCGTGTGAAAGATGAAGTTAATCAAAGCTACCAGAACTATACCATGGCGCTTGAAAAGATCAAACTTTTGCAAACTTCAATTGATCAGGCAGGCGAAAACAACAAGATCCTCGAATCAAAATACAAAAGCAATATAGCATCAGCTACTGACCGTGCCGATGCAGAAACCTTGCTTTACCAGGCACAGATCAATTTAGAATTGGCTAAAGCCGATGCTGGTCTGGCTTACTATACTTTACAAAAATCAACAGGAAAAATCAACAAATAACAATACCAAACCTTTTAAATAAAATGGCAAAGGAACAAGAAACACCGGAACAACCGAAAAAGAAAAACAAAGTTATCCCCATCATATTAGGCATTGTACTTATTGGCGGTATCATTTTCGGTATAAAAGAATACATCTACTTCAGTAAACACATTGATACTGATGATGCGCAGATTGATGGCGATATCAGCCCTGTAGTTGCCCGCGTTGGCGGATATGTTGATTCAATTTATTTTGAAGAAAACACCCACGTAAATGTTGGTCAGCCGCTGGTTAAAATTGATGACCACGATTATAGAATAAAAGTAGAGCAGGCCCAGGCTGCACAGGTAGGCGCAAGTGCTGGTATTGGTGTAAACCAGTCACAGATCTTCGCTAACCAGGCAAATTCAGCAGGAGCTAAAGCGCAGGTTGCATCAAACGCGGCCCATTTAGAAAAAGTACAGAAAGATTATGACCGTTATGCCAACCTGGTAAAAGACGGATCAGTAACCCAACAACAATTTGATCAGGCTAAAGCCGATCTGGATGTTGCTAAAGCTAATTACAAAGCATCGCAGGATCAGTACAAAGCCGCTGTTGAGCAAATTGGTACAACCCGTAGCCAGTTAGCTGTTACCCACACAGGTGTATCGCAAAAGCAGGTTGATATTGATTATGCTAAACTTCAATTGAGCTACACCCAGGTAAAATCACCTGCAAGCGGTTTGGCGTCTAAAAAGAATGTACAGTTAGGTCAGTTGGTTCAGGCTGGTCAAACTTTGTTTTCAATAGTAAACGACAACAGCCTTTACATTACTGCCAACTATAAAGAAACACAGCTTACCGATATCAAAAACGGTTTAAAAGTTGAAATTGAAGTTGACGCTTACCCTGATATGAAACTGGAAGGCGAAGTATATAATTTTTCACCTGCTACAGGCGCTAAATTTTCATTGCTTCCTCCGGATAATGCTACCGGTAACTTCGTAAAGGTTGTACAACGTGTGCCTATCAAAATAAAGATTAATGGTACTAAAGAAGAGCTTGCAAAATTACGCCCGGGCATGAGCGTAAACGTATCTGTAATTAAAGGATAATACAATGGCTGAAACTGGCTTTAAAAAGTGGATCATCACCATTACGGTGATCACAGCTTCGTTACTGGAGCTGATAGATACCACTATCGTTAACGTAGCGTTGCCTCACATACAAGGTAACCTTGGCGCAACCCTTGAGGATGTAGCCTGGGTAGTTACCGGCTATGCGGTAGCAAACGTGATCATATTGCCTATGTCTGGTTGGCTGGGCGGCCGTTTTGGGCGAAAAAACTATTTCATGACATCTATTATAGTGTTTACCATCGTATCGTTTTTATGCGGTAATGCACACACTATGAATGAGCTGGTACTATTCAGGATTTTACAGGGTATTGCCGGCGGCGGTTTAATCTCAACCGCCCAAGCTATATTGCTTGAAACCTGGCCCCGTGAGCAAATAGGTACAGCAACCGCCTTGTTTGGTTTGGGAGCGGTTGTAGGCCCAACGGTAGGTCCAACCATTGGTGGCTGGATAGTTGAAAATTACTCATGGCCATGGATCTTTTATGTAAATATCCCGGTTGGAGCGCTGGCGGCATTTTGTACCTACACCTTTGTGCGGGAAACGCCCAAGGATGCTAAAGGTAAACCTGTTGACTGGTGGGGTATTATCCTGCTGGCCGTTGCCGTAGGTAGTTTACAAACTGTACTTGAAAAAGGTGAAAGTGAAGACTGGTTTGCAAAACCATACATCCTGATATTAACCATATCGGCAGTATTAGGAACCATATTGTTCATCTGGCGCGAAATGAGTACGGAACACCCGATAGTAAACTTCAGCATTTTGCGGCATCGAAGTTTTGCCGTGGGGATGTTTACCTCCTTTATACTTGGGTTTGGTTTATATGGTTCGGTTTTTGTGTTCCCGGTATTTTGTCAAAACCTGCTTGGCTTTAATGCCCAGCAAACAGGTGAGCTGCTGTTTCCCGGTGGTTTGTGTACCATTGTGATGATGCCATTTATAGGGAAGATGCTTAATAAAGGAATACCAGCCCAATTTATGGCTACCGCGGGTATGTTTTTGTTTTATGTATTTACGCACATGTTGAGCAACTCAACACTGGCCACCGGCGAAAAGGATGTGTTAGTGCCTTTGTTGATACGTGGTGTAGGTATGGCTTTATTGTTCGTGCCGCTTACTACGCTGGCCATGGCCGACCTGAAAGGGCCCGAGTTGGGCCAGGGTTCGGGCTTGAACAACATGATGCGCCAATTAGGTGGTTCATTTGGTATAGCCACGCTAACAACGCTTATCCACATACGCCAGGGCGTGCACCGCAATAACCTGCTGGTTAATATCAATCCGTACAATAACGCTTTTAATGATCGCCTGCATATGCTTACGCAGGGCTTCATGGCAAAAGGTAAATCGGTGATTGATGCCACCCATATGGCCTACCAGGCAATTGAAGGCATGGTTACCAGGCAAACATTATTACTGACCTATGATGATGCCTACTGGATCTCGGGGTTGGTGATGTTGTTTTCGATTCCGCTGCTTTACTTGCAGCCATTCAAAAAGCTGAAAGCCGTTGCTGATTCGCACTAAAATGATAAAAGCCGTTCCACTATTACCGGAACGGCTTTCCCCAAAAAAAATTAACAATTAAAATTTAAGTTACTCCCCCTGCATAAACAACATATTTAAATATTGCGACCAGGGTTAGTTTAATCTTAAGGTATAAATTTACTGGATTTTAATTAATAAACGCAAATTTTATTGGGCAATAAAATACTATTTATGAAAAAGGCATGAAATTTTATTGTTTCATGCCTTTTTCGTTGTAAAAATGAGCTAAGCTTGTTAAAATATAACTTTACCTGTAGCTGTAATTAACGATGCTATACGTACAGCATCAAAAATACGCTCCTCGGTAGTGCCTAATTTTATAAGCGAATCTTCATGTGCATTCACGCACATTTCACAGCCGTTAATTGCCGATACGGCTAAACTGGCCAGCTCAAAAAATTCTTTACCGGTTACGGGTTTCATCATGAGCTGCATGCGGATGCGGGCAGGGATCTGGGTGTATTTTTCCTTTTGGGTAAAATGCCTGAAGCGGTAAAATATGTTATTTGACGCCAGCAATGAAGCACAGCCAACAGCTTCGCCAATTTCGGCATCAGTGGCTTCGTTTTCTTTAGCGTATTTGGTAAAGTAGTTGATAAGTGGTACGTTATTGTTGTTAGCAGCGGTAGCTAAACCCAACAGGGCGCATTCTTTGTTGGTTAAGTGTGCTGATGTAAGGGTGCTGGTAAAGTTCAGCTTCAGATCGCGCAGGTAACGTGATTCGCCTGTTTCTAAAAGGGTAAGACTCGCGGTGCGGTAGCTTTTATCTAATCCGATACTTTCAAGTATCTCCTGGATCACTTCGGTACTTTCGTTCATGTTATTTTGAGCTGAAAGCTTAAGGCTGAAAGCCGAAAGCTGTTTTTAGCAGAAAGCTGAAGGCAGAAAGCCTAAAGCCTGTGTTAGTAGTTTAATTAGTAGAAAACTAAAAGCAGAAAGCAGCTACTTTCGAGCTTAAAGAAAAGGCCCAAAGCCAAGAGCGTTTATTTCCCGTGCTTCGAGCCTTTCGCTTTAAGCTTTAAGCCTTCGGCTTTAAGCTTAAATATTATACAGTTAAAGTTTCCTGACCTTTTTCCCAGTTGCAAGGGCAAAGCTCGTCAGTTTGTAAACCATCAAGTACACGTAATACTTCTTTAACGTTACGGCCTACGCTCAGGTCGTTAACTGATACCCAACGGATGATACCTTGTGGGTCAACAATGAAAGTAGCACGGTAAGCAATTTTTTCAGTTGGCTCTAAAATACCAAGGTCTTCGGCCAATGATTTTGAAGTATCAGCAAGCATCGGGAATTTCAAATCGCGCAGATCATCATGATCTCTTCTCCAGGCAGCGTGAACAAATTCAGAATCGGTAGAAGCACCGATCAAACGGGTTTCACGGTCACGGAATTCGCCGTAGTTTTTGTTAAACTCAGCAATTTCAGTAGGGCAAACAAAAGTGAAGTCTTTTGGCCACCAGAACATTACAGTCCAAACGTTATCATCGTTGGTTAAATACTCAGAAGTAAGGGTTTCAAACTCTTTACCTTTTTCAAGGCTTACTACTGCTGTTTTAGAAAATTCGGGGAATTTTTGTCCTATGGTTAACATATTTTGATATTTCTTTTAATGTTTATGCAAATATAGAAATTTTAACCCGCCTCCCGAATACTTATAATTGATGTGATATAGATTTTAGTTATATAATTTTATGTATGATATATATAATATTTATAGTGTTATTTATAAGGCTTTTAGCCCGTTTTTGCTATTTCAAAAAATGCGCTATCTTGGTTGTATGAAAACCAAACCTATCCTCATTATTGCAGTTTCTGTTGTTGTTTTGGCCGTTGGCGCTTTCCTGTTTTTTCGCGGTAAAACCATGACATCGCCAAAGCAAGGCGAGATAAGCCAATTTTTAGGCAACTTTAAAACTCAGCTCACCAAAGGCAACCGCGATTCATTATTAAGCTATTTTGGCGATAAGCAAAAAAGCGAACCCATAAACCGCCTGCTTGATGTATTATTAAATAAGCAAAGTAAAAATGACGATCCCGAGGCGCTATTTCACACAGACCTTGATGTTGCTAAAAGCAATATCACCTTTACCAATCCCGAACTGGCAGTAGCCATTGTACCGGTAACATTTAGCGGCGCTCACCTGGAAAGCAGGTTCTCGACCATTACATTCACCATCCAAAAAACTGCCCAGCACCAGTACAAAATTTACCAGGTAGATGCCCGCGATTTTATGACCGACTATATTGCCTATAAAAACACCGCCTGGCAAAAACAATATACCGATAAAGAAATTTATAGTCCTGCCACATTAAAAGCCTTTATCGATGCATCAAATTTATATGCCAAATATGACAGCGTAATATGGTTCGGCCATGTAAAAGATCAAACTTACTTTTATGTTGTAAAGGGTAAATGGGAGTTTTACAAGGCATTGGAGCGGGAAAAAGACACAACTAAAACTTATAAAATGGGATTAGTAGGGCCCGATTATAAAGAAGTGGTCCCGGCCGAATATGATCTTGTTCACAATATCAACGGCACTTTCCCTAATCTTGTCGAAGTAGAAAAGGAACATAAACACGGATTCTATGACCTCGGTGGTAAAATAGTGATCCCGGTTGATTATGATCAGGTATACCCGGTTACTGATACTGCAAATCTTGCTGCACTAAAAAAAGGAAACGATTATTTTTGGCTGAAAAACGATTATACCATATCTGAAAAAACCGAAATCAACGTCGGCGATCTGTTTTCAAAGCTTAAGCAGCCGGCTTCTTTTACTTTAACCAAAAGCCCGGCTGGTGATATCACCGAGTTTAATTCGCGTGAGCAGCATGGCACAATTTATCTGCCACCCTCATACCTTGTTGATTTGGGGTTGATGCCGCAAGTTGAAGAATTCAAAAATCCCTTACGTAATCATGTGGAGTTTGAAGCATCAAGCACCCAATACATAGTAAAAGCAAAATCATTGCCTGTACAAAGCTTGAGCGGAAGTGAAAATTGGCTGCAAAGCGCATTTTATTCTATTCGTGATTATTTTATTGGCGGACGGACTGAATTTTATGATACCCGAAACCTTGTGCTGATAGATAAAAAGCATAACAAGATTTACAGCCACCGGGTTGAAACAGACTACAGTCCTGAAGGAGAATCAGACAGCCCTTCCGATAACTGCAATGAATATGCTTTTCGTCCGCTTACAGATTCACTATTTGAGTTAAAAGCAACGGCTGTGAGCAGCATCTCACTTTACAGCGGCAAGGGCAATTTGGAGGAAATGCCTGTATATCATTATTTCACCATAAAAAATGAAAAATTAACCGAGCTGAATACCTCCCGCTTGTTCGGATTTACCAAATATGTAAAAATGAACCAGAACTATCTGGAAGGCTGCTATGTATATAGTGTAGATGAAGGATCGGTACCATGGAAAACCAAACGATCGACCCAGCTTACGCCTGAAGTTTTGCGGTATATGAAAAACGAGATCTATGCCGAGTATAAATACAAGTTCAAGGATAAAAGATGGAATGAGATTTTTTATGACTTTTACGGCGAAGGCAAAACAGGCCAAAACACCACTGTGGACGACTCGCTAACGGAGATTGACAAGTTCAACATTCAATGGATTGATCAAAAATTGAAAGCTGCACCAACTAAAGTACTCGCAGCAAAATAATTACCATAAATCATATAAAAAAGGCACCTTTAAGGGTGCTTTTTTTATACAACTTAATTAATGCCGATAAAATGAGAACTAAGCCTATACTAATCACATTAATAGCATTTTCAATTACCCTCGGCGGCATTTTCTTTGCCGGGTGTAAACACCAGGCAAGCGGCGATAAGGAAAAATTGATTCGATTTTTGAACGACTTTAACCGTCATGCTAAAGCCGGCGACATCGATTCACTGCAACAGTTTTTTGAAGCCGATAAAAACAGTAAAGCGATAACGCTGCTCATTAAAGTTTTATCCGGAAAAACCAACCTGAGCGGCAAAGCTATGCCCCTGTTCAGGACAGAGCTTAACTTTACGGACAATGACATTACGTTTGCCGGAAATGATTTAGCCAAAGCATTTGTAAAGGTTAGCTTTAGCAACGATAAAGAGCCTGCCAAACTATCGACTATAACTTTTACTGTCCACAAACTTAATGACGGTGGCTTCAAGATCATTAGCGTAAGCGCCGACCGTTTCAGGCGTGATTACCTGGCTTATCAAAAGAAAATAGCAGGCAAATCGTTAGCGAATAAGGATGTATATGAGCCTATAACCCTTGCCGCGTTTAAAACCGCCGAACAATTGAAAACACGCTATGATAGTGTTTTGTGGTTTGAGCACGTAAATAAGCAAACCTACTTTTATGTGATAAAAGGTGTATTAAACCGCAACTTTTATTATCCAGATTCGATACCGGCTAAATCCACCTACAAAATGGGGCTTTTAAGCCCGTCATTAAAGGAGATCATTCCACCGGCTTATGATCTGATCCATAACATCGGCGGAACTTTAAGCGGATTTATAGAAGTTGAACTGGGCAAAAACAGGGGGCTGTATGACCTTAACGGCAAACTGACAGTGCCTGTAATATATGACCAGATCTATCCACTAAATAATGACGACGATAACCTGGCGCTGCTAAAAAAAGATGCCGGTTACTTTTACCTGAAAAAAGACCTGAGTATCAGCGATAAACAAACTGATTTTAAAATAGCCGACGAGTTATCAAAAATCAAAACCTTCGGCTCATCGTTTGACCTGTCGGATAAAAGCTCGAAAAACATCATGGAATACAATGACCGGGAAAGCACCAATTGCATGTGATTCCGCCATCGTACCTGGCCGACTGGAAAATAGTACCTGCTTATATCGATTTTCAAAACCCTTTACGCAAGCATGTGCAAAGTATGAGTGAAGATGGTGAAGGTGATGTTGACATGTCGATAAGTTTTACCGGTACACAAAAACAGGATACCAGCTGGTTTAAAAGTGCGTTTTATTCGTTGGTGGGTAATTACCTCGGGGCCAGGGGAGGTTTGTACACCGAGAAAAAGCTGGTAGTGGTTGATAAAAGGACAAACCGGGTAATGGGCTTTAGCGCTCAAACATATTACGGCCAGGCCGAAGGCGGCGGTTATTTATCAGGGGCCTGCAATGAAAATTCCTTAAAAGCCATCAGTGATTCTCTCATTGAATTTAAAACCACGGCAAATATTGAAAGGTCGGGAATTATTGAAGGCCCATATTATCATTACCTGCAAATAAAAAACGGTAAACTGGTTCCGTTACCGGGCAAAAGAATCTTCGGCTTTACCCAGTACGTTAAAATGAACGATTCATATTTGCAGGGCTGCTATCTGCTGGGCGATCCTAATAACCGGGACGGCAAAGGTGTCCGTGCTGATAATATGCCAACAAGCGTTTTGCAATACATGAAAAACGAGATCTACGCTTCATACCAATATAAATTTAAAAGCGAGCAATGGAACAATGCATTTAATGATCAGTTTGAAAGGTATAACGGCGGCAATCTCAGCAATGTTGATGATTCGTTGACCGCCATTGATAAATTCAATATCAGTTTCCTGGTCAAAAAGCTTAGCAGCACCAAAATAAAAACCAATACCTTAGCTGCTAAATGAGCATTACCGGTCGCATATTAAGATATTTTGCCTTTTTCTGGGTGTTGATATTGTGTGCCGGTACATTGGTTCAGTACTGGGATTTTAATCACGATTCTTATTTTTTGCATATAAAGGAAGCGGCGGTTAAAACCGGCTGGTATCTACCCGCTTTTTATTGCCACATTATTGGCAGCAGCGTGATCCTGCTTGCCGGATTCTTTCAGTTTTCAAAAAAGGTTTACAATAACAAAGTACTGCACCGGGCATTGGGAAAACTATATGTATTCGGCGTGCTGTTTTTTGCGGCACCGGGCGCGTATGTGATGACGCTTTTTATCAACCGGGGTACAGGTGTGTTTATATCGTTCCTCCTGCAAAATACGCTTTGGGTAGTTTTTACCTTAGCAGCATTCCTGTTGGTTAAAAACGGCCGGATAGATGATCACATCAAAATGATGAACCGCAGCTATGCCCTTGCCTTCGGCGCGGTTACCTTACGCTTTTATATCTGGCTGTTCACCGTTTTAGGGAACGGCGTAAATTTTCATAATAACTACCTCATCATTGCCTTTTTAAGCTGGGTGCCTAATTTGATTTTGGCCGAGGTTATAAACAGGTATGGGAAGAGGCCAGTTGTGGTTGGGTGAGAGAAAAGGCCTGTCAGTCTGAGCCTGTCGAAGACTCGTGCGCAGAGGCCTGTCCACTATGCTTCGACGAGCTCAGCATGACCCTTTTTTAGTTTTCGCTGAGTGGTAGCGAAGGATCTTCTTCGACATAATTAGCGGATATGCAAAGCGAAAATACAGGGTGAAGAAGATGCTTCACTGCGTTCAGCATGACAAAATCGGATAAAACAAAAACGTCATTGCGAGGTACGAAGCAATCCCCGACAAGCAGAGCGGTTTTTTAAATTCGCCCTGTATAGTTTGGGATTGCTTCGTACCTCGCAATGACGTTTATTTATAACCCTCGGGTTATTAACTCACACTCGTTACCGTCTTTTTCAATTCTGTTTCCAGGTTTTGAAGTTCGGTATTCAGGGTGCGGCGGTTGGCCGTACCTTCGTCGTGAATGCGTTTTACCTCGGTAAGGGTTTCAATGAGCGATGATGTTGTCTTTTTCAAAGTATCCAGAGACACTACTGTTTTTTCATTTTCGCGGGCTACGTCAATGCTGTTTTGTTTCAGCATTTCGGCATTCTTTTGCAAAATGGTGTTGGTAGTATCCGAGATTTTTTTCTGCATCTCCACATTCTCCTTCTGGCGGTTAAGCGCCACAGCTATTGTAAGCTGGTTTTTCCAAACCGGGATAGTGGTTGATACGATAGACTGCGCTTTTTCGGCAATGGTAGTATTGTTATTCTGCACCACGCGGATCTGCGCCAGCGATTGCATCATAATGAAACGAACTACTTTCAGGTCGGCAAGGCGTTTATCCAAACGGTTCACAAAATCGCGCAGATCGGCAATTTCATAATCCTGGTAGGCAGTTGGGTTGCCATCCATTACAGCCAGCTTTTCGTTAAGCTCATTGTACTTAAGCTGCCCGGCAATGATGAGGTCTTCCATTTGCTTAATGTAGGTAACGTTGCTGTCAAACATGGTTTGCAGCGAACTGTTATCTTTCAGAGAGTTAACACGACCGGCTTTGATCTTATTAGTGATCTTATCGATGTTGTTAACCACGGTATCGTACTTCTGGAAAAGCTTTTTGGTATCAACTACCAGCTTTTTCATGAACGGGATATGTGATATGAACGAGGTGAACGCGTTTTGATTCAGCTCATCAACATCAATATAATTCAGTTCGGTAAGCAGGTCGTTGATCAACACTCCAACTTCGCCCGAGTTATAGGTGCGTACCGAAGTAAGGAAGTTGTTGCTGTATTTCTCCATGGAGTTTTGTACCTCAACACCATAGTTCAGTATCGAGTTAACATCACCCGGATTGAGGTCTTTGCTCATCTCGCCATATTTTTTTACATCTTCGGTAGGGATAACATCAAGGTTAACATTGCCTTGCTTATCCAGCCTCATAGGCACATTACTGCCTTGCTGCGCGGCCGCCGGAATATCCAAACTGGTTGGAGTGATCAGCGGTGGTATATTTAGTTCATCATTATTTTGTGCACTTTCCATAATCTTATTTTGAAAAATAGTTATTGTGACAATAATGCCCGGATAACCAATATACCCGGCATTGGTTATACTTATAAGTAATTAGCTGTTACCGTTTTAACAGTTTCTTCCAGCTTGCGGTCGCGGGTTGGTTCGCCTATCGCGTTAAATTTCCACTCGCCGTTCTATTTGTAAAATACCCCATCACCATAGATACATGGCCCGCAAAATCTTTGCTATGTGCGATATCATAAGTAGCGAAGATCTCATTAACGCGGGTTGGAGTACCTTCATAAATACGGATAGACGCAAACGGAATACTGCCAAAGTCCTGACCCCGGAAGCTGTTCAATACGAAGGCTACATAGCTAACGGTTGGACTTAGCGTACCAAAGTCAACGGTAATTACTTCGTTGTCCAGTCCGTCGTTACCGGCCATATCGCCTGTAAGGTCATCGCCGCTGTGTTTTACAGCATGGTCTTTTGAACGCAGGTTGCCGAAGTATACCACATCAATAAGTTGTTTGCTGTCATTATATAAAATGCAGCTGGCATCAAGGTCAACTGCCTCTTTGGTAGTACCCAAACCAAACAAACCTTTCTTTTCAATGGCACCCCAGTTTATCCCAACACATACATTTTGTAATTTGCTGCCGTTGCTTTTTTCAAGGCTGATGCGTTGCCCTTTTTGAAGATTGATAGCCATTTTATTAGTTGTATTTGGTTAAATAATCCTGTAAGCCGCCTTTCATACCGGCGCCAACAGCTTCGAATTTCCAGTTATTATCTTTTTTATAGATGCGGCCAAACTCAACGGCAGTTTCTATCGAAAAATCTTCTTCCAGCTCGTACTTCAAAATATCGGTATTGGTAGCCGAATCAAAAATGCGGACAAAGGAATTGCGTACCTGCCCAAAATTTTGACGGCGGCTTTCGGCCTCATGAATGGTTACTACGATACAGATCTCAGTAGCACGCGGATCGATCTTTGACAAGTCGACAATGATCTGCTCGTCATCACCATCACCTGCGCCGGTAAGGTTATCACCGGTATGTTCAACCGCACCGTCGGGTGATTTTGGATTATTGTAAAAAACAAAATGCTCGTCGGTCAGGATTTTTTTGTTATCGCCCATGATGAACACTGAAGCATCGAGGTCAAAGGCCGAGCCTGTTGATGAGCTGTTTGTATCCCAACCAAGGCCTACTGTAAATTTGGGGGCACCAATGGTTTCCCGCTGGCCTTTTTGCAAGTTAATTGCCATGCTTAATTAGTTTATGATTGTTTATTAATAGGTTTTGTTTAATAAAGTTTAAGTTGGGTAAGTAGGCTTCAATGGTATGGTAACCGTTCCCCAAAGCCATATCATACAGCAAGTTTATGAAATTGCTGCCTTGATCTTGTATAAAAATGCAAAAACTTTCGTGATCGTAATTTAAAATATATTTTACGATGCGGGTGTTGATGAAAAAGCTATTGCCTTTGATAATATCATTTAAGTGATAGATTTTTTTCACATGATGATAATTGAGATAATTCTCAATGTTGGGGTGGATATTCTTATTCACCAGCTCGGCAAAGTACAGCATGTAAATATCATTCTGCAAGCCATAATCATCAACCATTTTCATGATCATACGTTCATGACTGCCGGTTATTTTGATATCATCCAAAAAAAGCAGCGTTTTGCCTGTAAGGAAATCCTTATCAATATGAAACGAGTCGTTACCTATTAAACTGATCCTTTGTTCGGCATCAAGTGCGCCGTAATCTTCCTTATAAGTTATAGTGCGGTGTACTTTAGTTTCCTGTACCACAGGATAGCCATGATCTGCCAGCCAGCGGTTAAGCCGGCACACAAAATAGTTTTTCATGGCGAAGGTGGCCGTAGGAATAAACGAGTACGGACTCGAGATCACCACTATTTGTTGTTTGATGGGCTGTTTGCTTAAATGTTCGGCAATAAATCCATCGGCCAGGTCAATGCCAAAATAGCGGGACACTTCACCATCGCCAAACTTAAAGCGACTGTAGTCATCGGCATCGAAACCAAAATGTGTAGCGCTATTGATGTGATGTAATGAGTAGGTAGCTTTCATAAACTTAATAAGTTTAAAATTGATAAGTTGTTTGAATTGATGAGCAGGCTATTAATGCCCACTTCATTAGCCCCCGCTATATCTGCAGCCGGGTTATCGCCTATGTGTATGATATCTGTATGGCTTATTTGCTTTGGTTTATTACACGCTCTGACATTTTGCACCATCAGCTTAAATAAAGCCGGATTGGGTTTTGACATGCCCTCCTCGTCCGAATAGATCTGGAAGTTAAAAAAGTCGGCCAAGCCTAATTTAACCATCACCTTGCGGAGCGTTTGCCCCTTTATAAAGCCTGTATTACTTAAAATACTCAATGAGCAATTACCTTTTTGTTTTAGATGCTGCAGCGTATCAATTGTTACAGGCGAGTAAACCACCGGCAGGTAATAGAACAGCAATTTTTCCATATCGGCATAAAGCTTATCGATATCCACATCGGCAAGCGGATACTGATTATCATTGATCATGCTAATTACCATCAGGTACATCTCGTCGGCATCAATGTTTTTGGCGGTACGCTCGTTTACAGCATTACACATCAGATCTACCTGGCGGAAAGCTCGCGCTACATCGTCTATGCTTTTACCTGTCGGATTAAAATCCCGGTGAAAGATTTTGGTACGCTCTATTTTAAAATATGGGTTTGATTTGATCAGCGTAAGCCAAAGATCAAATGAATAATGCTTGTACATTGGTTTTAGGTAGGGGATGTCTTTTCGAGGCTATATTTAAATGCGTCATTGCGAAGAACGAAGCAATCCCCTATTTGCAAGTCCGCCCTGTATAGTTGGCGATTGCTTCGTTCCTCGCAATGACGTTTATTTATTAAGCTTAATAGTTTCGAAGCAACTCCGAAAGGCTATCAGTTGAATGTGGGTCACCGATGGCGCGGAATTTCCAGGTACCGTCTTTACGATATACTTCGGCAAAGGTCATAGAGCACATGCCGTTGTAAGTTGAATCGCCAGACAGGCTGAATTTCGCTATTTCTTTACCATGACTATCCACCGCACGGATAAACGCATTTTCTACCATGCCAAAGTGCTGGTTGTTTTTGCGGCCCTGGTAAATGGCTACCAGGAAAAGGATGCGGTCATACTTAGGGTCAAGTGCGTCAAGTTTTACGATGATCTGCTCATCGTCGCCATCGCCTGCCCCGGTACGGTTATCACCGGTAAGCCAAATGTGTCCGGACGGGTGGCGCATAGAATTAAAGTAAATCACATCACCCTCAAACAGGTTAATGGTACGGCCATTGGCGGTTTGCTTGGCGTAACCGCGATTGGCTACTTTACCATCCTTATCCAGCAAAAACGCTATCGCGTCCAAATCATATTCCGCTTCTTCGGCACCACCAAACAGCTTGCCTAAAAAACCGCCGCCGTGTGTTTTACGCACATCCCAGCCTAAACCAATAGTTACCGACGACAGATCGAAACTTTCGCCTTTGTCATTTTTACGAAGATCAATTGTTTGACCTTTTACCAAATTTATAGCCATCGCTTTATTTGATTATTTGCCCTTTGAAATATTTACTTAAAAAGAAGGCCAGGTCTTCTTTATAACCTACGCCCGATGCTTCAAATTTCCATGCGCCACCGCGTTTGTACAACCTGCCAAACTCAATAGCTGTTTCGATAGAAAAATCTTCACCCAATTCATATTTACAAACCTCCGCTCCGGTTTGGTTATCTAAGATACGAATATAGGAATCACGTACCTGTCCAAAATTTTGACGGCGGGCCTGTGCTTCGTGAATAGTTACTACAAATAGGATTTCCTGAATGCGGGCGTCTACTTTAGTGAGGTCAACAGTGATTGATTCGTCATCGCCACCATCGCTGTTACCGCCGGTAGGATCATCGCCAGTATGGTGAACCGACTGCTCGGGCGAATCGACATTATTATAGAACACAAAAAATTCATCCTGCGGTACCAGCCTGCTGGCATCGATCATGATGGCCGATACGTCAAGATCGAAATCATAACCTGTACCCTCGTTTGGGTTCCAGCCCAAACCAACTGTCATTTTTGAAAGGCCGATATCTATTTTCTGCCCTTTTTGTAAGTTAATAGCCATTTTAGTTAGTGTTATTTTTAGTGAAACCTGTATTGCCAATTGGGTTTTGCGCGGCATTGCAGGTATGGCCGGTGACAAACCGGCAATTAAACGTTTAATCTAAGGTAGATGTTTTATTGAGGTGATATTGTAAAAATTGTCTACACAAAAATAAGACTGTGGCAGGGGGAGGTTGTTACAGGAAAGGAGGGGTATTTTAGCGGGGAGGCGCGAGTAGATGTATAAAACTGTCATCCTGAGGTACGAAGGATCTTCTTCAACAAGCATGGCCG